>NZ_JBSFVM010000011.1:0-199797 GCF_053592315.1 Streptomyces sp. NPDC002754
CGCCGGAATGGTCTCGTAGCGGAGCTACTAGGGCATTTCGGCAACGCCGCGAGCGTGCGTGCCAGACCCCGCGAGGCAGACGGGACTTTCGAAACACGCCCTAGGACTCTCGGACTGCCAGGACCGGCGGATCCTGCCCCGCTGGGGGTTGCGGCGCAGGGGTTATTACGGGCGCTACGAGCGGCAGGCGCGGGCCCGTGGGCCGGAGCGGAACTCAGGCCGCCACCCCGCGCCGGTCCCTGACGATCGACTGGCTCATGGCCACCACACCCACGACGGGCCCCACCGCGAGCACCAGCAGCGCGACCCGCCACGACGTGTGTTCGACCAGTACGGGGACGCCCCACAGCGTGAGCGCGGTGGTCGAGTAGCCAAGCGCCAGCTGCAACGACAGTGCCCCGCCCACGTATTCGGGGTCGGCCCGCTCGGTGACCAGCGCGGAGAACTGGGCGGAGTCCGCCACCACCCAGAACCCCCAGAAGACGCACACCGCGATGACCAGGACCGACGGCATCGCGTCGACACCGGCAGCGAGCAGCAGCGCGGCCCCACCGGAACAGACGAGGCAGAGCCGCGCGGAGGAGGCACGCCCCCACCGGTCGCCGAGAATCCCGCCCACGAGGCATCCGAAGGCGCCAACTCCGATGCACACAAAGGCGATCGTGGATGCCAGCGCGTCCGTACGGCCCGACTCCTCGACCACCGGAACGCTCGCCAGCAGCGACGCCACCGTGCCCCACATCGCGTACAGCTCCCACATGTGCCCCACGTACCCGAGGTCCGCGAGGACGACATCGCGATTGCGCAGCGACCGCAGGGCGCCCCCGACGGTGACCTTCCGCCGCGGGAACGGATACGGACCGGGCGACCGCAGGGCGAGGGCGAGCACGCCCCCGCACGCGCCCATCAGGGACGTCACGGCGATGACGAGATGCCAGTCCACACCCCCGGCGGCGTTCACGGCATGGGGCAGCGCCGAGCCGACGGTGAGCGCGCCGATCATGACGCCCAGCGCCTTGCCCCGCCCGGCACGGAACCATGTCGCGGTCTCCTTGAGCGCCGGCGGATACACAGCCGCGAGAAAGAATCCGGTGACCAGCCGCAGCACGACGGCCGCCCACAGCCCATCGGCGAGCAGCACACCAAGGTTGGCCAACGCGGCCCCCACCGCGCCACCACACATCAGAAGGCGATTCGCCACCCGGTCGGCCAGCCCGGACATCGCCGACGACACCGCCCCCACGACGAACCCGAGCTGCACGGCGACGGTCAACAGCGCCCCGGAACCGGGACTCAGCCCCCACTCCTCCTTCAACTGCGGCAGCACGAACGACGCGGAGAACCACACGCTCATCGACAACAACGTGCTCGCCGCGACCACGGCCAGAGCGCCCCCGGGCGCCATCCGGGACATCCCGCCACGGCGCTGCTCCATGCCACTCACACCTTCACCAACTCCCCTTACGGACACGCGGTTGGTGACATGGTGCGCGAGGACGGCGGAGTTCGGCCAGCAGCCCTGCGAGTTCACTCGCCCCGGCGCTGCGCCGTGAGGGGCGCGATGCGGCTGTGGACACGGAAGCGGCCGAGGGTGCTGCTCGTCGATGGCTTCAGGTGGACGGCCACGGGGCCCGCGAAGGTGTAGCCCGACTCCGCGGCGTGGCGGCGGACCTGGACGGCCAGGTGGCGGCCCACATCGCCGCCGTTCGCGGCGAGTTGGAGGTGGACCGGTGGGGGCAGTTCGACGACGAAGGCGTTGGGGACCAGGACACGTTGTCGTCCCAGGATCAGCGCCTGGTCGTCGCACTGGCGGCGGAGTATCGACACCACCTCGCCCCGCTTGCGCCGGGGCGGGAGCAGCCGGGACCACATCGTGTCGGTCCAGCGCTCCATCGTCCGTTCCACGTCTTCGACCAGTCTCATCGTGTTCGGCTGCCCGCCGCGGGGAGCGGGACACTCGCCCGATGGGGTGGCAGATCGGGTGCGTGAGATCGGCGTACCGGTGGTAGACGGACTCCCACCGCTACGGAAGGGATGTGCTGTGCATGTTGATGGAAGGCCCGTCGATCGTTCATGATGTGTCGCTCGCGGCGGCCGTGGGTCGGCGCGCCCTGCCCACACGGCTGTGCACGGCGTTCGCCCGGTCACTGGGCGCGCAGCACGCGACGATGTCCCTGTTCCCCTGCCTCGAGCAGTGGCAGTTGTTGTACGCCAGTGACGAGGTCGCCTTGCGGGCCGAGGCCGCCCAGTTCACGCACGCCGAGGGGCCGTCGGTCAGCGCCGCGTTGGAGGCACGGACCGTCTTCGTCCCCGAGGTGCACGACCATGACGACCGGTCGCACGCGCCGTACTGGTCCGACGATCTGCCCGGGGTGCGACACGTCCTGGCGCTGCCGCTGCACCGCGAGTTCCGTCCTGTCGGTGTGATCTGCCTCTACTTCACCCGCCCCACCCGCCTGACCGCGGCACACATCGCCGAGGCCGAACAAGCCGCCGTGCTCGCCCGCGAGGAACTGCTGCGCTGGCGCCCCGCGCACGCGAACCCCGCGGGCCCCGAGCCGGTCTGGGCCACCGACACCCGCGCGGCCCGCTGGGAGCGGATCCACCGGGCCGCCGGTTACGTGGCCGCGCGCGAGGACTGTGCCGTCGGTGACGCGCTGGCGTGGTTGCAGACGGCCAGCGCGCGTCAGAGGCAGTCCTTGCTGGACACCTGCGACCTGGTCCTGCAGCCCGCCGGAGCGTTTCCGGACGCGCACCGGGGCGCCCCCGTCGCCGTGTGTTGAATCACCCGCCCCCGCGGGCGGGCCCCGCCGCGCAGGACTGCTGCGGCGGGGCCCGGGCGCCGCGACCTACTCGCCGAGCCGGTCCCGCAACCGGTCCAGGACGCGCGTGAGGAGGCGGGAGACCTGCATCTGCGAGACGCCCAGCTCGCGTCCGATCTCGGCCTGCGTCAGCTCGTCGACGAAGCGCAGCGCGAGGAGTGTGCGCTCCCGCGGCGAGAGGCCGGCGATCAGCGGTTTGAGGGCCTGAAGGTTCTCGGCCTTGGCCAACTCCGGGTCGTGGCAGCCGATATGGTCGGCCAGCGTGTCGTCGGCGTCGGCCGACCAGTCCAGCGAAGCGGCGGTGCAGCCGTTGGCCGCGGTCAGCCCCTCGGCGACCTCGTCCTCGTCCAGGCCCAGATGGGCGGCGAGTTCGGCGACGGTGGGCGCATGGCCGTTGTCCTGCTCCAGGCGGGTGTTCGCCCGGTCGATGTGATGGCTCAGCTCCTGCAACCTGCGGGGAACGTGGACGGCCCAGGTGGTGTCACGGAAGAAGCGCTTGATCTCGCCCATGACGGTGGGCAGGGCGAAGCTGGTGAACTCCGCTCCCCGGCACAGGTCGAAGCGGTCGATGGCCTTGATCAGACCGATCGTTCCGACCTGTACGACGTCTTCGTAGGAGTCGCTGCGAGCCCGTAGGCGCCGCGCGGCGTAGTGCACGAGGTTCAGGTTGAGCTCGACGAGGTTGTTTCGTACGTACGCGTACTCGTGGGTGCCCTCCTCGAGTTCACCGAGCCGGGCGAACAGCGCCTTGGACAGGTCGCGGATGTCCGCCGCCGTGCGGCCACCCGTGTCGGGGAGTGCCAAGAGGCCCGGCGCGTCGGCCGCCGGGGCCGGGCCGCCAAGGCCGGTGGTATGTCGTTCGGGCGAATCGGGTCGCTGGATCACCGTACTGTCGGCCTGGGGCATCTTCGTCGCTCCCTCGTGCGGAAGGCACTCCCCCGTCGGGAGTGCGGCGTGGACGGCTCATACCCACCACCCCCTGTTACACACCTGTAACTTGACGCCGCGTCACACGTGTGGCGCAGGTCTACGGAAAGACTGCGCTCATTGATGTACTGCTGCGCGTACGGGGGAAGGACCGGGGCAACCGAGGAAGACACGTCGTATCCATACGACTCGCGGGAGGCGCGATGTCCACGCAGGCCGGTCGCCTGTCCGTCACCGAACTGGCGAGGTGCGAGCACTGTGCGGTGCTGCGCGTGAGCGGGGAACTCGACCAGAACTGCGAGCAGTTCTTCCTCCGCTCGATCGGGACCCGCGTGCTGTCCGGGCACCGGCACCTGGTGCTTGACGTGACGGCACTCACGTTCTGCGACTCGCGCGGCCTCAACTGCCTACTGGCCGCACGCTGGTTGCTGCAGCGCCGCGAGGGGCTGCTGCTGCTGGCCGGTCCCGGACGCCGACTGTCCGATCTGCTCACCCAGACCGGCAGCGACGAACTGCTGCCGTCCCGTTCGACCGTGCGCGGGGCCCTGGAGGCGCTGCCCCGGCACCACCGCCCCGTCTGGCCGCCACCCGCTCATGACGACGAGGCGGCCACCCCACCACCGGCAGCCTGCGCGGCGGACGGGGACCGAGCGGGCGGTTGACCGCGTGTGCCCGCCTCGCCCCAACGGTCAGGCCGCGGCGGGTACGTCGCAGGGGCACGGGAGGTACGCGAGCCCGAGTTCGCCGTCGACGGCGCGGCTGGTGCGGGTGGCGGCGTCGGCGACCTTCTCCCAGGAGCCGTACTTGGCGTGGAGTTGGTCGGCGGTGGGGCCGAGCGGGTTGCCGTACTTCACCATGTTGCGCGCTTCGAGGACCCGGACCTCCTCCGGTGTCATGCCGGCCCGCGTGATCTCCTTGGCGTCGTTGCGCATGTCGACCAGGCGGCGGGCGATCTCCTCGGGGCTGCGCCCGTCGGCGCGCATCGTGCACCGTACGTGGTCCATGTCGCCGATGAGGTCGAGGTAGCGCATGCGGATGTCGCGCTGTTCCTCCCGCTCGTCGGGCGTGGAGCGGCGGATCTCGCACACCACGGGCTCCGGGCTCGTGCACGCGCCGACGGCGGGCGGCGCTTGGGACAGCGGGGCCACGACGGCGGAACCGCCGCAGGAGTCGGCGCAGGGGGCGGCCGAGGCGGCGGGCGCTGCGACGAGGGTGGCCGACAGGGCGGTCGTGAGCGCGGTGGCGGCGACCAGAGCGGCACGCTGCAGGAGCCGGGCGGAGGTGGGGCGCAAGATCATGCCGCCAGTCTTCGGTGTGGGCACCATCTTGGGCGGGCGGCGCGCCTGAAGGTCACACCAGCGGGCGAGCGGGGACATCCTCCGTGAAACAACCTTCCAGAGTCCAACACGCCCATTCAGCGCGGCTGTTGGAGCCCCCGCAGTAGCAGGTCGATCAGCCGGCGCGGGTCGTAGTCGGTGTCGCTCTCGTGGCCGATGCAGAGGTTGCCGATGCCGCGCAGGAGTTCGTAGGGCCGCACGCCGGGCCGGATCTCGCCGGCCTCGACGGCGGCGTCCAACAGCTGCTCGGCGACGGGCATCAGGCGGTCGATGAAGTACGAGTGCAGCGCGGCGAAACCGCTGCCTTCCGGTTCCAGCGTGTTGGCCAGGCCGTGCTTGGTGACCAGGAAGTCCACGAACACGTCGACCCACGCGCGCAGCGCCTCGAACGGGGATCCGGCCTCGGCCAGCAGGCGCGGGCCCGCCTCCGCGCACTCCTCGACCTGGTGGCGGAAGACGGCGACCACGAGTTCCGCGCGGGTCGGGAAGTGCCGGTAGATCGTGCCCATGCCGACGCCGGCCTCGGCCGCGATCCGCCGCACGGGCGCGTCGACGCCGGAAGTCACGAACACCCGGGCGGCCGCGGCGAGCAGCTTCTCCTGATTGCGCGCCGCATCGGCCCGCTTGCCGCGGCCCACTCCCCCGACCTGGCCTTCCGTGGTTTCCACGCTTTCCTCCCGAGCACTGATCGTCGAAGAGAACCCTACTGCGCTTGCCGAAACGGAACAGCGCTCCGTAAACTAAACGGAGCAACGTTCCGGAAAGTGGCCGGCGGCCGCTCCGAGGTCGACACGCGCCACACCCCGAGAGGACATGACTCATGACCACCAAGCAGCAGCCCATCGGCTCCGGATTCACGCCCGCGTCGACAGCGGCCGAGGTCCTCGCCGACGTCGACCTGACCGGCAAGTACGCCGTCGTCACCGGCGGCCACGCCGGAATCGGCCGGGAGATCACCCGCACCCTCGCCGCCAGGGGCGCCTCGGTCACCGTCGCCGCCCGCGACCCGCGGCGCGCCGCGGACGCACTGGCCACGGCCGGCGTCGAAGGGGTGGAGACCGGACGCCTGGACCTGGCCGACCCGGCCTCCGTCACCGCCTTCGCCGACCGGTGGAACGCCACGGGCCACCCCCTGCACACCCTCGTCAACTGCGCCGGCGTGGCCGCCCCCGCGACTCGCGAGGTCGAAGGGCGCGGCTACGAGCTGCAGTTCGCCGTCAATCACCTCGGCCACTTCCAGCTCACTCTCGACCTGCTGCCCGCCCTGCGCGCCGCGCACGGAGCCCGCGTCGTCAACGTGAGCTCCGGCGCCCACCGCATGTCCGGCATCCGCTGGGACGACATCCATTTCGCGGCGGGCGACTACAACCCCGGCCTCGCGTACGCGCAGTCGAAGTGCGCCAACGTTCTGTTCGCCGTCGAGCTCGACCACCGCCACGCCGCCGACGGCATCCGCGCCTACTCCGCCCATCCCGGCGTCGTCGTCGGCACCGCCCTGAACAGCGCGGCGGGCGAGGAGGCGCTGCGCGCCGAGGGCCTGATCGACGAGCAGGGGCGGCCGGTCATCGACCCCGCCCTCGGGAAGAAGACAGCGGCGCAGGGCGCCGCGACGATCGTGTTCGGCGCCGCGCACCCGGCGCTCGCGAACATCGGTGGCGTCTACCTCAAGGACAGCGACATCGCGCCGTTGGACGACGAGGAGCGCCCGTTGACCGCCGACAGCATCCCGGCCGACGCCATGTCGCACTCCCTCGACCCCGACTCCGCGCGGCGGCTGTGGGAGCTGAGCGAGCGGATGCTGAAGGGGTGAGCGGGGTGTCGGTGCGGGGTGCGGAATAGCCGCCGAGTCCGTCGAGGTTGACCCCCACATGTGGAGCAGCGAACAACTCGACCTGGACGCCTATCTCGCCCGCCTCGGGTACGCGGGCGACCGTGCGCCCACCCTGGAGACACTGGCGGCCCTGCAACGCGCGCACGTGCTGACGCTGCGGTGGGACACCCTCGACTCGTTCCTGTACCGCGAGGTGCGGATCGACGTGCCGTCGGTCCAGGACAAGCTGGTACGCAGGGGCCGGGGCGGGTACTGCTACGAGCACACCGTGTTGTTCGCCGCCGCGCTGGAGGCGCTCGGGTTCCGTTTCACCGCCGTCTCCGCGCGCGTGCAGCTCGGCGCGGACGCCGACACACCCCGCCCGCCGACCCACGCGATGCTGATCGTGGAGGTGGGCGGCGGGCGGTGGCTGGTCGACATCGGGTTCGGCGCCAGCCCGTTGGCACCCATCGAGCTGGTCGACGGCGGTCGCGGTGACGGCGGACCGTGGCCGTACCTGCTGCGCCGGCAGGTCATCACCCACGGTGCGGAGGGCTGGGCGGTGCACCAGCGTGGTGACGGTCCGGAGGGGCCCGAGGGCTGGACGGTGCGGCAGGTCTTCACGGAGAACCCGCAGTACCCCGTCGACTACGCGGTCGGGAACCACTTCGTGGCCACCCACGACCGCTCCCCCTTCGTCACCCGCCCGTACATCCAGCGCCTGCGCACGGACCGGCACGGCACACTCGACGCACTGGTGTGGACGACGGAGCGACCGGGCCGGGAAGCCGTCACGGAGACCGTGCCCCCTCGCGAGGTGCCCCAGCTGCTCCACGAGGTCTTCGACATCCGCGTGGATCCCGAGGAGGCCGCTCTCCTGGTGACCCGGCTGACGGAACTCGATGCCGCCCGGAACCCGGCCTCGTAGTCCCGGGACACCGCGTTCAGCGCGACATCGGGACGTCGGCGCGCTCGTCCTGCGCGTCGGCGTCCTTGCCGCCGCGCACCCACACCGCCCGCTGGGGGAAGGGCAGTTCGATGCCGGCCACGTCGAGGGCCTCCTTGGCGCGGCGGCGCAGCTCACGCGTGACCGCCCACTGCTTCAGCGGCGCGGTCTTCACGACGAGCCGCACCACTATGCCGTCGGCCTCGATGGACTGCACACCCCACACCGACGGGTCCTCGAGGAGGACACCCTTGTAGTCGTGGTCCGAGCGCAGTGACATGCCGGTCTCCTCCAGTACGGCGAAGACCTTCTCCAGGTTGGAGTCGTACGCCACCGACACGTCGAGCACCGCGCGGGCCCACTCCTGGCTGTCGTTGCGGACGCGCATGATCTCGCCGTTGCGGATGTGCCACAGGCCACCGTTGAGGTCGCGAACCTGCGTGAGCCGGAGGCCGACGTGCTCGACCTCGCCGATGGCCTCGCCGAGGTCGACCGAGTCACCGACGCCGTACTGGTCCTCGATCATGATGAGCATTCCGGCCAGATAGTCGGCGACGAGGCTCTGCGCGCCGAAGCCGATCGCCAGTCCGACCACGCCGGCGCTGGCGAGCAGCGGGCCGAGCGCGATGCCGATCTGGTCGAGGATCATCGCCAGGCCCATGACGGCGACGACGATGGTCACGATGCTGCTGAGCACCGAGCCGATGGTGCGTGCCCGCTGCTCGCGCCGCTCCTGCGCACGGGTGGCGTCGCGCTGCAGCACGGCGGGGCCGCGGGTGGTGCGCCGGGGCTCGCCGTCCTGCTCGTTGGCCTGCAGGACCCTGTTCACGGTCCGGGTGATCGCCCGCTGGGCGAGCGCGCGCACCAGCATGGCGCCGAGAACGATCAGGAGGATGCGCAGCGGAACGCCGACGAACGTGCCGAGGTTGTCCCGCAGCCACTCGGGGGCGCCGGTCACCGGGTTCTCACTGCTGAGGGCGGACGACGTCAGGGCGTCATGGGAGGACACGGGGCAGGCTCCGTTTCGTGGCGTGCGGGGCAAGTACTCGGCGCCCGAACCTATTTACCCCTCTCCACCGAGGTCAAAGCGGTGGAGAGGGATGTGTGGAGCCTTCACGCGTCCCGACGGGACCTTCGCATCCTCATCACCGTGTCAGGCCAGCAGTGACAGCAGCAGTGTCATCAGAAGTCCGCACACACTCACCAGTGTCTGGATGACGGTGTGGGACTTGGTGGCCTGCCCGAGGGTCATCCCGAAGGACTCCTTGACCAGCCAGAAACCCGCGTGGTTCACGTAGTTGAGGCCCACGGAACCGGCGCCGATGGCGACGACCAGCAGCGAGGTGGAGAGGCTCGACTCGGTGGCGGCCATCGGGGCGAGGACCCCGGTGGCGGCGACGATGCCCACCGTCGCGGAGCCCGTCGAGAAGGACAGCAGCAGCGCCAACAGCCAGCCCAGGACGAGTACGTTGAGGTGTGCACCCGAGGCGGCCGACTCCACCGCCTTGCCGATGCCGGAGTCCTCGAGGACCTGGTTGAACGCGCCGCCGCCCGCGATGATCAGCAGGATGCCGGCCACGGACCGCAGGCTCTCGCCCAGGGAGTCGCGGATCGCCTCGCCACCCACTCCGCTGGGCAGCGCCACGACGAACAGTGCGAAGAGCAGGCCGAAGAACATCGCGACGACCGGCGAACCGGTGAGGGCGAGGGTGTGCCGCAGTCCCTCGGGCAGCGCGGGCACGAGGTCGGCGATGGTGTTCAGGAGCATCAGGACGACGGGGACCAGGACCGCGGCGACCGCCAGGCCGGTCGGCACACTTCGGCGCGCCGGTCGCGGGTCGGGGGTGTCACCGTCATCGGTCCGCTGCCCGGTGAACTGGGCTACGAGCGTGCTGTCCGGACGCACGTCCAGGCGCGGCGCGATCCAGCGGCCGTAGACGGGGCCCGCGAGGATGACCGTGGGTATCGCGCACACCAGGCCGACACCGATGGTCAGACCGAGGTTGGCGTGCAGGCCGCTCACACCGATCAGCGGTCCCGGGTGCGGCGGCACCATGCCGTGCAGGGTGCACAGGGCGGCGATCGCCGGGGCCGCGAGGGTCACATACGGGGAGCCCTTGACGCCGTGGTCGTCGCGCAGCCGCTGCGCCACGCTGAAGATCAGCGGCAGCAGCACGATGAGGCCGACCTCGAAGAACATCGGGATGCCGATGACGAAGGCCGCTCCGGCCATGTACCACGGCAGCGATCTGCGTCCGGCGCGGTCGACGATGAGCCGGGCGATGCGGTCGGTGGCTCCGGAGTCGGACAGCAGCCGTCCCAGCATCGCTCCGAAGGCGAGGGTGACACCGACGTCGCCGAGGATGGAGCCCGCGCCCGTCTCCAGGGACTCGGCGATCTTCTCCGCGGGTTCACCGGCGGCGACGGCCGCGGCGAGCGAGACCAGTGTCAGGGCCAGGAAGGGGTGCAGCCGAAGCCGCGTGTTGATCAGTGTGATCAGCGCGACGATGGACAGGACCAGGATGGCCAGGAGCCCCCAGGTGTGCGTGGTCACCGGCGGCCTCCGCGGGTGCTGTCGCGGAGGGCGTCCCTGGCCTCTGCGGTGGCTGGTGTCATGGGGGAACTCCTGGTCAAAAGCGGCTCGGGCAGGATGGGTCGACACACACGTACGGGGTCGGCCGGGGGATGAACCGGGTGAACGTATCCCGCGCCGATCCACGCCGAACAGGTTGCGCGCGCAAGCCGCGAAACCCGCCTTGTGCGGGTTGTGCTCATTGAGTGCACGCTCGGACCGGGGCCCCCGACGGCCGCGTGGGAGGCGGCGGATACCGTCGCGATGTGAGGTTCTCCAGGTCCATGCGGTGGCGCCGTCGGCGCCTGCGGCTGCGTACCCAGGTACTGCTGCTGCAGAGCGCGGTCGTCGCGCTGGCCCTCACAGCCGCCTTCGGAGCCTTCGCATACGTCAACGATCAGCACGTCGAGCGCGAGTACCAGCTGCGGGCGCTGGGGGTGGCCCGCACGGTCGCCGCGAATCCGGTCGTCCGCGAGCAGGCGGCCCGCTACTCCGTGTCCGGCGACGGGCACCGGCGGGCCCGCGCGGAGCGGGACGTCGCGGCGCTCGCCGATGGACCGGTGCAGGCGCTGGCGCAGGCCGCCCGGGCCCGTACCGGATCCCTGTTCGTCGTGGTCACTGACGACCGCGGCGTCCGCCTCGCCCACCCGCAGCGGAGCCAGCTCGGGCGCATGGTGAGCACCGACCCGTCGCGTGCGCTGGCCGGGCACGAGGTGCTGGACCACGACCACGCACACCTCGGCGAGGAGATCGTGGCGAAGGTCCCGGTCTACGCCCCGCACAGCCGTCGCGTGGTGGGCGAGGCCAATGCCGGGGTCGCCGCCAGTCACGTGCACGACCAGGTCGTACGCGTCCTCCTCGTCGGTCTGGCCTGCCTGGCGGTGGCACTGCTCGTGGGTGTGACGGCGTCCGCGGCGCTCGCCCGCCGGTGGCGGCGGCTGACGCTCGGCCTGGAGCCGGAGGAACTGGTGGGGCTCGTGCAGGAGCAGGAGGCGGTGCTGCACGGCATCGGCGACGGTGTCCTGGCGCTCGACGCGCAGGAGCGGGTGACGGTCGTCAACGACGAGGCGCGGCGACTGCTCGCGGTGGACGGTTCGGTGGGCGCCCCGGTGTCCGAATGGGGCCTCAATCCACGGGTGTTGGAGGTGGCACGCGCGGCCCGGCCGGACGGCGGTGGCGGTGAGCCGGTGGTGGCCACGGCGGGCGAACGGGTCCTCGTGGTGTCGGCCCGACGGGTGCGCCGGGCCGACCGGGATCTGGGCACGCTCGTCACCGTCAAGGACCGCACCGACGTCGAGTCCCTGACCCGGCAGCTGGACGCGGTGCAGGCGATGGGTTCGGCGCTGCGTGCCCAACGCCACGAGTTCAGCAACCGGCTGCACGTGGTGGCCGGCCTGGTCCACGGCGGCCATCTGACCCAGGCGGCCCGCTACTTGGAGGAACTCCTCGGCACGGGCTCGACGTCGGTCTCCCTGGCGGGCCTGGACGCGGTGGACGACGCATACCTGCGCACCTTCCTGCGTGCGAAGGCGGCCCAGGCACGGGAGAAAGGCGTGGACCTGACCCTCGGCGAGGGCACGTGGGTCGACTCCCCCGTCACCCAGCCGGTCGATGTCACCACCGTCCTCGGCAACCTCCTCGACAACGCCGTGCACGCGGCGGGCGAGGGCAGCCGCACTCCACGTCAGGTGGAAGTGGAGCTGATGGCGCACGGCTCGACGCTCGTGATCACCGTGGCGGACAGCGGTGACGGCGTCCCGGCGGACAGCACCGAGGACATTTTCACGGAGGGTGTCTCCTCCAAGGAGGACACATCAACGCCCGGCGGCCGGGGCGTCGGCCTCGCGCTGGTGCGGCAGATCGCACGGGGTCGCGGCGGGGAGGTCGACCTGGTGACACCGGGCGGCCCGGTGGGCGACGAGGATCCCGGCGGCGCCGTGTTCGTGGCACGGCTGCCTGGCGTACTGGAGGAGACACGGTGAGCGAGAGGACCACACTGTCGGTGCTGGTCGTGGACGACGACTTCCACGTGGCGGGCCTGCACGCGTCCCACGTGGCGCAGGCGCCCGGATTCACGGTGGTGGCCACCGCGCAGTCGGCCGAGCAGGCGCGCGAGATCGTACGGAATCAGGCGGTCGATCTGGCACTGGTGGACGTGTTCCTGCCGGACGCGTCCGGCGTGGACCTGGTCCGTGAACTGCCCTGCGACTGCTTCGTGTTGAGCGCGGCGACGGAGGGAGGGACCGTGCGCGCGGCGCTGTCGGCCGGTGCGCTGGCCTACCTCGCGAAGCCGTTCCCTCCCCAGCGCCTGGTCGACCGCCTGCGCGGCTACGCCCGCTACCGCCGCGCGCTGGACTCCCCGCACGTCGACCAGGACACGATCGACGAGGCGGTGGCCACGCTCTCCGCGCCGCCACCGCACCGCGACCGCCCCACCGGCGCGCACGCCGCCACCCGCCAACTGGTGCTCGCCACCGTCCGGCAGGGCGACGGCGCCCTGTCCGCCGCGGAGGTGGGCCGGGCCATCGGCATCTCCCGCGCCACGGCACAGCGCCACCTCGCGGGACTGTGCACGGCCGGCCTGCTGCGCATGCGGCTGCGGTACGGGGCCACGGGGCGGCCCGAGCAGGAGTACCGACCGGCGGGTTGAGGGACTTCGAGGTGTTTTACGCTTCGGCCGGGAGGAGCCGCACACGTCGTGCGGCGATCTTCTCGACGGCCGCGCGGCTGTAGGCGAGCGGGAAGTACTCGCCCTTGAGCCAGGGTTTTGCGAGGTCGCGGTAGTGCGGGTCGTCCGGGTCGCCGGACTGGCCGGGGGTGTTCACCGCCACGGACGAGTCCCAGTCACCCACGTCCAGGACGACCCGGAACGAGGGGCCGCTGGTGTGCAGGAAGTCGCTGGTCCGGTACGTCGCCGCGTTGACCGTGTCCGGGGAGCCGCCGCTCGGCATCGGCCCTACGTCGAAGCGGGCCCGGTCGGCCTCGCTGAGCGCCGACGATGCCGGATGCTGGAAGAGGCTGTGGTGCAGCGCGCCCCACTGCCAGGTCCGCTCGTCGTCGCCCAGCAGCTTACGGACCTCTGCGTAGGCCGACCCCAGGGTGTCGAGCAGCAGCCGGTCGCGGGCCGCCCCGTCCTTCAGCCACCGCCCCGGCTTCTCCAACTCGCCGAGCAGCACGAGGGTGTCGGCGTCCTCGATCAGCTCGGCGGCCTTCGGGACCGCGGCCCGTACGAAGCCGGGCCCCAGGTGCCTGGACAGCCACACTTCGAACAGGGCCGCCTCGGCGGACTCGGGCGATTCGACGGCATCCCAGTCGTGGAGCAGGCGCAGGGCGCGGCGGCGGTCGGGTTCGCTGCTGGCGAGGTGGGACAGGAGGGCGGTCAACCGGCGTGCGGGTATGGACAGTTGGTCGTGCTGGAGTGCTTGCGAGTCGGCGATCGTGTGCTTGCGCTGCTTCGAGAGGACCTCCACGATCCGCTGGTGGCGGAAGGGGTTGGTCCACTCGTAGCCGAGTCCCATGTCCTGGTACTCCGGCGGCAGGTTGAACTGGTTGGCGGTGGCGATGTACCCGGCCGCCGGGTTGAGGGTCCGTGGCAGGTCGTCGCCCGAGTGGAAGCCGTCCCACTCGCAGCGGCCGTCGCCGGGCACCGGGAGCAGCCCGTCGTACCCGACCCGCTTGGGCGCGAGCCCGCCGGGCACCCAGCCAATGTTGCCCTCGACGTCGGCGTAGACCTGGTTCTCCGTCGGGGCACCCCAGTTGCGCATGGCCTCGGTGAACTCGCGGTAGTTGCGCGCCCGCATGTAGGCGACGCTGCCGAAGTACGGTGATGTGCCCGCTTCCAGCCATGCGGTGCGCACCGCGTAGGCGAGGTTGTGCTCCTCGTCGACGTGGATCACGGGTCCGTGCCGGGTGAAGGTCAGCTCGACCTCCCGGTCCTGCTCCCCCGCCACGGACACCTGTTCGCGCAGCACCTTCATCGGCTCCCAGTCGTCCTGGTAGCGGTATCGGGTGCGGTCGTCCGGGTCCAACTCGTAGACGTACAGGTCCTCTTGATCCATCGGGAAGATGGTCAGGCCGAAGGCGACGGTGCCGTTGTGCCCGATGGAGATGCCCGGCAGTGCGGGCTCCCCAGCGCCGATGGCATCGAGGCCGGGCGCGCTCAGGTGCGCGAGGTAGCGCAGGGAGGGAGCCGAGTAGGAGCGGTGCGGGTCGTTGGCGAGGATCGGTCGACCGGTGGCGGTGCGCTGCCCGCCGATCACCCAGTTGTTGGAGCCCTCGGCCGTCGCGTCGCGCACGACCGCCCGACGGACCGCGCCTTCGGTGAACTCCACTTCTTGCGTGGCGAGTTCGAAGACCTTGAGGACGTCGTCGGGGAGCACGCACGGGTCGAAACCGTCCGACACGCTCGCCTTGTGGTCCGGTTGCAGCCCCTGGCGCACCAGGTCGGCGTCCACCCCGGCGGCGCAGGCGACCTGGGCGCGCTTGACCTCGCTGGTCAGGTTGCGGGTGAGGCCGTGGCTGCGGATGCGGACCACGTCCTCGGGGGCCCAGTGGGCCGGCCGGTAGCCCAGGAGGCCGAATTCCTCGGGGAGTTGGCTGCGGTGCGCGTCCAGCCAGTCCACGTAGGCGTTGATCCCGGCGGTGAACTGCGTCGCGATGCGCCGCGCGTCCTCGGCGTAGCGCGCCCACTCGACGTCCATGTCACCGCGGTACAGGAACAGGCGGGTGGCCCGGTCCTGCGCCACGTAGTCGGGTCCCAACACGTCGGCAAGCTCACCGAGCCCCCGTCTGCGCCACAGGTCGATCTGGAAGAGGCGCTCGCGGGCGGCGTTGAAGCCCTGCGCGAGGAACACGTCGTGCTCGTTGTCGGCGTAGATGTGCGGCACGCCGTAGCGGTCCTCGATCAGCTCGACCGGGGCCCGCAGGCCCGGTATCCGGTAGTCGCGCGGCCCGGCCGATGCCGCGCCCGCGGGTGCCGCGCCCACGACATCGGCCATCACACCAACTCCCGGGATTCCCACCGCCGTCGCCGCCAGTACCTGCCGCCTGGAGAACCGCCCCTGCCCGGCATGCGCCACAACAACCTCCTCGTCGGTCGAACGGGCACGACGTTAGGAGGAAGCGGAACCCAGGACGAGGGGCGCGTCGTTTCGTTCATATTTATCAGGGACCGCGGCAGGGACCGTCGAGCGTACTGACGCCGCGTTCAGTCCAGCGGCGCGTGGTTCACCCAGGCGACCTTGTACGGGTACCTGGCCTGCCAGCGGTGGATGAGCTCCCCGACGCCGGGGGCCACGAACGCGGCGCCGAGGGCTTCCAGGTCGGCGACACCGAACTGCACGATCGCCGTGGCGATCATCGCGGGGATGGCGTCCTCACCGGGAACCGGAATGTGCCGGCGAGTGGTGGACGTCTGGACGTGACCGGAGTCGAGCATGACCTTTTCGATGTCCTGAAGGAATTGTTCGAGGTCGATGTCGGGGATGGAGCCGTCGAATGATACGAGCATCGTGTGGTGAATCATGCCGCCATCGAACCAAGAGGCAGGGGGCTCCGTCCAAGATCTGCTCGGCCTCGAACGATAACCTGTGGGCATGGCTGAACTGGAGACACGGGAGATCGAGTACGTCGTCGCGGTCGCCGAGGAGCTGCACTTCGGCCGCGCCGCCCAGCGGCTCGCGATCGCGCAGCCGGCCCTGTCGAAGGCGATCCAGCGCGTGGAGAGGCGGCTCGGCGTCACGCTCTTCGTCCGCTCCAGCCGCCAGGTCGCATTGACACCGGCGGGCGAGGCGCTGCTGCGGGACGGGCGGTACGCGCTGAGCGCGGTGGCCGCCGCCGCGGAGCGGGCCCGCCGGGGCGCGGAGTCGGGGGCGCGGCTGCGGCTCGTGCTCAAGCCGGGCGGCGACGCCGAGCTACTGTCGGCGATCCTCGCCGCGTTTGCCGAGGGATCCGACGCGCGCCGGGTCGAGATCGTGTTCAGCGGGCCCGCCGACCGCGCGGAACAACTGCGGGACGGGCGGGCCGATGTGGGGCTGCTGTACCTGCCGTTCGACGATCTGGAGGGCCTCGACCACGAAACGCTCCACATCGAGGAGCGCGTCGCGATCCTGCCCGCCGACCACCGGCTGGCCGCCCGCGGCTCGGTGCGCCTCGCCGACCTCAAGGACGAGCTGCTGCCGCGCTGGAGAGGCGTTCCCGGGATCGGCGGCGACGGCGGGCCCGGCCCCGAGGTGAAGGATGTCGCACAGCTGATCCCCCTGGTGGCGGTGGGCCGGGCGGTGGCCGTCCTCCCGCGCTCCCTCGTGCACCCGGTCCCGCCGGGCGTGGTGTGCGTACCCGTCACGGACGCCCCCGAGAGCCGCCTGGTGCTGGCGTGGCCGCACCACACGGGACATCCGCTCCTCAGGGCTTTCGTGACGGCTGCGGTCGGGGCGGCAGCGGCGCGCAGGTGACCTGCTCCGCGTCGGCGAGGAGCCACGTCTGCGGGTTCGAGGCGGATTACCTTCCCTACGAACACGCGAAAATCTATGTTGGCTGGATTAGAGATTGGATCGCGGCCTGAGTATGATTCTTCTCGTTTGACCGGCAGATGGTGTAGTAGTTCCTTGAGGGGCCCTGGTGCCGTTCGGCGCCAGGGCCCCTCAAGCGTGTTCCACAGAGAGGTGCAAGTGACAGCAGACGACTCGTTCGGGCGTCTCGACGATGACGACTACCCGGCCTACACCATGGGCCGGGCCGCCGAAATACTCGGCACCACCCAGGGTTTCCTCCGCGCCATCGGCGAAGCCCGCCTCATCACCCCGCTCCGCTCGGAAGGCGGCCACCGCCGCTTCTCCCGCTACCAGTTGCGCATCGCCGCGCGCGCCCGGGAACTCGTCGACCAGGGAACGCCCATCGACGCCGCCTGCCGCATCATCGTTTTGGAAGACCAACTCGAGGAAGCCCAGCGGATCAACGCCGAATACCGCCGCACCGAAGCGGAGGGCTCCTCGACCGCGGCCGAGGACAGCTGACCTGAACGACAGTGGGGCCCGACCGGTGTTCCGGCCGGGCCCCACTGTCATTCAGGTCTCAGTACTCTTGTCGCCGCTTCAGGCGGGCGTGGTGGTCCCGAGCATCGCGGAGGCCTGCTCGAGCGGGTCACGGGCGGGCTCAGGGGCCGGCTCGGGGGCGGTGTGGCACGTGAAGCCGAGCTTGGCCATGGCCCGGAGGACCTCGGCGGCCGTGAAGTCACGGCGATCCTGGCGGGTGATCACCTGGCCGACCTGCTTGGCGGGGTACTGGCGGCGGCCGATGGTGATGGTTTCGCCGGTGCTCGGTTCGGGCTTGATGCCCTTCATCGATTCCAGCACGCCGTTCTTGGTGAGATCGAACGGAAAGCGGGCGATGACGCAGCGCATGGAGCCTCACAAGGAGTAGGGAGAGCGGTCGGGCCGGGGGTGAGACGGTTCAGCGGGTAAGCACGAAGGCTACCGAAGCTGTGTTCTGCTCGTCGACCGCCGGCAGCGCTGCGGGCCGAAGGCGGCGCGTCGCGCGCTCGGCTTCCACCACTTTGGTCACCTGTGGGGTGATGGGCGCATGGACGTCGAGAATATCGCGCAGGCAGACGCGGTCCGTGTAGGCGAAACCGTCCCGGACGGCGGCGAGTTCGGCCCGGGTGACCACGCCGATGCCCTGGTCGTCCTGGTCGCAGACGACCAGTCGGCCCGTGCGGGCGGCGGACATGACGGACAGCGCCACCTCGACGCTCATGTCGTCACGGGCCTGGGGTCCGGCCCGGTCGACCACTTCGGCCGCCTTTCGGTGCACGGAATCGGCGCTCGCCGTTCGGGACTGCATCTGAACCAGCGTCAAAAGGTGCCTCCTGCAGAGATGTGTCAGCTTCCTGATCGCCAAGATGCTAGGCAGCGCGCTTGTTTGAAGGGGTGCGCCGGGCGGCGGAGGTGGGGCGGCGGCGGCCTCGGGAGGAGCCGCCGCGCTTGGGGCCCTCGGTCGCCGGTGCGGCGATGACGACCGGGACACCGGACGGGGCCTGGGCGCCGGTGATCCGGTGCAGTGCCTCCTCGCCGGAGCGGACCGGGGTGGTCTGCGGCCGGATGCCCGCGTCCGACATGAGGCGGACCATGGCTCGGCGCTGGTTCGGCGTGACGAGGGTGACGACGCTGCCGGACTCACCTGCGCGAGCGGTGCGGCCGCCGCGGTGCAGGTAGTCCTTGTGGTCGGTCGGCGGGTCGACGTTGACGACGAGGTCCAGGTTGTCGACGTGGATGCCGCGCGCCGCGACATTGGTCGCGACGAGCACGCTGACGTCGCCGGTCTTGAACTGCGTCAGCGTGCGGGTGCGCTGCGGCTGGGACTTGCCGCCGTGCAGCGCCGCGGCCCGCACTCCGCTGTTGAGCAGGTCCTTGGTGAGCCGGTCGACGGCGTGCTTGGTGTCGAGGAACATGATCACGCGGCCGTCGCGGGCGGCGATCTCCGTGGTGGCGGCGTGCTTGTCGGCGCCGTGCACGTGCAGGACGTGGTGCTCCATCGTCGTGACCGCACCGGCCGACGGGTCGACCGAGTGCACGACCGGGTCGCTCAGGTAGCGACGCACCAGCAGGTCGACGTTGCGGTCCAGGGTGGCGGAGAACAGCATCCGCTGTCCCTCCGGACGCACCTGGTCGAGCAGCGCGGTCACCTGCGGCATGAACCCCATGTCGGCCATCTGGTCGGCCTCGTCGAGCACCGTGATGCCGACCTGGTTCAGCCCGCAGTCGCCGCGGTCGATGAGGTCCTTGAGCCGGCCCGGGGTCGCGACGACGACCTCGGCCCCGCCGCGCAGCGCACTGACCTGCCTGCCGATCGACATGCCGCCCACGACGGTGGTCATCCGCAGCCTGAGGGAGCGGGCGTACGGCGTGAGGGCGTCCGTCACCTGCTGCGCCAGCTCGCGTGTCGGTACGAGGACCAGTCCCAGCGGCCTGCGGGGCTCGGCGCGCTGTCCGGCGGTGCGGGCAAGCAGCGCGAGGCCGAAGGCGAGGGTCTTGCCGGAGCCGGTCCGCCCGCGGCCCAGGACGTCGCGTCCGGCCAGGGAGTTCGGCAGCGTCGCGCCCTGGATCGGGAACGGGACGCTCATGCCCTGCCTGCCGAGTTCGGCCAGCAGCTGCTCGGGCATGCCGAGGTCGGCGAACCTCTCGACGGCGGGCAGCGCGGGGGTGATCGTCTCGGGGAGCGCGAACTCGCCCTGCACCGCGGCGGGTCGGCGGCCGTGACCGCCGGAGCGGGCCGGCCCGCCGGAACGGCGCGGCGCCGACGAGCCGAAGCGGCCGCCGCCCTTTCCGGCGTAGGCATTGCCACTACGGGCGCGGGCGGAACGGTCGTTTGAACGGACGTTTGAACGGTCGTTTGTACGTGTGCGGTTCATGCGGAACCTTCCTCGATGCGGTGCATACCAAGGAATCCCCGCAGCGATGAGCCGCATGGCGAATTACAAGTATGGACCGATGGCAAAAACAGGCAGAGCCGGCCGACGGAAATCCACGCGGGCACGGGTGCGGAAACGGATGCAGCTGGGGCCCGCACCCCGAAGGATGCGGGCCCCAGCTGCAAAATGTCTTCAGTGTCAGGCCGGAACGATGTTCTCGGCCGTCGGGCCCTTCTGGCCCTGCGCGATGTCGAAGGACACCTTCTGGCCTTCCTGAAGCTCACGGAAGCCCTGGGCGGCGATGTTCGAGTAGTGGGCGAAGACGTCAGCGCCGCCGCCGTCCTGCTCGATGAAGCCGAAGCCCTTTTCCGAGTTGAACCACTTCACGGTTCCAGTAGCCATGTCATATCTCCTTGGGGCAGTACATCGGATCCGCACTGTGCGAACACCGTGTCGCCGCGATGATTACCCCGACCGGAAAATGACCGGTAATACAAAGGCGCTCCCACCCTGCAAGAGCAGGTCGGGGGCACCTGAAGTTTTGGGAACCACAACTGCAACTTCCAACGAGACTAGCACGCAAGATCAGCGTGCATCCACCATGGAATTCCAATTTTCCCGCCCCGACAACAACTCTCACCACATGGTCCGCAAAACCCTCATCGCGCGGGCATAGATATTGAGCCACCCGAAGGGCAGGGTTCGGGCGACGGAACCCCTCAGGGACGCCCACCACCCAAGGAGACCCCATGCGCCGCCTCGCCGTTTTCCTCGCCTCGTCCAGCGGAGTCGACCCGGCCCACACCGAACTGGCCGTCGGCGTCGGGACGGAGCTTGCCCGGCGCGGCATCGGGCTCGTCTACGGCGGTGGCCGCCGAGGCCTGATGGGCGCGATCGCGGACAGCACGCTGAAGGCCGGCGGCGAGGTCATCGGTGTCATGCCGCGCAGCATGGTCGAGCGGGAGTGGGCGCACGAGGGCGTGACCCGGCTCGTCATGTGTGACTCGATGCACGAGCGCAAGGCGCTCATGGCCGACCAGGCCGACGCCTTCGTCGCCCTGCCCGGCGGGCTCGGCACGCTGGAGGAGATCTTCGAGGTGTGGTCCTGGCGTCAGCTCGGATTCCACGCCAAGCCCGTCGGCTTCCTCGACGCAGGAGGCTTCTGGACGCCGCTGCTCGGCGCCCTGCGCGGCATCGCGGACTCGGGCCTCCTCCCAGCGTCCACGCTGGACGACCTCGCCATCGCCCCCGACCTGCCCGGCCTGCTGGAGCTACTGGAGGAGCGGCTGCACGGCAGCACGGAGCCCGCACACGGAGCGGGCTGGCGATAGCCCGCCCTCCGGACGTCTCGGCGAGGTCGTGCAGAGCGGTGGGGTCCCGGGGCTCATGCCTGGACCGCCGGCTTGAGGACCTCTTCGCACCAGGTGCGAAAGCTCGTCGGGCTCGCGGTCCGTGCGGTGCGCGGCACACCGGTGTCGAGGCCGTCGTCCTTGGCACTCATCATGTCGACGAACCCCTCGACGACCCCCTCAGCGGCGCCGTGTCCGGCGCGTGCGGCACGGAAGTCGTCGAGCGTCTGCCGCTCGTAGCGGACGGGGCGGTCGAGTACGTCGGACATGACGCGGGCCATGTCGTTCGGCGACAGGTCCTCGGGTCCCAGCACCGGAACTTCGCCCGTCCCCGACCAGGAACGGTCGAGCAGCAGGGCTGCGCCGGCCGCGGCGATGTCCCGGGTCGCGGCCAGCGGGGCGGGGCGGTCGCCGTCGACGATGTCGGTGAACACGCCGGTGTCCCGGATCGGGGCCACCTGCCGCAGCAGGTTGTCCATGAAGCTCGGGTTCGCGAGCGCCCGGTAGGCCACGCCCGAGCCCGCGATGAGGTCGTCCATGGCCAGCGACGCCGTCACGTGTCCGGCGCGTCCGGCGACGAGAGTGCCGCGGCCGAGCGCGGAGACGCCGACGACGTGTCCGACGTCGTGCGCCGCGAACGCCTTCGCCGCGGCGCCGGTGAAGCCCGAGTACAGGGCCTCCAGGCTGGTTGCCCCGGAGCCCGACGGCGGGATCACCCAAAAGACGGCGTCGGCTCCGTCGAAGGCACGGTCGACGACGCCGGCGTCGCCGTGCGAGCCGGTGACGACGTCGACGCCGGCACGTACCCGGTCGGGGAGCTTCGCGGGATCACGCACGATGACACGCAGCCCCTCGCCGCGTGCGGGGGCTTCGTCCAGCAGCCTGTCCAGGACCTGGCTGCCGATGTTTCCGGTGGGTGTGGTGAGCACGATCATGCCTCGAGTCTCGGACCCGCCTCCGGGAAACGTCCAATACCCTTCCCGGCAATCAATACCCTGAGGGTATGGATCTGGATCTGCGCAAACTGCGCTACTTCGTCGCGGTGGCCGAGCACCGCCACTTCGGCCGGGCGGCGCAGCAGCTCTACATCGCCCAGCCGGTGCTCAGCCGCCAGATCGGCGCGTTCGAGCAGGAGTTGGAGTGCACGCTCTTCGACCGCACCAGCCGCAGCGTGGAGCTGACCGCCGCCGGACAGCAGCTCTACGAGGAGGCGCAGGGCATCCTCGCGTCCGTCACCGCGGGAGTCCAGCGCGTACGGGACGTCGAGCGCGGCGTACAGCGGCTCGTGGTCGCCTTCTCCCCCGGCCTGCACGTGGCGGACGCCATGCGTGCCTTCACGGCACGGCACCCGGACGTGGAGACCGACCTCGTCCCCGCCCGCTGGTGGGAACAGGATGCGCCACTCCGGGACGGCAGGGCCCAAGTCGGCTATTTCCGACGGCAGTTCGAGGAAGAAGGCCTGCACATCATTCCCATCGGGGAGGAACCCAGGGTCGCCTGCATGCCGACCACGCACCCGCTTGCCGAGCGCGCCGAGATCAGCTCCGCGGACCTCGAAGGCGAGCGCCTCCTCGACACGCCGAACCGCCGGACCTCGACCCTGGAGGAGAAGTTCGAACTCATCGCCTCCGGCCACGGAATCGCCCTCGTCCCCCTGAGCCTCGCCCGCTCCTATTCCCGCCCCGACCTCACCCACGTCCCGGTCACGGACGCCGCGAGGATCGAGACGTGCCTGGCCGTCCCCGCGGGCCGTCGGGACAAACCGCTGCGCGATTTCCTGGAGATCGCGGCCCGCGCACTCGTCCGCTAACGTGCGATCGATGACCACAGCATCGACGCACACCCTCGGCCCTGACTTCAACACCCCGGCCGAGAAGCGGTACTTCGAGGACTACGTGCCCGGATCGACGTACACCTTCGGCAGCATCACCGTCACCGAGCAGGCCATCCTCCGCTTCGCCGGGGAGTTCGACCCGCAGGACATCCACACCGACCCCGAGGCGGCGGGCACCGGGCCCTTCGGCGGGCTGATCGCCAGCGGCTGGCACACCGCCTCGGTGATGATGCGGCTGTACGCCGACCACTACGTCAGCAAGGTCGCGAGCCTCGCCTCGCCGGGCATCGACGAACTGCGCTGGCCGCGCCCGGTCCGCCCCGGCGACAGCCTCTCGATCCGCGCCACGGTCCGCGCGGCCCGCCCCTCCCGCACCAAGCACGACCGGGGCCTCGTCCACACCGACGTCGAGGTGCTCAACCAGCACGGCGAGACCGTGCTGACCCTCACCGCCATGAATCTGCTGCTCCGCCGCGACCAGGGATGATCCGGTGACGGCGGCCGAGGCACTGTGGGCACTGTGGCGATCACCGTCAATCACCTGGTAAGCAAGGACGGTGACGTCACGTCAGGTGAAGACGCGTACGGGTGGGGCGGCGGTGGCCGTCACCACACTTGCCCTACTGATGACGGCCTGCGGTGACAGCGGTTCGGACGATGCCGGCGGCGGCCAGGACTCCCACGTCACCGTCGCCGCGCTGCCGTTGACCGACTCCGCCGCGCTGTACATCGCCCGCGACCGGGGGTTGTTCAAGAAGGAGGGGCTGGATGTCCGCATCCAGCCCGTTCAGCAGAGCATCCAGGCGTTGCCCGCCCTGTCCAAGGGCCAGGTCGACGTGATCGCGAGCGCGAACTATGTGACCTTCCTTCAGGCCCATGAGAAGGGCACACTCGACGTGCGCATCCTCGCGGAGGGTGTGCGGACGGCGCCGCACATGATGGATGTCCTGGTGCCGAAGGACTCCGCCATCAAGAGCGCGGACGACCTGAAGGGCAAGAAGGTCGCGGTCAACATCCTCAACAACATCCAGACGCTCACGCTCGACGCGATCCTGGAGAAACGGGGCGCCGCCACGCCCGCGTACCGGCAGATCGCGTTCCCGCAGATGGCGGCCGCCCTGGAGAAGGGGCAGGTCGACGCGGTGCATGTCGTCGAGCCCTTCGACGGCGCGATCCAGAGCGGCCTCAAGGCGAGGGTCCTCATCGACGGCGCCGCGAGCCCCGTCGAGTCGCTGCCCATCAGCGGATACGTCACGACCGCAAAGTATGCGAAGCAGAACCCGGACACCGCCGCCAAGTTCAAGCGCGCCATCGAGGCCGCCTCGAAGATCGCCGACGAGGACCCCGCGGCCGTCCGCAAGGTCGTACCCACCTACAGCAAGGTCAAGTCCGCGCAGGCCAAGTCGATGGGACTGCCCGCGTATCCGTCGAAGACCGACCCGGACCAGCTGCGCCGCCTCACTGAACTCATGCGGAAGCAGGGGCTGTTGAAGAAGGCCGTCGACCCGTCGACACTCGTCGTCAAGTGAACGGGCGCGCCCGCCGGGACGCCGGGCTCGGCGTCCTCGGTGTGCTGCTGGCCTTCGGTGTGTGCGAGGCGGTGTCGCGCGCAGGGATCGTGCGACGCGAGTATCTGCCGCCCGCGTCCGATGTGCTGGCCCGCGCCGTCGAGTTGGCGGGCGACTCCGTGTTCCTCGACGGGGTCGGCGCCACGCTGCGCGCCTGGGTGCTCGGTCTCGCCCTCGCGTGTGCGATCGCCGTGCCGGCCGGGCTACTGCTCGGGAGTGTGCCCGTCGTCGACGCGGCGGTCCGCGCGATCGTGGAGTTCCTGCGGCCACTGCCGTCCGTGGCGCTGATCCCGCTGGTTTCGTTGTTGCTCGGCTCCGGCACCGAGACGGAGATCGCGCTCGTCACGTACGCCTCGGTGTGGCCGATCCTGTTCAACACGATGTACGGCCTCCACGAGAACGAGCCGCTGGCCAAGGACACGCTGCGCGCCTTCGGATTCGGCCGGATCGCGGTGCTGCTGCGCGTCGAACTGGCCGGCGCGGCGCCGTTCATCGCCGTCGGCATCCGTATCTCGGCGGCCGTCGCCCTCGTCGTGGCCGTCGCCACGGAACTTCTGTCCGGGTTCGGCGAGGGCCTCGGCATCTTCATCGCTCAGGCCCAACAGGCCACGGACGGCAACCGGGACGTGCTCGCGGGCGTGGTGTGGGCGGGCGTGCTCGGACTGCTGATCAATGGCGTACTGGTGTGGGGTGAACGGCGGTTGTTCCCGTGGACGCCCGAGCGGCAGGCGGTGCGCGCATGACGCGTACGTCACAGGCGCCAACTCGCCTCATTCACAAGGTCGTTGTCGGGCCCGGCACCCTGCTCCGCTGGCCCGTACTCGCGCTCGCCGTCGCCATCTGGGAGGTGGCGGCCCGCGCACACGGCAGCGTCTTCTTCCCGCCCCCGTCACGCATCGCGCGCCAAGCGTACGAGCTGTGGTTCTCGGGTCCAGTTCGTCACGTGTTCCTGACCGACGACGCGTTCGACACCATCTTCCCGAGCCTCGGCCGGATGGCGGCCGGTTTCCTGCTCGCGGCCGTCGCAGGGATCGTGCTCGGGGTGGCGATCGGCCGCTCCCGGCGGGTGTACGCGCTGTGCGATCCGGTGCTGCAGTTCGCGCGGGCCGTGCCGCCGCCCGCCCTGGTGCCGGTCTTCGTCGTGGTCCTCGACTTCGGTACGCCGATGCAGATCACGTCGATCGTGTTCAGCGCCGTGTGGCCGGTGCTCGTGAACACCGCGGAGGGCGCCCGCAACACCGACCCGCTGCGCCTCGAAGTCGCCGCCGCGCTGCGGCTCACCACGGCCGAGCGGCTCTGGTACGTCATCGTGCCGTCCGCGCTGCCCCGTATCTTCGCCGGACTGCGGCTCAGCCTGTCACTCGCCCTGATCCTCATGGTCTTCTGCGAGCTGCTGCCGGGTACCGAGAACGGCATCGGATTCGTCCTCACTGACGCCCAGTCGCGCTCGGACCTGCTCACCGTGTGGGCCGCCCTGGCCCTGCTCGGCATCCTCGGATATCTGCTCAACACCGGCCTGCTGGTCATCGAGAAGCGTGTGCTCGGCACGGGGAGGACGGCATGACGACACACCTCGGCGACGAGGACGGCCCCCACCTGCTGCGCCTCACCGCCATCAGCCGGTCGTACGGGTCCCATCGCGTCCTGCACGATGTGTCGCTGACCGTTCCGAGCGGCCAACTCCTGTGTGTCGTGGGCCCGTCGGGCTGCGGCAAGTCGACACTGCTGCGCACCATCGCGGGCCTGCTCCCCGTACAGGAGGGCACGATCACCATCGACGACACCCCGGTCACCGGGGTGCCCGACCGGCTCGCGGTCGTGTTCCAGGACTACGGCCGTTCCCTGCTGCCCTGGCTGACCGTCCGCGACAACGTGGCGCTGCCGCTGCGCCGCCAGGGACTGCGCCGCACCGAACGGCGGGCCGCGGCCGACCGCATCCTGGCACGCGTCGGCCTCGAGGCCTCGGCCCGGCGCCATCCCTGGCAGCTCTCCGGCGGCATGCAGCAGCGGGTCGCGATCGCCCGCGCCCTGGTGGTCCGCCCGTCACTGCTCCTCATGGACGAGCCCTTCGGCTCCCTCGACGCGCAGACACGCGAGGACCTGGAGGACCTGCTGCTCGACGTCCATCGCGCCGACGGCACCACGATCGTGTTCGTCACGCACGACATCGACGAGAGTGTCTACGTGGGAGACCGCGTGGTCGTCCTCTCTCCTGCCCCCGACTCCGGCATCGCGCTGGACCTCCGGGTCCAACTCCCCGTGGAGCGCGACCAGATCGCGACACGGGGACTTCCGGAGTTCGTGAAGCTGCGGGCGGAGGTGGGGCGGACGGTGCGGGCGCCGAAGCTCAGCTGAAGGGGACGGCGTCCGCGGCGTCGGCGTGCCAGTTGGTGGCGACGGGCTTGTCGACGACAGCGGTGTCCGGGAGCTTCAGCGCCACGGGGTCGATCCCGGTGTCACCGACGGAGATGATGATCTGCCCGAACTCCACGCCGCCGTTCTTGTTCACCGACTTGGGGTTGACGCCGGCGTAGGCCTTGGTGGAGCCGGAGAGCTTGACCGTGTCACTGACGGCCTGCTCCGCGGGCCCGGCGTGGCTGTCGGGCGAGGAGCCGAAGGCGACGTCGGCGGTCTTGCCGTCCAGGTAGCAGGTGATGCCCGGCTTGGCCTTCGCGGTGAGCAGATAGTAGCCACCGGCCTGGGACTCGACGCCGACGGTGAAGTCCAGGTCGTTGGTGCCGCAGGACTGGCCGACGCGCTCCTTCTTGACGGCGTCGATTCCCGTGGCGTCGGTGCCGGACTTGCTCTCGGTGCCGGCCTCGGTGTTCGAGTCCGTCTTCGCCGTGTCGGCCTTGGCGTCGGACTTCGATCCGCTGGAGGTGCTCTGCTTGCCACTGTCCTGCTCCGCGGCCCCCGAGGAGCACGCGGTGGCGGCCACCGACAGGGACACCGCGGCGAGCGCGGTCAGGACGATGCGGCTGGAACGGTGTGCGAGACGTACGGACATGGAACTGCTCCCCCGTTTGATGACTGGCGGCTGATTGACTGGCGACTGGTCAAGTCGTTGTGACATGACCCTACGTGGGCGCTCATCATCAACCGATCATGGCGCTGTCCGGGTTGTGTAACACCGCCATGCCCATGCCCGGGTGCTGACCGCCATCGGCGCCTGCGGCGTCGCCCACTTCCCTCGCGGGCCCCCGGAGTGTCGGATGAGGGACTGATCGCGAACGAGGCATCGAACCGGTGGAGGCAGGCTCATGACGGACACACGGAATCGGCTGCGGGAGATCCTGCGGGAACGGTCCGCGGCGCTCGCGCCCGGTGTGTACGACGGGTTGTCGGCGTCGCTGACGGCGGGCGCCGGGTTCCGCGCCGCCTACATGTCGGGCGCGGCCGTGGCCGCCGCGAACGGGCTGCCGGACATCGGCCTCGCCACGCAGACCGAGATGGTGCGTCAGGCCGGGCTGCTCGCCGAGGTGTTGGGCATTCCGTTGATCGCCGACGCGGACACCGGGTTCGGCGACATCACCCACACGTACCGGACCGTTCAGCTCTACGAGAGCGCCGGTGTCGCCGCGATCCAGCTGGAGGACCAGGAGTTTCCCAAGCGGTGCGGGCACCTCGACGCCAAGCGTGTGGTGGACGCCGGGGAGTTCGCCGCGAAGATCGAGGCGGCGGCCGAGGCGCGCCGTGACCCGGGCACGGTTCTCATCGCCCGCACCGACTGCCGCGCTACGCACGGCTTCGACGAGGCCGTGCGCCGGGTCAACCGGTACGTCGAGGCGGGTGCGGACATGGTGTTCGTCGAGGCGCCGCAGACGGTGGAGGAGGTGCGGCGGGTGCCGTCCGAGGTCGACGCGCCCGCGCTCTTCAACCTCGTCCCCGGCGGCAAGACACCCGACGCGGGGCTCGACGTGCTGCGCGGGGCTGGGTACGCGCTGGTCATCATGCCGCTCCTCAACGTCGGCGGCGCCGCGGCCGCGATGCGCGACGCACTGGCCCGCGCGGCCACCGGCGACCTCGACACCGCCGGGCAGCTGCCGGTGCGCGGGCTGTTCGAGTCCGTAGGGCTCGGGTTCTGGGAGGACCTGCGGGCCCGCTACGACAAGGAGGCGGGGCCCCGCGGCTGACCCCCGGTTCAGCCCACCGGGCGGGCGGCCGCCGCGATGCCGCCCGGCGCCAGTCGCTCCCGGATGCCGTCGAAGTGCGTACGCATCGCCGCCGCCGCGCGGGGCCCGTCCCCCGCGGCCAGGGCGTCGACGATCGCCTTGTGGTGGGCGGCGGTGACGACGCCCGCCTGGTGGCTGTCGCCGATGTCGTCGCGGACCTGGTCCATGGCCGCCCAGAACGCGTCGAGCACCTCGCTGAGCAGGTAGTTGTCGAGGGAGCGGTAGAGCGCCACGTGGAAGGCGCGATCCGTGGCCCGTGCGACGCGCCCCGTCTCGGCCTCCTTCTCCATGTCCGCGACGATTGCGCGCAGCGCCTCCAGGTCCTCCTCGGGCACGGACGCCGCCACGCTCTCGATCAGGCCCGCCTCCAACGCCTCGCGCACCCGCATGAGTTCGTACAGGCTCGGCTCCCCGTTGCGGTGCCGCACCGCCGCGCGGAAGGCGAGGCCCTTGACGAAGGGGTCGAGGGAGAGCGCGCCCACGAAGGTGCCGGAGCCGCGCCGGATCTCGATGACCTGCAAGGCCTGCAACGCCTTGAGCGCTTCGCGCAGCGAGACCCGGCTGACGTCGAAGAGCTCCGCCAGCTCGCCCTCGGGCGGCAGCGGACTGCCCGGCGTGAGACCGCGCTCCAGAATCAGCTGCTTGATGCTCTCCTGCACGTCCGCGGTCAGCGTGGAGCGGGCCACCCGACGACCTCCTTCCGATTCGACCGGGTGTGAAAACCCGGTGTTGCTTTCCGGCGTACATCCCGGTGTGGTGTGACTCACGACGCTCTTGACCTTTGGCGCCCGGCTGAGTCTATGGTGATGCCTGACGTAAGACATCTTACGTCTTACCCCGTGGCCGTTCACGAGCCACGCCTCCGCAGCAACACTGGAGCAACCGCAATGCCTCTCACCAGCCCTCTCCGCGGGGTCGTCCCGCCCGTCTGCACGCCGCTCGACGCGCAGGGCGACATCGACACCGCCTCCCTGTCCCGGCTCGTCGAGCACCTCATCGACGGCGGCGTGCACGGCCTGTTCGCGCTGGGCTCGACGAGCGAGGTCGCCTACCTCACCGACGCGCAGCGCGCCACGGTCCTGGAGACGGTGGTGCGCGCCGCCGCGGGCCGGGTGCCGGTGCTCGCGGGCGTCATCGACACCACCACGCCGCGCGTCCTCGACCACGCCGCCAAGGCCGCGGAGCTGGGCGCCGACGGGCTCGTGGCCACCGCGCCGTTCTACACGCGGACCCATCCGCTGGAGATCGCCCGGCACTTCCGGCGCATCCGCGCGAGCGTCGACCTGCCGCTGTTCGCGTACGACCTGCCGGTGTCGGTGCACAGCAAGCTGTCCGCCGCACTGCTGCGGGAGCTGGCGCAGGACGGCACCCTGGCCGGCGTCAAGGACAGCAGCGGCGACGAGGGCGGACTGCGTCGCCTGATCGTCGAACTGGGCGGCCGGGACGGCCGGACGACCGGACCCGCACCCGACTTCAGCATCCTGACCGGCTCCGAACTCACCGTGGACGCCGTCCTGTTGGCAGGCGTGGACGGCGTCGTGCCGGGCATCGGGAACGTGGACCCCGCCGCGTACGTACGTCTCTACGAGGCTGCCCGTGCCGGTGACTGGGACCTGGCGGCCAAGGAGCAGGAGCGACTCGTCGAGCTCTTCGGCATCGTCGACGTCGGGCCCGATGAGGACATGGGGCGCAGTTCGTCGGCGCTCGGCTCCTTCAAGGGTGCCCTGCGGCTGCTCGGCGTCATCAACAACGGCGACACCGCGTTCCCGCAGATCCAGCTGAGCGAGGCGTCCGTCGAGAGCATCGCCGTGCGCCTGCGGGCCGCCGGGCTCGCGCCGGTCCGATGAGCACCGGGCCCCTTCCGGTGTCCGGTCCCGTCATCGGGCTCGACCTGGGCGGCACGAAGATCGCCGCCGCCCTGGTGGGCCCGGACGGGTCCGTACTCGACCGGCACACCAGGCCAACTCCCGCTGCCGAGGGGCCCGTTGCCGTACTCGACGCCCTCGGTGCGGCGGCGCGGGCCGTCGACCACGGCGCACGGGCCGTCGGTGTCGCCGCGGCCGGCGTGATCGATCCCCGTACGGGCATGGTGACCGCCTCGACCGACACGATCCGCGGGTGGGCGGGCACCGCGCTCGGCTCCGGTCTCGCGGAGCGCACCGGCCTCCCGGTCGCCTGCGACAACGACGTGCGGGCCACGGCGGGCCCCGAACTCGCCGCGCTCGGCGCCGACGCCACGCTGCTGTTCGTCGCCGTCGGCACGGGAGTCGGGGGCGCCGTCGCCGCGGGTGGCCGCATGCTGCACGGGGTCGCGGGCGTCGCAGGACACCTCGGGCATCTGCCGAGCCCCGAGGCCGCGGGCCTCCCGTGCACCTGCGGTGCGAGCGGACACCTGGAGGCCGTCGCCTCGGGGCCCGGCATCACCGCCCTGTACGAGCGGCTCACCGGGCGGACCGCCGACCGCCTGCAGACAGTCGCCGAGCGTGCGGCGGCCGGGGAAGACGACGCCGTCCGGGCGATCACGATCGGCGCGACGGCGACCGGGCGCGCCCTCGGCGGACTCGCCAACGCGCTCGGCCCCGACCGTGTCGTGGTCGGGGGCGGTGTCCCGCGGATCGGCCCGCTCTACGGGGACGCGCTCGCCCGCGCCTTCGCGGGTGAACTCATGCCACTACTACGGGACTTGACCCCCGTTCCCCCGACCCTCGGCGCCGACGCGGCCGTGCTGGGCGCGGCGGCCCTGACCGGCACGGCTCCACTGCACAGACCGCGCAGCCGTTGACGAGCGCCGCCGAACCGCCGCTGCGCGACCCGCACGACCGCCGCCTCCACCCGAACCCCCTTGGAAGCAGAGCCAGTTGATGACGCCCCGCACCCCTCTCACCGCGACCGCCCTGACCGAAGCCCTCGCCGGCCGGCTCATCGTGTCCTGCCAGGCCCCGCCCGGCGACCCGATGCGCGAGACCTCCACCCTCGTCCGCCTCGCACAGTCCGCCGCCGCAGGTGGCGCGGCCGCCATCCGCGCCAATGAACCCGAGGTGGTGGCCGCGATCCGTGCGGCCGTCGACCTGCCCCTGATCGGCCTCTGGAAGGACGGCGACACCGGCGTCTACATCACGCCGACCGTCCGGCACGCCGTGGCGATCGCCGAGGCGGGCGCCGATGTGGTCGCGATCGACGCCACCGACCGGCCGCGTCCCGACGGCAGCACCTTCGCCGCGGCTGCCGAGGCCGTGCACGCGGCGGGCGCCCTGGTGATGGCCGACGTCGCGACGTTCGACGAAGGTGTCGCCGCGGTGGTCGCGGGCGCCGACCTGGTGTCCAGCACGCTCTCCGGCTACGTCCCCGGCACCCCGAAGCAGGACGGCCCGGACCTCGACCTCGTCGCCGCGCTCGCCACGGCCCTCGACACACCCGTGGTCGCCGAAGGCCGCGTCCGCACCCCGCAGGAGGCCGCGCAGGCCCTGGCCCGCGGTGCCCACAGTGTCGTAGTCGGCACAGCCATCACCGCTCCCACCGCTCTGACCAGCCAATTCGTCGCAGGACTCGCTCAGCGCTGACACGCCACCGCCCGCGGCCCGTACTCAATGCCGAGGCGGTCCGACATGATGGAGACACCGTGCGCCACACAACCCACGACACAGGCCCCTGGTACCGCGAGGTGACCGGTACCCAGTGGAAGTCGTTCTTCGCCGCCTGGATCGGCTATGTCCTGGACGGCTTCGACTTCGTCCTGATCACCCTCGTCCTCACGGAGATCAGTGCCGACTTCGGGCTGAGCACGGTGGAGGGCGCCAGCCTGGTGTCCGCCGCGTTCATCACCCGGTGGATCGGCGGCGCCGTGCTCGGCGCCCTCGGCGACCGCTACGGCCGCAAGCTCTCAATGGTGGTCAGCATCCTGCTGTACTCCCTCGGCACCTTCGCCTGCGGTTTCGCCTGGGACTACACCAGCCTGTTCGTCGCCCGGCTCGCCATCGGCATGGGGATGGCGGGCGAGTACAGCGCCAGCGCGACGTACGCGATGGAGAGCTGGCCCGCGCGTCTGCGGAACCGGGCGAGCGGGTTCCTGATCTCCGGGTTCTCGGTCGGTTCGGTGCTGGCGGCCGAGGTGTACAAGTGGGTCGTGCCGACGCTGGGCTGGCGGTGGATGTTCTACATCGGGATCATCCCGATCGTGGTCGCCCTGTGGCTGCGCCGGGCACTGCCGGAGGCCGCCGAGTGGAGCGAGACGGTCGAGCAGAAGACGAAGAAGCCCAACCCCTTCCGCCCGCTCTTCGCGACGACGGCCCGCGCGACGGCCAACGTCGTCCTGACGGTCGCCGCGACGATCTCCCTCTTCGCCGTCTTCACACCCATCGGCGCGGGGTACGTGCCCGTGCTCTCGGTCGTCGCAGGTGTCAGCCTCATCGCGCTGGCGGCGCAGATGGGCGGGCGCCGCAACTGGACGCTGTACGTGGCGATGACCGTGACGGTGTTCTTCGCGTTCCTCTACACCTGGCCCATCCAGGCACTCCTTCCGACGTACCTCAAGTCGGACCTCGGCTACTCCCCCGACCAGGTCAGCAACGCGATGTTCTTCGCGGGCTTCGGCACGATGGCGGGCTGCTGGCTGGCCGGGTTCGTCGGTGACTGGATCGGCACGAAGAAGGCGTACTCGCTCACGCTGATCGCCTCGATGGTGTTCGTCTTCCCGGTCTTCGCGGTCAAGGACAACCTGCTTCTGCTGGGCGCTCTCCTGTTCGTCCTTCAGGGGCTCAGCTTCGGCATCTCCGGTCTGCTGCCGCGCTACATCGGCGGCCACTTCCCCACGGAGAACCGGGCGGCCGCGCTCGGCTTCACGTACAACGTGGGTGCGCTCGGCGGCGCCGTGGCCCCGGTCCTTGGTGCCTCGCTGGCTGACGGGATGCCGCTCGGCAAGGCCCTGGCCGTGCTCACCTTCGCCGGCACGATCATCGTCGTCGCCCTGGTCGGCTTCGACGTCCCGGCGCGCCTCAACCGCCTGACCGACCCGGACGCGACACACGACCACCTGGCGGCCGATCTTCCGGCGCCCGTGGCGGACACTCCGCAGCCGAACGGGGCGGTCCGGTAGCATCGCCCGCATGTCTGCTTCTTCCTGCGCGGCCGCCTGTGCCGCGGTGACGAGGGCGCTCCGCTAGCGGCGGGGCGTTCATCTCACTACTCTTCGGACGTTCTGCCGCTCCGTGAAATGACCGGAGCGGCACGTCGGTGCTGCTCGGAACCCCTTCTGGGTAACGGAGCACTCTGTGTTTTCAGGCATTCTCTTTTCGCGACTTTCGCGACTTTCGCGACTTTCGCGACTTTCGCGACTTTCGCGACTTTCGCGGCGGGACGGTTCGTCCCCGGTGCGTGCGTGGCTGGTGCTGTGCTGCATGGCCATGTTGCAGTTCTTCATCGCGGTCGACGTGACCGTGGTCAATGTCGCCCTGCCCTCGATCGGCGCCGACTTCGACGTCGACGGGCACACACTGACCTGGGTCGTGGTCGGGTACACGATCACCGGCGGCGGTCTGCTGATGCTGGGCGGCCGGCTCGGCGACGTACTGGGCAGGCGCCGCGTCCTCCTGCTCGGCACCGCACTGTTCGGCGCCGCGTCGCTGCTGGCGGGGCTCGCGCCGTCGTTCGCCGTGCTGGTGGCGGCCCGGCTGTTGCAGGGCGCCGGGGAGGCGATCGCGCTTCCCGCGGCGATGGCGGTGATCGTGCTCATGTTTCCCGAGGGGCCGCGCAGGTCACGGGCGTTGAGTGTGTGGGCGGCGGTCGCGAGCTGTGGCCTCGTCCTCGGGTTCGTGGTCTCCGGTGTCGTCACCGAGCTGCTCGGCTGGCGGTGGATCTTCCTGGCGTCCGTACCCTTCATCCTGGTCGTACTCGCGGCGGCGGTGTTCCTCGTTCCGGGCGAACGGCCCGCCGGGCAGGCCCCCTTGGACCTTCCGGGTTCCCTCCTGCTGATCGCGGCGCCGCTGCTGTTCACGCTCGGCGTCGTCGAGGCGGGGGCGGCGGACGGTGGGCGAGCCTGGCTGCCGCCGGTGGCCTTGGCGGGCGCGGTGGTGGCCGGCACCCTGTTCGTCAGGATCGAGCGCCGATCACGCCACCCGCTCGTGCCGCTGCGGTTCTTCCGCAACCGTCCACGCGTCCTGGCCAACACCGCCACCGCACTGCTGAGCGCCGCGCTGTCCACGTCGTTCCTGCTGTTCACCTATTACCTTCAGAACCGATTGGGCGCTGGACCGCTCCAGGCGGGTCTGACGATGCTGCCGCTGGCGGTGTCCCTGATCGCGGCCTCGGTGCTGGTGCCGCGACTGCTCGGGCGCTGGGGCGCGCGGGCGTGTGTGCTGGCGGGGGTCGGGTTCACCGTGCTGGCGATGGCCGCCATCGCGCTGGTCGCCTCGCTCGGGGCGGCCGGTTGGGCGCTGGTCCCGGCCATGGCACTCATCGCGGCCGGGATGGGATTCGGGATCGTCGGCCTGCAGTACGTCGCGGTGTCGGGCGTGACCGAGGACGACGCCGGTATCGCCTCCGGCGTCCAGCGGGCCGCGGACCAGTTGGGCGGTTCCGCCGGTGTCACGCTCTACGTGGGCGTCGGGTTCGCCCCCGCGATGGACACCTTCGACCCGTTCCTGGTGAGCAGCTGCCTGGCCGTCGTCGGGCTCGCGGCGGCCGGGGCCGTCACCGGGCGGCTCACCGACTGACCGAGCGCACTCACCACACCGGACGCAACGGCGGAATCCTGTCCCCCGCCAACGTACGCACGATCGCGGCGAGTTCGGCCCGCGGCACCTCCCGGCCCGACGCACTCAGCCGCTCCGCCAGCTGCGCCTCCAGGTCGTGCAGAATCCCTCCGGCGACGGCGAGGTGCTCCAGAGCCTTGCCGGTCAGTACGACGAGGCTGCGCCGGCCGCCGGCGGGATGCGGCCGGCGCTCCACGTACCCCCGATTCTCCAGGTCGTCGATGATCTGCCCCGCGGCCTGCTTGGTGACTCCGAGCTCCTCTGCGAGCTCGCTACTGGTGGCACCGGAACCGTGCAACACCTGGAACACCATGCCGTGCACGGGGCGGAGGTCGGAGTATCCGGCGGCGTCGACCCGACTCACGAACTCGGTGAGCACCAGCTGAAAGGCCATCCCGAGCAGGAAGGTGAGTTCGGTGCGCTCGAGCGGGTCGGGGGTTTCCATGCCTTCATCTTGACACCTGAATAAAGTGGCTTTACTCGGCGCAAGTAAAGCAACTTTACACAGGGGGCGTCATGAACGTGATCAGTGAAAGTGCGCAGCGGACGACCAAGACCCCCGCTGGTGCGACGTTCGGTCTCGCGGCCCCCAGCCAGGGGAGCACCGAAGTCAGCACCTGACGGGTGGAGTTGGGCGCCGATTCCGCCACGCCGGTGCACATCATCGACCGCGAACAGGTCTGGATGCCGCTGGGCGGCGAGTTCGAGGTGGATGTGGAGGGCGAGGTCGGGCGGGCCGTGGTCGGGCAGGCGGTTGTGTTGCCTGGTGGGGTCGTGCGGCAGGTGAAGGCGGTGGGTGGGCCGGCCCAGGCGCTCGTCGCCATGGTCGTCGGCGGCCGGGCGATGCTGCCCGGCAGCGACGACAGGATCCCCCTTCCCTGGGCCGAGTGATCGCGGTTACGCGTCGATCACCACGTCCTCCCGCGGCGTCGAACAGCACAGCAGGATCTTGTTGTTGGCGATCTCGCGGGGGCGGATGCCACCCGCGTGCCGCATGTCGACCGAGCCGGACAGCAGGGTCGTCTTGCAGGTGCCGCACATGCCCTGCGCGCAGGATGCGGGGAGCGTGATGCCCTCGCGGGCGGCGGCCGCCAGGACGGGTGTCTCGGCGTCGCACTCTATGGTGCGTCCGGTGCGGGCCAGTTGGACCTTGAAGCCGGTGCCGAGTTCGGTAATGGACTCGGACTCCGGTGTCACCGGTGCCTCGAGCGTGAAGCTTTCCTCGTGGTGGTGGGCCATGTCGAAGCCCTCGGCGGTGAGCATCGCGCGTACGGCCGCCATGTAGCCGGCCGGGCCGCAGGTGAACACCTCGCGTTCGGCGAAGTCGGGGGCCACGGCACGCAGCACCTGCGCGTTGAGCTGCTCGCCGTGGTCGTCCAGGACGTGGCGTATCCGGAAGTTGGGGGACGCCGCCGCGATGAAGTCAAGTTCCCGGCGGAAGATGATGTCGTCGAAGGTACGGGCGCTGTGGACGAAGACGACGTCCACGGGGTGGGCCAGGTCGTACAGCGTGCGGGTCATCGACATCAGCGGGGTGACACCACTGCCCGCCGACAGGAACAAGTACTTCGGGGCGGGGTGATGGTTGATGGTGAACCGGCCGAGAGGGCCGCGCGCCCACACCGTGCTGCCGGGTGTCAGGTGGTCGTGCAGCCAGTTGGACACATGCCCGCCGGGGACGCGTTTCACCGTGATGGTGGCGAGGTCGGGGCGGGTGGGCGCCGAGGAGAGGGTGTAGCAGCGCTCGACCGGCTCTCCGTCGATGTCCAGGCAGAGGGTGAGGAACTGGCCGGGGTCGTGGCGGAACAGCCGCGGTTCGGTGGGGGCGAGGACGAAGGTCTTCACGTCCGCCGTCACGTCGTGGACCTGCTGGCACACCAGCAGGCCGTCGGCCCAGGCGGGTGGAAGGCCAACCGCTGTCAGTGTCGCCGTCGTCATGGGCCCTCCATGTGCGCCTTGAGCCGGGTGATGTACCAGGTGACGAAGGACTCGACCTGGGACTCGGTCGGGCTGTACGGGCCCGGTACGTACGCGGGGCTGCTCACGCCCAGTTGGGCGCGGGAGACGAAGACCGCGTCCTGTTCGTTGGTGGCCACCCAGACGCCGGTCAGGGTGTCGAGGTCGTAGTCGATGCCCTCCTCGGCGTCCGCGTGCACGAGCCATGTCGTGCGTACGAGGGTGCGGTCCGCGGCGAGCGGAATGACGGAGAACAGCACCGCGTGGTCCGCCGAGAAGTGGAACCACGCGTTGGGCTGAAGGTGGAGGCCGAGGTGGCCGAGGCGCGCCGTCGGGAAGTCGGCGAGCAGTCGGCGTACGGCGGCCTTGCCGTCGGGGGTGAAGGACTCCCCCGCGAGGTCGAGCGGTTCGCGCTGGATGCGGAAACCCGTGGGGCGCTCGACGAGTTCCTCGATGGTGGCGTAGGGCAGGCCGAGGGACTCGTACGTGGCTCGGGCCTCGGCGTCGGCCTTCTGGAAGCGTTCGAAGGTGGCCCGCATGCCCGGCGGCACCTCGTCCTCGGTGAAGTTGTAGAGCGGGAAGTAGCAGCGCTGGAGTTCGGGGTGGCCCGCGCAGTGGTAGCACTCGCGGTTGTTCTCCATGGTGAGTTTCCAGTTGCCGTGCTCGACAAGGTCGACCTGCTTCGCCACCTTGGCGCGCGCCAGGTTGTGCGGCGCGAGGTAGGGCTCGACGCGGGAGGCGAACTCGTCGAAGTCGGCGGGCGGTTGGGCGGCCAGGGAGAGGAAGACGAGGCCGGCGACCGTGCGGACGTGGACGGAGCGCAGGGCGAAGCACGAGCGGTCGAAGTCGGGCGGCTGCGACTCGGCGTGCAGCAACTGCCCGTCGACGCCGTACGTCCAGTGGTGGTAGCCGCAGACGATGTTGCCGACCGAGCCGCGCTCGTCGTTGAGGATGCGGGCGCCGCGGTGGCGGCACACGTTGTGGAAGGCCCGCACCTCCTCGTCGTCGTCGCGGACGACGATGACGGAGCAGGGGCCGATGGTGACCGTGATGTAGTCGCCGGGTTCGGGGAGTTCGGCCTCAGCGGCAGCGAAGATCCAGCTGCGGGCGAAGACGGCGTCGACGTCGAGGCGGAAGATCGCGTCGCTGACGTAGAAGGGCGCTTCGAGGCTGTGGCCGGGGAAGCGGCGGGCGACGAGATCGGCGGGGGTGGCGTCGCAGGAGGAGGCAGCGGTGTCACTGGGTGCGTGGACAGTCATGGTGTCGCTCCGGGAACTCGTCAGACCGGCAGGCACAGGCGCAGCGCGTCGTATACGGCGGCGTGGATGTTGCGGCTGGTGACCGCGTCACCGATGCGGAACAGCTGGTAGCGGCCGGCCGGGTTGCGGACGACGGTCTGCGGCTCGCGGGCGAGGAGGGCCCGGTGGTCGACCTCGCCGAGGTTGCTGGAGGCGGGCAGCAGGTCGGTGTACAGCTCGTCGTTGGGCAGTGTGCCGTGCTCGACGACGACGTGGTCGACGACGCGTTCGCTCTCGGTGCCGGTGTACTCGCTGAACAGGGTCGCCACCAGTCGGCCGTCGCCGCCGCGGCGCACGGAGCGCAGGCGCCGGGTGAGCGTGACGGTGACGTCGTGCTCGGTGAACGCCCGTAGGTAGGCAGGGGAGTTCATGCTGCCGACGTCGGGGGCGAGGGTCCTTTCCGGTGTCACGTACTCCAGTCGGGCTCCCTTCGTGGCGAGGAGTTCCGCGGCGTCCATGGTCGGGTAGCCGCCGTGGTCGTCGTAGATCAGGACGTCCCTGCCTGCGCGCGGGCGCAGGGAGCCGGACATCACGTCCCAGGTGTCCGCGACGAGCCCCTCCCCCTCGGCGAGGAAGGAGCGGTTGGGGAGGCCGCCGGTGGCGATGACGACGAGGTCGGGGTGTTCGGCGAGCACGTCGGACGCTTCGGCGTACGCACCCAGGCGCAGGTCGACGCCGAGGTGTTTGCACTCGGCGACGCGCCAGTCGACGATGCCGAGGAGGTCGTTGCGGCGGGGGTTCTGTGCGGCGAGCCGAATCTGCCCGCCCGCCTGGTCGCCGGCCTCGAACAGCACGACGCCGTGGCCGCGTTCGGCCAGGACGCGGGCGGCCTCCAGGCCCGCGGGGCCGCCACCGGCGACAACTGCCGTGCGGCGCCGGCCCGTTGTGGCTGGCACGGTGTGCGGGATCTGCAGTTCACGGCCGGTGGCGGGGTTGTGGATGCACTTGGTGTCCCCGGAGTCGTAGATCGCGTCCAGGCAGTAACTCGCCCCGACGCAGGGGCGGATGCGGTCCTCGTCACCAGAGCGGATCTTGGCGACGAGGTGCGGGTCCGCGATCTGTGCGCGCGTCATGCCGACGAGGTCGAGGAGGCCTTCGCGCAGGGCGTGCCGGGCGGTGGCGGGGTCGGCGATGCGGGCCGCGTGCATGACGGGGATGTCGAGTCGGCGGCGTATCTCGCCGGTGAAGTCGAGGAAGGGGCCGAGCGGGGTGCCCATCGAGGGGATCGCCCTCGACAGGGAGGCGTCGGATTCGATGGTGCCGTGGATGGCGCTGATGAAGTCGATGCCGTCGGCGCTGAACTGCTCGGCCGCGGCGAGCCCTTCGTCGAAGGTGAGGCCGTCGGGGCGGGCTTCGTCCAGGGCCATGCGGATGCCGACGACGAACTCGGGCCCGACTGCCTCGCGCACCGCGTGGATCACCCGGCGGGGGAACGCCATCCGGTGTTCCAGGTCGCCGCCGTACGCGTCGTCGCGGTGGTTGGTGGCCGGGGAGAGGAAGCCGTCGAGGAAGTGGCCGTAGGACTGCAACTCGATGCCGTCCAGGCCGCCTTGCTCGCAGCGCACCGCCGCCGCGGCGTAGTCGGCGACGATCCGGTCCAGGTCCCAGGGCTCTGCGGCCTTGGGGAACGCGCGGTGCGCGGGCTCGCGCAGCGGGGACGCGGCGACCACCGGCAGCCAGTCCCCCGTGTAGTTGCTGGTCCGGCGCCCGAGGTGGGTGACCTGGCACATGACGGCCGCGCCCGCCGCGTGCACGTCGTCGGCGAGCAGGCGCAGCCAGGGCACGATCTCGTCGCGGTAGAGCAGCAGGTTACCGAACGAGGGCGGGCTGTCGGGTGAGACGACGGCGGAGCCGCCGATCATCGTCAGGCCGACGCCGCCGCGGGCCTTCTCCAAGTGGTAGGCGCGGTAACGGTCCTTGGGCAGTCCGTCCTCCCCGAAGGCGGGCTCGTGGGACGTGCTGACCACTCGGTTGCGCAGGGTGAGGTGCTTCAGCCGGAAGGACTGGAGCAGGGGATCCAGGTTCGTGTTCGGTGCGCGCACGACAGCTCCAAGGGAGGCAGGGAAGCTCTGTGGCCCGGACGGGGATGTGGTGGCGGGGGCAACGGGGATGGCGGCCGTGACGACGACGTCGCCACGTTCCCGTTTCGCGATACGAAACAACGACGCGATGCGAGACAAATGTGCGGCGCGCGAGACCGCGTCGTCAACCCCTACCGATGCGTAATCGTCGCGCCGTCGACCGGGCGGTCGACCCTGCCGTCAGCCGCGCCGGATGTACCCCTTGCGCCACGAGATCTTTTCGCCGGCCGCGACCAGCTGTTCGGCGAGCCCGGAGATCGTGTGGTCGTTGATCCGGAACGTCGGCCCCGAGACGGTCACGGTGGCGATGACCTCGCCGTTCAGTGACCTGATGGGGGCGGACAGCGAGGCGAGTCCGATCTCCAGCTCCTCGCTGATGACGCCGTAGCCAAGTTCGCGGACCCCCTGCAGCTGCTCCTTGAGGAGCGCCGGGTCCGTGATGGTGTGTGGCGTGTACTCCTCCAGCGACTGCTCGAGGACCTCGGCGGCCTCCGGCTGCGGCATGTGCGCCAGGAAGACCTTGCCCGCCGACGTGGCGTGCAGTGGCGTGCGCTTGCCGACCCAGTCGATGCTGGTGATGGCCGCGTTGCCGAGCACCTGGTCGATGCTGATGACGGCCTCGCCGTCGTAGACCGCCACGTTCACCGTCTCGCCGACGGCGGCGGCGAGCTCCTGGCAGACCGGCCGGCTCAACAGCGACAGGTCGTTGCCCTTGGTCGCCCCGCCCGCGAGTTCGACCACGGTGTAGCCGATGCGGTAGCTGCCGCGCTCGCTGTCCTGCTCGACGAGGCCGCGCGACTCCAGCGTGGCGAGCAGTCGGTACACGGTCGACTTGTGGATGTCCAGGGCGTCGGCGATCTCCGTGACGCCGGACGGCCCCTGCACGGCCAGCACTTGGAGGATCGACACCGCCCGGTCCACCGACTGCACCGACGTGTCCCGCGCGCGACCTTTGCTGCTCATACGGGGAGCCTATCCAGGAAGTGCCTGCGCACACCGGTGGCCATCGCCGCCGGAGGGCCCCGCCGGCCTCAGCCCCGCTTGACCTGCCCCCGCCGCCAGGAGATCCGCGCGGCGGCCGCGAGCAGCAGGCCGGCCAGGGCGGGTGCGGTGTCCTCGCGGATGCGGAAGGCGGGGCCCGCGAGGGTCACGGCGGCGACGACCGTGTCGTCCAGGGCGCGGACGGGCGCCGCGAGGGAGACGAGGCCGATCTCGTACTCCTCGAACGAGACGGCGTACCCGCGCTCGCGCACCGCGGCGAGGTCCTTCGCGAGGCGCTCCTGGCGGGTGATGGTGCGGGGCGTGTACCGCTCCAGGCGCCTGCCCCGGGGCAGCTCCGCGGGCAGCCGCCCGTGCCGGTCGGGGGCGGCGTGGGCGAGGAAGATCTTACCCGCGGCGCTGGCGTGCAGCGGGCAGCGCCTGCCGACCCAGTCGACGCTGGTGATCGACGCCTCGCCCGCCACCTGGCCCACGGTGACCACGTCGCGGCCCTCGCGGACGGAGACGCTCACCGTGTCGCCCGCGGCCTCCGCCAACTCCTGGCAGACGGGGCGGCTGAGCAGGAACAGATCGGTGTTCTTCGCGGCGGCCGCGGCGAGTTCGGTGAGCGGGTGGCCGATGCGGTAGCGGCCCCGGCCCGCGCCCTGTTCGACAAGGCCGCGCGCCTCCAACGTGGCGAGCAGCCGGAACACGGTCGTCTTGTGGACGCCGAGCTGCCCGGCGATCTCGGTGACGCCGCACGGCCCGCGCACGGCCAGGATCTGCAGGACCGACACCGCACGATCGACGGACTGGACCGCACGGTCGCGCGCTCGCCCACGGCTGCCGGTCGTCACCACAGCACCCTCCAGCTGTCCGCCTCGGCGCGCCCCAACTTGCCGCCCGTAGACGTTAATTCGCGGTTGCCCGGATGCAAGAGCCTTGACGCGCCGTCACGATCAACGGCATCGTCACACCGTACTGCACAATTGTTGCGCATTGCGAAACACCAGCCCGGACTTGTTCCAACCGCCCCGCGCGGACCCCTGGAGGTGGGGCACGGTGATCGAAGCAGCACGGCTGAACAAAATTTTTGAAACCGCCGACAACACGGTGCATGCGGTGCGCGACGTCTCCTTCACCGTCGAACCCGGCGAACTCTTCGTCGTCATGGGCCTGTCCGGGTCCGGGAAGTCGACCCTCCTGCGGATGCTCAACCGTCTCGTCGAGCCGACGTCCGGTGAACTGAGCGTCGACGGACGGGACTTGCTGGCGATGGACCACGCGAACCTGCGCGCGTTGCGCAATCGCAAGGTCAACATGATCTTCCAGCACTTCGCCCTCTTCCCGCACCGCACGGTCCGCGAGAACGCCTCGTACGGCATCCGACTGCGCGGCGGCACCGCCGCCGAGCGACAGGAGCGCTCCGACTGGGCGCTGCGCACCGTCGGTCTCGCCGACTGGGCCGACGCCTACCCCAGCGCACTGTCCGGCGGGATGCGCCAACGCGTAGGCCTGGCACGGGCGTTGGCCACCGATGCCGAAATCATGCTCATGGACGAGCCGTTCAGCGCGCTCGACCCACTCATCCGCCGGGACATGCAGGACCTGCTACTCGGCCTGCAACGCGATCTGCGCCGCACCATCGTCTTCGTCACCCACGACCTCAACGAGGCGATGCGGCTCGGTGACCGGATCATGGTCATGCGGGACGGCGGCGTCGTGCAGCTCGGCACCGCGACCGACATCCTCGACTCCCCCGCCGACGCCTACGTACGCGACTTCGTCTCCGACGTCGACCGCTCCCGCGTCCTGACCGCCCGCTCCGTCATGCGCGAGCCCCTGACAACGGCCGGCCTCGACGACGACCCGAGTGACGTCCTGCGTTCCCTGGCGGACATCGAGGCACGCGCCGTCTACGTCCTCGACGCCGAAGGACTCGTCGTTGGCGTCGCCCATGACGAGGACATCGCACGGGCCGCCGAGGCGGGACACGCCGCCCTGCGCGACAGCCCGGAGACGCTGAGCGACGCCTACGGGCGGGCGGGACCCGACACGCTGCTCGTGGACCTGTTCGCGGCGGCCGGGCGGTACTCCGTGCCACTGGCCGTGACGGACGACGACGGACGACTGCTCGGCGTGGTGACCCGCGCGGCGCTGCTCACCGCACTCTCCGCCCCCAAGGCCACCAACTCCTCTGACGCGGAAGGCACTTCCGAATACTCGGGCAGCTCACAGGAGGAGGTGGCCGATGCTGTTCAGCGTTGATCTCGGCACTCCGGTCAACAAGGCCGTCGACTGGCTGACCGAGAATCTCAGCGGCCTCTTCGACGCCATCGGCACCGTGATGACGGAACTGGTCAACGGGGTCCTCTACGTGCTGACCGCGCCTCACATGGTGGTCATCATCGCGGTGTTCACCGTCCTCGCGTTCCTCGCCCGCGGCTGGTTCTTCGCCCTCTACACCGTGGCCGCGTTCCTCCTCATCCAGGGCATGGGCCTGTGGACCCCGGCGATGCAGACGCTCGCCGTCGTGGTGGTCGCCTCGGCCTTCGCCGTGGTCATCGGCGTGCCTATCGGCATCTGGGCCGCCCGTACTGCCCTGGCCAGTACCCTGGTCCGGCCCGTCCTCGACTTCCTGCAGACGCTGCCGGTCTTCGTCTACCTCATCCCGGCCGTCTTCTTCTTCGGCATCGGTCTCGTCCCCGGCGTCGTCGCCACCATCGCCTTCGCCGTCTCGCCGGCCGTGCGCCTCACCGAACTGGGCATCCGGCAGGTCGATCCGGAGGTCGTGGAGGCCGCGCACGCCTTCGGGGCGAAAGACGGCCAGATCCTGCGCGGTGTCCAACTCCCCCTGGCCCTGCCCTCGATCATGGCCGGCATCAACCAGGTCATCATGCTCGCCCTCTCCATGGTCGTCATCGCCGGAATGGTCGGCGCCGACGGTCTGGGGACCATCGTGGTGCGCGGCATCAGCCAGCTCGACGTCGGGACCGGCTTCCAGGGCGGCCTCGCCGTCGTGTTCCTCGCCATCTTCCTCGACCGCGTCACCAGCGCCCTCGCCACACCCCGGATACGCCGCCGGCCAGGGCGCGGGCGCACCGGCACGACCCGGGAGGCCGACACGGAGAAGTCGTCCTCTCCCGCCTCGTCCACCACTCCGGTTTCCGCGTGAAGACAGGAGCTCCAGCCATGATCCGCAACCGACGCCGCCGCACCACCTACCTTTTCGGCTGCACCGCCGCCGCGCTCACCCTGCTCGCCACCGCGTGCAGCGGAAACACCTCGAAGGTCGAGGGAGGCTCCGACGACGACAGCGGCGGCAGCGGCTCGAAGACGGTCAAGCTGGCCTACGTCGCCGGGTGGGACGAAGGAGTCTCCGCGACCTTCCTGTGGAAGCAGATCCTGGAGGACAAGGGGTACAAGGTCGACGTCCGTGACCTGGACATCGCCAGCACCTACACCGGCATCGCCAACAAGCAGGCCGACGTCTACCTCGACGCCTGGCTGCCGGTCACCCACGAGACCTACTGGAAGAAGCTCGGCCCCAAGATGGAGAAGCTCGGCACCTGGTACGAGCCGGCCGACCTCAACCTGACCGTCCCCAAGTACGTCAAGGACGTCAACACCATCGACGACCTCAAGGGGAAGGCCGACGAGTTCGGCGGAAAGATCGTCGGCATCGAGGCGGGCTCAGGACTGATGCGCCTGACCCGCTCCCCCGTACTGCCGGACTACGGCCTCAAGAGCGAGTACGAGCTCTCCGAGTCCAGCACACCGGCGATGCTCTCCGCCCTGAAGAAGGCGGTCAACAACAAGAAGCCCATCGTCGTCACGCTCTGGCGGCCACACTGGGCCTACACCTCGATGCCACTGAAGGTCCTCAAGGACACCAAGGGGGCCTACGGCAAGCCCGACAAGGTCCAGATCGTCGCCTCCAAGGGTTACTCCAAGTCCAACCCCGAGGTCGCCGGCTGGCTGAAGAACTTCCACCTCACGAGCAGCCAGCTCGGCAGCCTCGAACTCCTCCTCCAGAAGAAGGGCACCGGGCACGAGCAGGAAGCGGCGAAGGAGTGGATGACGGACAACAAGCAGCTGGTGGACAGCTGGCTGAAGTGACCACCTGACCGGCGTGTGGTCACCCGCTCCCCGCCGGGGTGACCACGCCCGGAGGTCCAGGGCCTGTCGTCCTGACCCAAACGACAGACCCTAGGCGTCTCCCGACCGCTTCGAGCCTGCGATCTCCACATGGCCGATACCCGCCCGCACAACCCACTGGGCCTCCTCCGCGGACAGTGTCCAGGGACTGCCCAGGAGAATCCTGTTGCTCTCCGCGGCGTCCGCCAATACACCTGGCGGTGCGGGCAGTTCGCGGTACCACTTTCCGTCGGCACCCCAGTGTGGATGGCCAGGGTTCCCCAACGCGTCCTGGAAGGCGCCGACCCGGCGAGGCCAGTCCGGGTGCCCCCACCAGCGCCCGCACGCACCCGCGCCGTGCGCGGCCGCACGGAGGAAGGCGTACGCCACCCCGCGCTCCTCCGCGCCGGCGAGGAACCCGCTCAGGGCGCTATCGGCGCAGTCCTCGTACTCGGCGAGATCGCCACCGCAGGCCCCGGCGAGCTCTCCGAGCGTCATGCCCGTCGGCAGCATTCGCTCGGGCCGCACGAGCCAGAGGTAGAGCCGCTCCACCAGCGGCAACAGATCCTCGGGGTGGACACTGGCCAGTGCGTCGGTACGGGTCCCGCCCTCCGCACCGAGCTCGCACTCCCGCATCCAGCCGAGCAGCCGCTGCCGCACGCCCCGGCTGGTCGCCGCATTGATCCGGAGCATGTCGCCGTCGGTCAACGGACCGCTGCCCGCATGCCAGTCCTCCACGCACGTATTGCGCCACGCGCTGTTCGTGAGTCCCAGCGCCGCAAGCGTGATGACTCCCCCGAGGCCATCCGGATCGGTGCCGCCGTAGCGGGCGAGCACCTCCCTGATCGCTGTGAGTTCCTGCTCCAGCGTGAACTCCGGCATCTTCCGAACCATGTCGCCGCCCCCGTCCATGACTGCTGCGGGAGCATCCGCTCCCTCACCTCATGCCTTCACGGTAGAGGCGACCACTGACAACGCCCGTAACGCGTCGCCGTCACTGCGACTCGCGCAGCCGGAGGAGATGGGCGGCGGTCAGCGCAACCGCACGGTCGTGGTCGTCCGAGAGGTCGACGAGCGCGTGCGACACCGTCGTCCCTGGGATGTCCGCCAGCGCCTGGGTGAGCCGCCCGCGGGCCGGCGCCTCGGTGGCAGGGCGGGCGAGGCGGTCGATGAGCCCGGTCGCGATCCGCTCGGTCAAGGCGGTCGTGTCCGCCGACGCGGCATCGCTCGCCAGCACGCTCAGCGCGTCCGCCGCGTCGGTGTCGTTTCTGCCTGCCACGATCATCTCGATGAGCTCCGGGACCGCTTCGGCCGCGCCACGGTTGCCGAGGGCCACGGCGGCCCGGCCCCGGATCACGGCGTCAGGGCTCGTGAGGGCACGGCGCAGTTGCGTGGTGGCCGCGTCGCCGGGCAGTTCGGCGAGGCACTGAGCGGCACGTTCCCGTACGGCGGCCACCGGTGAGTCGAGCGCCTCCGTCAGCAGCGGCAGGCTGTCGGCGCCGCCCGAGCGGACCAGGGCCCAGCGCAGGGCTCCGGCGACGTTCGTGTCCGTCTCGCTCAGCACCGCCTCGACCAGGGCCTCCACGGGCATCGCGTCCTGGCCGCCGGAGGAAAGGGCCGCGCGCTGGCGTGCGTCGACATTCTTCGAGCTCAACGCCTGGAGCAGCGCGACGACTTGGAGGACCTCGTCCCAGTCGCCGGGCTCCGCGGCGTCGATCCGGTTGAGGCGCGTGAGCAACTCGGTCTCGGCCGCGATGCGTTCACGCGTCTGCCGGATGATGTCGCCGACGAGCGCCGCGGGCGTGAAGTCCGGTTCGTCGAGCGCGCGGCCGATCTCGCGCAACGAGAGCCCCAGTGACCGCAGGCTCTCGATGTGGAAGATCCGCCGGATGTCGTCGCCCGAGTACTCCCGGTATCCGGAGCCCGTGCGTTCCGAGGGCCGCACCAGGCCCAGCGTCTCGTAATGCCGGAGCATGCGGGCACTGACCCCGGACCTCCGCGCCACCTCACCGATCAACACACTTCATCGTCCACCACGGGAGCCCCGCCGAGTGCCACGACGCGCTTCGCCTCCTCGATCGCGAAGCCGAACCCGGTGTCCGGGTCGCGCAGCACCTGCTGCGTGGCGAGCGCGTGAGCGCGCACCTCCGGGTCGGAGGAGGCCGCCGCGGTGCGCAGTGCGGGCGTCACCACGTCGCCGAGGTCCACCAGGGCGCGGCCCAGGCTGAGTTGCGTCTCCCGTCCGCCCCGGCCGAGCTGCGTCGCGAGTACGGCGGCGAGGGACTCCTGCTCCTCGTCGGGCACGAGCACCACGGCGGCCCGCCAGGCGCTGCGCGCCACGTCGTCGTCGGCGTCCGTCAGCAGCTCCCGCGTGATCACCGGCCAGGCGCTCCGGTCGCCGATCTTGGAGAGCGTGTGCAGCGCCTGGCTCCGCGCCTGCGCGGGACCCGACCGCACCTCGCGCAGCAGCGCGGGGAGCGTCAGGGCCACGGGGTGGCGGGTGAGCGCCCAGGTCAGCATGTCCCGGACGTAGAACTCCGGCTCGACGGCGCACCGTTCGACGAGCTTGCCGACGAACCCCGGGTCGGGCGCCGAGCCCACCGCCATCGCGGCCCGCAGCCGCACCGACGCCTCGCGGTCCTCCAGCCCTCGCAGTGCGCGCGAGGTCTCCGTGTCCTGTCCAGTGATCATGGTCGAGACCACCTCCTCGACCAGCAGTGAAGACCTTGTCACCGTGTCAAGGTCAAACGCGCAGTGGCGGCACCGCCGGAACCTCGATCGCGTTCTCGATGTCGGCGTCCGTCATCCTGAAGGCCGCAGGGTAGGCGTCGCGGCGGATGCGGCGGGCAGGTTCGCTCGTGCGCCAGGTGTAGAGGCAGCGGGTGCACTGGAGCACGTCCCACACCCCGGGGACGGGGGACGTGGCGAGACGGGTGATGGTGTCGGCGGGGCAGCGCGGGCACTCGGCGCCGTCAACCAGCTTGCTGTTCATGGGTGTTGGCCTTTCTGGGCGGGTACGACACGGGTGCGACGGGGGTCAGTGGCGGGCCGCGATCAGGTTCTGGAGGCGCTTCGCCCACTCGGCCGTCTCTGGCAGGTCCTTGGCCGGTGTGGAGAAGTTGCCGCGGACGTCGGGTGCCACCGGGGTCGTCGCGTCGATGATCATCTTGCTGGTGATGCCTGCGGGGTGGGCGGCGGGCGCGAGTTCGAGGACCGACAGGTTCGGGATGACGACGACGTCGTCCTTCGGGTTGACCTTCGCCGACATCGACCACATGACCTGCGGCAGGTTGAAGGGGTCCACGTCCTCGTCGACGACGATCACCTGGGCCACGTATCCGAGCCCGTGCGGTGTCGTCATCGCGCGCATGCCGACGGCCTTGGCGAACCCGCCGTACCGCTTCTTCGTCGAGATGATCACCATCAGGCCGTGGGTGTACATGGCGTTGACGGCCTGCACCTCGGGGAATTCCGCGCGCAGTTGCTTGAGCAGCGGGACACACGTGTTGGGCCCGACGAGGTAGTCGCACTCGGTCCACGGCATGCCGATGTAGAGGGACTCGAAGACCGGGTTCGTACGGTACGAGACGCGGTCGACGCGGATGACGGGCATCCGGCGGCCACCCGAGTAGTGCCCGGTGAACTCCCCGAAGGGGCCCTCGATCTGGCGCTTGCGCGACTCGATGACACCTTCGATGACGACCTCGCTGCCCCACGGCACATCGAAGCCGGTGAGCGGCGCGGTGGCGATCGGGGCGGGCGCGCCGCGCAGCGCACCGGCCATCTCGTACTCGCTCTGGTCGTACGCCATCGGCATGCCGGCGACGATCGCCATAACCGGGTCGTTGCCGAGGGTGATGGCGATGGGCAGGTCCTCGCCGAGCTCCTCGGCCTTGCGCAGGTGCTGGGCGACGTCGTGCATCGGGACGGGCTGGAAGGCGAGGCGGTTCACGCCGATGACCTCGATGCGGTACGTGCCGACGTTCTGCTTGCCGAAGTTCTCCGGGTCCTCGGGGTCGCGGGAGACGACGGCGGCCTTGTCGAGGTAGAAGCCGCCGTCACCGTCGTTGAGACGGAAGAGCGGCAGGACGGAGAACAGGTCGACGCCCTCGCCCTCCTGGGTGTTCTCGCGCCAGGGCGCGTCCTCGCGGCGTTCGGGGGCGACGGGGAAGGCGTCCCAGCGGCGCGCGAACTCCTCGACCTGCTCCTTGACCGGCGTGTTCCTCGGCAGTCCGAGGGCGAGGGCGTGGTTGGCCCAGGAGCCGTGCACGTTCAGCGCGATCCGGGCGTCGGTGAAGCCCTTGACGTTGTCGAACCAGAGGGCGGGGGCGTTCTCCCCGATGCGGCCCGTCGCGTTGGCGGCGGCCGCGAGATCGGGCTCGGGCAGCACCTCGTCGGCGATGCGCAGCAGTTGGCCCTCCTTCTCCAGGGTGCCGAGGAAGCTGCGCAGATCGTCATAGGGCATGGGTAACTCCTGTGTTCTGTACGGAGGTTGCGGAGTCGGTCGCGGCGCGGGCGGTGCGGGCGGCACGCATGCCCGCCCAGCGTTCGGCGGCCGGGGCGGGCAGGTCGAACTGGTCGAGGACCCGGGCGACGATGTGATCGACGATGTCGTCGATGGTCCGCGGGTTGTTGTAGAAGGCCGGCATGGGCGGCACCAACTGGACGCCCATCCGGGCGAGTTCGAGCATGTTCCGCAGATGGATCTCGCTCAGTGGTGTCTCGCGCGGGACGAGGACGAGTTTGCGCCGCTCCTTGAGGACGACGTCCGCGGCGCGCGCCACGAGCCCTTCCGCGTATCCGGCGCTGATCCCCGCGAGCGTCTTCATCGAGCACGGCACGATGACCATGCCGTCGGTGCGGAACGAGCCGGAGGAGATGGTGGCACCCTGGTCGTCGGGGTGGTGTGTCACATCGGCGAGCGCCGACACCTGCGCCACCGACAGGCCGGTCTCCAGCTCGATGGTGGTGCGCGCCCAGCGGGAGAGCACCAGATGTGTCTCGACGTCCGGCAGCTCGCGCAGACACTCCAGCAGGCGGACACCGAACGGAGCTCCCGTCGCCCCGGTCATTCCCACGACCAATCGCACAGGACACTCCTCACACGTCACTGACCTGTGCTTTCACGCTAGGCGGCGGTGAGGGGGCGGCAGCGGTACGCTCGGGACTCACGATGGGGAAAATCAGACATGTGCGCCCTGACGTCAGGGATCTCGAGTACACACCGAACGTGGGATCGCCGACCGGCGTGGAGGTCGAGGAGCTGGCCGACCTCCATGACCGCTCGCTGCGCCACGGCAACGATCCGTACGCGCCGCTGCGCCCCGCCTTCCACCAGTTGATCGGCGCCCGCGAGCGTCCGTTGCAGGTGGCGGTGGACTTCGTCGAGTACGAGCTGCGGCCGGGTTCCTGGCTGTGGATCCGCCCCGGCCAGGTGCAGCGCTTCGGCCCCGGCCTGCGGGGCGCGGACGGCGTGGACGTGGTCTTCAAGCCCGGCTTCCTGCCGCCCGCGATCGTCTCCGCCGCACACATGGACCCGCCGTACGAGCAGCGGCCGCTGACACCGGGCGGCGCGGACGCGGAGGGGGTGCGGCGAGCCCTGGAGCATCTCACCTACGAATACGGGGCGATGGCCTCGCTGCCGTTGGGCTCGCACGTCGAGGTGCTGCGCGGCCTGCTGTCCGTGCTGGTGATCCGCCTCGCGGCGGTGCGCGCCCCGGCGCCGGGCCCGGCCGCCGCGTCCGGCACCTTCCACCGTTTCCACGCCGCCGTGGAACGCGACCACGCGGTGACCCGCCGGGTCGAGGACTACGCGGCGGCGCTCGGCTACAGCCCCCGCACGCTGACCCGCGCGACGCTCGCCGCGTCGGGCCGCACCGCGAAGCAGTACGTCGACGACCGGGTCCTCTTGGAGGCCAAGCGCCTCCTGTGGCACAGCGGCCTCCCGTCCAAGGAGGTGGCGTCCCGGCTCAGCTTCGACGACCCCAGCGACTTCACGAAGTTCTTCCGCCTGCGCACGGGGATGACACCGGGGGCGTTCCGGGCGAGGCCGTGAGCGCGCAGCACGAAGCCGGGTGACCCGTCCTGCGTGGACGGGTCACCCGGCACCCAAGCGGAGACGGCTCAGCGCTTGATCTCCTTGATCCTCAGCATCTTGGTGATGACCTTGTCGAGCTCGCCGTCGTCGAAGACCTTCTTCCAGTCGTCCTTGACGATGGAGTCACGGCCGTAGTCCATGGCGATCAGGCAGGCGTCGGAGAACGGGTTGTCGCCCTTGAGGGTGTTGGCGAGGGCGACCTGGGTGTGACCCAGCAGCATGGCGCGGGCGGCCTTCTCCGGGACGCCGACGGTGTGCACGGTCTCGTGCAGCGCCTCGTTGAGCAGGGCGCCGACCATGCAGGCGATGGTCTCGACGAGGGTCGGCTCCAGGACGGCGAGCTGCTTGACGGTGACCCAGTGGACATCGACGACCGGCGCGTACATGACGCGGATGACGGACCCGGCGAGCTCCTGCTTGGCCTCGTCGCCGCCCTCGTACGCGGCGACGACCTCCTGCGGGGCCGCGATGCCACCGAAGGTGTCGTCGACCTCGGCCTGCGTCTTGCGCTGCAGGAACACCGACGGGTGGCAGGGGTGGGCGCAGACGTAGTGCACGTCGGCGCGGGGGTGCAGCAGGCCCGCGTACGCGGCCGCCGGGTCGAGGGTGAGGACGACGGCGCCCGGCTTGAGGAGCGGGACGAGCTGCTCGGAGACCTTGCCGAGGACGATGTCCGGCACGGCCAGGATCAGCACGTCGGCCGCCTGGGCGGCGGCCTCGGAGTCGGTCAGCTCACGGCCGAGCGAGCGGATCAGCTCTTGACCCTTGGGGGAATTCTCGGAGAAGAGGACGGTGAAGTCGCTCTTGACCAGGTTGTTGGAGACACGCTGGCCCATCTTGCCGGCGGCCCCGATGACGGCAACGGTGGTGTTGTTCTCGGCGGCCATGTTCATTCGCCCTTCAGGAGTGTGCTGATGCTGTGCTTGGTCCACTGGTGTTCGAGCTCGGCGGTGACATCGAAGCCACCCTCCTGCCACGGGAGCCAGTGCTCCACGATCTGGTTGACCGACGCGGGGTCCGGGGCGTGGTCCCGGACGGCGGCGATCATGGCGGTGTAGGCGAGCAGGCCGGTGCCGAGCGGCGCTCCGGCGTAGGTGAAGCCGACCCAGCCGCCCCTGCGGCTGAACGCGAAGTCCTTGACGTGCACGTTCACGACGTAGGGCGCGGTCAACTCGACGACCTGGGACGGGTGTTCCAGGCGGGCCACGCAGTTGCCCGGGTCGAGGACGATGCCGAGGCGGGGGTTGTCGACGGTGCGGACGACGTCGACGAGGTCGGCGGTGGCGACCTGCTCGTACGTCTCCAGGCCGAGCGTGACGCCCTGCTCCTCGTACAGGCCGATGGCCTGCTTGAGGAGGTCCATGGACTCGGCGACGCCGGGCTTGTGCTCAGTGGTGTGCAGCATGGAGCGGACGAAGGTCACGCCGAGCCTATCCGCGATGCGGAGGTAGCGCTCCAGGTGGTCAGGGGCGATGCCGCGGGTGCCGAGTTCGAGGGTGACGCCGAGGTCGGCGGCGGCCGTCCGCAGCTCGGCGAGCTGTGTGTCGTCGTAGGACTCGATGGGCGCGTAGTCGCAGATCTGGAAGACCTGGCCGCCGAGCCGGTGGATGTCCCGGAGCATGTCCAGGGCCGTCATCGGCTGCGGCGCGCGCGACGAGATGCGCCAGAAGTACGCGTAGGTGCTGATGCCGTACGCCATTACGCCACCGCCTCACGTGCGTCGATCTCGTCGAGGATGTGGCCGACGGCCTCCGGGTCGTGGGCGAAGCGGCCGAGGAAGAGGCCGCCGACGGCGCCGCCGAGGCGGGTGAGCAGGCCGGGGCCCGCGCTGCCGCCGTAGATCACGGTGGAACCGGTGTGCTGGGGGCGGGAGTTCAGCCACTCCCCCAGCGCCGCGCACACCGTGGTGATGTGCTCGGGCGAGGCCGGCTCGGGCGCGCCGATGGCCCACTGCGGCTCGTAGGCGAGGACGACCGGGCCCTGAAGGCCGTACAGCAGGCGGGCGGCCTCGGCGACGGTGCGGCGCGCGGCCTCCTCGGGCTCCACGGGGTCGAGCTCGCCGACACACAGGACCGGGGTCAGCCCGTTGCGCAGCGCGGCCGCGGTCTTCGCGGCGACGACCGTGTCGCCCTCCCCGTACAGGCGGCGGCGCTCGGCGTGGCCGACCTCGGCGTACCGGCAGCCGATCTCCTTGAGGTACGGGCCCGACACCTCGCCGGTGTAGGCGCCCCCGTCCTCCGTGGCGATGTCCTGTGCGCCGACGTCGACCGCGCCGCGTGCGAGGATTCCGGTCACCGGCACGATCGCCGGGAAGGCGGGCAGCACGAACAGGCGCGCCTTGCCGCTGGTGACGGCGGGGTGCTGGTCGGCCAACTGCACGATGCGGCGGGACCAGTTGAGGGTGTCGTGGTGGCCGAAGTACATCTTCAGGCTCACACCGAGCAGGACGGGGGCGTTCATCAGGCGGCCTCGTAGTCGCTCATCAGCTGGACCTTCGCCGCGGACGCGGAGGTCTCGTCGAAGCGGTAGGTGAGCCACTCGGCGGCGAGGCGGCGGGCCAGTTCGATGCCGACGACGCGCTGGCCGAAGGTGAGTACCTGGGCGTTGTTGGAGAGGATCGCGCGCTCGACGGAGAAGGAGTCGTGCGCGGTGACGGCGCGAACACCCTTGACCTTGTTGGCGGCGATGGCGACACCAAGGCCGGTGCCGCACACGAGGAGGGCCCGGTCGGCCCCGCCGCGGGCCACCATCTCGGCGGCGGCGATGGCGACCTTCGGGTAGGCGGTGTGTCCGTCGGCGTCCACGCCCACGTCGGTGACGGAGGCGACCAGGTCGCTCGCCTGAAGGTCCTGCTTCAGGGCCTCCTTGTACTGGAATCCGGCGTCGTCGCAGCCGACGACGATCCGCAGCTTGTCACTCATGTCGCTTTTCCTTAGAAGGAGTTGCTGGAAAAAGGTGTTGCCGGACAGGGTGCTACTCGCAGGTGGCGAGCGCGTCGTGGACGGCGCGGGCGATCAGGGCGAGGGAGTGGGCGCCCGCGTCGGGGGTGCCCAGGGACTTCTCGGCGTGGGGACGGGCGCGGCCCATCCGGGGCAGCAGGTGGGCGGTGCCACGGGCGGCGGTCTCGGCGGCGGTGGCCGCAGTGTCCCAGGCGTCGGTGAGGGATGCGCCCGCGTCGACCTGTCGGCCGAGTGTCTCGGCGAAGGGCACGAGGACGTCGACCATGGTCTTGTCGCCGACCTCGGCGCCGCCGGTCCTGCGGACGCCGTCGGACGCCTGAAGGACTCCGTGGGCGACGGACGCCGGGGTCGGCCGTTCGGTGTCGCCGAGCGCGTCGGCAAGGGCGCGCAGGACGATGCCCCACAGCGCGCCGGAGGTGCCGCCCGCCTTGTCGGCCCAGGCGTCGCCCGCCGCGGTCAGCAGGGAGCGGACTCCCGCGCCCAACTCCTTGGCCTGCAGAGCGGCTTCGTAGGCTCCGGTCGATCCGCGCTGCATGCCGATGCCGTGGTCGCCGTCGCCGGCGACGGCGTCGATGCGGCCGAGTTCGTCGGCGTGGGTGTCGACGGTCTCCTTGAGGCGGCGCAGCGCGTCGAGCGCGGTCGCGGCCGCCTGTCGGGACTCCTCGCTCGCGGTGTACGCCTCCGGGCCGGTCTCGGTCTCGTACGACTCCTCGTCAGCGGGGGCCGCTTCGGGGACGGCGCCCTTGCGGTAGGCGGGGGTGTCGGCCGGGGCGGTCCACAGCGCTTCGAGGGTGTCATCGAGCCACGTAAGGGTGAGCGAGACACCTGCCATGTCGAAGCTGGTGACGAGCTCGCCGACCTCGGGGTCGACGACCGTGACACCCGCCTCCGCGAGCAGTTGCCCGACCCTGCGGTAGACGACGAACAGCTCCTCGTACTTCACGGAGCCGAGCCCGTTGAGGATGACGGCGGCGCGCCGGCCGTCCGGCGACCCGATCCCTTCGGGGAGTTCCTTGAGGAGGGTGGACACCAGGAGTTCGGCGGACTCGTCCGCGCTGGGGACGTCCTCCTCGCCGATGCCGGGCTCGCCGTGGATGCCGAGGCCGACGGCCATCCGGCTCTCGGGGACCGTGAACAGCGGGTGGTCGGCGCCCGGGAGCGTACAGCCGGAGAAGGCGATGCCGAAGGAGCGGGTGCGGTCGTTGGTGTGTGCGGCGATCCGCACCACCTCGTCGAGGGGCAGTCCCTGTTCGGCGGCGACGGCGGCGGCCTTGAAGACGGGCAGGTCGCCTGCGATCCCGCGGCGCTTGTGGGCCTCTTCGGGTCCCGCGCTGGATATGTCGTCGGTGACGGCGAACGTGCGCGTCGGGACGCCCTCGGCGTTCAGCCGCTCGGCGGCCTGCCCGAAGTGCAGGACGTCGCCCGCGTAGTTGCCGTACATGAGCAGCACACCGCCGCCCGTCTGCGCCGCCTTGGCGACGCCGCGTATCTGCTGGGCGGAGGGCGAGGCGAAGACGTTGCCGACGGCGGCGCCGTGCGCGAGCCCCTGCCCCACCAGGCCGGAGAAGGCCGGGTAGTGGCCGGAACCCCCGCCGATGACGACGGCGACCTGGCCGGGGGTCTTGGCGGTGGCGCGGACCACGCCTCCGGGGACGGGGCGCACCCAGCGGCGGTGGGCGGCGGCGAAACCTTCGAGCGCTTCGTCGGCGAAGGCGGCGGGGTCGTTGTGGAGGCGGGTCATCGCTGGTTCTCCGGGAGGGACGAGGTACTGGTGGGTGCGCGGCGGGCGAGGATGATCATGAGCGCCGCGGACAGCAGCATGAAGAGGCCGACGAGGTAGAGCGGTACGTAGTAGTCGCCCGTCCAGTCCTTGAGCCAGCCGGTGATGTAGCTGGAGGCGAAGCCCGCGATGTTGCCGGCGGTGTTGATGAGCGCGATGCCCGCCGCGGCGGCGGCTCCGGTCAGGAAGCGGGAGGGCACGGCCCAGAACACGGGGAGGGCGGCGAAGATGGCGCAGGCGGTCACGGTGATGACGGCGACAGTGGCGGCCGGCGAGCCCATGTAGAGGGCCAGCGGGATGGAGACACCGCCGACGACCGCGGGACCGGCGATGTGCCAGGTGCGGGCGCCGTGCTTGGTGGCGTGCCGGCTCCAGAAGAAGAGGGCGACCGCGGCCGGCAGGTACGGGATCGCGGTGATCCACGCCTTGTCCATCACGCTGAACGTGGTGTGGTACTGGTCCTGGAAACCGTCGATGATCGTCGGCAAGAAGAAGGCGAGCGCGTACAGGCCGTAGACGAAGCCGAAGTAGACGACGGCCAGGATCCAGACGCGGCCGTTGCTGAACGCGGCCTTCAGGTCACCCTTGGCGTGCTTGTCCTCGTGGCCTGTCTTCTGCGCGTTCTCGGCGGCCAGTTCCTCGGTCAGCCAGTCCCGCTCCTCGGTCGTCAGCCACTTCGCGTCGGCGGGGCGGTCGATCAGGTAGAACCAGCCGATGACACCGAGCAGGATCGCCGGGATCGACACGAACAGGAACATCACTCGCCAGCCCTCGAGGCCGAACAGGCCGTGGTGGCCGATCAGCCAGCCGGCGAGCGGGGCGCCGAAGACCGTGGTCAGCGGCTGTGCGAGGTAGAAGAGGCCGAGGATCTTGGTGCGGTGGCGGCTGGGCACCCACTGGCTCAGGAAGAGGATCGCGCCGGGGAAGAACCCGGCTTCGGCGACACCCAGCAGGAAGCGCAGCGTGTAGAGGCCACCGCTGCTGTCCACCCAGGTGAAGAGGAGCGAGACGATGCCCCAGGTCACCATGATCCGGGCGAGCCAGCGGCGGGCGCCGAAGCGGTGCAGCGCCATGTTGCTGGGGATCTCCAGCACGATGTAACCGACGAAGAAGATCCCGGAGGCGAAGCCGAACTGGGCGGCGGTGAGCGCCAGGTCCTGACCCATGCCGTTCGGTTCCGCGAACGAGACCGCGGTGCGGTCCAGATAGTTCACGAAGAACATCAGGGCCACGAAGGGCACCAAGCGGCTCGAGATCTTCTTGATGGCCGACTTCTCGACGGCCGACCTCGCCCCCTTCACGGGCGGCGCGGCAGTGGCGGGCATGGCGACTCCTCGGCTTGCCGGACAGCTCTGTCCGGACTTGGGTCTCGTTCGGCACGAGGGGCGAGGGCACTGCAGCAGCTGGCTGGCCGCTCAGGTCGGGCCGATCTGCGTCTCACGCTAGACCCGATCTTCAAATTGGTCACCAATTTACCAATGTGGCGTGCGTCGCAGTTGTTATTCATGGCTGAACCCTTGACAAAACGGGCATGGAAGGGGCTCGCGCGCGGCCGTGAAAGGACCCGGACGACCCGTCTGGTCTACTGGTGACCGTGACCAACCAGCCCTCCGACGCCACCCCCGAGCCCGATCTCGCCCAGCTTCTGCGCCCCGTCGTACGCGAGTCCTCCGTCAGCGAGGTCGCCAAGCGCCTGCTCGACCACCTCTCCGCGGGGAACATCAAGCCCGGCACCCGGCTGCCCGCCGAGCGCCAGCTCGCGGAGGCCCTCGGGGTCGCGCGCTCCAGCGTGCGCGGCGCGCTGTCCGCGCTCGACGTACTCGGCATCATCGAGATCCGGCCGGGCTCCGGCTCGTACGTGCGCGAGGGCACCTCGGAGTTCCTGCCGCGCGCCATCAACTGGGGCCTGATGCTGGGCCAGCGCCGCACCCGGGACCTGGTCGAGGTGCGCACCTACATGGAGGGTGTCTCGGCGCGGCTCGCCGCGGAGCACGCGGGGGACGAGGACGTGGCGCGCCTGGAGGAGCACCTGCGGCACATGCAGGAGGCGGGCAGCGACGTACAGGCGTTCATCGACGCCGACATCGCCTTCCACCTGGAGTGCGCGCACATCGCCCGCAACACCGTCCTGAGCGACATCCTGCACAGCATCCGCGCGCTGCTCCAGGTCTGGATGGAGCGGGTCAGCGACATCGAGGGCACCGTCAGCGGCACCCTGTGCGAACACGACGCCGTCCTCAAGGCGATCCGCGACCGGGACCCCGAGGGCGCGGACCGCGCCATGGCCGAGCACATGCGGATGGCCAGCGCCCGACTGCGGGAGTCGGTGGCGGACGAACCGCAACAGGGGTGACTTCGGGGCGAGTTGACGCCGCCGCAGCCGTCCCGTAACATCCGCTCGCGTCGACGGGGGCAACCGTCAGATCGCGAGGATGCCCCCGTCCACCGCCACATGACTCCCGGTGGCGAACGACGAACGGTCGCTCAACAGCCACAGCGCCGCTTCCGCCACCTCCTGGGGGTCGGCCATCCGCTTCTGGATCTGGCGTGCCACGAAGGCTTCCTCCAGCGCGGGGTTGTCCTCCACCGCCGCACTGATCATCTCCGTCCGAGTGGTGCCCACGACAAGGGAGTTGACGCGGATGCCCTGTTCTCCGTACTCGGCGGCCGTGGCCTTCGTCAGCCCCAGTACGGCATGCTTCGCCGCGACGTATGGGGACGGTGCGCCGGTGGCGATGACGGCCGCCGAGCTGGCGGTGTTGACGATCGCGCCGCGTCCGGCCTCCAGCATGACGGGGATCTGGCGCCGCAGGCAGTTCCACGTCCCGCGCACGCTGACGTCCATGATCCGGTCGAAGTCCTTCTCCGGCACCTCATGCGTGCGGCCGAAGACGGACCCGGCGTAACCGGCGTTGTTGAAGGCTCCGTCGAGGCCGCCGAAGCGTTCCACGGCCGTCGCGACGGCACGCTCGACGTCCTCGGCCCGCGCCACGTCGCCGACGCTGAAGGCCGCCCGGCCGCCGGACGCCTCGACCTCCTGGGCAAGCTCGGTGAGCCGGTCCTCGCGGCGTGCCATGAGGACGACGGCCGCCCCCTCGGCGGCGAACAGCCGTGCCGCCGCTTCACCGATGCCGCTCGAGGCACCGGTGATCATCACGGTCCTGTCGGTCAGCTGGCCGGTGCCGTTCGCTGGGCGTGTCCGATCATTCATGGCGCCGAGTAAACCCGAACCGACGATCCAGCACGCCGGTTTCCGACCGAACTGGTAGCCGTTGCCGCTGCAGACGTAAGCCGCAGGGCGCCGCCCGGCCTGCAGGAGCCCCCGGCTAAAGTCGTCCGCATGGCCGTTCGAACATCCCGTAGCGAGGCACACCCCGGGATGTGGCGTCGCGAGGCGGGCACCGTCGTGCGGCGGGTCCTGCCGGTCGCGGAGCAGGCCGCGGAGCCTTTCACCATCATCGCCGGGTTCCGTATCCCCCGGGTGCCCACGGAGTGGTCCTCGCACTCGCACTCCCAGCACGAGCTCGTCTGGGTACGCAGGGGAACGCTGACGTCGCGGGTGAACGACCACGTCTTCACCGTGTCCAAGGGGCACGGACTGTGGATGCCCGCCGGAGTGGTGCACGCGGGCCGGTCGACGGCGGGCGCGGAGTTCCACGACGCGTTCTTCGCCCCCGAACGCACCCCCATCACGTTCACGGAACCGAAGGCGATCACGATGACTCCGCTGCTGGAGTCACTGCTGGCCCACCTGTCGCGGACGGATCTGGACGCGGCGGCCAGGGAGCGCGCCGAGGCGGTCGTGTTCGACGTGGTGCGGCCGTCGGAGCACCAGTTCACGCTGCAACTGCCCAGTGACACCCGGATAGTGGCGATCGCCGAAGCCCTGCTCGAGGACCCCGGCGACGGCCGCTCCCTGGAGGAGTGGGCGCGGACGCTGGGCATCAGCGACCGCACGATCACCCGCGCGTTCCGGCACGCGACGGGGCTCTCCTTCGCCCAGTGGCGGCAGATGCTGCGCGTGCACCGGGCTCTGCTGCTCCTCGCCGAGGGCTTCGAGGTGACGACGGTCTCCGAGGTGCTCGGTTACGCGCAGCCCAGCTCCTTCATCGACGCCTTCCGGCGGGTGATGGGGACGACGCCGGGCGCGTTCATCGGCTCGGCCGAGGGTGCCCTCGTCGACACCTCCGAAGATGTCCGGAATCCCGAACCGGGTGTCCAGAACGCCTGATTGTGGACACGGCGAGCGGACTATAGCCTCATCGGGTTAGGTAACCCTTAGTTGGTTCTGGCCGTGTACGGCGCTGCCCGTGCGCGCACAGGACGCTGCCCGCACGGCCACGGTCGCGGCCGGACGGAGGGTGCCGAAGCCCCCGCCCCTCCGAGCACCCGGAACCGTCCATGTTCACAAGCCCCTTCCGGCACACCGCCCGCACCGCGGTCGACTCCGCCGCGCCCGCGGCTGCCCTGCACGGGCACGACCTCGTCCTGCGGTACGGCGGCGAACCGGTCGTCCATGGTGTCTCGCTCGGCCTCGAACCCGGCCGCGCGACCGCCCTGGTGGGGCCGAACGGCAGCGGCAAGTCCACGCTGCTGCGCGCCCTGTCCCGGCTGCACAAGGTGGACGGCGGCCGGGTCACGCTCGGCGCTCCCGAAAGCGCCTCCAAAGAAGCCTCCCAACGCACATCCGAAAGCACCTCCGAAGGCGCCGCCAAGGGGCCGCCCGCCCGGGACGTGTCCCTGCTCAGCGCCCGCGAGTTCGCCCGCGAGGTCACGCTCTTCTCCCAGTCGCGGGCCGCGCCCCAGGGCCTGACGGTCACGGAGGTCGTGGCCTTCGGACGCCACCCCTACCGGCGCGGCTTCGCAGGACCGACCGCCGAGGACCGGGCCGCCATCGACCACGCCATGGGTGTCACCGGCGTACGGGACATGGCACAGCGGCCGGTCGGAGAACTCTCCGGCGGCGAGATGCAACGTGTCTGGCTCGCGGCCTGCCTCGCCCAGGACACCGGTGTCGTGCTCCTCGACGAACCGACCAACCACCTCGACCTGCGCTACCAGATCGAGACGCTCGACCTGGTGCGCGATCTCGTCCAGGAGCACGGCATCGCCGTCGGGATCGTGCTGCACGACCTCGACCAGGCGTCGCGCGTCGCGGACACCCTCGTCCTGATGCGCTCCGGCCGCGTCCACGCGGTGGGCGCACCCGCCGACGTACTCACCGCCGAGAACATCGGCGAGGTCTACGAGTTGCGGGTCGAGGTCGGCGTCGACGCCCGCACGGGCCGGCTCCGGATCGACCCGGTCGGGCGGCACCCCGCCTGACGCGGCACCCCTCGTGCCAAGAAACAGCCGCCCCCGCATCCCACACCGCATCCCAAGAAAGAGGACCCCTTCATGAAGCGTGCCCGTAGATTGGTGGCGTCGGCCTCCACCGGCCTCTTCGTACTCGCCGCGACGGCCTGCGGCACGACCAACGTCGGCAGCGCCGGATCGGACAGCAGCGCCGCCAAGAAGCCCGCGTCCAAGAGCTGCTCCGACGACTCCACGAGCACCTCGACGAAGCCGGTCTCCTTCAAGGACGGCGTCGGCCGGCAGGTGAAGCTCGACAAGCCCGCCAAGAAGATCGCGGTCCTGGAGTGGCAGCAGGTCGAGGACGCGCTCACGCTGTGCGTCACCCCCACCGCCGTCTCCGACGCGAAGGGCTACCGCACCTGGACCAGCGCCGAGAAGCTGCCCAGCGGCGTGAAGGACATCGGCACCCGTGACGAGCCCGACCTCGACACCCTCTACGCGGCCAAGCCCGACCTCATCGTCGTCGAGGCGTTCAAGGCCGACGACGAGACCGTCAAGAAGCTGGAGAAGCGCGACGTCCCCGTGATGGTCACGCGCGGCGCGGACCCGAAGGACCCGATCGGGAACATGCGCGAGGTGTTCAGCATGATCGGCAAGGCGACGGGCCGCACCGAGCGGGCCGACCAGGTGCTCACAGAGTTCGACGAGCACCTCGCGAAGGCGAAGAAGAAGGTCGTCGACGCCGATCTGCCCACGAAGGACTTCGTGTTCTTCGACGGCTGGCTGGAGGGCGGCAACCTCACCGTCCGCCCCTACAGCAACGGGGCCCTGTTCACCGAGATAGGCAAGGAACTCGGTATGAAGCCCGCCTGGACCAATGACGTCAACAAGGCCCACGGCGACGGCGGGGTCGACCCCTCGTACGGCCTTGCCCAGACCGACGTCGAGGGTCTCAGCGCGGTCGGCGACGCCAACCTCTTCTACGCCAACGACGACGGGGCCGGCGGCTACGTCAAGGCACTGGAGAAGAACCCCATCTGGAAGACCCTTCCCGCCGTGAAGGAAGGCCGCGCGCACTCGTTCCCCGCCCGCGTGTGGGGTGCCGGTGGCCCGCGCTCCAACGAGCAGGCCATCGACGCGTACGTCAACGTGCTCGACAAGAAGTGAACGGCACGAAGTGAACACAGCACGGGTATCGGCATCCTCACAAGCACTCGCCGGTAAGCCGCCGTCGCCCGCGAAGCGCGGTGGCGGCCCCGCCGGGGTGGCGGTCCTGGCTCTCCTGCTCGTCGTGACCGCCGTGGTCGGCCTGTGGCACCTGACGCAGGGGACGTCGGGGGTCGGCGCGGGCGATCTGATGCGCTACCTCACCGGGTCCCGTGACACGAGCGGCGGTGCGCCGGTCGGTGAGATCTTCACCGGCTCGCGCCTGCCGCGGCTGCTCGCAGGCGTGGCGGTGGGCTTCGCCCTCGGCTGCGCCGGCACGCTGCTCCAGTCCGTCACGCACAATTCGCTCGCCTCCCCCGACACCCTCGCGGTCACGTCCGGGGCCTACTTCACGCTGACCGTCGTCGCGGCCTTCGGCATCGCCGTACCGCTGTGGGCCTCGGGCGCCGCCGCCTTCGTCGGCGGCCTGGCCGCGGCCGCCCTCGTACTGCTCCTCGCGGGGCGAGCCGCCGGCACCACCGGCACCCGTCTCATCCTCGCCGGATCGGCGACGGCGATGGCCCTGGACGCGGCGACCGGCACCCTCCTCATCCTCTTCGACCAGAACACCACCGGTCTCTTCGCCTGGGGCAGCGGGTCGTTGGCGCAGCTGAACATCGACGCATCGCTGCGCGCCCTGCCCGTCATGGCCGTGGTGCTGTGCGTCGCGCTCGCGCTGTCGCGGCGGCTCGACGTGATGAACCTCGGCGACGACACCGCGGCCACGCTCGGCGTACCGATCCGGACCACCCGCGTGACGGCCGTGATCTGCGCGGTGTTCCTGACGGGCGCGGCGGTGACCCTCGCCGGGCCGATCGGTTTCGTCGGCCTCGGCGCGCCCGTCCTGGCCCGGCTGATCGCGAGTCGGGTCCAGGCGTTGCGCCGGCATCTCTACGCGGTGCCCGCTGCGGGGCTGTTCGGCGCGCTGCTCATCCTGCTCGCCGACGGGACGCTGCGCGCGGTGCAGGGCGCGGACGGCGCGGCCTCCATTCCCACCGGTGTGCCCACCGCGCTGCTCGGCGCCGTCGTGATCATCGTCCTCGCGCTGCGGCTGCGCGACACCGGCCAGATCCGGCAGCCGCCAGGCGCGCGCGTCAAGCTGCGCTCGCGCCGCGCGTTCCTCCTCGTCGTGTGCGGCGCGACGGCGCTGCTGGTCGTGGCCGTGCTCGTCGCGGTCCTCGCCGGGAGTCTGTGGCTGCGCACCGGCGACCTCGCGCTCTGGGCTCGGGGCGCCGCCCCGGACCTCGTCGGGATGGCGCTCGAAGACCGGGTCCCGCGGGTGGCCGCCGCCGTCCTCGCGGGCGCGGCGCTCGGGCTCGCCGGGAGTGTCGTGCAGGGCGCGGTGCGCAATCCGCTCGCCGAGCCGGGCATCCTCGGCATCACGGCGGGCGCGGGGCTCGGTGCGGCGAGCGTGGTCACGTCCGGGCTTCCGGGCGGGCGAGCAGTCATGATCGCGGTCGCGGTGGCGGCCGGGCTCGCCACGTTCGCGGTGATCGCCCTGCTGTCCTGGCGCGGCGGCTTCCTGCCGGACCGGTTCGTCCTCATCGGCATCGGCTGCGGCTACGGCCTCAGCTCCGTCACCACGTTCCTGCTGCTGCGCGCCGACCCGTACAACACGCCCCAGATCTTCACGTGGCTGTCCGGTACGACGTACGGGCGCACGATGTCCGACGTCGTACCGGTCGCCGTGGCCCTTGCGCTCGCACTGCCCGTCCTCCTCGCCATGCGCAGCCGGCTCGACCTGCTCGCGGTCGACGAGGACACGCCGCGCATCGTCGGTGTGCGGGTCGAGCGCACCCGGTTCACCGCGCTGGCGATCGCCGCGGTCCTCGCCGCGCTCAGTGTGATCGCGGTCGGTGTCGTCGGCTTCGTGGGGCTCGTCGCCCCGCACCTCGCCCGGTCCCTGGTGGGCGCCCGGCACGGCCGTTCGATCCCGGTGGCGATGCTGCTGGGCGCGGTGCTGGTCTGCGTGGCCGACGCGCTCGGCCGCACGCTGGTCGCCCCCGCCCAGATGCCTGCGGGCCTGATGATCGCGCTGGTCGGTGCCCCGTACTTCGTGTGGGTGCTGCGGCGGTCCCGCGCGTGACCATGACCCCGCCCGTGGCCCGCGCATCGAACCGAAGCCCCAAGGGAGCGTCCGCACCCGTGAACAGCATCGTTCTCCCCTACGAGCCCGACGCCTCACCGGCCCTGCTGAAGCGGCTCGGACACCATGAGGTGTCCGAGCGTTGGAGCGCGGTCGACCGCTCCACGCACGCCCCGCACGTCGTGGCGGTCCCGGGCGGGGACGGCGGGGAGTGGATCGCGGCGGCGCTCGTGACGGCCCGTCCGCGGACGGCGTACCTGAAGATCGTCGACGCGGTCGGCGACGTACCGGCAGCGGTCGCGGCCGTCGTCGCCCACGCACGCGAACAGGGGCTCGCGGCGGTCAAGTGGGAAGGCTGGACTGCGAGTCGCCAGGACGCCGCCGAAGCCGGCTTCATCCCGCTGCGGCCTCCGCACACGCAGGCCGAGGACGCGAACGGGCCCGCGACCGGGTACGTGCGCTGGCTGCACGACGACGCGGTGTCCGAGCCCCCGTACTACGGGCAGACCACGCACTTCACATGCGGCGCGGTGACCGCGCTCGTCGCGCAGGCGCACGCGGGGACCCTGGCATGCGAAGCACTCGACCGGGAGGCGGAGCTGACGCTGTGGCGGCAGGCGACGAACTTCCCCTCGTGCGAACCCGTCGGCCTCGGCGTCGCCGTACGCCAGGCCTGGCCTTCCTCCCCCGTCACGGTCCATCTGGACACGGACGAACCCGTCCTGCTCGACCACCTCCCGGCCCCCGAGCAGGAGTGGCGGGCCCTGCTCCAACGCACGTCACGCACGCAGGCCACGCGGACCGGCGTCCCGGTCGACCCGCACCATCTGTCGCTGCCCGAGCTCCGCGACACCCTCGACCGCCGCGAGCACGTACTGCTCCTGCTCTCGCTCGCGGCGATGCAGGGCTTCGACGTGCCCCACTGGGTCCTGTGCCACGGCACCGTCCCCGGCGCCGTCGTGATCGACGACCCGTGGTCCAACGCCTCCACCGGGGACACCTGGGTCGACGCCCACATGCTGCCCGTCCCCGACGCGTCACTCGACACGATGTCGACGCTCGGCCCGGAGCGCACGCGGGGCGCGGTGACCATCGGCCGGTAGGCCTCGGCCGTGGGCCGGACCCACGGGGCGTCCCACCGTCGGCCGCCCTCGGTATCCTGCTGATCATGTCCACACCTCCCCGCCAGAGCGGCCTCCTCACCGAGCGCGTCGCGCGGCAGCTGGAACACGACATCCGCTCCGGCGCGCTCGAGGTCGGCGTGAAGCTCCCGTCCGAGCGGGAACTGGCGACCCAGTTCGGCTCCAGCCGCAATGTCGTACGGGAGGCGCTGCGGCAGCTGGAGGCCAAGCGGCTCATCGAAGTGGCGCCCGGGCGCGGCTCGTTCGTGCGCGAGCAGAGCTCGGAACAGGCGCGCGGGTACGACGCCCTGTACCGCGCCGAGCGGCCCACCGTGCGGCAGTTGATCGAGGCCCGGCTGCCGGTGGAGATCGAGATCATTCGGCTCGCGGCGGAGCGCGCCACCGACGAGGACCTCGCCACGATCCGGGCCGCCATGGAGACGACCGAGAGCGCCACGGACGTCGTGACGAAGGCTCGCGCGGACCTGGAGTTCCACGATGCCATCGCGATGGCGAGCGGCAATCCGGTGCTGCGGATCATGCTGTCGTCGATCAGCGGCATGATGTTCGAGATGATGCTGCGCTCCAACTCCGATCCCTCCATCGGCGAGCCCGGCGTGCCGCACCACCCGGAGATCTTCGCCGCCCTGGAGGCGCGGGACGCCGACCTGTCGTGCGCACGGATGCGCGAGCACCTGAGCCTGGGGCTGCGCACCTACGGACCCGATCTGGACGTGCAGTTGGACACCATGGCGCGTCGACACATCGAGACACTGCTCGGTGAGGGCGGGGCCGGCTGACCCGTCGGGGCCGCGCCGACCGGATTCCGGAACAGGGGGTTCCCAGCCGTCCCGGAGGCTGTTAGCGTCCACTCGCATCCCAACTGGTCCTACCAGTTGGACCGGATTTCCGGACTTCAGAGGAACGAGACGACGATGTCCCCCCTGGACACAATGGGCCGACGGGCGATGGGCCGGCGCGGCTTCGTCCGCCTCGCGGCCGGGGCCGGTGCGGCCGGGGCGCTCAGCGCCTGCGGTCGCTCCGGCCGGCCGCCATCGGCGGACACACCACTGCGCATCATGGCGATCAACCACGTCTGGTCGCAGGCCATCGGCCGCCGGATCGAGGAGTTCGAGGAGCAGATCGGCCGCCGGGTCAGCATCACCCTGCTCACCGCCGACCAGCTCACCAGCAGCTACAACGTGAAGCTCAACGCGTCCGGCACGGACGTGGACGTGATGATGGTCCGCGCCCTTCAGGACCAACTGGTCTTCGCGCACAACGGCTGGCTCACCGACCTCGGCGATCGCATCCACGGCGACAGCGGCTTCGACTGGCAGGACTTCCAGCCGGCTCCGCGCCGCGCCTCGTCGACCGGCGGCCGCATCCTGAGCGTGCCGGTCGTCACGGAGCGGCCGGTGCTCTACTACCGCAAGGACCTCGCCGACCCGCCCCGCACCCTCGACCACCTGATGCGGCAGGCGCTCGAACTCACCGACCGGGACAAGCAGTTCTACGGCTACGCGGGGCGCGGCCAGCGCAACGGCGCGGTCTCCCAGTGGTCCAGCTTCCTGTACTCGCACGGCGGGGACTTCACCGTCGAAGGACGCTCCGGCATCGGCACCCCGCAGGCACTCGCCGCCTACCGCTACTACGGCAAGCTGCTGCACCGCGCGGGCCCGCCCGGAGCCACCAACATGAGCCTGGAGCAGGTCACCCCGATCTTCGCCCAGGGCAAGGCGGCGTTCTGCGTGGAGGCGGACGCCGTCTACAGCGGCTTCCTCGACCCCAAGGTGTCGACCGTACGCAAGCACGTGGGCTTCGCCCCGTTCCCCGCGGGCCCTGCCGGGGCGCGGCCGCACAACATCCCGTCGTGGAGCCTCGGCATCAACCGCTTCTCCCGGCTGCAGGACGACGCCTGGCGGTTCATCCGCTGGGCAGCGGGACCACGGATGTCGCGCACCTTGCAGGCGGCCGGGATACCCGGCGCCCGACGCTCGGCATGGGAGGACGCCCGCACCCTGGCCGCCTTCCCGGACGACCTGGCCGCCGCGATGCGCACCAACGCCGCGCACGGCCTCGGCCACGACCGGCCCCAGGTACTCCAGGTGGGGCGAGCCAGGGACATCGTCGGCCGCCCTCTGGTGGCCGGGATCCTCGGCCAGGACGTCGGTCCGGTGGCCCGCGACGCCGACGCCGAGTTCGGCGAGTTCCTCGTCCGCGACAACCGGCACAAGGAGTCGTGATGGCGATCCTCCAGATACCTGGCCGTACCCGCCAGGAGCCCACCGAGCCGGGCCGCGGGCGGCCTCCGCGATCCTTCGAGTCAGCCAACCGGCGCCTGAAGTGGACGATGCTGACCCCGGCGCTGCTCTTCGTCGGCCTGATGATCGCCTTTCCGCTGGCGTACACGATCAACCTCTCCCTCACCGACGCCTTCGGCGCGGTGAACGCCGGGTCGAGCCACGTCGGTCTGCGGAACTTCGCCGACCTGCTCACCGACACCCGCCGCTTCTGGCCCGCGGCCTGGCGCACGCTCGAATTCACCGTGGGCGCCGTGGTGTTGGAGACCGTGCTCGGCCTCGCCGTGGCCATGCTGCTGCGCAAGCCGTTCCGCGGCATCCGCTGGGTCCGCACCGTTTTGATCATCCCGCTGCTGACCACGCCGGTCGCCATCGGCATCCTGTGGCTGTTGATCCTGGACCCGACCAACGGCGTCGCCAACCACCTGCTGTCCGACCTCGGCCTGCCCCGCATGGAGTTCCTCGGCTCGGTCGGCCAGTCACTGCCCACCCTCATGCTGATCGACGTATGGCAGTGGACACCGATGATGGCCCTGCTGCTGCTCGCCGGTCTCACCACGCTCCCCGAGGAGCCGGAGGAGGCGGCGCTCGTCGACGGGGCGGGGCCCTGGCAGCGCTTCCGGTACGTGATCCTGCCGATGCTCGCGCCCGCGCTCGGCACGGCGCTCGTGCTGCGCGCGGTGGACGCGCTGAAGACCTTCGACCTGCTGTACGCCACCAAGGGGCCGGGCGGCGGCGCCGACTTCGAGGTGGAGACCCTCAACGTCTACGCCTACGGCCTCACCTTCGACTACCAGGAGTACGGTCTCGCCGCCGCACTGCTTGTCCTGTTCACCCTCGTGATCGTCGGCGTCGTGGTGGCACTGCGACGGCGCACCGCGAGCAGCGGAAGGAAGGACGCATGAGTACCCCGCGGAGCAGGAGCAAGGCCTGGCTGGGGTGGCTGCGCGCCGCCGCGATCGTGTGCGTGACGCTGGTCTTCGCGCTGCCGATGGTGTGGATGTTCGCCGCCGCGTTCAAGACGAACGTGCAGGTGACCGACCCGTCGGTGGGCCTGTGGTTCCGGCCGACGTTCGAGAACGTCCGCGTGGTGCTGACCGAGGGGCCGATCCTGCGCTCCATGGGCAACTCGCTGCTGGTCGGCGTGGTGTCGACGGCGCTGTCCGCGGTGATCGCGGTGCCGGCCGCGTGGGCGGTGGGCCGGTTCGGGATGCACCGCACCGGCTCGCTGATCCTGGTGGCCCGCATCGTGCCCGCCATCTCGCTCCTGGTTCCCTGGTACTACCTGTTCGCGCAGTTGGGACTGGTCGGGTCCTACACGATCCTGGTCCTCAGCCACATGTTCGTCTCGGTACCGCTGATCCTCTGGATCATGATCAGCTTCTTCGCCGGGCTCCCCGTGGAACTGGAGGAGGCCGCCCGCACCGACGGGCTGTCCGCCTTCGGCGCGTTCCGGCGCATCACACTGCCGCTCGCCGCGCCCGGCACGGCCACCGCCTGTCTGCTCGCCTTCGTCTTCAGCTGGAACAACTTCATGTTCGCCCTGGTCTTCGCCGACGACAGCACGCAGACGGTTCCGGTGACGCTCTTCCAGTTCATGTCCTACGCCTCGACCGACTGGGGCGGCCTGATGGCGGCCGCCACCCTCATCACCGTCCCCGTGCTGATCGCGGCTCTGTTCGGCCAGAAGTACCTGGTGGCCGGGCTCACTTCGGGCGCGGCCAAGGGCTGAGACGCCCTTACGCCCCGTCCTCCCGTACCCGCCTCCCGTACGTTCCACAGAAAGTGACCCATGAAGATCGTAGAAGCGAAGGTCGTCGTCACCTCTCCCGGACGCAACTTCGTCACCCTCAAGCTCACCACCGAAGACGGCCTCACCGGCCTGGGCGACGCGACCCTCAACGGACGTGAACTGGCCGTCGTCAGCTACCTGGAGGACCACGTCGCGCCGCTGCTCCACGGGCTCGACCCGCACCGCATCGAAGACACCTGGCAGTACCTCTACCGCGGCGCCTACTGGCGGCGCGGCCCGGTCACCATGGCCGCTGTCGCCGCCGTGGACACCGCCCTGTGGGACATCAAGGCCAAGGCCGCGGGCATGCCGCTGTACCAACTCCTCGGCGGGGCGAGCAGGGACCGCATCCGCGCGTACGGGCACGCGAACGGTGCCACCGTTCCCGAGCTGATGGACTCGGTGTGCGCCCGCCTCGACGAGGGCTACCAGGCCGTCCGCATCCAGACCGGCGTCCCCGGCCTCAAGGCCGTCTACGGTGTGCACGCGGGCGTCGCCCACCAGCAGCAGCGCCCGCTGGTGGAGGACTGGGACACCGAGGCCTACCTGCGCCACCTGCCGACCGTCTTCGACGCCGTACGCGAGGAGTTCGGCCCCGAGCTGCCGCTGCTGCACGACGCACACCACCGCCTCACCCCGACCCAGGCCGCCCGGCTCGGCCGCGACCTGGAGCCGTACCGCCCGTTCTGGCTGGAGGACTGCACCCCCGCCGAGAACCAGGAGGCGTTCCGGCAGGTCCGCGCCGCGACCACCACGCCTCTCGCGGTCGGCGAGGTGTTCAACTCGGTGCACGACTACCAGACCCTCATCACGGAGCGGCTCATCGACTACGTCCGCTCCGCGGTCACCCACTTCGGCGGCATCACCCCCCTGAAGAAGCTCTTCGACTTCGCCGCCCTCTACCAGATCCGCACCGCCACCCACGGCCCGGAGGACATCTCCCCCGTCGGCCTGGCGGCCGCGCTCCATCTGGACCTCGCGGTGCACAACTTCGGCATCCAGGAGTACTCGGGGCACACCGCCCTCACCGGCGAGGTCTTCCGCCACGCGTACACCTTCACCGACGGACACCTGCACCCCGGCGAGCAGCCGGGCCTCGGCGTCGAGCTGGACGAGGCCCTGGCCGCCCGGCATCCGTACGAGCAGGCCTATCTGCCGGTCAACCGGCTCCAGGACGGTTCACTGCACGACTGGTGAGGTGTGCGTGGGGTGCTGCCAACTCCTGCAACCTGGGGAGGAGTTGGTCGCCGACGCGGGCGGTCTCCTCCCGGTACGGTGTGTCCGACAGGACGAAGTGGGAGATGCCGAGCCGGCGGTATTCGTGCAGCGCCGCCGCGACCTCGTCCGGGGAGCCGACGAGCCAGGTCGTGCCCGCTCCCCCGCCGCCGAAGCGGCCCGGCGTGGTGTAGAGGCAGCTGTCCAGCACCTCGCCGCGTTCGGCCAGGTCAAGGAGGCGGCGCTGGCCGACGGCCGTGCGGCGGTTGCCCGACCAGGTGGTGTCACCGTCACGCTCGGCCATCTTCGCGACCTTGTGCTCGGCCGCCGCCCACGCCTCCTCGCTGGTGTCCCGGACGACGGTGGTGATCCGCAGGCCGAACTCCAGCGGGGCGTGGACGCGGCCCTCCGACTCGCTCAACTTCCTTAGCCGGTCGACGCGTTCGGCGATCCCGTCGAGCGGCTCGCCCCAGAACAGCTGGACGTCGGCCTCGGCCGCCGCGACCCGCTCCGCGGCCTCCGAGGCGCCACCGAAGTACAGCCGCGGGTGCGCGCGGCCCAACACGTCGTACGGGCGGGGAGAGACCGTGGAGTGAGCCACCTGGAAGTGCTCGCCCTCGAAGGTGACATCCTCCTCGGTCCACAGCCTTCGCACCAGGTGCAGAAACTCCCGGGTGCGCGCGTACCGCGCGGCGGGGTCGACGTTCGTGTCACCGTACGCGGCCGGGTTGTCCAGGCCGCTGACGATGTTGACGAGCACCCGGCCCTGGCTGAGCTGGTCCAACGTGGCCGCCGCGCTCGCGAAGTTGGCCGGCCGCCAGTAGCCGGGGCGGATCGCGATCAGCGGCTTGAACGTGGTGGTCCGCGCGGCGAGCGCCGTCGCCACGGTGAAGGTGTCCGGTCGCCCCCACCCGGTGCCCAGCAGTGCGCCGCCCCAGCCGTGCTCCTCGGCGGTGCGGGCGAGCCGCGTGGAGAACTCGATCGAGCCCCAGTCCGCCCTGGTGTCGTCGCCGCGGTGTCCCGGCTCCACGGTGTTGGGGATGTACCAGAGGAATTCCTCGCTCGCCGTCACAGCGTCTCCCGTTCCACGCCAGTCGTCACGCCCTGGGCCGGCTCCGCCGCGGCGCCTTCCGTGATGCTCTCCGATGCCTCGACGCCGAGCTGCCTCAGGAGCCGCTCGCGCAGGGCCGCGGCCTCGGGGCCGCCGCGCCGCCGGGACGCCGGAAGGCGCACCGGGAGGTCGAGGGCGATCCGGCCCTCCTCCAGGAGGACCACCCGGTCGGCGAGGGCGATGGCCTCGTCGACGTCATGGGTGACCAGGAGCACCGCGGGCCGGTGCCGCTCGCACAGCTGTCGGAGCAGTCCGTGCATCCGGATCCGGGTCAGGGCGTCGAGCGCTCCGAACGGCTCGTCGGCGAGCAGGAGTTGGGGCTCACGCACCAGGGAGCGGGCGAGCGAGACACGCTGTTGCTCGCCGCCGGACAGCTCGATCGGCCACGCCCGCTCCCGCCCTTCGAGCCCGACCTCGGCGAGGGCGGTACGCCCGCGCTCCACGGCGTCGGGGCCGTCGAGGCCGAGGACGACGTTGTCCAGCAGTCGTTTCCAGGGCAGCAGCCGGGCGTCCTGGAACACCACGGACACGTTGTCGGGGGCGCTCAGCTCGCCGCCACCCGGCACCTCGTGGTCCAGCCGGGCCAGGGCCCGCAGCAGGGTGCTCTTGCCGGAGCCGCTGCGGCCGAGCAGGGCGACGAACTCCCCTTCCACGATGGTGAGTTGCAGCCCGTTGAGTACGTCGCGCCCGCCGAGGGTGCGGACGAGTCCGTCGATACGTACGGTGGCGGCCCTCGTCTCATTGTGGTGCCGTACGGGGTTCAGCCGGCCAAGGTGCGTCGCCATGTCAGCGCCTTCCTCTCCACGAGCCGTACCAGGGCGTCGGAGACGAGGCCGAGCACTCCGTACACGACGAGCCCGACCAGGATCACATCGGTCTGTCCGTACGTCCGTGCCAGCTCCATCATGTAGCCGATTCCGCTGGTGGCGTTGACCTGTTCGACCACGACGAGGGCGAGCCACGCCCCGGTCACCGCGAACCGCAGCCCGAGCAGAAACCCCGGCAGGGCGCCCGGCAGCACGACATGGCGTATGAACCGGGCCCGCCCCAGTCGGACGGTCTCGGCGAGTTCGACGTAGCGGCTGTCGATGCCGCGCAGCCCGTTGTGGGTGTGGATGTAAATGGGTACGAACACACCGAGCGCGATGGTGACGACCTTCATCGACTCGCCGATGCCGAACCACAGGATCAGCAGCGGAATCAGGGCGAGCGAGGGGATCGACCGCTTGATCTGCACGGGCCCGTCGACGAGCCCCTCGCCGATCCGGCTGAGACCCGACACGAGCGCGAGCGCGAGTCCGGCCAGCACGCCGAACACCAGGCCCAGCAGGGCGCGTTGGGCGCTGATGGCGAGGTTCGACTGGAGCCTGCCTTCGCCGATGAGGTCACCCGCGGTACTCGCGATGGCCCATGGCGAGGGCAGGTTGCGGGGGTCGATCAGGCCGGCGCCCGAGCCGGCCGCCCACACGGCGAGCAGTAGCAGCGGTCCGAGTGCCCAGCCGTAGGGGACGGGTTTTCCGGGGGCGAGACGCCTGCGGGCGCGGGGCGTGTGTGCCGGACGGGCTCTCGGCGCGGCCGAAGTCTCCTCGACCCTCTCATCAACAGCCGTTGAACTCATGCCTGTTCACCACCCTCGCCGGCCACCGCGTCGGCGGCGACCCGCTCGTAACGACGGTCGAACAGGACGCCCGCGTCGAAGCGCTCGTGCTTCTGTTCCTTCGCGAGCAGATCGACGGTCTGCTGCTGCCGCTTGATGGCCGCGCTCCAGCTGGCCGGAAAGACCGGCTCCCCCGCGTGCTCGACGAGATACTCGCCGTCCTCACGACTGAGCCCCTGATCCTTGACGTAGTAACCCTCGATCCACTCCTTGGGATGCGCGTCGATCCAGACCTCGGCGCGTGCCCAGAAGCGGATGAGTTCCTTGATGGCCGCGGACTTCTGGGCGTCGGCGACGGCGTCGGTCAGCGCCCACAGGTGTCCGGGATCGTCCCGCAGCCCGTGCCGGATGGTGGTGGCGCCGTCCCGGCCGTACTTCGTGAGATAGCGCTTGATGTTGACACCGGCGATGGGCGCGGCATCGACCTGGTGATTGCCGAGTGCCGTCGGAAACACATCACCGGTGCTGGCCAGCTCGACGAGCTTCACGTCCTGCTTGCTGAGCCCGGCCTTCTTCAGGATGCGCAGCACGAGCGCGCCCTGCGCCTGTCCGGGGCTGTAGGCGATCTTCTTGCCGCGCAGATCGGAGAGCTTCTTGATGCCGGCGCCCGGCGCGATGCCCAGTTCGTAGATCGGGTCGGCGATCGGATCCTTGCGGAACTCGGCGCCGACGAGTTTGGTGTCGAGCCCGGTCCAGTGGGCGTTGATGGACGGGATCTCGGCTGCGGAGCAGATGTCGAGGGCGTCGGCGCGGAAGGCTTCGGAGCACTGCGGGCCGCCACTGATGTTGGCCCACTTCACCTTGAAAGGCAGCTTGTCGATCTGGCCCGACAGTTCGAGGGCGACCTTGAGGATCGGGGCGCCGACGGTGAGCGTGGTGTCGGACGACACCTTGGCGGGGATCTTCTTCGATGCGACGCTCTGACTGCCGCCGCTCGTCGAGGTCGAGTTGTCGGCGCAGGAGGTGAGCAGCAGAGCCGCGGCGAGCGAGCCGACGACCGCGGCGCTCCGGAATCTGGACATGGGTATGCGGAGACGGGGCTGCATTCGTGCCTTCACAGGGAGGAGGGGCGGCGAACGGGAGACTCGAGTCAGCTACACACGGCGGTGGCGACGCGCATCAGATCGATGGCTCGGCGCTTGTGATACCGCTGGTCGTCGGACATGCCGCCGAAGCTAGCCAGGGCGTCGGAGGCGGGTCAAGGCTGTGGGGCGCGCGGGGCAGGACTGCAATATCCCTTTCATGAAGGGGTCATACGCGTGTTGCGTACAGGGCGGTGGCCGCGGCGTGGCCGCGCCCTGGTCGCATTCGCCTCACTCGATGCGGCGCCGATCGCCCGGACGGGTGAAGACGGCGCGGCTCCGGCAACCGTGCCCGCAGGCGACACCGTCTACCCCAACAGCCGCCCCTGACCAGGGCGGTTCGACCACAAGGTTCGTTGCCCCGGCAGGGGCACCACATGGGGAGTCGCATGAAGAAGAAGCTCGCTTCGGTCCTGGGCGCGGTAGCCCTCGCCGCCGGCGCCGTCGCCACCCTCGCGCCCACGGCCTCGGCCGCGGACGGCTGCTGGCAGGACGGCAACCGGCACTGGTGCCACAACGTCGCCGGCGCCCCGGTGTACGGCACCATCGGCAACAACCACATCTACCCGGACCCCGGAACGGTGGTCGGGTACATGAACTCCAACCCCAGCTGGTTCTACTGCAAGATGGACGGCCAGGACTGGGTCGGCGGGCCGCATCCGACGCGCTGGCTGATGACGGTGGCCGACAACGGGCAGCTCGGCTTCATGAAGGACACGGACATCTACAGCGAGACGGATCCGGTTCGGAACTGCTGATCCCCTAGCGTACGTCGCCGCCCTACCGCCCGTCCGGCATCGCCCCACGCCACCGCTCGGGGTCGATCCGCCCCTCGTACAAGGGGAGTTCGAGGGGCGACTGACCGGTCGTGAACGGATCCCACACCCGCGTCAGGCCCGCCGTGCCGTGCGTACGCACCCGGCGGGCCTCGCCCAGGTCGAGGACGTCCGTGACGATCTGGGCCGTGGCGGACTCGGCCTCGGCGCGCACCCGGCCCTCGGGGTCGACGACGACGCTGCGGCCTATCCCGTCCGGCTGCGCCGCGTTGACGCTGGCCATGGCGACCTGGTTGACGATCGCGTTGGCCCGCGCCAGGACGAGTTCCTGGGTGCGGTCGACGGTCGGTGTGCGCACGAGGTTGAGGACGAGGTCGGCGCCCTGCCAGGCGAGATGCCGGGTGACCTCCGGGAACCAGGCGTCGTAGCAGATGGACAGGCCCACGCGCCCGTACCCGGCCATGTCGAAGACGACGAACCCGGTGCCGGACGCCGTGGTCTCGTAGGGGCGCCACGGGAAGATCTTCCGGTACGCGGCGACGCGCTCGCCCTCGGGCGAGTACACGGGTGCCGTGTTGTAGATCAGGCCGTCACCGCCGCGCTCGTAGACACTGCCGGGCACGAGCCACACACCAGTTTCGCGCGCGAGGTCCGCCAGGCGGGCGCCGCGCGGGCCGTCCAGCGGCTCGGCGGCCGCCGTCATGACCGTCTCGGGGTCCTCGTCCGGGCGGTGGCCGCACAAGTGCAGCTCCGGATAGGCCAGCAGCCGGGCGCCGGGGTGGGCGCGGGTGACACGTCGTACGTCCGCCGCGAACGCGTCCAGGCTGTCGTCCGCGGCGTGCTGGTGCGCGGCCGACTGGACGAGGCAGATCGACAGGGGACGGCTGCTGGTCATCGGCGGGAGGAACCTTCCGGGCAGGGGTCAAGAGTGTGTGGTGTGTTGGGACCGCACGAGCCAATCAGTCCGCACACCATCGGACAACCCCCCTGTTTCCTGCGCCACATACAGGACTAACCTGTGGCCGCATGACCCTCAACCAGCTGAGGGCCTTCGTCGAAGCGGAGCGGCTCGGATCGTTCACCGCGGCGGCGCGGGCCATGGACATCGCCCAGGCATCCGCATCCGAATTGGTACGCCGACTAGAAGCGGAACTGGACGCCGAGCTGTTCGTGCGCGGCAGCCGCACCCTCGCGCTGACCTCGGCAGGACAGGAACTGCTGCCCTACGCCCAGCAGTCCGTGGAGGCAGCCGACAGCGGCACCCGGGCCGTGCACTCCCTCGGTTCGCTCGGCGGTGGCACCGCCACCTTCGGTGTCCTGCGCAACGCGGACTACTACCTGCTGTCCAACCTGGTGCAGCTGTTCCACGCCCGCTACCCGTCCGTGCGGGTGCGGCTCGTGGGGCAGAACTCCGCCGAGACCGCGGCGGCCGTCGCGGCCGGACGCATCGAGGCGGGCCTGGTGGTGCTCCCCATCGACGACGAGGAGCTGCAGGTGACACCGCTGCTGCGCGACGAGGTGTACTACGTCAGCGCGAGCGACGAACGCACCCGCACACCGGTGACCATCGAGGACTTCGCGGCCGCGCCCCTGGTCCTGTACGACGCCCACTACGGCTGGCAGGACCCCACGCGGCGTCAGCTCGCCGAGCGCGCCCAGTTCGCGGGTGTCCGCGTCGACCCGCTGATCGAGCTCGAACACGTGGAAGCCGCCCTGAAGTTGGTGACCACCGGGGTCGGGGACACCATCGCCAGCCGCGCCGTGGTCGACAGTCCGGCGTTCCCCGCGGGGCTGCGCACGGCCTCCTTCGCCGACCCCCTCTACGACACCATCGCGCTGGTACGACGCCGGGGACACCCGCTGTCCCGCGCCACCCGCGAACTGGCCCGCATCGCCGAGGACACCCTGCGCGAGATCCGCCTCGCACGCGGACTGTGAGGGGGCCACGACGACACACCACAGGAGAACCCTGTGGATGAGACAGGACTCGCCCCTCTGGTCCTGTGGCAGCAGCCCGTCTAGCGTCCTCGCCATGCAGATCACGCACGACGAAGCCCAGTCCCTCCCTCCCCTCAAGTGGCTCAAGAAGCCGTCCGTCGACGGACCGCCCGCCCAGCGCGACCCGAAGGTGGTCGAGCGCGTCTCCGAGATGCTGAAAGAAATCGAGCACAGGGGCATGGACGCGGTGCGCTCCTACGCCCAGGAGCTGGACGGTTGGTCCGGTGAACTGGAGGTATCCGCCGCCGAGTTGAAGAAGTCCGGCGACGCCCTGCCCCCGGACGTCCGCACCGCCCTGGAGATGGGCTACGAGCGCACCCACACCTTCGCCGCCGCGCAGCGCGAGCACCTGACGGACTTCGAGATCGAGGTCGCGCCCGGTGTGAAGGGTGGCCAGCGGTACGTGCCGGTGTCCCGCGTCGGCGCCTACCTCCCGGCCGGCCGGTTCCCGCTGCTCGCCAGCGCGTTCATGACGGTCAACGTCGCCAAGACGGCCGGTGTGCCCACGGTCGTGGCGTGCACGCCGCCGTCGGGGGAGCACGGCGCCCACCCCGCGGTGCTGTACGGCGCCCACCTCTCCCGCGCCGACCGGGTGTTCGCCCTCGGCGGTGTGCAGGCGCTCGGCGCGATGGCCTTCGGCCTGCTGGGCGAGGCGCCGGTGGACATGCTGGTCGGCGCGGGCAACGCGTTCGTCACCGAGGCCAAGCGGCAGCTGTTCGGCCAGGTCGGCATCGACCTGCTCGCCGGCCCCTCCGAGGTCGCGGTCATCGCCGACGACAGCACCGACCCGGTGTGGGTGGCGGCCGACCTGCTGGGCCAGGCCGAGCACGGCCCCAACTCCCCCGCCGCGCTGGTCACCACGTCGGAGCGGATCGGGCAGGCCGTCGTCGCCGAGATCGAGCGCCAGCTCACCACCCTCTCCACCCGCGACATCTGCGGTCCGGCCTGGCGGGACTTCGGCTCCGTCATCGTGGTCGAGGACCGGGACGCCGCCGTCGCCGTCGCGGACGTCATCGCCCCCGAGCACCTCGAGGTGCACACCGAGGACGACGACTTCCACCTGGAGAACCTCTCCAACTACGGTTCGCTGTTCATCGGGCCGTGGTCCACCGTCGCGTACTCCGACAAGGGCATCGCCGGCACCAACCACGTGCTGCCGACGGGCAAGACCGCGCGCTACAACGCCGGTCTGTCGGTCTCCCGGTTCCTGAAGCCGCTGACGTACCAGCGGGCCTCGAAGGAGGGCACGGCGGCGCTCGCCCCGGCCGTGGAGCGGATCTCCGCCTTCGAGGGCCTGGCTGCCCACGGCGCGACCGCGACGCTGCGCATGGACAGGATCGGCCGCACCTCGGGCGCGTTCGACGACGTGCCGGCCGCGCTGCGCGAGCAGCTCTGACCGCTCCGCCCACCGCCGGGCCGGGGACGACGTCGACGGCGGCGGCCGTCCCCGGCCCACCCCTCGTACGGGCCCCGCGCGCCGGTCATGCCCCGTGCGGGGCCCCTCTCGTCCGCGAGCCAAGGATCCTCACATGCAACACGCTCCTCCTGAGCCGTCCCCCGCCGCGGGTGCGGCGCTCACCCAGGGCCTGAAGGGCCGTCAGATCACGATGATCTCGATCGGCGGGGTGATCGGCGCGGGTCTCTTCGTCGGCTCGTCGGCCGCCGTGGCCACCGCGGGCCCCGCCGTGATCGTGTCGTTCCTGCTGGCGGCGGCGCTGGTGGTGCTCGTCATGCAGATGCTCGGCGAGATGGCCGTCGCCAACCCCGACACGGGCTCCTTCTCGACGTACGCGGACCGGGCGCTCGGCCGCTGGGCCGGGTTCTCCATCGGCTACTTGTACTGGTGGTTCTACATCCTGGTCATCCCCATCGAGGCCATCGCGGCCGGGGAGGTCGTCGCGGGGCTCACCTCGGTTCCGAGCTGGATACCGGCGCTCGCGGTGATCCTCCTGTTGACCGGCAGCAATCTGCTGGCGGTGCGCAACTACGGCGAGTTCGAGTACTGGTTTTCGCTGATCAAGGTCGTCGCGATCGTGGCGTTCCTGGTCCTCGGGGCACTGGCGATACTCGGTGTGCTGCCCGGGTCCGACGCCCATGGTGTCTCGAACCTGTGGAGCCACGGCGGCTTCGCCCCGCAAGGTGTCACGGCGATCCTGGCAGGACTGCTCACCGCGATGTTCAGCTTCCAGGGCAGTGAGATCGTCACCATCGCGGCGGCGGAGTCCGAGGAGCCGCGCAAGAACATCAAGAAGGCGATCCGCGCGGTGGTGTGGCGCCTCGGCCTCTTCTACATCGGTTCGATCCTCGTCGTGGTGTGTCTCGTGCCGTGGAACGCCGACGATCTGGGGGCCGGGTCCTACCAGGCGGTCCTGGACCGGATGAACATCCCGGGCGCCGCCCGGATCATGGACGTGGTGCTGGTGGTCGCCGTGTGCAGCTGCCTCAACTCCGCTGTCTACACGGCCTCGCGGATGCTGTTCTCGCTGGCCGGGCGTGGCGACGCCCCGGCCGCCTTTGCCCGGACCTCGCCGCACGGTGTGCCCCGCAACGCGGTGCTCGCGTCGACCGTCGTCGGCATCGCCGCCGTGATCGCCAACTACCTGCTGCCGGACGTGTTCTCGTACCTCATCGCCTCCAGCGGGGCGATCGCGCTGATGATGTACCTGGTCATCGCGCTGACGCAGTACGCGGTGCGCCGCAAGGGCGAGCGGCCGACCGATGTACGCATGTGGTGCTTCCCCCATCTGACGCTCGCCACCATCGCGTTCATCGCCGGGGTACTGGTCCTGATGGCCGTACTGCCGGGCCACAGGCTGGAGTTGTGGCTCTCGCTCGGGCTCGCGGCGGTGCTCGCCACCGTGGGTGTGGTGCGGCAGCGGCGCCTTGGGGCGACGCCTGTGGACGCCGCCGAGCCCGTCCGGTCGTAAGGGTTCAGCGGGCCTCGGCGTGGGTGGCTCTGGGGACGAACTCGGTCGGCAGGACGAGGCGTTCGCCGTTGGCGTCGACGTCTCCGGCGATCCGGCGGGCCAGCAACCGGGCGGCCTGGCAGGCGAGTTCACCCAGGTCGTGCCGGACGGTGGACAGTCGGAACACCTCCCAGGCCGCCATGGGCAGATCGTCGAAGCCGATGACGGTGAGGTCGTCGGGCACCTTGACGCCCGCCGCGAGCGCGGCGTTGAGCACGCCGATGGCGACCACGTCGTTGCCGCAGAACACGGCGGTGGGCGGTTCCGCCGCCTTCAGGAGGGAGGGCAGCGCCGCGTACCCGGTGTCGTACTCGAAGGCGCCGCGCACCACGCGGTCGTCCGGCAGCCCGATGCCGGCGTCGGCCAGGGCAAGACGGAAGCCCAGCTCGCGGTCGCGGCCGGTCGTGGTGTTGGCCGCGCCGAAGATACCGGCGATGCGGCGGTGACCGAGCCGGGCCAGCTCCTGCGCGACGAGCCGTCCGCCGCCCTCATTGTCGACGACGGAGGCGAAGTCGCCGGACCGGCCGGTGTCCCGGTTGAGGAACACGTAGGGCATGCCGCGCCGCTCCAGCAGGGCGGGCAGGCGCGAGTCGGTGGTGGCGGTCGCGAGCACGACGCCGTCGAGCGACTGGTCGAGCAGCTTCTCCTCGGCGACCGCCTCGTCGGAGCGCTCGGTGAGCAGCATCATCCGGAAGCCGAGCCGCTCCAGTTCGTCGTGGAGCGGCGCGACGACGTGCGGGTAGAACGGGTTGGTCATGTCGGTCACGATGACGCCGACCCGGCGGGTGGACCGGGTCGACAGCGTGCGGCCCGCTTCACTGGGTACGTAGCTGAGCGCCTGGGCGGCCCGTTTGATCTTCTCGCGGGTGGCCCGGGAGACACGGGGGTCGTCACGCAGGGCGCGGGACACCGTGGGCTGTGAGACACCCGCGAGTTTCGCCACGTCGTGACTCGTGATCGCCATGTCTCTCTCCTCGTCGACACCTCGTACCGCGCACCTCGTACCGCGCACAGCCCGGAATCGGAACCCGTCGCCCGGACAGTATACGTACCCCGCGCCGTATACGTATGTCTGCACCGAATTCCTTGATCGCGACCCACCCGTCGAGCATGTGGAAATTCGATACGAACCTCTTGACAGGACACACCTCCGGAGCCTGTCATGGCAATGCATACGTATTCCACGCTTGCTTGTTCACCAGGGAGCCCCCATGCCCGATGCCATCGTGACCACCCCCGAGCTCGAGCGCCGCACGGTGCGCCGCAGCGACTTCGTCTCGTGCAACCAGGCCTTCATCGACTGCCGTACGCCCGGCTCGGACCGGAAGGAGAACTACGCGATGATCGGGCCGGGCGTCTCGCAGTCCTCCGGCCAGCACGTCAACCTGCGCCTTCCGCACGGCTACAACATCGGCGCCGCGGCCATGCCGCACGGCATCACCAACAACCTGCACCTGCACTACACCGCCGAGGTGTTCGTCTGCACCGCCGGCGAGTACCTGCTGCGCTGGGGCGCCGACGGCGAGGAGGGTGAACTCCCGCTGATTGCCGGGGACATCGCGTCCATTCCCACCTGGATCTTCCGTGGCTTCACCAACACGGGTCCTGACGACGGCTGGCTGTTCACTGTCCTCGGCCATGACCGCACCGGCGGCATCATCTGGGGCCCCTCGGTCCTGCGCGACGCGGCCGAGCACGGCCTGTACCTCAGCGCCGACAACCAGCTGATCGACACTGATGCCGGGGACACCCTCCCGCCGGAGTCCGAGCGGCTCACGCCGATGGCGCAGGAGCACATCGACCGGCTGCGCCACTACAGCGCCGAGGAGATGAAGCGCCGGGTCGCCGCGGCCGACGAGCTCGTGTGGTCCGAGCACCCGTTCCTCGACAGCAGCCTGCCGGGCGGCGGCGCGCGCCTGAGCTGCGTCATCGGCTACGGCATGACCGAGGACCCACACCAGGAGCCGCGCGTGTTCAACCCGCACGGCCACAACGTCGCCTGGCTGCGCGCCGAGCCCGGTCAGGGTGTCTCGCTCCACCGCCAGCAGGAGACGCAGACACTGATCGTCAAGGACGGCGAGTGGGAGGTCACCCTCAACCGCACCGACCCGGTCTCGGTGCGCCTGGGCCCGCGCGACATGCTCTCCGTACCGCAGGACGCCTGGCGCACGGTATGTAACGTCGGCGAGGAGGAGGGCGACCTCCTGGTGGTCAACTCCGGTGACGGGCGCGTCCGTCTGGAGTGGGACGAGGAGGTCCTCAAGGCAGCCGCCGACGCGGGCCTCGGCCTTGACCACAACGGATACGTCGCCCCGTACGCCCTGCTCCCCCGCTCCGCGCGCCGCTGGTGACCGGCGTGCCGCTTCCCCTGGTCGTCGTCCCCGGCATGCTCTGCGACGAGAGCCTGTGGTCGGACGTCACCTTCCCCGAGGGCCACGCCGTCCGCCACGTCGCGCTGCGGCGCCCTGACATCAGCGCGCTCGCGGACGATGTGCTGGCCGCGGCGGACGGGCCGTTCGTGCTCGTGGGGCTCAGCCTGGGTGCCATCGTCGGGTTCGAGGCGCTGCGGCGGGCGCCGGAGCGGGTGGCCGGACTGTGCGTGATGGCGACGAACGCGGCCGCCCCGCGCCCCGAACAGCACGTGGCTTGGCGGGAGTTGGACGCGCTCGTCGCAGCCGGCCGGTTCGCCGGGGTGGTCGAGCGCACGCTGCCGGACATGTTCCCCGACCGCCACTGGTCCGCGGCGGACGCCGAACGCTACCGTCGTATGGCGCGGGCCGTGGGCCCCGATGCCACCCGCGCCCAGCTCGCCGCCCAGCCCACCCGCGAGGACGCCTTCGCGGCGTTGCGCTCGGCGCGCTGCCCCTCCGTCGTCCTCTCCGGTGGCCGGGACACGCTCTGCCCGCCCGCCTTCCACCACGCCATCGCCGAGGCCCTGCCGCACTCCCGGATGCGGGAACTGCCCGATGCCGGACACCTCGTGCCGTGGCAGCGGCCGGACGCCGTGGGCGCGGCGCTGCAGGACCTGGTCGCCGCGGTCGCCGCCGCCTGACACACCGTCCCCGTACCCACACCATTCCCGTATCCACCACCTCCGTACCGACCATCTACGCACCCAACAAAGCGAGTTGAAGAGAGTCGTCATGCCCCGACACCTCAAGTCCCCCGTCCCCGCCGCCGAGGTGACCGCCGCCCGCGCGGACGTCGCCGACCGGGTGCGCGCCATCCTCGACGACGTCCGCGAGCGCGGCGACGAGGCCGTGCGCCAGTACTCCGAGAAGTTCGACAACTGGAGCCCGGAGTCCTTCCGGCTGTCGTCCGAGGAGATCGAGCGCATCGTCGCCGGTGTCCCGGAGCAGGTCCTGGACGACATCCGGTTCGTGCAGGAACAGGTGCGCACCTTCGCCCAGGCGCAGCGGGACTCGATGCTCGACGTCGAGATCGAGACGCTGCCCGGCGTCCGGCTCGGCCACCGGCACGTCCCCGTCGCCTCCGCCGGCGCGTACGTGCCGGGCGGCCGTTACCCGCTGACGGCCTCGGCGCACATGACGATCGTGACCGCGAAGGTCGCGGGTGTGCCCCGCGTCGTCGCTTGCACCCCGCCCATCCGGGGCGAGATCCCGGCCGCGACGGTCGCGGCGATGCACCTGGCGGGCGCCGACGAGATCTACCTGCTGGGCGGTGTCCAGGCCGTCGCGGCGATGGCCGTGGGGACCGGGACGATCGGCAGCGTGCCGATGCTGGCGGGACCGGGCAACGCGTATGTGGCCGAGGCCAAGCGTCAGCTGTTCGGCGAGGTGGGCATCGACCTGTTCGCCGGGCCCACGGAGATCCTGGTGATCGCGGACGAGCACGCGGACCCGTTCGTGGTCGCCGTCGACCTGCTGTCGCAGGCCGAGCACGGCCCGGACTCCCCCGCTGTCCTCGTCACCACGTCGGAGGAGCTGGGGCGTGAGGTCGAGCGGCACATCGAGCGGCTGCTGCCGGGCATGCCGACGAAGGACTTCGCGGAGCCGGCCTGGCGCGACCACGGGGAGATCGTCGTGGCCGACACCCTCGACGAGGCCTTCGAGATCGCCGACTCGTACGCCAGCGAGCACGTCGAGGTACTGACCGAGAACCCGCGCCAGGCACTGGACAAGATGCGCGACTACGGCGCACTCTTCCTCGGCGAGGGTACGTGTGTCAGTTACGGCGACAAGGTCATCGGCACCAACCACGTCCTGCCCACCCGCGGCGCCGCCCGCTACACGGGCGGCCTGTGGGTCGGCAAGTACCTCAAGACGGTCACCCACCAGGAGGTCACCGACACCGCTTCGTCGGCGCTGCTCGGCGAGGTGTGCGGGCGCGCCGCCCGCGTGGAGCTCTTCGAGGGGCACGCGCGTTCCGGCGACGTCCGCGCCGCGAAGTACGGCGACAAGACGCTGGAGTGGAACGAGGAGGCCGGCGCATGACCACCGACCGCACCACGACACCCCTCGCCGGGCGGACGGCGCTCGTGACCGGGGGCGGCAGCGGTCTGGGCCGCGCCATCACCCGCTCACTCCTTGCCGACGGCGCCCGCGTCGTCATCACGGGCCGCGACGTGGACACCCTGGAACGCACCGCCGACGACCTCGGCCCCGGCGTCGTCCCCCAGATGTGCGACGTGTCCCGCCCCGCGGACGTCGACGCGCTCGCCGAGGCACTCGCGGACGACGAGATCTCGGTCCTGGTCAACAACGCGGGCATCGCGGGCCCCGTGGCACCGCTGACCGAGATCGCGCCCGAGGACTGGGACGAGGTCTTCGACATCAACGTGCGCGGCGTGTTCCTGATGTGCCGGGCGTTCCTGCCCGCGATGACCCGTCGTGGCTCCGGTGATGTCATCAACCTCGCCTCCGTGTCGGGCAAGCGCCCGCTCCTGCGACGCACCCCGTACTGCGCGTCGAAGATGGCGGTCATCGGCCTGACGACCACGCTGGCTGGCGAGGTGGGACCGCAGGGCGTCACCGTCAACTCCATGTCCCCCGGCCCGGTTTCGGGACCACGCATGGAGCGCAACTTCCGCCTGGAGGCGGAGCGCACGGGCAGCAGCTACGCCGAGGCCGAGGAGGCCTTCGTATCGCGTGCCGCGCTCGGGCGGATGGTGACCGAGGAGGAGGTCGGCGAGGCGGTGAGCGCGATGCTGCGGATGCGAGGCATGTGCGGCGCCGATGTCGACCTGTCGGCGGGGATGGTGGCCCGATGACCGTTACACGTACCCCGCGCCGCAGCCTCAAACAGCGTCTGGCGGACGGCGATCCGCTGCGCGGCGGGCTGCTGCGGCTGCCATCGGAGACGCTGGTGGAGATGGCGGGCGTCGCCGGTCTGGACTTCGTGGTCATCGACTGCGAGCACGGCCCCGCGGACACCGCCCTGCTCCAGCAGCACATCATGGCGGCCGAGACCCATGGCATCGACGTCCTCGTACGCGTCGGAAGCCACGAACCCGCGCTCGCCCTGCGCGCACTCGACCTCGGTGCGTCCGGGCTCATCCACCCGCACGTGGACAGCGCCGAGGACGCCCGGCTGGCCGTGGCCGCGAGCCACTACCCACCGTGGGGCGAGCGGGGCTTCGCCACGTACAGCAGATCGGGGCGGTTCGGCACGGTCACCGCGGCCGAGCATGTGGCCGCGTCCCGGGAAACGTTGGTCGTCCCGATGATCGAGACACGGCGTGCGTGCGCCGCGGCCGACGAGATCGCCGGCACCGATGGCGTGGACGCGGTTCTGGTGGGCCCCGCCGACCTGGCGGCGGACTGCGGCTTCCCGGAGCAGTCCGTCGTGAACGAACTGATCGGGCAGGCCCATCGGGCGACGTACGAGCACGGGCGCACGGTGATGTCGATCGTGCCCAACCTGCCGTCGGCGCAGGCCGCGGAGGAGTCCGGGGCCCGCCTGATCGTCTTCAACCTGGCGCAGGTCCTGATGGACACCATGAGCGCCCTGGCCCGTCCCGTCCCCACCTCTTGACGCCCCACCCCGGGAACCTTACGGTTCACCCCTAACCCCTCGTTCATACGTATGCACTTGCGCATGCACACCCCTCATCCGCAGCGCGATCGGAGCAGCCATGTCCTCTGCAGCGCCACCCCGCACAAGCCCCGCGTCCGCCCCCGAGGCGGCGGAGAAGCGGAGCGCGATTCGCCGGGCCATCGGCGCGGGCAGCGTCGGTAACTTCGTCGAGCAGTTCGACTACGGCCTGTACGGCTACATGGCGCCGATCATGGCCCCGGCGTTCTTCCCCGAGAGCGACAAGACCCTGGCGGTGCTCGGCACATACGCGATCCTCGCGATCGCATGCCTGGTCCGTCCGCTCGGCGGGACCTTCCTCGGCCGCTGGGGCGACCGGGTGGGTCGCAGGAAGACCCTGCTGTGGACCCTCGTGGCCATGGGTGTGTCCACCGCCCTCGTCGCGGTCCTGCCCACATACCACCAGGTCGGCATCCTGGCGCCGCTCCTGCTCCTGGCGCTCCGCGTGGTCCAGGGCGTCGTCTCCGGCGGCGAGTACGTCGGCGCGGTCGCCTTCATCGTCGAGTGGGCCGAGCCCAACAAGCGGGCGTACTACACCTCGTACGCCTCCAACAGCTGCTTCGTGGGCACGCTGGCCGGCGCCGGTGTGGCCGCGCTGACCAGCTGGGTGTTCGAGGGGCCCGCGCTGGACTCGTGGGGGTGGCGCATGCCGTTCCTGCTGGCGATCCCGCTCAGCCTCATCGGCCTGTGGATGCGCAGCCGCATCTCGGAGAGCCCGGAGTTCATGCGGGCCACCGAGGACGGCACCGATGTCGTCAAGTCGCCCGTGATCGAGGCCCTTCGCTCGCAGTGGCGGCCCATCCTGGTCTACTGCGGGATCTCCATCATGTGCGCGATCCTGTCCTACACCTGGGTCACGTTCTATCCGCAGTACCTGACGAACACGCTCGGCCTGCCGCGCTGGATGGGCCTGGCCTCCAACGCCATCTCGATCGCCGTCCTCATCCCGCTGCTGCCGCTGGCCGGCAAGCTCTCGGACCGCATCGGACGCAAGCCGATGCTCATCACGGGCGCCATCGCCTGCATCGTGCTGGTCCCGCTGGCCTTCCGGGTCGGCGAGGCGGGCACGTTCAGCGCCGCCATCTTCAGCCAACTCATCTATCTGATACCGGAGTTCTTCCTCACCGGCATCATCACCGTCTGCGCGGCCGAACTGTTCTCCACCCGGACCCGGTTCAGCGCGAGCGCCATCGCGTACAACAGCTCGTTCTCCATCTTCATGGGGATCACCCCGTTCGTCGCGACGCTGCTGGTCGACACCTTCGGCTCCATCTACGCCGTGTGGGCCTACCTGGCGGCGGGTGCCTTCCTGGCCCTCGTCGTCGTGACCGGGTTCATGACGGAGACGTACCGGAGCCAGCTGGGCGCGGACAAGTTCCCCCGCCAGGACACACCACAGCCCGCCTGATCCCGAGGCCCGCACCCTCTTGCCCGACACACCACACATCAGTCACGCTACATACGCATTCACACAGCACTGGAACGGAAGAAGCACCATGGCCCTGGACCCCGTCGCGTACGAGCCCTATAACGACCCCGACGAGTTCATCCGCGAGGTGACCGACCGCATCTGGGTCGCGCGGGACATCGCCCACATCGTCGACAACTACGAGCCCGACTCGATCGTCCACGCCAGCCTCGGTACGGTCGTCGGCCGCGACGGCGTGATCGAAGGCAGCACGATGCGGATGGCCGCCGTGCCGGGCCACATCGGCCAGGCCGAGGACGTGGTGTGGGAGGCGCGCGGGGACGACGCGTTCCTCAGCTCGCACCTGGTCTTCTCCGCCGACGAGCACCTCGTGGACGGCCGCAACGTCCGCGTCCGCAAGCGCACCTTCGCCAACTGCCTCTACCGGCGCGGCCGCATGGTCGAGGAGTGGGTGGTGCGCGACGACCTGGCGGACTGCCTTCAGCTCGGCATCGACCCGGACGAGGCCGCCCGGGACCTGCAATTCCAGGGCTACACCGGGTCGATGACCGAGGAGCCGCCGAAGGACGTACTCGTGGAGGGTGTCAGCGGGCCGCGCCCCGACGACTTCCGCCCCGAGTGCGAGATGGTCCTCGAGTTCATCGACCGTGTCTGGTCGCGGCGCGAGCTCAACAAGGTCAACGACTTCATGGCGCGCGACCTCTTCCTGCACACCATCGGCGACCGCACCGTGATCCGGCCGGAGCGCTACCAGGCCGATCTGCTGGACATGGTCGGCCCCTTCCCCGACGCGCGCTTCTCCGTGCTGGACGTCCAGACGCACCACGCGGAGCGGTACGCGGGGCTGCGCATCGCCGTGACCTGGACGATGCACGGCACGTACCGCGGCATCCCGGCCTTCGGCCCGATCACCGGAAAGCCGGTCACGATGCTCGGTGTCTCGCAGTTCACGATCCAGGACGGGCGCATCGTGAAGGAGGTCCGCGTGTACGACGAGATCGCGCTGCGCGCGCAGATCAACGCGGGCCGTGAGGACGGCGCGGACGTCGCGGCGAACATCTACTGATTCCCTCTGTTTCCGCCGCCCCTTGCGGGACGGATGCGGGCCCGGCGCCATGGCGCGCCGGGCCCGCACCCGTCTTTGCCACGCCGAAGTGGCCGCGCGCCGCGCCGTCGTGGGCAGCCCCGGCCGACGCCGTGCCTCGTACCGTGCGATGTCCTCGTCGTGCCGCATCGTCAGGTCGATGTCGTCGAGACCGGCCAGGAGCCGGTGGCGGTCGGCCTCCGGCACCTGGAAGGGCATCGGTTCCAGGCCGGGGCAACGACCCGGCACCGTTCGAGATCGACGGTGATACGGGTGGTGGGTTCGCGGTCGAGCAGCCCGTAGAGCAGCATCGTGCCCAGCGGCACGTCCATCAGCGCGGCGATGGCGGCATCCGGCGCGGGCCGACCCCGCGCATCAGGGCTTCCACCAGGCGGCCGATCGCCCCGCATCGCCGCAGCAGTGCCCCGGTGAGCACCCCGAACACGGCGAGCCGACCGATCTCCGCCATGAGGTCGTCGAACCCCTTGGTGATGGCCTTGACCGTGCCCGCGCCGCCGAGACCGGAGGTGATGCCGAGGTAGGAGGACGCGAGCAGCAGCGCGATGACGGGATGCACCCGCCACCGGACGATCAGCAGGACCGTCGCCGTTACGGCGACGGCGGTGTTCGCCAGGATCAGCGTGTCTGTCGTGTGTGCATCCCCGAGGCCCCGAGCCGGCGCGGCGGGGTGGTCGACGTCGCTGTCCCGGGGGTGCGGCGTCCCCCTTCCACGGCCGATCGGTCCACTGGACGGGGCACGGCCGAGTGCAGGCCAGAAAGCTGGCATCGCACTGCCGTTGTGAGAAGAGATGCGTGAATTGTTGAACCAGTGGTCAGGTGAAACCGCGTTCTGTGTGGCCGGACGGCACAACTGGCCACGCTCCAGGCGGGTTTCTCGACGTCAGTACAGATGGCGCGTGTCCCCGAGGACAACGACCTGCCGGTTGTGGAAGTAGTCGTCTTCGCGCAGGGTCGTGATGCTTCCGGCGGGGGCCCGGAAACTCGCGTAACCGACGGACTCGATCGGCATCTTGATCCAAGATGCCACCACGAACGTCAGGGAACCCCCGTGCGTGACCACGATCTGGTGTGCGCACGGCCGGCGCAGGATGTCGTCCATGGCGGCGTAAATGCGCTGCACGCAGGCCGCCTTGGTCTCAGCACCCGCCACGCCCTCGTCGTGTCGCAGTCGCTCGCCGTGCGCCGGCGGCGGGACGAATCGCCGGTCCAGCCACTCCTGCGGCATGCCGCCCGCCTCTCCGTAGGACTTCTCCCGCAGCCTCCGGTCCAGGACCGGTCGCAGGCCGAACAGCTCGCCGATCGCATCGGCCGTCTGCCGGGTACGCCGCAGGTCCGAGGCGAACAGGTCCACCTCGGCCTCGTCCGGGATGTGGGACCGCAGCGCCCGGGCGATGGAGTCCGCCGCACGGAGGCCGCGGGGCGTCAGCCGGGAGTCGTGCCAGCCGCCGACGACATCCTCGACGTGGTGTGTCGCTTCAGGGTGCGTGACGACGTGCAGCGTGCGCATGAGGGTGTGCCCTTCACTGCAGTGACGAGTGCCGAGTGCCGTGTTCCGTCAGGACCGCGCGGCGGAGTAGCTGAGGTCCTTGGCCGTGAGCGAGTCGGGGCTCAACTTCAGCCACACCGTGCCCCGTTCGCTCGGATCGTCGTACAGATAGCTCACGAACCGCTCGTCCCACAGCGCCTCGTCCGCTCCCAGGTAGCGGGCCAGCTTACGCCGGCCCCGCGGCACGTCGAAGGGCAAGAGCTCGGCCCGCCCCCGGGCGATCACCTGCTGAACGCGCCCCGTCGCGACCTCGCAGTCGTCCACGACGAGCGCGACGGCCGGGTCCCGCCGCACACGGTGGAACAGTCGGGTCCACGGCCCGGTCAACACCCAGAACGCACCGTCCTCCCAGAGGAACCAGACGGGGCGGACGGTGGGCCCATTGGTGGCGAGGCGCGCGGTGAGCGGCTGCCGCAGGAACGTGTCCACATCGAAGTCTCGAGACATCACACCGCCCACCCTGTGGTGTCACGCGCCGCCTGTCGACCGACCTGCGACCTACGACTTCCGGCCCAAGTCGGCGTGAGCAGGATCCCTCCGTCCCCCGCATCACTCCAACACGCCCTGGGCACTAAGGAGTCAAGGGCCCACAGACGTCACATCCACCGCCGCCGAACGTTCATCTCCGCCTCACCCGAGCTTGCCACAGTGGGTCCTTTGCCCAGGGTCCGCCTTTTGGATCAGGCCCTGGCACCCAACACACCGGGAGGATCACCCATGACCGAGCACCCCCGCCTCACGCGCCGCCACGGGCTGCGTGCCGCACTCGCCGTGGCCGCGGCGCTTCCCGCCGCCGCGGCGGTCACCACCACCACCGCCACGCCCGCGAGCGCTGCGCCGGCGGGCCGCGGAGGGCGTCTGCACGTCATGACGTTCAACCTCCGCTACGCCTCCGACACCTCGCCCCATTCCTGGGCCGACCGCCGCCCCGTGATGCGCGAGCTGCTCCGCGCGCAGCAGCCGCACGTCATCGGCACCCAGGAGGGGCTGTACCACCAACTCCAGGACATTCACGCCGACTTGGGTGAGCACTACGCCTGGATCGGCACGGGCAGAGCGGGCGGCAGCCGGGACGAGTTCGGCACCGTCTTCTACGACACGCGGCGGCTGCGCCCCGTCGAGTACGACCACTTCTGGCTCTCCGACACCCCCGAGCTGATCGGCTCGAAGAGCTGGGGCAACTCGGTGATCCGGATGGCCACATGGGTGCGCTTCGCGGACCTCTCCGAAGGCGGTGAGGAGTTCTACGTCCTCAACACCCACTTCGACCACCAGGTCCAGCTCTCCCGCGTGAAGTCGGCGGAGCTGATCGCCTCGCGGATCGCGGCCCTTGACCAGTCCTTGCCGCTGCTGATGACCGGCGACTTCAACGTGGCCGCGCACGGCAACCCGGTCTACGACCAGCTCCTCGCCACGGGCCTCAGGGACACCTGGGACGCGGCCGCCGAACGCAGCAAGCTCTACGCGACGTTCCACGGTTACAAGCCGCTCGTCCCGGACGGCGACCGCATCGACTGGATCCTCGCCACACCGGGCGTGACCGTGCACTCCGCGGCCATCAACACGTACGAGAAGAACGGCCAGTACCCCAGCGACCATCTGCCGGTCCAGGTGAGGCTCACGCTCGGCTGAGTTCCGTCTTGCTTGCCGTGGTGCGTGAAGTTGCTCGAACTCCCGCTGTTTCACGCACCATTGACGCCACATCGCCAAAGTGGTCTAGTCCGCTAGAGCATGTTTCATGTGCCCACCGTGGAGGTTCACTATGTTCCGCCCGAAGCACAGATCCCGTAGGACACCGTTCCTCAGGACGCCGCTCGTCGCCGTCCTCGCCGTGGCGGCCCTGACCGCCGCTCCCCTCACGTTCGGCTCGGGCCCGGCCGTCGCCGGGTCGGGGGCCGGGGCCGATGAGGGCGCGCCCACCATCACCCCGGCCCCGCACAGCGAGCGGCAACGCTCAGACCGGGTCACCATCACCCCCGCCGTCACGGTCGTCACCGGCGCGAAGTCCGACCCGGCCGCCGTGAAGCTGACCACCGCCGCACTGAAGGCGGCCGGTGCGCGGGAGGTCACCACCACGCGGAAGGCTCCCGCCGGCTCCGGTTCGCTGGCGGTCTACGTCGGCGGGCCTTCCGAGAATCCGGCCGCATCGGGCGCGCTCGACGCCCTGCGCACCGACGGCCCTGCCGGGCTCGCCGCCGAGGGATACGTCCTCGCCATGGGCGGCAAGGGCGCGGGCCGCATCGTCCTGTCGGGCGCCGATCCGACCGGCACGTACTACGCGGCGCAGTCACTGCGCCAGGTGCTGCCGCACAGCAAGGCCCCCGGTGCCACCGTGCGAGGTCTGGCCGTGCGCGACTGGCCGGCGACGCCGGTGCGTGGTGTCATCGAGGGCTTCTACGGCACCCCGTGGTCGCACGAGGCGCGCCTGGACCAACTCGACTACTACGGCGAGCACAAGATGAATATCTACGTCTACTCGCCGAAGGACGACCCGTATCTGCGCGCCAAGTGGCGCGACCCGTATCCGGCCGAACAGCTTGACCAGATCCGGGAGTTGGTGGACCGGGCGCGGGCGAACCACGTGGAGTTCACCTACGCGCTCTCCCCCGGCCTGAGCGTCTGTTACAGCTCCGACGCCGATCTCAAGGCGCTCACCGACAAGTTCCAGGCGCTGTGGGACATCGGAGTGCGGCAGTTCGCGGTGCCGCTGGACGACATCAGTTACACCGACTGGAACTGCGACGCGGACAAGGCGAAGTGGGGCACGGGCGGCGGCGCCGCCGGCCAGGCGCAGGCGTACTTGCTCAACCGCGTCAACCAGCAGTTCATCAAGACCCATGACGGCGCCCTGCCGCTGCAAATGGTGCCGACGGAGTACTACAACACCACCTCCACGCCGTACAAGACGGCGATCGCCGAGCAGCTCGACAAGGATGTGCTCGTCGAGTGGACGGGCGAGGGTGTCGTGGCACCGACGATGACGGTGGCTCAGGCGAAGCGGGCCAAGGCGGTCTTCGGGCACTCGATCCTGACGTGGGACAACTATCCCGTCAATGACTTCGCGACCGGGCGGCTGTTCCTCGGCCCGTTCAGCGGACGCGAGAAGGGGCTTGCCGAGGAGTTGGCCGGGATCACCGCCAACCCGATGATCCAGCCGTACGCATCGAAGCTCGCCCTGCACACCGTCGCCGACTACACGTGGAACGACTCGTCGTACGACGCCGACGCCTCCTACCGCGCCGCCGTCGAGGAGATGGCCGGTGGGAACGCCAAGGTCGCGCGGGCGCTGCGGGCGTTCACGGACGTCAACCACAGTTCGCGGATGGACTCCGTGGAGGCGCCGGAGCTGGCGAAGCTGATGGAGGGGTACTGGGACGGTTCCGTCCCGGCCTCCCGGCTGACCGCCGCGTTCGCGGAGCTGCGGGGCGCGCCGGCGACGGTACGGGGCGGTGTCGAGAAGGGCTTCGTCGAGGACTCCGGGCCGTGGCTGGACTCGGCCGGAGCCTGGGGTGAGGCCGGGGTGGCGGCGGTGCGGATGCTGGAGGAGCAGCGCGCCGGACACACCGACGCGGCCTGGACGCTCCGCCAGCGGCTGCCCGAACTGGTCACCAAGGCGACGTCGTACCGGTACACCGACCTCAATGGCAGCAAGGTCCCGGTGGTCGTCGGTGAAGGTGTGCTCGAACCGTTCTTCGCGAAGGTGCGGGACACGTCCAACAAGGACCTCGGCCTGCCTCCGCAGCCGACCGGCACGACCAAGTTGCCCATCTACAACGGCAATACGGCGGACCGGATGACGGACGGCGACGACTCCACGTACTTCTGGAGCAGCCGGGAACCGAGGACGGGCGAGGGTGTCGGTGTCGACCTGGGCGGTGAGCAGCCGCTCGGCTCGGTGACCGTGGCCATGGGCAAGTCCGGCAGCACCGAGGACTACCTGCACAAGGGTGTCCTGGAGTACTCGTCGGACGGCACGACGTGGCACGCGCTGGGCGCGGAGTTCAGCGGGAAGGCTACGTGGGCGGCGGATGCGCCCAGCGGCACGACCGCCCGGTACGTGCGCGCCCGCGCGACGGCCGATCAGACGAACTGGCTGGTCGTCCGGGAGTTCACGGTGGCACGCACCGACCGCCCGACGGTGAGCGGTGGCCCGGAGGCGGCGGATGGCAGCAGCCTCGCGGCGGCGGCGGACGGCGTCCTGGAGAACGCCTACCGTGCCGCCTCCACCCCTGCCTCGGGTGACGCGCTCACGGTGGCGTACCCGGCGCCGCGTGCCATGTCCTCGGTGACAGTGCTGCGCCCTGACGACGCGGCCACCACGAAGGCCCAGGCGCAGCTGCGCGTCGACGGCACGTGGCAGGATCTCGGCCCGCTCGGCGGCCCCGTCACCTCCCTGCCCGCGCCCGCCGGGACGAACGCGGACGCGGTGCGGCTCGTGTGGGGTGATGGCTTGGCCGCCCCGGTGGTGAGCGAGGTGATCGCCCGGTAGGCGAGGTGATCGCCCATTAGGCGAGGTGTCTTGAACGACGCGGGTGCGGGAAAACCCCGGGAAATCCCTACCGGTTTCCCGCACCCGCACGGCACGCCCTCAGGTGTGCTCGGGCGGATTGATGCGTGATGTCTCGATCGCGGACTCGGACGTGCCCCACTTCTTGAGGATCCGCTCGTACGTCCCGTCCTTGACCAGCTCGTTGACGGCGGCCCGGAACGCCTTGGTGAGCCGGGAGTCCTTCTTGAAGGCGAAGCCGACGTCGAGACGGTGGAACTCGCCGAGGAAGGTGGTCTGCGAGGCGGACTTGCTCGCCTGGTAACGCAGGCCGTTGATGGTCGACATGATCACGTCAATACGGCCCTGTTGGAGCGCCGTGAGGGTGGCGCCGTTGTCGGAGAAGACCTGCACGTCGTACGGCTTCTTGCCCGCCTTGGTGCAGCGTGTCTTCTGCGCGTCGAGGGTGGCCTCGAACGTCGTGCCCGCGCCGACGCCTATGTGCCGTCCGCAGAGCTGCGTGAGGTCGGTGATCTTCTTGCCGAACGAGGTGTCACCCGTCTTGACCGCGAAGCCCTGGCCGTCGTTGATGTAGGTGACGAAGTCGATGGTCTTCAGACGCTCGCCGGTGACACCGAAGTTGCCGGTTCCGAGGTCGTACTTGCCGCTCTCCAGCGCGGGCAGGATCGTCTCGAACGAGGCGTCCTGGCGCCGGAGTTGGATGCCGAGCACCTTGGCCGCGGCGTCGGCGAGGTCGATGTCCAGGCCCACGGGCTTCTTGCCGGTGCCGTTCGGGTAGTACGCGGCGGGCGGCCCGCCGGTCGAGCTGCCGATGCGCAACGTCCCCTTCTTGCGGACCTCGGCCGGCAGCAGCTTGGCGGCGGAGTCCACCTTGCGGACGGCGGCGACGGGGTTGCCGGTCGGCGCGGCGGCCGCCTGCGCACCCGCGCCGGCCTCGCCATCGGTGCCGGTGTCACCCGAGCCGCAGGCGGTCAGCGCGAGGAGCGGCAGCAGGAGGAGGCCGGCGAGGCGCGGGCGGGTTCTGGTCCCGGGCAGGTTCACGGGTCGGGGGCCTTTCAGGTGTGCGAACGGCGCGCGGGGCACCGCAGGCATGTCGAATGACGACCCGTCGGAGAAGGAGGGCGACAGGTCGGGACAGGTGACGGGGCAGGTGACGGGACAATGTGACGACGTCGAGCATCGTGAGGTGTCACGAGGAGCCGTGAGGTGTCACGGGAACTCGTGAAGGGAGGGCTCGCGGCAGCGCGCGCCAGGAAAGAAGCTCGGCCCGCGACGGGCTCACCTAGGGAGTCACCGAGGGAGGGAAGGGCCGGTCAGAGGGCCCGCTGCCGCTTCAGACGCAACACGCCGCGGACCACACCCGACCGAAGTCGATGTGGTCACGCGAGACCAGGCGCTGGGCAGTCATGCGGACAATTGAGCCGGACATCGAGCTGTTCGTCAAGCGGCGCCCGGTCGATGTCCGGATGCCGGATGCCCTGCCCCCGCTTCCCGGGTGCCCTCGACTCGGCCGCGTCCGGGCCTTGTTGACACACCCTCGTGACGGGCGCATACGATCGAGGGCGGATCGGCCCCGCCCTTCGCGGCAGCCGCTCCGGCCGCGTTGAGGGACGCGGCGCATGTGACGACGCTCCCCCATGCCCGCGATTCCCTCCCCGGAGAGCCCCGATGACCACGTCGTACGTAGAACCCTCCCCCGCCGCACCGCCCGAGGAGCCGACACGCGAGCCCGACCGGCCCCGGATCGTGCCGCGCCGGCACCTCGGCCGCTGGGCGTCCGCCGCCGTCGCGCTGCTCGTCTTCGCGATGGTGCTGAACTCCGTGGTCCGCAACGGCGCCTTCCAGTGGGAGGTGGTGGGCCACTACTTCACCACCTCCGCCGTGCTCGACGGCCTCCTCCTGACGGTGTGGCTGACCGCCGCCGTGATGGTGCTCGGGTTCCTGCTCGGCACCGTCCTCGCGACGATGCGCCTGTCCGCCAACCCCGTTCTGCGCACGTTGAGTTGGGGCTACGTGTGGATCTTCCGGTCCACACCGCTCCTGGTGCAGCTGCTGTTCTGGTTCAACATCGGCACCCTGTATCCCACGCTCGGGCTCGGCATCCCGTTCGGCCCGGAGTTCTTCACGGTCAAGACGGTGAACCTGTTCGGCCCGACCCTCACCGCCCTGATCGGCCTGACGCTGCACGAGACCGCGTACGCCGCCGAGGTGGTCCGCGGCGGCATCGTCTCCGTGGACTCCGGACAGACCCTGGCCGCCCAGGCTCTCGGGCTGAGCAGGCGCCGCACCCTGCGCCGGATCGTCGTCCCGCAGGCGATGCGCTCGATCGTGCCGACCGCGGGGAACATGCTGATCGGCACCCTGAAGGGCACGAGCATCGTCAGCGTGCTCGCCGTGCACGACCTGCTGTACTCGGCGCAGCTCATCTACAACCAGACCTACCAGGTGATTCCCCTGCTCATGGTGGCCACGCTCTGGTACATCGCGGTCACCAGCGTGCTCAGCGTCGGGCAGTACTACGTCGAGCGACACTACGCGCGGGGCGACTCAGGGACACTTCCGCCCACTCCGCTGCGGCGACTGCGCGGTCGACTCGCCACCGTGCGTGCCTGGTTGAGCAGGGCGACGGCGACCGACGCACGCCCCGCGATCCGCGGCAGCCGGTGAGCTGCGCCACAGCTTCCCCACTTTCCCTACCGAATTACTAGGAAATACTTGACCGGGCCCGCCCGGGCACACAGGATGGTGCACATGTCCCGTACGCAGCAGCGACTCGTTCGTCGTCGGCATGTCGACTTTGGTCACGTCGTCAGCGCCGCGTGCTGTCGCGCGTAAGGCACCCGGCCCACAGGTCGGACCGTGCCGCTCCGCACGCCAATTCGCAGGCCACCAGGGCAGGTTCACCCACCGCGCCCCGGCGGGCCGAGACATCGACGAGGGACAACCCCCATGACCACGGCACCGCAGACCACCCACCCCACCGCGCCACCCTCCGACGCCCGCCACCTCAGCCTCGTCCGCGGCATCCCGCAGGGCGGCGCCGGGCAGCGCGGGTCCGTTCCGATGGTCGGATACCTGCTGCTCGTCCCCGAGGGCACCGACCCGACCGAGCTCTTCGCCGAGGGCGGCCCCCAGCCGGAGATCCGGCCGGTCGACCCCGCGGACCCACCCGCAGTCACAGCCACAGCCGCGCGGCCCACGGACTTCGACGCCATCCGCATCGACCCGGTGCGACACGTGGCCGAGCTGGAGGGGCATGAACTCGACCTCACCTACCTGGAGTTCGCGCTTCTCGCCCACCTCGTGAAGCGCCCCCACCACGTACTGACACGTGAGCTGCTGGTGACGTCCGTCTGGGGCTACGACCACGTCGGTGACGGGCGCACCGTGGACGTCCACATCGCCCGGCTCCGGCGCAAGCTGGGCAGGGCTCACCGCCATCGGATCGTCACCGTACGACGCGTGGGGTACAAGTACGTTCCCTAAGGCCTGACTTCACGCTCCTGCCCGCGCCGCGGCCTCCGGCACACCCCGGACGCCGCGGCGCCGCCCTTCGGGCGTCGGCGGGAGCCCGAGGACAGGATCCGGCGGCGACCGACCGGCAGGCGAGCTCCGACTCCGCGCCCTGCCACCGACCTTGAGGAGATCACCGTGATGGGCCCTGCCACCGCGTCGCCCCGTCCCACCTCGGCCCACGACCGGGCCGGCTCGGACCATCCGTACTGGCTGCGGGTGGCCCGCGAGGTGGCGGACGACCTCGCCACGGACGCGGTCGCCAGGGAGCAGGCGGGCAAGGCCCCCGTCGACGAGGTGTCCCGGTTGCGCGAGGCGGGCCTGCTGACACCACCGGCGTCGACCGAGACCGGCGGAGGCGGCGGGGACTGGGCCGCCGCCCTCGCCGTCGTCCGCGAGATCGCCGCCGCGGACGGCGCGATCGGCCAACTGCTGGGCTGTCACTACTTCTTGGCGGGCAGCGCCCGGTTCTTCGCCGGTCCCGCGCTCGCCGCGCAGATCGAGGAGCGGTCCGCGGCCGAGCAGTGGTGTTGGGGCGGCGGTTTCGCCCGCCAGGAGCCCGCGCTGACGTTGACCAGGAGCGGCGACGGGCTGGTGCTCAACGGGCGGCAGGACTACACCACCGGGGTCCTGGCCGCCGACCGGCTGGCCGTCCGGGCCGTACGGTCGGACACGGGCGCGCCGCTCGCCGTCGTGGTCGACGCCGACCGGCCCGGTGTCGTGATCGACGCCGCCGCGGACACCTTCGGCGGGCGGCTCGCGGCCGGCGGCAGCGTGGAGTTCGACGACGTGGCGGTCGCCGCCGACGAGGTGCTCGGCCCGCTCTCCGCGGACGAGGACTTCCTGCCGCCCCGGACGGCGCTGGCCTCGCCGGTCGCCCACCTCGTCTCCGTCCAGGTGCTGCTCGGCACGGCCGAGGGCACGCTCGCCGAGGCCCGCGAGTACAGCAGGACGGGCCAGACACCCCTGCATCCGGCCTGGCCGGTCGGCAGCCCGCACGACCCGCAGGTGCTGACCACATACGGGGAGCTGACCGTCCTCGTCCGCTCCGCGTCGGCGCTCGCCGACCAGGCGCTGGGAGCCGTACAGGACGCGCTGGCGCTCGGCGACGAGCTCGCCTACGACGCGTACGCGGAGGTCGCCGCCCTCGTGACCATGGCGGAGACCGCCGCCTCGCGGGCCGCGCAGGAGTCCACGACCCGGGCCCTGGACATCGTCGGCCCGCGCGCCGCCTCCGCATCCCTCGGCTTCGACCGTTTCTGGCGCAACGCACGCGCCCACACGCTCCACGAGCCGCTCGGGCATCAACTCCGCGACATCGGCGACTACTTCCTCAACGGCGCGCAGCCGCCGTTCGCCCTGCCCGCCTGAGGGTTTTCGCGGCGTTCTCGAAATACGAGACACGTACGTCCATATGATGAACACCCTCTTGGGGGGAGCGCCTCCTTCTGCCACGATCCCTATCTGTCAGGTAGGAAAACTGGGGAAGTCAGGGGGTGGCCATGCGAACGCGATGCCGCGCGGACCTGTCGCGCCTTCTGCTGACCTCGCGCCGCCACATCGACCTCGGCCGCACGTCCAGCGCCATCTGTCGGGCCGCCTGAGCCGTCCTCCGTCCGCCGGGCCGCCCCAAGCCGCCCACGGGACGACGGCCCGCGGTCCCACGGCGCCCAGCGCGCCTCCCCCGAGCCACCCATTTCCCCGAGAGGACACCTCCGTGTCTGCCGCACGCCCCCGCACCACCCTGCGCACCCTCGCCGCCATATCGGCGCTCCCCCTCCTGCTGACCGCGTGCGGCTACGGGTCCGAGTCGACCGACAGCGGCGACCAGGCCAAGGCCGCATCGGGCGCCAAGAAGCTCTCCGCCGACTCGGTGAAGATCGGCTACTTCCCGAACCTGACGCACGGCACCGCCCTGGTGGGCGTCCAGTCGGGCCTGCTCCAGAAGGAACTCGGCGGCACCCAGATCAAGCCGTCCACCTTCAACGCGGGCCCCTCCGAGATCGAGGCCCTCAACGCCGGCTCCATCGACATCGGCTGGATCGGCCCCTCCCCCTCCATCAACGGCTACACCAAGTCCAAGGGCAAGTCCCTGCGGATCATCGGCGGTTCGGCCTCCGGCGGCGTCAAGCTCGTCGTGAACCCGAAGAAGATCAAGTCGCTGGACGACCTCAAGGGCAAGAAGATCGCCACGCCGCAGTTCGGCAACACGCAGGACGTCGCGTTCCTCAACTGGATCGCGGAGAAGGGCTGGAAGGTCGACCCCCAGAGCGGCAAGGGCGACGTCTCCGTCGTCCGCTCGGACAACAAGATCACGCCGGACGCCTACAAGTCCGGCTCCATCGACGGCGCCTGGGTGCCCGAGCCGACCGCGTCCAAGCTCGTCTCCGAGGGCGGCAAGACCATCCTCGACGAGGCCGACCTGTGGCCCGACAAGAAGTTCGTGATCACGAACATGATCGTGTCGCAGAAGTTCCTCAAGGAACACCCGGACGTCGTCGAGGCCGTACTGCGCGGTTCGGTGAAGACCAACAAGTGGATCAACGCCAACCCGGCGAAGGCGAAGGCCTCGGCCAACGCCGCGTTGCAGAAGCTGTCGGGCAAGGCACTGCCGGCCGACGTCATCGACCCGGCCTGGAAGTCCATCGACTTCCTCGACGACCCGCTGGCCTCGACCCTCGACTCCGAGGCGAAGCACGCGGTGAAGTCCGGCCTCCTCGAGCAGCCCGACCTCAAGGGCATCTACGACCTCGACCCGCTCAACAAGGTCCTCAAGTCCGAGGGCGAGGACCAGGTCGACGACGCCGGCCTCGGTGTGAAGTAGCAACCATCGGACCGGGCACGTCACGCATCTGACGACCCATCAGGACCTTTAAGACCTTCAAGACCCTCAGGAGGTGACGCCCATGGCCACCACGATCGCCAAGTCGGCCGAGGCCGTCGAGACGGTGACACACGCGGCGCGTATCGAGCATGTCTCGAAGTCCTTCCCCGCACCGGGCACACCCGGCGGACAGCAGCTCGTCCTGGACGACATCACACTCGATGTCGCGCCGGGTGAGTTCGTCACCCTCCTCGGGGCCTCGGGCTGCGGCAAGTCCACCCTGCTCAACCTGGCCGCGGGTCTCGACCTGCCGTCCGCGGGCTCCATCGCCACGGACGGCAGGCCCGCCCTGATGTTCCAGGAGCACGCGCTGTTCCCGTGGCTGACCGCGGGCAAGAACATCGAGCTGGCGCTGAAGCTGCGCGGGGTCGCGGCGCAGGAGCGGCGCACCGAGGCCGAGCGGCTGCTCGACCTCGTGCGCCTGTCCGGCGCGCACGGCAAGCGGGTGCACGAACTGTCCGGCGGCATGCGCCAGCGCGTGGCGCTCGCCCGTGCGCTGGCGCAGGACAGCCGGCTGCTGCTGATGGACGAGCCGTTCGCCGCGCTCGACGCGATCACCCGCGACGTGCTGCACGACGAGCTCACCCGCATCTGGCAGGAGACGGGTGTGTCGGTGCTGTTCGTGACGCACAACGTCCGCGAGGCGGTGCGGCTGGCCGAGCGCGTCGTCCTGCTGTCGTCCCGCCCCGGCCGCGTCGCCCGGGAGTGGACGGTCGACCTGCCGCGGCCGCGGCGCCTGGAGGACACCTCGGTCGCCGAACTGTCCGCCGAGATCACCGAAGAACTGCGTGGGGAGATCCGCCGCCATGGCCGCCACTGACCACACCGTCACCCTCGACGCGAAGGACGCGGATCCCGCGAAGGCCGGCTCCGACGAGCCCCGGCGCCCGGGAGACCTCGCGGGCCTGGAGGCCGGACTCGACGCACTCGACTCGGTGCAGAGTGTCCGGGCGCCACTGCGCGAGACACTGCGCCGCAAGGTGCTGCCTCCGGTCACCGCGGTCGCGGTGGTGCTGGTGGTCTGGCAGCTGCTGGTGTGGGCGGGGGTCGTGCCCGACTACAAGCTGCCCTCGCCGTCCGATGTGTGGGGCGAGGTACGCGCGGCCTGGCTCCAGGGCACGCTCCTCGACTCCATCTGGACGTCCGTGTCACGCGGTCTGTTCGGCTTCCTGCTCGCCCTCGTCATCGGCACACCACTCGGTCTGCTGGTGGCCCGCGTCCGGTTCGTGCGCTCGGCGATCGGGCCGATCCTGTCCGGTCTGCAGTCCCTGCCGTCGGTGGCGTGGGTCCCGCCCGCCGTCATCTGGCTGGGCCTCAACGACTCGATGATGTACGCCGTGATCCTGCTCGGCGCTGTCCCCTCCATCGCCAACGGCCTCGTCGCGGGCGTCGACCAGATCCCGCCGCTGTATCTGCGCGCCGGACGGACCCTGGGCGCGACCGGGCTGCGCGGGGCGTGGCACATCGTGATGCCGGGCGCGCTGCCCGGTTATCTCGCCGGTCTGAAGCAGGGCTGGGCCTTCTCGTGGCGCTCGCTGATGGCCGCCGAGATCATCGCCTCGTCGCCCGATCTCGGCGTGGGGCTCGGCCAGTTGCTGGAGAACGGCCGTAACAACAGCAGCATGTCGCAGGTGTTCCTGGCCATCTTCCTGATCCTCCTGGTCGGCATCGCCATCGACCTGCTGATCTTCAGCCCGCTGGAGCGCAGGGTGCTGCGGGGGCGGGGGCTGCTGGTCTCCCGCTGACCGTGCCCGGCGGCTTCTTTTCGGCCTCTTCCGGTCGGCCCGGCGCGCCGGATATGAGGCCGAGCAGGGGAACGCGTTGCTGCATGCGGGTGCCCTGGGAGCGGTCCGGCGTGCGCTTCTTCTCGCGGTCTGGTGATCTTTTAAGTGATCGCTGATCCCTCTCAGAAGGAGAAGTTCATGGTGCGTCGCATCGCAGCCGCTGTCGCCGTCGCCTCGGTGGCTGGGTTCCTTGCCGCCGGTCCCGCTGTCGCCGACGTCGACGACAGCCGTCAGGACACTGCCCACGTGTACGACCACGCCGGAGTCGCCGGCCAGGAGTTCGTCAACGTCGGCGGGCGTGACGGGGTGACCGTCTCCAACTCGCTGGCGGCCCACCACAACGTCGGCGCCTGGAAGCACCACCACCGGTACTACGACTTCGCCGGTCGCTGAGAACCTGGGGACTCTGCCCCTTCGCATGACGCATGACGCAGGCGGCCCCGCTTCGGCGGGGCCGCCTCCGCGTGCACCCGGAGGAACCTCATAACGAAGGTGTCCGCACCCGGCGTGTCGTGCTGACACGGGGCCGCCGCTCGGGACCACTGCTCGTATGAGTGAACTGAGCGATCTGATCCCCGTCGAGGCCATCCGCCTCGACGTGGCCGCCCCCGACTGGCAGTCCGCCGTGCGCACCGCCGGTGACCTGCTCGTCTCCACGGACGTCAGCACCGACACGTACACCGAGGAGATGCTCCGCAACGTCGAGGAGAACGGCCCCTACATCGTCATCGCGCCCGGCTTCGCCTTCGCGCACGCCCGGCCCTCCCCCGCCGTCCGGCGTACGGGCATGTCATGGGTCCGGCTCTCGACGCCGGTGAACTTCGGGCACGAGACGAACGACCCGGTCCACCTCGTCGTCGCCCTCGCCGCCCAGGACGCCGGGGCACACACCCAGGCGATGGGCGCCCTCGCCCGGCTGCTCGCCGACCAGGACACCTCCGCGGCCCTCGACCGGGCGCCGACACCCGAGGCCCTGCGGCAGATCCTCGTAGGGGACACGGCATCGACACCGGCCGCGGCACCGGCCGGCAGCACACCAGAACGGCCCGCGTCCAAGGGTTCCGGGCACGGCATGCACAAGATCCTGACGGTGTGCGGCAACGGGGTCGGCACGAGCCTGTTCCTCAAGTCGACGCTGGACAAGGTGCTCGACCGCTGGAAGTGGGGCCGGTACATCACCACCGAGGCGACCGACACCATCTCCGCGAAGGGCAAGGCGTCCGAGGCGGTGGCCATCATGACGTCGCGGGAGATCGCGCGGACGCTCGGCGACATCGGGGTGCCGGTGCGGGTGATCGAGGACTTCACCAGCACCAAGGAGGTGGACGCGGCGATGCGCGACCTCTACGACGTCTGATCCCCCGCCCCCACCGCTCCCCTTCCCAGGAGTCCCCATGAACACCCTCGTCGACATCGCGAAATTCATCGTCAACGAGATCCTCAGCGTCCCCGCCTATCTCATCGGCATCATCACGGCCGTCGGCCTCGTCGCCCTGAAGAAGTCCGCCGGACAGGTCATCGGCGGTGCCATCAAGGCGACCCTCGGCTTTCTGCTGATCAACGCGGGCGCCACCCTGGTCACCAACTCGCTCGCCCCGCTGGGCACGATGATCACGGGCGCCACCGGTTCGCACGGTGTGATCCCCACCAACGAGGCGATCGTCGGCATCGCACAGGCCGAGTACGGCTCGCGCGTGGCGTGGCTGATGATCCTCGGCTTCCTCTTCAGCCTGCTCCTTGCCCGCTTCACTCCGCTCTCGTACGTGTTCCTGACCGGCCATCACATGCTGTTCATGGCAACGCTGTTGACGATGGTGATGGCCACGGCCGGTGTCACGTCGTGGATCGTGGTTGTCGCGGGCGCGGTGCTGCTCGGCATCATGCTCGTCGCGATGCCCGCCTTCGCGCATCCCTGGACCAAGCGGGTCACCGGCAACAACACCGTCGCCGTCGGGCACTTCGGAACGGCCGGGTACATCCTCTCCGGCGCCACAGGGCAGGCCGTCGGCAAGAAGAGCCGCTCGACGGAGGAGATGAACCTGCCCGAGGGCCTGCGCTTCCTGCGTGACTCGATGGTGGCCACCGCCCTGTCGATGCTGCTCATCTACCTGATCATGGCCATTGTCTTCCTCGCGAAGGTCGGGAAGACGGAGGCGTTCAAGGCGTTCGCGACGGGCGGCGGGACGCCCTCCACGGGTGTCGGCAACTACCTGATGTCATCGGTCGGCCAGGGCCTCCAGTTCGGCATCGCCGTCGCCGTCATCCTGTTCGGCGTCCGCACGATCCTCGGTGAGCTGGTCCCCGCCTTCCAGGGCATCGCGCAGAAGGTCGTGCCCGGCGCCATCCCGGCCCTGGACGCCCCGATCGTCTTCCCCTACGCCCAGAACGCCGTACTCGTCGGCTTCATCTGCTCGTTCGTCGGCGGCCTGGTCAGCCTCGGGCTGCTCGTCGGTGTCTTCAAGCCCGCGTTCGGCACGGCGCTCGTGCTGCCGGGGCTCGTCCCGCACTTCTTCACGGGCGGTGCGGCGGGTGTCTTCGGCAACGCGACGGGCGGGCGCCGCGGCGCCGCGCTGGGGGCGTTCCTCAACGGTGTGCTGATCACGTTCCTGCCCGCGTTCCTGCTGGGTGTCCTCGGCTCGTTCGGCTCGGCCAACACCACGTTCGGCGACGCGGACTTCGGCTGGCTCGGCCTGATCCTCGGCAACGTCGCCAAGGCCGGTGACGTCGCGGGCGTGATCCTCATGCTCGTGGTCGGCCTGCTCATCCTGGCCGCGGCCGTCACATGGCAGAAGCGGGTCGTGGAGACCGGCTGGGACCCGGGCGCCAAGCGCGCCGCGCTGCTGCCGCCGGAGGACCGCCCCGAGCAGCACGACGAGACCGCGGGCGGCGAGACACCGGTCTCCCGCACCTATTCGAAGATCGCACCTCCGGCGGGCGCCCCGGTGCCGCCTCCGCCGGAGGACTGATCGGCCCACTCGACGCACGTACGTCGAAGGCCCGCCGCAACCCTCGGGGGTGCGGCGGGCCTTCGGTGTGTCAGAGGGGGCCGGTCAGTGCGCGAAGCCCCAGTCGAGGATCTTCGTGGCGTCGCCGAAGACCTCCTTGTCGGCTCCGACGATCGCGCCAACCAGGGTGCGGTTGTCCCGCTTCGCTGCGAAGACCAGGGAGTAGCCGGCCTCTTCGCCGCTGCCGGTCTTGATGCCCAGGGCGCCGTTGTAGCTGCTCAGCAGGTCGTTGGTGGTTTCCCAGGTGTAGTACCGGGTGTGACCGTTGGCCGCCGGGGCCTCGGCCTCGAACTTCTTCAGCTTCACCACGTCGGCGAAGATCGGCTGGAGCATGGCGCGCTGGCCGAGCTTGGCGAGGTCGCGGGCGGTGCTGCGGTTGTCGCCGTGCGAGATGCCGTCGAACGAGTCGAAGTGGGTGCCGGTCATGCCCAGCTGCGCGGCCTCGGCGTTCATCTGGCTCACGAAGTCGGCGATCCGCGCCTCCGTGGTGTCCCCGGTGCCGTAGTTGTCGGCGATGGCCATGGCGGCGTCGCCGCCGGAGGGGATCAGCATGGCGTGCAGCAGCTGTCGGGCCGTCAGCTTGTCGCCGGTCTGGAGGTCGGCGGTGCTCGCGCCGTTCTCCTGGACGTAGTCCCGGTACTCCTGCTTGACCGTGATCTGCCGGTCGAGCCACTCCGGGTGCTTGAGCACGATCATGGAAGTCATGATCTTCGTCGTGCTGGCCATCGACACACTGTCGTCGGCCTTGGCGCCGGCCCACATCTCGCGCTCCTGGCTGCCGTCACGGGCGTCCAGGAGGAAGGCGTGGTCGACCGCGACGTCGGGAACGTCCTGGGTGTCAGCGGCCGACGCGCCCTCGTTCTGTTCGGCGGAGTGCGCGGCCGGCGTGGCCGCCTGGGCGATGCCGCCGGCGGTGATCGGCAGAACGGCTCCGAAGAGCGCGACGGTCGCGAATCTGGCTCCAGTCCGGTGCAGTCGGTTGGGTCGGGCGTGGGAACCCATGGAGCGCCCCCTCCTTCCGGCGGGTGTCCGCCGGTTCGTCATGGTAAATCGGTGCATCACGAACCTACTTGCCCACCGTCCCTTCACGTCAAGATCGCCATGTCATAACCGGGTAACAGCCCTCACCTGCGTGAAGACGGTGTGCAGACCGTCGGTCGATCCGGTGACTCCAGCGACGCGTACGTCCGATCAACGCTCTTCTCACACGCGGGACTTGAGCCTGCCCGATCACTCGGCGTCGAAGGTCCGCCGTGCGCGTTCGATCTCGGGCATGTGTGTCGTGGCCCAGTCCAGCAGGACGCCGATCGGGCGACGGAGTGTCGCGGTGAGCGATTTCTGGGTCACCGCGGGGATCGCGCGGCGCAGTTCGTTGAAGAGGAGCCATCGCCCGCACCGCGGACGGTGCCCGGCTCTCGCCGGGTGACCTGGCCGGGCAGGTCGCGCACGCGCTGCGCAACACCGCGACGGGGGTCGCGGGGCGACCGGCTTCCGCCGGGCCCGGCCGTCGCCCTGCGCTCAGGTCAGTCGGGCAGGCGCCTGTCCGCCAAGTGCGCGCCATAGAAGTCGGCCTGGCGTTCCATGACCGTCCGCATCGATGTGTCACGCGGTACTCCGTACACGGTGCCGGGGAAGTCCAGGCCCTCTTGTTCCTCCCACAGCTCGTCGTGCCGGTCGGGGGAGAACAGCCGGGCGGGGTCACCGGCCGCGATCCAACCGATGGGCACCACGGTGTCCGGGCTCAGGCGGGAGTTGACGTGGAGCACGCTGTTGATGCGCAGTTCCGAGCGTGCTCCCGCCACTGCGCCGGGGAACATCGACACCCCGGTGGCCACGAAGACCTCGTCCTCGACGCGTGCCCCGTTGATGTGCGTGTGCGGCCCGATCAGCACAGAGTCGCCCAGCACAGCGGGGTGTTTCGCCCTCCCCCGCACCACGGCGTTCTCCATGACCACGACATCGCGGCCGGTACGTACCTCACCGTCCTCCGCGGTGAGGACGGCTCCATGCAGGACACGCGCGCGCTCACCCAGGACGACCGCGCCGCACAGAACGGCCGACGGGGCGACATAGGCGGAGGCGGGGACCACGGGGCGTTTTCCACGGTGCTCGATCAGCATGCCCACGGAGCGTAGGGCAGGACGGAGAGGACGGCACGTACGTCCACCCGGCCCGCTTCAGGCGGCGGCGCGATGCACGCTGACGGCATAGCCGCCGTCGTCGTACGGCGCGGCGTCCCACGTCGCGAACCGGTCCACGAGGGCCAGTCCGGCCGCCGCGCAGCAGGCGTCGTACTCCGGCAGTGTGATCGTGGGCGGCACCGGCAGGTGGGCCGCGTCCAGGCCGAAGCCCGCGACCAGCAGGCCGCCGGGGCGCAGGGCCGCCGCCAGGCGCTCGACCACGGTGGCCTCGGTGCCGGGGGTGAGCAGCGGCAGGACGTTGCCGGCCGCGATCACGAGGTCGAAGTCCGGGGTGATGTCGAGGGCGGCCGGGTCGAACTCGGCGAGATCGGTCTGGTACCAGGGCAGTTGAGGCGCCCGCTCCCGTGCCACGTCGAGCATGGAGGCGTCGAGGTCGATCCCCACGCAGTCGTGTCCGAGCTCCGCGAGGCGGATCGCGACCCGCCCGGTGCCGCATCCGGCGTCGAGCACGCGAGCCCCGGCGGGCACGAGGGCCGCGCAGAACGACGCCTCTCCGTGCATGTCCTTTCCGCTGCGCGCCAGCGCCTCGAAACGGGCGGCGTACTCGCCACCGGACTTTCCACCGGTCAGATCCTGCCAACGACTCATGAGATCGACTATAGGTCGCCGGGAGGCCCGGTCACGCCTGGGCCTTGTCCCCGTTCTCGCTCGCCGGGAGCCGCAGCACACACGCCGCGAGCAGCGCGAGGAAGGTGAAGCCCGCGGAGATCCACAGTGCCTGCTCGATGCCGCCGAGCGTGCCGGATCCCGCCGCCGGGGCGACGAGCGCGATGCCGACCGAGGAGCCGATGCCGAAGCAGGCGGCGTTGATGCCGGGGATCGCGCCGGGCGCGTCCTTCGGGGAGACGACGACGCCGAGCGCGTTGAGCGGCGTCATGGCCAGGCCGTTGTACGCGATGCCGAGGGCGCAGGCCGCGGCGAACAGCAGCCACCGGTTGTCCGGCAGCAGGGCCGTGCCGAGCAGGATGAGGAGGCTGAGTCCGAGCCCCGTGCGCAGCAGCACCAGCCAGCCCTTGCGCGGCGCGAGCCACCCGGTCAGTGGCGCGGAGAGCAGGCCGATGGCGGCGGGCGGGGTGAGGTAGAGCAGGGAGGAGAGTGTCGCGCTCATCCCGTAGCCGAACTCCCCGTCCTGACTGAGCAGGACAAACGTGAAGTTGATCGCGGAGAAGACACCCATCAGGGTCAGCAGGGTCGTCGCGAGCAGCGGCCACACCTGGCGCGAGCGCAGGTGCTCGATGGCGATGAGCGGGGCCGTGCGGCGCTTCTCCGTCTGCCAGAAGACGACGAGCAGGGTGAGCGCGGCCAGCAGCAGGACGAGCGGCAGCGGAGCCGACCAGCCGTGTGCGGAGCCCTTGCTGAGCGCGAGGTTGACGCAGACGAGCGCGGCGGACAGTGCGGCGGCGCCCCACCAGTCCATCCGCCGCCCGTCCTTGGGCGCGGCCTCGGGCAGGAAGCGCAGCAGCAGGACGATCGCGGTCAGGCCGACGACGAGGATGGCACCGAAGATCCAGCGGAATCCGACGGTGTCCGCGACGATGCCGCCGACCAGGCCGTCGAGCCCGCCGACGCCACCGTTGATGGCGGTGACGAGCCCGAGGGCCGGGCCGAACCTGGCGGGGCTCATGGTGTCGCGCAGCAGCATGTACGTGACGGGGAAGGTGGCACCGGAGGCGCCCTGGAGGATGCGTCCGGCGATGAGCACGGGAACGCTGGGGGCCAGGGCGGCGATCAGCGCACCGAGGCACATCGTGACCATCGCGGCCAGCAGGATGCGGCGGCGGCCCACGCGGTCGCTGAGCCGGCCGAGTACGACGCCCGCGACGCCGCCGACGAGGAAGAACAGGTCCTGGGCGCCCGCCACTTGGGACGCAGAGACGTCGAACTCCCTGGCGATCTCGGGGAGCGCGGGGGTGACCATGGAGGCACCGAGCTGGAACGCGATCACCGCGACGATGAGCGCAGTGAGCAGCAGTCCGCGCGACCGCCCGCCGAGGCCTGCGTCCCCGGCGGTCGCGGCGGTCGCCGCGGTCGTGGCGGGAGCCGGGCGGCTCACGAGAGGGCCCCGGATTCAGCAGCGGGCAAGGGGGTTCCGGCGGCGGGCAGAGGGGTTCCAGCCGGTGTGCCGAGGGAGACGATCCGGTCCACGAGGCGCTCCGGGAACGTGCCGTCGGTCTCCAGGAGTACGCGGGCGTTGGCCTCCGGCGTGCGGGGGTAGCCGCGGTACATGCCCCGGGTGTCGGTGACGAGTTCGCCGCGCGCGGGGCCCTGCGTGGCGTCGACGGTGACATGCAGCACGGGCGCCTGGACCGGCGCGAGCTCGCCGACGGCCATGGCCGCGGCCAGCGGGTCGTGGCAGGCGGATGCGCGGAACGGGAAGACGATCCGCTCGTGGAAGTCGAAGTAGACGTCGAGGGCGTCGGCGGCGAAGCGGGCGGCCGGGGTGCCGTGGGCGCGCAGCCGGTCCTGGTGGGCGGGGGTGAGGCGCTCGCGCATGGTCACGTCGAGGGGGACGATCGTCAGCTCCCACCCCGCGGCGAGGACGCGTGCGGCGGCCTCGGGGTCGTTGCCGATGTTGGCCTCGGCGCGGGGGCCGATGTTTCCGGGGTGGTGGACGGCGCCGCCCATCACCGTGACATGGCGGACGAGTTCGGGGAGCCGGGGTTCGCGCTCCAGGGCGTGGGCGAGGTTGGTGAGGGGCGCGGTGGCGAGGATGTGCAGGGCTCCGGGGGCCTCGTGCGCGGCGTCGATGATGAGCTGCACGGCGTCGCGCCGGTCGAGGTCCCCGGTGGGCGGCGGGAGTTGGATGTCGCCGATGCCGTTGTCGCCGTGCACGTGGGTGGCGTACGCGGGGTCGGTGCCGGTGAGATGGGTGGCGGCGCCGGCCGCGACGGGGATGTCGGTGCGGCCCGCGAGTTCGAGCACCTGAAGGGTGTTGATGGCGGCCTGTTCGGCGCTGGTGTTGCCCGCGACGGTGGTGACACCGCGCAGCTCCACGCCGGGGGTGCCGGCGAGGTAGAGGAGAGCGAGGGCGTCGTCGACGCCGGTGTCGCAGTCCATGAGCAGAGGCAGGGGGGCGTTCATCCGGGGGCCTTTCCGCGACAGGAGAGAGTTCGCATCCGACTCGATCCCAGTTGTCTGACAACTGAAGTTCTGCGATGGAGCGTAAATACGGATCGCCCCGCTGACAAGAGGTTGATTCTCGCTGTTGACCGGCGTATTGGCTCTGGTGCATGCTCGATGTGAACCCGCACCGGGCTCGGTGGATGTATGATCACTGCCACCCGGACAATGGTTGACATGACCGAGAGGCACCGCCCCATGACCGCACGTGCGGCTCACCGCCGACCGCCCCGCGTCGAGCTGTACGAGCGGATCGTCGCGGCGATCCACGACGGCACGTTCCCGCCCGGCTCCGTGCTTCCCTCCGAGCCGGCGCTCGCCGTGGAGCTGGGTGTGAGCCGCCCCGCGCTGCGCGAGGTGCTGATCCTGCTCCAGGAGGACGGCGTGATCACCCGCAAGCACGGGGTGGGCAGCCGGGTCAGTCATCAGCTGCCGCCGCGCGGCCTCGAACGCCTCTCACCCGTCGAGGACCTGCTCGACACCGCGCACGTCGAAGGCCGCCGGCTCGCCGCCGGCCGGGACCTGCCCACCGACTTCTCCGCCCACCACCTGCGGCTCTCCGGAAGCGACAGCACTTGGTTCTGGGAGACCCTGCTGACGGCGGACGGCGTGCCCGCGTGTTTCGCGCACGAGTGGGCGGCCGATGACGCCACCCTCGCCGAGGTCGTCCCCGAAGGACCGGCGCTCCTCGACCGCACGGCCGACGCGCGCCGTGACGGGTCGTCCGACCGCAGCATGAGCGCCGTCCTGCTCGCCGCCACCGACGCCCCGCTCACCGGCCGCTCCACGGTCGGCGCGACCCTGCTCGGCGAGGAGCGCGGCGCGGCGATGGAGCGGTCCGCGCAGACTCCGGCGACGCTCGTCACGCAGGTCGTGTCCTGGGGCAGCCGCCCGCTGTTCGCCGCCAAGTACCTCTACCCGGCGGGCGCCCCGCCGCTGCACGTCCGCCAGCGCCGCTGACCACGCGCGGGCCGCCGCCTCACGCGGTCGCCGCCCCCGGCGCGCAGTCCGCCGCGATCTCGTCCAGCAGACCGATCAGCGCGTGCAGCGCCGGATTCGGGTCGCCCGCCCGCCACGCCAGGGCGAGCGGCAGCGGCGGGATGTCACGGGCCGGGATGAGGACCACGCCGGGGACCTTGAGGTGGCCGGCGGAGGACGGCACGAAGCCGATGCCCACACCGGCACCGACCAGCGTCAGGATCGTGTGGGTGTCCGGCGCCTCCTGGATGATGCGCGGGCTCGACCCGTGGGCCAGATAGGCGCTGTGGATCAGTGCCACGATGCCCGCGCCCCGGTTGGTGGGATGGCTGACGACGGGCTCGTCCCGGATGTCGTCCATCCCGATGTCCTCGCGCGTGGCGAGCCGGTGACCCGCGGGGAGGGCCACCACGATGGCGTGCCGGCTCAGTTCACGGGCCTGGATGCCGGTGCCCGAGACCGGCAGCCGCATCAGCCCCGCGTCGATCTCGTCGTCGGTGAGCCGGGTCACCAACTCGCCGCCGTACAGCGGGCCGTGGATCTCCAGGCGGACCCGCGGGCGGTGTTCGCGAAACTTCCGGGTCATCAGGATCAGGACCTCGTGGGACGTGGGCCCGCTGAACCCGAGCCGCACCACCCCGGTCTGGCCGCTCGCGGCCCGGCGTGCGGCGAGCGGCGCCTCCTGCACGGCCCGCAGGGCCCGCCGGGCCTCCGTCAGGAACGCCTCCCCCGCCGCCGTGAGGGCCACCTGCCGGGTCGTGCGGCGCAGCAGCGCGACGCCGACCTCGTGTTCAAGGCGTTTGATCTGCTGGGACAGCGGCGGCTGCGACATCTGCAAGCGCTCCGCCGCCCGCCGGAAGTTGAGCTCCTCCGCGACCGTCACGAAGGACCGCAGGTGACGCAATTCCACGTGAACTCCCGTTTCCTCGCAGGTCATCGGCGATTATGTCGCGCTGCCGAATCAACGGTACGGAACTTTGGTGTTAGACGAAACCAGTCGGCAGCCATAGCTTCCCTGTGAGCGCGATCACGTTGTTTTTCCGCAGAGTTCCCCTGCCCACGCCCGGACGACGACGTCCGTGGCCGACCGGAAGGACGGGACGAGATGCCGAGCAGACGGCTTCCCGCAGAGGAGAAGATGGCCCGCAGAGCGGGCTGGGCCTCCTACCTCGGCTCGACGATCGAGTGGTACGACTTCTACGTCTACGGCACCGCTTCCGCCCTGGTGTTCGCCCCGCTGTTCTTCGCCGACGTGCCTCCGGCGATCGGTGTGCTGCTCTCCTTTGTCACCTTCTGGGTCGGTTTCCTGGCCCGGCCGCTCGGCGCGATCCTCTTCGGGCACCTCGGCGACCGCCTCGGCCGCAAGAAGGCACTGGTCGCGACGCTGCTGCTGATGGGTGTCAGCACGGTCGGCATCGGGTGTCTTCCGACGTACGGGCAGATCGGTGTGGCCGCGCCGATCCTGCTCACCGTGTTCCGTACCGTGCAGGGCATCGCGCTCGGCGGTGAGTGGGGCGGTTCCGTCCTGATCACCACCGAACACGCCAAGAAGGAACGCGGGTTCATGTTCGCGGCCTTCGCCCAGCAGGGCTCGCCCACGGGCCGCATCCTGGCCACCCTCTCCTTCCTCGCCGTCGGCCGGCTCTCCGACGATGCCCTCCTTGCGTGGGCCTGGCGGATCCCGTTCCTGGCCTCCGCCCTGCTGGTGATCATCGGCCTGGTGATCAGGCTCAGCCTGGAGGAGTCCCCGGCGATGGTGTCCCTGAGGGCCGCCGACCAGACCGTGAAGATGCCGGTCGTCACCCTGTTCCGGGAGCACTCGAAGCTGCTGCTGCTCGGTGTCGGCGCCGCGTTCACCGTCTTCGCCATCGTCTACGCACGTGACACCTTCGCCCTGTCCTGGGCGACCGGCGAGGTCGGCATGGGCCGGCAGGACTTCCTCACCGTCATCCTCGTCGCCAGCATCGTGCAGTTCTTCGTGCAGCCGCTCGGCGCCGTGCTGGCCACCCGCTGGGGTGTCCGCAAGGCCGTCACCGTCATCCTGGCCTGCCAGATCCCCACGATCCCGGTCATGTTCGCCCTCATCGGCACCGGCAGCTTCCCGCTCGCCGTGACCGGCGCGGTCCTCGCGACCATCCCCGACGTCATGTACTACGCGATCGTCGCGGGCATGTTCGCCCAGGCCTTCCCCGCCCACGTCCGCTACACCGGCATCTCCACGGCGTACGGACTCGCGGGCGTGCTCGGTGGCCTGGCGCCGGTGATCCTGCAGTCGCTGCTGTCCGCGTCCGGCACGATCGTACTTCCGGTCCTGTTCGTGGTCGTCCTCGGCGTCATCTCACTCATCGCGGCCCGCGCGTTCCTCACCCTGTCGGCCAGAACCATCGACAAGGAGCGGCAGACCGAAGCGCCTCCCGCTGTCGTCAACTGACCTTCCCCTCATCGCACTTCGCGTCGCAGTCCCGAGCAGTCCCGAGCAGTCCCGAGGAGAAACCGTGCAGCAGCACGCAGCCCACCCCCGCACCGACGACGCCCTGAACTCGCTCCTTCACCCCCGCTCCATCGCGATCCTCGGCGCCTCCGACACCCCCACCAAGCTGTCGGGGCGGCCCGTCGACTACCTCAAGCGGTTCGGGTTCACGGGCCGGATACTGCCCGTCAACGCCAAGCGCGATCAGGTGCAGGGCCTCACCGCCTACCGCGGCCTGGACGACATCGACGGGGACATCGACCTCGCCATGATCATGCTCTCGGCCGAGCAGTCCGCCGACGCCGTCCGCGCCTGCGGCCGGCGCGGCATCCCCGCCGCCATCCTGGGCGCCTCCGGCTTCGCCGAGGTGGGCGGCCGGGGCGTGGAGCTGCAGGAGGACCTGAAGGCGGCGATCGCCGAGAGCGGGGTGCGGGTCCTCGGCCCCAACTGCCTCGGCATGATCGCCTCCCGCGAGCGGGCGCTGCCCACCTTCACCTCCGCGCTCGACGAGGACGCCGACCTCGTCGAGGGCCCGATCGCCTTCCTCAGCCAGAGCGGCGCCTTCGGCGGTTTCGTCTTCAACGCCGCCCAGAACCTCGGCATCGGGATCTCCCACTACCTCAACACCGGTAACGAGGTGGACCTTTCGGTCGCCGAGCTGGTCGACGGACTGGTCCGCAGCGAGGATACGAAGGTGATCCTCGCCTACCTCGAAGGTGTCACGGGCGGCCGCCGTCTCCTGGACGCCGCCCGGGAGGCGCACGAGCGGGACAAGCCGATCATCGCCGTCAAGGTCGGCCGTTCCGAGGCGGGCGCCCGCGCCGCCCAGTCCCACACGGCCTCGCTCGCCGGTGAGGACGCGGTCTTCGACGGGGCGGTCGGCCAGTACGGCATCCTGCGCGTGGACGGCCCCGAGTCCATGCTGGAGGCCGCCCAGATCTTCGCCACCGGCCGCCGGGCGGCGGGCCGCAGGCTCACTTCGCTGTCCGTCTCCGGCGGCGCGGGCGCCCTGATGGCCGACGCGGCGGCGGGTCACGGCATCGAGGTCCGTGCCTGGGACGAGGAGTGGCAGCGCACCATGGCCGCCGCCATCCCCGTCTACGGGTCCCCGCGCAATCCGGTCGACCTCACCGGCAGCCTCATCGCCGAACCCGACATCCTGCGGCGCTCGTTGAAGGTCGCGGTCGAGCATCCGGGCACCGACATGATCGCCGTGCTGCTCGGCTGCGCGGACAACTGCGCCGACACACTCATCGAGGCCCTCGACGAGGCGTGCCGCTCCACCGAGCGCCCCTTCGTCGTCGTGTGGACGGGTGGCAGCGGCCGGCCCCGCGCCCGGCTGCGCGAACTGGGCATCCCCTGCTACACCGATCCCGCCCAGGCCGCCCGCGCCCTCGGCCTGCTCGCCGACTTCAGCCTGCGGCCCGCACTCCCGACCCCCGAGCGGCCCGCCGACGTCGACACGGAGGCCGCCCGCGCCGTCCTGACCCGTGCCCGCGCCGAGGGCCGCACCCAGCTCGACGAGTACGAGTCGACGCAGCTGATCGCCGCCTACGGCGTGTGTGCCGCGGCCTCACGACCGGCCGCGAACGCGGATCAAGCGGCTGCCGTGGCAGAGGAGTTGGGCGGCCCCGTCGCCGTGAAGCTGCTGTCCGAGCGGATCGGGCACAAGAGCGACATCGGCGGCGTCCGGCTCGGCCTCGACGGCGCGGAAGCGGTCCGCGAGGCCGCCGACGACGTGCTGCACATCGCCCGCGAGGCCGGTGTGGACGACGCCCGCGTCCTCGTCCAGCGGATGGCCGAAGGCGGCGGCACCGAGCTGATCGTCGGCGTCAAGAACGACCCGGTGTTCGGCCCGGTCGTGGTCACCGGGCTGGGCGGCATCCTCGTCGAGGCGCTCGCCGACAGCCGGGTCGCCGTCGCCCCGGTGGACATGGCGGGCGCCCGGCGCATGCTGCTGTCGCTGCGCGGCAGCCGGCTGTTCGGCGAGGTGCGCGGCAAGCCGGCCCGCGACGTCGAGGCCGCCACCGACACGATCACCCGCCTGTCCTGGCTGGCCGCCGACCTCACGGACGAGCTCGCGGAGCTGGACGTCAACCCGCTGCTGCTCGGCGCGGCGGGTGAGGGCGCCGTGGCCGTCGACGCGCTGGCACATCTGACGGCCCGTAACTGACTTACGTAGAAGGGAGATTGACGATGGAAGCCGAGGAGTTCCAGGCGGTCGTCGCCGCGGTCCACACCCTCGTACGGGAGGACGTCGTCCCGCGCGAGGACGAGATCGAGGAGACGGACGCCATCCCGGAGGACATCCGCCGCAAGGCCGTCGAGATGGGCCTGTTCGGGTACACGCTGCCGGAGGCGTTCGGCGGGCTCGGGGCGAGCCTGTCCGAAGATGTCCGGCTGGCCTTCGAGTTCGGGTACACGACGCCCGCGTTCCGCTCGATGTTCGGCACCAACAACGGCATCGCGGGCAAGGTCCTCGACAACGCGGGCACCGAGGAACAGAAGAAGCACTGGCTGCCCCGGCTCGCCGAGGGCGCCGTCGCGTCGTTCGCGCTGACCGAGGCGGAGGCGGGCTCCGACCCGTCGGGCCTGACCACCCGCGCCGTCCGTGCGGGCGACGGGTATGTCATCAACGGCAGCAAGCGGTTCATCACCAACGCCCCGCTCGCCGACCTGTTCGTGGTGTTCGCCCGCACCGGCGAGGACGCGTCCGGGACGAAGGGCATCTCCGTGTTCCTCGTCGAGGCGGGTCTTCCGGGCGTCACGGTCGGCCCGAAGGACGCCAAGACCGGGCAGGCGGGCGCCTGGACGGCGGAGGTGTTCTTCGACGACGTACGCGTCGACAAGGCGGCGCTCGTCGGCGGTGAGGAAGGCGCCGGCTTCGGCACGGCCATGCAGTCCCTCGTACGCGGACGTGTGCACATCGCGGCGCTGTGCGTCGGGATGGCCGAGCGGATCCTGGAGGAGTCCGTCGCGCACGCGGCGACCAGCAAGCAGGGCGGGCGACCCATCGGTGAGTTCCAGCTCGTGCAGGGCATGCTCGCCGAGATCCAGACGGGTGTGCTCGCGGGCCGGGCGATGGTCGTGGACGCCGCCGAGAAGTACGACTCCGGCGAGGACCGCAGGATCCGGCCCTCGGCCGCCAAACTGTTCTGCTCCGAGATGGTCTCCAAGGCCGCCGACCTCGCCGTGCAGATCCACGGCGGCATGGGCTACATGCGCGGCACCGTCGTCGAGCGCTGTTTCCGCGACGCCCGGCTCTTCCGTATCTATGAGGGCACCAGCGAGATCCAGAAGGTCATCATCGCCAAGCAGTTGCTGCGGGCGGCCCGGTCATGATCGAACCCGCCGTGGACGTGACGTGCGAGGGGCCGGTCCACACCCTCACCCTGAACCGGCCAGCGCGGCGCAACGCCCTCGACCTCGCCGACCGGCGCGAACTACTCGCCGCACTAAGGGAGTCCGAGCGGGACCCGGAGTGCCGGGCGATCGTGCTCACCGGTGCGGGCGAGGTGTTCTGCGCGGGCGGTGACATCCGCTCCATGTCGCAGGACCCGCTCGTCGCCCGCGAGCGCCTCGCCGTCGTGGGCGACGTGGCCCGCGCCCTGGTGTGTTCGACGAAGCCGGTGGTCGCCGCCGTGCGCGGAGGCGCGTACGGCCTGGGCCTCGGGCTCGCCGCCGCGTGCGACTACGTCGTGGCCGCCGACGACGCCCGGTTCGCCGCCTCCTTCGCCAAGATCGGGCTCACCGCCGACACCGGCCTCAGCTGGAGCCTCGCCCAGCGCGTCGGGCCGGCCCGCGCCAAGGAACTCGTCCTCTTCGCCGAGGACTTGGACGCCGTGGAGGCCGAGCGGATCGGCCTGGTCAGCGAGATCGTCGAGGGCGAGAAGGTGGATGTGCGGGCTCGGGAGCGGGCCGAGCGGCTCGCCGCCGCCTCCCCCGCGATGGTCGCCGCCACGAAGCGGATCTTCGCCCAGGAGGCGCAGGACCTGGGCGCGGTGCTCGACGCGGAGGCCGAGGCGCAGGTCGAACTGCTCGGCGGCGAGGGCTTCTTGGAGGGCCGGGCCGCGTTCCTGGAGCGTCGACGCCCGGTCTTCCCGGCCTGATGAGACCGGTCTTCCTGGCTTGATGAGACCGGTTTTCCCGGCCTGATGAGAGGAGAACAGATGCCTCACCCCACGACGTCCCGCCCCCTTGAGGGCCTGCGGATCGTCGAGCTCTCCAGCTACGTGGCCAGTCCGCTCGGCGGGATGACCCTCGCGCAACTGGGCGCAGACGTCATTCGCGTCGAGCCGCTGAACGGCGCGCCGGACCGCACCCGACACCCGCTCGCCGACAGCGGCACGAGCCTGTACTGGTCCGGCCTGAACAAAGGCAAGCGCGGCGTAGAGGTCGACCTGCGGAGCGAGGAGGGGCGCGAGCTCGTCGCGGACCTGGCCACCGGGGGCGGGCCGGGCGGCGGCATCGTGCTCGCCAACTCCGAGCGCCACCAGGCCCTTTCGTACGAGACACTGGCCGCCCGCCGCCCCGACCTGATCCACGTACTGCTCACCGGCCGCCGGGACGGGTCCGCCGCCGTCGACTACACGGTGCAGGCCGCGACCGGATTCCCCCAACTCACCGGCCCCGAAGGCACACCCGACCCGGTCAACCACCTGATGCCCGCCTGGGACGTCGCCGCCGGGCTCTACCTCGCCGTCGGACTGCTCGCGGCCGAACGACACCGGCTGCGTACCGGAGAGGGCCAGCAGGTACGTGTCGCGTTGGAGGACGTGGCCCTGGCGACGGCCGGAAACCTCGGCTACCTCGCCGAGGCCCAGCTCGACCCCACTCCGCGCGCCCGCGCCGGGAACTACGTCTACGGCACCTTCGGCCGCGACTTCGCCACCGCCGACGGCGGACGCCTCATGGTCGTCGCCCTCACCGACCGGCACTGGCAGGGCCTGTTGGGCGCCACCGGGCTCACCGACGCGGTCGACGCCGTCGGCCGCGCGCTCGGCACCGACCTCTCCGACGAGTTCGCGCGCTACACCCACCGCAAGGTTCTTGGCGAACTGCTCGCCGACTGGTTCGCGACACACACCCTCGCCGAGGCCCAGGAGGCACTGGCCCGCACGCGCGTGCTGTGGTCCACGTACCGCAGCTTCGCCGACCTCGCCGCCGACGACGCCCAACTGCTGCGCGAGAACCCGCTGATGGCACGCGTCGGCCAGGACGGCATACCCGCGCACTGGGCGCCCGGCTCCCCCGTCGTCATGGCCGACACCCAGTGCCCGCCCGCCCCCTCACCCACGGTCGGCCAGCACACCGACGACGTACTGCGCGACGAACTCGGTCTCGGTGACGCCGAGTTGGAGAAGCTCGGCGAGGCGGGCGTCATCCGTCCACGGCGAGCCGCGCCGCATCCGTTCACCATGACCACAGGAAGCTGAAGACACCATGGCTCTACTGGCCGACAGGACCGCAGTCATCACGGGCGGCGCCCAGGGCATCGGGCTCGCCATCGCCAGGGCCTACGTCCGCGAGGGCGCTAGGGTCGTGCTCGGCGACCTCAACCTGGACGCCGCCGAGGCCGCCGCCACGGAACTCGGCGGGCCCTCCGTCGCCCACGCCGTGCGCTGCGACATCACCGAGGCCGTCCAGGTGGACGCCCTGATCCGGGCCGCGATCGACACCTTCGGCTCCCTCGACGTCATGGTCAACAACGCCGGGATCACCCGCGATGCCACCATGCGCACCATGAGCGAGGACGACTTCGACCAGGTCATCGACGTACACCTCAAGGGCACCTGGAACGGCACCCGCAAGGCCGCCGCCGTGATGCGCGAACAGAAGCGCGGCGCGATCGTCAACATCTCCTCGCTGTCCGGCAAGGTCGGCATGGTCGGGCAGACCAACTACTCCGCCGCCAAGGCCGGCATCGTCGGCCTGTCGAAGGCCGCCGCCAAGGAGATGGCCCACCATGGTGTGCGCGTCAACGCGATCCAGCCCGGCCTGATCCGCAGCGCCATGACCGAGGCGATGCCGGAGAAGGCGTGGGACCAGAAGATGGCCGAGATCCCGATGCGGCGCGCGGGCGAGGTCGAGGAGGTGGCCTCCGTGGCGCTCTTCCTGGCGTCGGACCTGTCGTCGTACATGACCGGAACGGTGCTGGAGGTAACGGGCGGGAGGTTCATGTAGGCCCGGTCGAGTCACCGGCCCGTATCCGAACACCTCACCCCGATAAGGAGCACCCCATGCGTGAAGCCGTCGTCTGCGAACCCGTCCGCACCCCCATCGGCCGCTACGGCGGCATGTTCAAGTCCCTCACCGCCGTCGACCTCGGTGTCGCCGCCCTCAAGGGCCTCCTCGAGCGCACCGGTCTCAATCCCGAGGTCATCGAGGACGTCATCCTCGGCCACTGCAACGGCAACAGCGAGGCGCCCGCCATCGGCCGCGTCGTCGCCCTGGACGCGGGCCTGCCCGTCACCGTCCCCGGCCTGCACCTCGACCGCCGCTGCGGCTCCGGCCTCCAGGCCGTGCTGTACGCCGCCCAGCAGGTGCAGACCGGCGCGCACGAGGTCGTCGTGGCGGGTGGCACGGAGTCCATGAGCAACGCGGCGTTCTACTCCACCGACATGCGCTGGGGTGCGAAGGGCGCCGCCATCCAGCTGCACGACGGCCTCGCGCGCGCCCGCTCCACCGCAGGGGGCCGGCACTACCCGGTGCCCGGCGGCATGTTGGAGACCGCGGAGAACCTGCGCCGCGAGTACGCCATCGGCCGTGAGGAGCAGGACCGGCTCGCCCTCGCCTCCCACCAGCGCGCCGTGCAAGCGCAGACGGACGGTGTCCTCGCCGAGGAGATCGTGCCCGTGACGGTGCCCGGCCGGCGCCGCGGCGACGAGGGCACTGTCGTCGACACCGACGAACACCCGCGCGCCGACACCTCGTTGGAGTCCCTCGGCCGCCTCAAGCCGATCCTGCGTCACTCCGACGCGGAGGCCACCGTCACGGCGGGCAACGCGAGCGGGCAGAACGACGCCGCGGCGATGTGTGTTGTCACCACCCCCGAGCACGCCGAGCAGTTGGGGCTGCGTCCGCTCGTGCGCCTCGTCTCGTGGGGTGTGGCCGGGGTGCCGCCGAAAACGATGGGCATCGGTCCCGTCCCAGCGAGCGCCGTCGCCCTGGACCGCGCCGGGCTCAGCCTCTCCGACATCGACGTGATCGAGCTGAACGAGGCTTTCGCCGCGCAGGCGCTCGCCGTGATGCGTGAGTGGGGGTTCGGCGAGAAGGACTTGAAGCGCACCAATGTGCACGGCTCCGGAATCTCGCTGGGCCACCCGGTGGGCGCGACCGGTGTGCGCATGCTCGCCACGCTGTCGCGCGAACTGGACCGCCGCGGGGCCCGGTTCGGCCTGGAGACCATGTGCATCGGCGGCGGCCAGGGCCTGGCGGCCGTGTTCGAGCGGGTGGCGTCGTGACGACGTCGCTGGCGCGTGCGACCGCGCTCGTCGAGGCGCTGGAGGCGGTCGTCGGCAAGGCCTCCGCACGCCTCGCCGCGATCCCCGCGACCGACGACGACCAGACCATCCCGTACGACATCGCCTCGGTGTCCTCGGCGGTCGCCGCCGCCCGTCACCTCCTCGACCTGGGATCGCACAGTGAGGCCGAGGCGGACCTGGCGCTGCTGTTCGCCGCCGACACGGCCGCCGACCTGGCGGGCCGGACGGTCGGCCGCGAAGCCCTGTGGGGCTTGGACGGGTCGACGGCGCTCGACGGGGTCGCCGAGCACGTCGCGGCCGGGCGCGCGCCCGCGTTCCTCGACGCCGTCGCCGAGCGTGTCATCGCGGCCGGCGGCGAGGCGGCGCCGCGCCACCTCTCCGACGAACTGCAGCTGGTGCGCTCCACGTTCCGTGACTTCGCCGAGGCGAAGGTGAAGCCGGTCGCCGACCGGATCCACGCGGGCGACGAGGACATCCCGGCCGAGATCGTCGACGGCCTCTCAGAGATGGGCTGCTTCGGCCTTTCGATCCCCGCCGAGTACGGCGGCTTCGCCGAGGGCGGCGCGGACGAGCTGCTGAGCATGGTCGTCGTGACGGAAGAGCTGTCGCGGGCCTCGCTCGGCGCCGCGGGATCGCTCATCACCCGGCCCGAGATCATCGGTACGGCGATCGCGCGCGGCGGCACCGAGGAGCAGCGGCGGCGCTGGCTGCCGCGCATCGCGACCGGCGAGAAACTGTGCGCTGTCGCCGTCACCGAGCCCAACCACGGCTCGGATGTCGGTGGCATCACCACGACCGCCGTGCGCGACGGCGAGGACTGGGTCCTGAACGGCGTCAAGACGTGGTGCACCTTCGCCGGACGCGCCAACTACCTTCTGGTACTGGCCCGTTCGCACCCGGACCGTACGGTGGGTCACCGCGGCCTGTCGCTGTTCGTCGTCGAGAAGCCGTCGTTCCCGGGCCACGAGTGGAAGGTCACGCAGGACGGCGGCGGTTCGGCGGCGGGCCGTGCGATCCGCACGCTCGGCTATCGCGGCATGCACTCGTACGAGGTCACCTTCGACGGTTTCCGGGTCCCGGCGGGGGATCTCATCGGCCTCGACGAGGGCCTGGGCCGCGGCTTCTATCTGCAAATGCAGGCCTTCGCCAACGCCCGCCTACAGACGGCGGCCCGCGCGGTCGGCGTCATGCAGTCGGCCCTCGAACTCGCTCTGGAGCACGCGCGGCAACGCCCCGTCTTCGGCCACCCCCTCACCTCCTTCCAGCTCACCCGGGCCAAGCTGGCCCGCATGGCCGCCCACATCGCGGCCTGCCGCGCCTTCACCGCCACCGCCGCCCGTGCCATCACGGCGGGTGAAGGTGTCCTGGCCGCGGCCCAGGTCAAACAGCTCGCCTGCCGGGCCGCGGAATGGGTCACCCGGGAGGCCCAGCAGCTGCACGGCGGTTACGGCTACGCCGAGGAGTACGCGGTGTCCCGCCTGTTCGTCGACGCCCGCGTCCTGTCGATCTTCGAGGGGGCGGACGAGGTACTGGCGCTCCGGGTGATCGCCCGGCAGCTGGCGAAGGGAGCGCCCCCAACCACGTAAGGACATAGACCCCGCTTATGGGCTCATAGGGAACGAGTGGCTACCGGCCCGGACGCCACACACCGAAGCTACAAGCATGACGACAACCGACACGGCAACCAGCACAGTGCCCGGAGTGGTCAAGCCGACCTCGGCCGAGGTCATGGAGGACACCGGTACCGGGCTCGACTTCGGGACCAGGGCGGACCGGATGCCGGGCCACCTGACCCCCAACGACCGCTTCTTCGTCCGCAGCCACTCCCCCACGCCCCGGATCGACGCCGACCAGTGGTCCCTGCGGATCGGGGGCGACGCCGTGCGCTCGCCCGTCACCTTCGGCTACGCCGATCTGTGGCGGGCGTTTCCGCTGGTCTCCGTCACGCGCACGATCGAGTGCGCGGGCAACCGCCGTGTGCTGTTCGGCCGGCAGCACGGTCAGCGCATCGCGGGTACGCCGTGGGGCCGTGGCGCGGTCAGCACCGCCGAGTGGACCGGCGTACGGCTCCGTGACCTGCTGGAGGCGGCGGGGATCGGCCCGGACGCCCACGACGTCATGCCGGTGGCGCTGGACGAGTGCGGCGCCCGCCGCCCCATGCCGCTGGACAAGGCGCTGGCCGACGACACGATCCTCGCCCTGGCCATGAACGGCGAGCCGCTGCCACCCGACCACGGCTTCCCGGCCCGGGTCGTCGTCTCGGGTTGGCTGGGCGCGGCCAGCATCAAATGGGTGGGCCACATCGTGGTGTCCCGAACCCCGATCCACGTCCCCTGGAACACCGAGGACTACGTCCTCATCGGTCCCGGCCACCCGGCGCACGGTCCGGTCCTCGGCACACCCATCAACGAACTCCCGGTCACCAGCCTGGTGGAACTCGACTGGCCCGCACACCTGAATCCCGAGCCCCAACTCGTCCGCGGACGGTCCTTCGCCGGCGAGCAGCGCATCGCCTCCGTGGCGTACAGCATCGACCGGGGCCCCTGGCACGAGGCCCGCCTCACCGGCTCCCGGGAGGCGGGCGCCTGGACCCGCTGGTACTTCCCCTGGAACCCGGAGCCGGGCGAACACACCCTCTCGATTCGCGCCACGGACGACACGGGCCGCACCCAGCCCGCCCACGTCCCGTGGAACCAACTGGGCTACCTCAACAACCAGATCCTTGACCATCCGGTGCGCGTGGCCGCCGCCTGAGGACCCCACACATAGCAAGCCCCTATACCCGGTATTGGCAGATCACCCGTTGTTCACCCGCTGTTGGGCGGGCGAAGGTGGCCAGGACGTTCCCACCGGCTGCGAAGGAGCATGGGCATGGCTGTGGCACCGGGCGACACACGGTTCGAAGTGGCGGGGCATCTGACAGAGAACCACATCGGCGGGCAGTGGGTCGCGGCGCAGTCGGGGCTGCGGCGCCCCGATGTGAATCCGGCCGACTTCTCCGATGTTCTGGGGGAGTTCGCGGAGTCCGGCGGCGCCGACGTGGACCTCGCGGTCGACGAGGCCCGGCGGGCGCTCGACCACTGGCGCGGCATCGGGCCCATCAAGCGGGCGGTGTTCCTGACGAAGGCGCTGCGCGTCCTGGAGCGGCGTTCGCAGGAACTGGCGTACGCGATCACGCGTGAGCAGGGGAAGCTGCTCAAGGAGGCCACCGGTGAGGTCCAACGGGCCATGGCCGTCCTGGAGTTCACGGCCGGGCAGGCCCGTCTGCTGGGCGGGGTCACCGCCCCCGCGGAGGAGGAGCGCACGTTCGCGTACACCTTCCGCAAGGCGATCGGCGTGGTGGGGCTGATATCGCCGTGGAACTTCCCCCTCGCCATCCCGATGTGGAAGGTGGCGCCCGCGCTGCTCGCCGGCTGCACCGCGATCCTCAAGCCGTCGCCGCTGACCCCGCTCACCTCGGCGCTGCTCGTCGACGTCTTCCACGAGGCGGGGCTTCCGGACGGGGTGCTGAACCTGGTGCAGGGCGACGCGGCGGCCGGTGAGGCGCTCGTCGCCAACCCGGCCGTCGCCGGCATCAGCTTCACCGGCTCGCTGCCCGTCGGCACCGCGATCCACACGGGCGGCGCGGGACGGCTGCTGCGGACCCAGCTCGAACTCGGCGGCAAGAACGCGGTCGTGGTGTGCGACGACGCCGACCTCGACAAGGCCGTCGACGCGATCGTGCACGGCGCGTTCGGTCAGGCGGGGCAGCGGTGTTCGGCGACCAGCCGGGCCGTCGTCGACGTACGGGTGCGTGAGGAGTTCCTGGAGCGGCTCGTCGCCCGGGTCGCGCATCTGCGGGTGGGCCCCGGCTTCGACGCGGCGTCCGAGCTGTGCCCGGTGGTGGACCCCGCCCGTCTTGACGCGGCGCTCGCCGCCGTCGCGGGCGCGCAGCGCGACGGCGGCAAGGTGGTGTGCGGTGGCGGCCGCGCGGAGCGCCCGGATCTGCCGGAGGGCTGCTATGTGCAGCCGACCGTCATCAGGGACGTGCCGTGGGACGCGGAACTGGCCCAGGAGGAGGTGTTCGGTCCTGTGCTCGCGGTGGTGGACGCCGAGGACTTCGACGACGCGCTGCGGATCGCGAACTCGGTGAAGTACGGCATGTCCGGGACCGTGTTCACTGCCTCGCAGACCCGCGCGTTCGAGGCGCTGGAGCGCTTCGAGGCCGGGATGCTGCACGTCAACCGGCCGGGCGTCGGCGCGTACGCGCATCTGCCGCACGTGGGCGACAAAGCGAGCCAGTACGGACCGCCGGAGTGTTCGCCGGAGGTCTTCGACTTCTACACGGCTTGGCATTCGGCCTGTATCTCGTACTGAGGCACCTACCGAGTCCCCTGTGCTCGGCGAAAGGGCCGGTTCCTCCTCTCGGAGGGACCGGCCCTTTCGTCGGATACGCGGCTCAGCGCGTGGCCAGTGTCTCCTCCGCCAGGCCGAACGAGAGCGTCATGCCCGCACCGCCGACCCCGTTGACGACGGTGACGCCGGGCACGGGGTCGACCACCAACTCCGTGCGGCCGTCGCGCAGCGACGGGTAGAAGCCGACCCAGCGCTCGGTTACCTCCGCCTCCGGCGGCAGCGCGGCGAACGTGTCCAGGTACTCCAGGACCGCGTCGTCCACGGCGCCGTCCGCGAAGGGGCCGATCGTAGACCCGTAGGCGTGCGAGTCGCCGAGCGTGAGGCGCCCGTCCGCGGTCTGCGAGACGAGCACGTGGATGCCGTGCTCGCGGTGGAACGGCCGCTCCGCGCCCATCCGTTCGGCCAGCGCGCCCTGCGAGGGGCAGCCGTCGAACGCCGCGTAGTGGAGCAGGGTGAGGCCGCCGCAGAGCATCGGGCCGAGTGCCCGGCCGCCGGCGAGCGGGGCGGTGCGCATCATCTGGAGCTTGCAGCGGGTCAGGCCGCTGTCGGCGAACACCTCCGGGTACAGCGAGGCGAAGTCGTTTCCGGAACACACGAAGACCTGCTCGCAGTCCCAGTCGCCCGCGGTGGTGGAGACGGTGGGCATCGATATGCCGCGTACGTGGGTGCCGAATCGGAACTCGACGCCGTACTCGGCGGCCAGGAACTCGGCGACGGCGGGGATTGCCCTGCGCGGGTCGACGTTGACCTCGGTCGGGCTCCACATCGCGGCGCCCAGCCCGTCGCGGCGTACGAAGCCGGAGCGCTCCGCCGCCTCGTCGGCGGTGATCATCCGGGCGCCCTGGTCCCGAGCCGCGTCACTGAGCTGGAGGAACTCCTCCAGGACCGCGACCTCGTCGGGGTGCCCTGCCAGGTGGAGGGAGCCGGTCTCGGGCGCCCACAGGCCGGTCTTCGCGGCGACCTCCAGCCACACCTCGCGGCTGCGCAGCGCCCGCTCGTAGACCTTGCCGCGCTGCTGTCCGACGGACCAGATCATCCCGAAGTTGCGGATCGAGGCGCCGACCGCGAAGTCGTCGCGCTCGAAGACGACGACCTTGCGGCCTCGGCGAGCGGCGGCGAGTGCGTGGGCGAGCCCGACGATTCCGGCTCCGACGACGACGGTGTCCGCGTGCTGACGGTGACGGTTCATGTGTGTCTGCCTGCCTTTCGATACGGGGGACTTCCGGGACGGGGACGGTGTCACTGCGCGGCGGCCGTGCGCGGGCGGCGGTTCCAGTGCGGGATCATGACCGCGCCGGCCAGCGCGGCGGCGACGGAGAAGATGAGGAACAGGGCGGAGCCCGAGAGGAACCCGGGCAGCAGCCCGCCGAGGATCGCGCCGACCGAACCGCAGCCGTTGACCAGGCCCGCTGCGGTGCCGGCCGCCTCCTCGGCGCCGAAGTCCACCGCAGCGACACACGAGATCATCGAATCGGCGGCGTACACCGAGAGTCCGATCACGGCGAGCAGGGCGACCATGACACCGACGCTGTCGGTCGCGGTGAGCGGGATGAACAGGCCGAGGACCACGGTCAGTACGGCGAGGGACAGGACGCAGGCGGGCACCCGGCGGGACTGGAAGAGCTTGTCCGACACCCAGCCCACGGCGATCGGCGCGAGCACGCCCGCGGCGCCGAAGGCGATCGGGATGACCGTGGCCCCCACGTTGCCGACGTGCGGCAGCCGCTGGCTGACCAGTACCGGGCCCCACAGCAGGATCGCGTAGCGGGCCGGTTTGAGCAGGAAGTAGGCGGCGCCCAGGGTGAGCACCATGGGGTCGCGCAGAGTCTGGCGGTACAGGGCGAGACCGCCGCCCCGGGGCTTGTCGCCGGCCCCGCCCGGTTCCGCCTCCTGCTCGGGTGCGTTCCGCTGGAACAGGATGAAGAGCACCAGGACGACCGCGAGCGTCGCGGAGCCGCAGAAGAACGCCGCGTGCCAGCTGTCGAAGACGGAGTACGCGAGCCAGCCGAGGAACGGGGGCGCCGCGAGGCCGCCGAACGCGTAATTGGTGGACCAGAATCCGAGCACCCGGCCGCGCTCCGCGACAGGGAAGAAGGAGCCCATGTTCTTGCACAGCGGCGCCCAGCCCGCCGACTGGGACAGGCCCTGGATCACCATGGCGAAGCCGAAGACGAGCAGCGCGCTGGAGGCACCCATGAGCAGGCCCGCGCCGATCGCACCGACCATGCCGGTGATGACGACGACGCGCGGGCCGAACCGGTCGGACCACGCGCCCCACACGAACTGCCCGATGGCGTAGGCGGCGAGGTAGACCGCGTCGATGACGCCGAGGACGCGTTCGGACAGCGTGTGGGCGAGGACGGGGTCGTCCAGGATGCCCAGCTTGGCGACGGAGAACGCCTGCCGGACGAAGTAGAAGCCCGCGTACGCGATCCAGGTGATCGCGAAGATCCGCCAGCGCAGCCTCGGGCTCACCAGCTGTGGGTGGACGGTGCGTTGGGCCTCGCGGGTGGTGACAGGTGGGTCGGTTTCGGCCATGGGGAGTCCCCTCCTCGGCGGATCCGGATATGGCACGGCCCCGGCGCGCACCTCGGCGGCGCGCCGGGGCCGGAGTTCGAAGGCCGACTGCCCCTTCTCGGTCAGGCGGTGAGCGACTCCCCCGCCGCCGCGTGGCAGCCGATCCAGTAGGCGTCGAAATTGCGCAGCCGGTGCCCGGTCGGGAGCTGGACGGGCCGGTTGACCAGGACTGGGACGCGCTGTTCCGTCAGGCCGCCGTGCGAGCGCAGCGGCTCCTTGAAGCCGGAGATGTCGTGGCGGGCCGCGGTCGTGCCGAGCACGGTGTTGCGCTCGGAGATGACGACGAGGTCGCCGATCCGGTCACCGGGCAACTCGAAGCGCTCGCACGCCTCTTCGCGGGTGAGGACGGCGTCGACACCGTCGACCGCGGCGAGCCGCTCGCGCAGCGCGTCCGGGTCCGCGCCGTCCGGCAGGTGCACCGTCGCGTAGGAGCCGAGAGCACCGTGGTGGACGGTGTACGGATCGGTGATCGGCAGGATGACGCGGCTGGCGCCCTCGCCGGTCTCGGCGTCGAACCAGTCGGACAGGAACACGACGCGCGCCTCGCCCTCGGCGTCGGACTTGGCGTTCATGCCGTGGTCGGCGGTGACGACGAGGACGGCGCCGAGCGCGTCGATCCGCTCGAAGTAGCGGTCCAGCATGGCGTAGAAGCTGTTGGCGACCGGGGAGCCCGGGGCGTGCTTGTGCTGGATGTAGTCGGTCAGGGACAGGTACATCAGGTCGGGCCGGTCGCGCTCCAGGACGTCGCAGCCCGCGGCCATCACCAGTTCGCTCAGCTCCGCGCTGTACACGGAGGGCAGCTCGAAGCCGGTGGACTCAAGGACCTTCTCGATGCCGTTGTCGGCGAGCGTGACCTGGTCGGCCTTCTCGGCGGAGAAGCAGATGCCGCCCTCGGCGAGCCCGCTGCCCAGCAGGCGGCGCAGCTTGTCCTTGGCGGTGATGACGGCGACCTTGGCGCCGCCGCGGGAGAAGGCGGCGAAGAGGGTGGGCGCGCGCAGCAGTTCGGGCGCGTTCATCATGACTTCCTCGCCGGCGTCGGCGTCGTAGAAGTAGTTGCCGCAGATGCCGTGGACGGCGGGTGGCACGCCGGTGGCGATGGAGAGGTTGTTGGGGTTGGTGAAGGAGGGCATCGTGCAGGCGCCGCGCAGATCGCTGCCGCGCGCCAGCATGGACTCGGTGAACGGCATCAGTCCGTCCGCGATCGCCCGTTCGTGGTAGGCGTCCTCGCTGCCGTCGATGCAGACGACCACGACCGGACGGCCGGGGCGCGGGTAGCTCCGCCCGTTCACGGTGAGCCGGCCGTCGGCGGAGGTCTGTGATGTGGTGCCGGCGACAGGATTCATGTACGTCCACCCCTGTTGGTCGTAGGTGCGGGAGCCGGTGGGGCGTCCCTCGGTTCCATGGGTACCACCGGCTTTCGGGGGTGCAGAACCACGAAGTTCGCTATGACGGCCATAGCCGGACGGGCCGGGAGGGTGGTGTGCCGACGACCTGTCCGGCCGATCAGTAGTGGGCTACGCTCGCAGGCCTATGGAGCTCAACCTGCACCGTCTGTGGATCTTCCTGAAGGTCGTGGAGCACCAGGGGTTCTCCGCCGCCGCGCACGAGCTGTACATGAGTCAGCCCTCGGTCTCCAACCAGGTACGGCGCCTTGAGCAGACGCTGAAGGTGACACTGGTGGACCGCTCGGGGGCGCGGGCCCGGCCGACGGCGGAGGGCGAGGTGCTCGCCGCGTACGCGAAGCGTGTCTTCCTGCTGGCCGACGAGGCGGTGGCGGCGGTGCAGCAGGTGTCGTCGCTGGAGCACGGCCGGCTGATGGTGGGTGGCTCGACGACGGTCGGTACGTATCTCCTGCCTGCGCTGCTCGCCCGGTTCCGCGAGCGGTATCCCGGCGTGGAGTGCGATGTGTTCGTCGGCAACAACAAGGCCGTGGCGGAGCGCCTGTTGGCCGGTGACATCGGCATCGCGGTGGTGGCCGGCGGTCCCGCGGCGACGGCCCAGCTCCTCGTCGAGCCGGTGCTGGAGGAGCGCCTCGTCCTGGTGGCCCGCACCGGTCATCCGCTCGCCGTGCACACCGGACCGCTGGAGCCACGGCTCCTCGCGGGTGAGTGCTTCCTGATGCGCGAGCCCGGCTCGCACACCCGTACCGAGCAGGAGCGGGTCCTGGAATCGTGGGGCATCAACGAGACCGTGTCCCGGTCCGACGTCTGGGGCCCGGAGGCGGTCAAGCAGTGTGTCGGGGCGGGGCTCGGCGTCGCCCTCATCTCGGAGCACGCGATCGTGGACGACGTGGAACGCTCCGGCGCCCTCACCATCCTGCCCGTGTCCCCCGAGCCGAGCCCCCGCCCGGTCTCCCTGGCCCGCCGCCGGGACCGCCTGCTCTCCCCGGCCGAACGCGCCTTCGTCCAACTGCTCCGCTCCCCGGACGGGAGCTGGCCGCGTGAACTGGGCGCCACCGTAGTGGAGTAGCCACGACTACCCCTCGTGCACTCCTCAACTCCTCACTCCAGCGCGGACGTTGACTCCCGTACGACCAGTTGCGTCGCCAGTTCCACGCGGTGCGTGTCGGGCTGTTCGCCCCGCGACTGGCGCAGGACCGCGCGCAGGGCCGCGCGGCCCATTTCCTGGAGGGGCTGGGCGACGGAGGTCAGGGCCGGGACGGAGTCGCGGGCGAGGGCCGTGCCGTCGAAGCCGACGAGGCTGAGGTCCTCCGGCACCCGGATGCCGCGTCTGCGGGCCTCGCGCAGGACGCCGACGGCGATCGCGTCGTTGCCCGCGAAGATCGCGGTCGGCGGCCGGTCGAGGGCCAGCAGTGACGTCAGCCCCTCGATGCCGTGGTCGGCGCGGAAGTTGCCGTGCAGGACGAGGCCGGGGTCGGCCTCGACGCCGCGTGAGGCGAGCGCGGACAGGTGGCCGTGCAGGCGCGCCTGGTTGCACTCCATCGCCTCGGGGCCGCCGAGGTAGGCGATGCGGCGGTGACCGAGGTTCAGGAGGTGTTCGGTGGCGGCCTTGCCTCCCGCCCAGTTGGCGGCCCCTACGCCGACGACGTCGGCGGGCGGCGGGTTGTAGGAGTCGATGACGACGACGGGGATGTGTCGGCGCAGGAAGGCGGTGAGGCCGGACTCGTCGTAGGCCGAGGTCACGACGATGACTCCGGCGCGGCCCTCGTTGATGATGCGCTGCGCCTTGCGGCCGAGGTCGAGTTCGGTGGTGCGCTGTCGTCCGGTCGTGCTGACGACAACCTCGACGCCGGTGCTCGCGGCGTGGTCGAGGATGCCGTTGAGCAGCGCCGAGGGGTACGCGGAGTCGATCGCGTCGAAGGCGACCTCGACGACGTCGGGCCCGGAGGGCGCCCGGCGCTGGGACGGTGAGCGGTAGCCGGCCTCCTCGAGTGCGGCCAGCACCTTGGCACGGGTCTCGTCACCCACGTCCGCCCGGCCGTTGACGACCTTGGACACCGTGGCCGTGGAGACTCCGGTGCTGCGGGCGATGGCGGCCAGGGTCGGCCTGGCCGAGGAGGACGGGAGCGGCACGGGGCCTCCTGGGTCTCGAAATATTTTCGGTGACGGCAGCTTGTGACGCGGTGGCATCGGCGTCAACCCCAGGATCCAAATCATTGCGCCTGCGGGGCTCTTGACTGCCGCCATAGCCACTTCTACGGTTCCGGGGTCTCGCACAATATTCGAAATATTTCGGCCTCACGGCACGTAGCACCCCTTGCTTCTCCCGTAGTTGAAGGAGCTCAGTGACCAGCAGCAAGAAGGCACTCGTCGTACGCGGAGGCTGGGACGGGCACCAACCCGTCGAGGCCACCGACCTGTTCATCCCGCACCTCGCGGCAAACGGCTACGAGGTACGTGTCGAGGACTCGCCCAAGGTCTACGCCGACGCCGCGTACATGGTTGGCGTCGACCTGGTGATGCAGTGCATGACGATGTCCACGATCGAGCGGGAGGAGCTCGCGGGGCTGCGGACGGCCGTCGAGAACGGCACCGGGCTCGCCGGATGGCACGGCGGGATCGCCGACTCGTACCGGAACACCGCGGACTATCTGCACCTCATCGGCGGCCAGTTCGCCTGCCACCCGGGCAAGCACCCCGACGAGCGCAAGGGCGAGCAGGCCGACAACTACGTCCCGTACACGGTGAACATGCTCTCGGCCGCCGCCGAACACCCCATCACCGAGAGCATCGAGGACTTCGACCTCGTCACCGAGCAGTACTGGGTCCTCGCGGACGACTACATCGACGTGCTCGCCACCACTACGCAGAAGATCCGGGCCTGGGATCCGTGGCACCGGGAGGTCACCTCGCCGGCCATCTGGACCCGTAGGTGGGGCAAGGGCCGGATCTTCGTGTGCACACCGGGACATCACGTCGAGGACCTCCAGCACCCGAGCGTGCGCACCATCGTCGAAAGGGGCCTGCTGTGGGCGAGCCGTTGAACGCGGGCAAGCCGTTGAACGTCGGCATCATCGGGTGCGGCACCATCGTGGGCCAGTACCTGGCCAGTCTGCACAGGCTCAAGGACGTCAGGCTCGTCGCCGTGGCGGACCTGGACGCGGAGCGGGCGCGGGCAGTGGCGAAGGAGTGGGACGGGGACGGAGACGTACGCGCGGTCACCGTCGACGAGTTGCTGGCCGCCGAGGACGTCGACCTCGTTCTCAACCTCACCATCCCCGCCGCGCACGCCGAGATCGCCCTCAAGGCGATTGCGGCCGGCAAGCACGTCTACGGAGAGAAGCCCCTCGCGGCGACCACGGACGCGGCCCGCGGCGTACTCGAAGCCGCCCGGCAGGCGGGAATCGTCGTCGGCTGCGCGCCGGACACGGTGCTCGGCACCGGCATCCAGACCGCACGCAAGGCCATCGACGACGGCCTCATCGGCCGACCGGTCGCGGCCACAGCCACCATGGTCACCCCGGGCCACGAGCGCTGGCACCCCAACCCCGACTTCTACTACGCGCCGGGCGGCGGCCCACTCCTCGACATGGGCCCGTACTACATCACCGCCCTGGTCACCCTCCTCGGTCCTGTCACGTCGGTGATCGGCGCCGCGAGTCACCCTCGGTCGCAGCGGGAGATCGGCAGCGGGCCCCGGGCGGGCGAGCGGGTGCCGGTCGAGGTCGACACCCATGTCACGGGGGTCCTCGTCCACGAGTCCGGCGCGCTGTCGACGCTCGTGATGAGCTTCGACGCGGTCGCGACACACTCCGCGAACATCGAGGTCCACGGCCCGCGCGGCACCCTGGCGGTACCCGACCCGAACCACTTCGCAGGCGACACACGGCTGTTCCGCCTGGGCGCCGAGGCGTGGGAGATTCTCCCGGTCTCCGCCGGCTACGTGGGCTCCGGCCGCGGCTACGGCATCGCCGACCTGGCCACCACGCCCCCGACACACGAGCCGCGTGCGTCGGGATCGCTGGCTTACCACGTCCTGGACATCATGGAGTCCCTGCTCGGCTCGGCGGCGGGCGGGACCTCCGTCACCGTCTCGAGCCGCGCCGCGCGCCCGGCGGCGGCCCCGCTCACGGATCTGTCGCGTACGGGGGTGGGCGCACCTTAACCGCGGGGTCGGACATGCACGGGCTCCCAGGCGAACGGCGGGTCGGGGAGCTTGTGCCGGAGCACCGAGGCGACCTCGGACTGGAACAGTTCGAGGGAGGACCGGTGCTGAGTACCCGTCAGCCCGGCGCCGTCCGCGTGCAGATGCAGTACCGAGTGCCCGAACTGCTCGTGGTAGCGGTGGACCTTCTCGATGACCTGTTGCGGGCTGCCGATCAGGGCCGAGCTGCGCTCCACGAAGTCCTCCACCGTCTCGAAGACCACCGGCAGCCCGGACTGCCGCTGGAACGCCAGGGTCGACTCGAAGATCGGCCGGTACACCTTCAGCGCCTCCTGGGAGGTGCGGGCCACGAACAGGCCGGCCGTACCGGCGCCGATGGCGATGTCCGCCGGGTCGTGGCCGTAGTGCTCCCAGCGCTCGCGGTAGTGGCTGATCAGCTCGGCGTACGGCTCGATGGGGTTGGTGACGTTCGCGGAGAACAGCGGGTCACCGTAGCGGGCCGCGAGGTCCACGGACTCCTTGCTGGTGGCGCTGCCGTGCCAGACCCGGACCGGCTGCTGGTAGGGCCGCGGCCACACCTCGGCGTCCGTCAGCGGCGGGCGGAACCGGGTCGCCGCGGTGACCTTGTCCTGCCGCCAGAGCTTGCGGAACACCTCGTAACTCTCCGCGTTGCGGTCCCACTGGTCATCGGGTGTGACGTGGAACAGCTCGCGCTGGGCGCTCCCGTTGCCCTTGCCGATGATCAGGTCGAGGCGCCCGTCGGAGAGGTGGTCGAGCGTGGCGTAGTCCTCGTAGGCGCGTACGGGGTCGAGGAGACTGAGCGTGGTCACCGCGGTGAAGAGGCGGATGCGTCGGGTCAGCGCGGCGATGTGGCTGAGCACGACGGTCGGCGAGGAGGAGATGAACGGCCGCTCGTGCCGCTCCCCCACACCGAACCCGTCGAACCCCAGCTCCTCGGCGAGCACCGCGTTGTCGAGCACCTCGCGGAACCGGTCATGGGTCGACTTCTGGATGCCGGTGACCGGGTCGGGGCGGTGGGTGATCAGGGTGATGGCGAGGAATTTCACGCGGCCACCCGCTCGGCGGACGGCTGCCGCCGGCCACGGAAACCGTGGGAGGTGAGGGACACAGGGGTGCTCCGTTCGGGGTCGTCGTCCGTTACAGCAGGCCGTGCCGGGGTGGCCGGGTGCCGGACAGTACGTAGCGGCCGATGTGCTGGACCTTCCAGCGGGCCGGGTCGTGCAGGGTGTGGGTGCGGGCGTCGCGCCAATGCCGGTGCAGGTCGAGGGAGTTAAGGGCCGAGCGGGTTCCGGAAAGATCGAAGAGGGCACTGCCGGCTTCCACGGCGGTCTCGGCCGCCGTCACCTTCGCCGCGGCCACGGCGATCGAGGCCTCGGCCGCCGTGTCGTCGCTCAGGTCGGCGCGGGCGGCGTCCACGGTTCGCGCGGCGGCGGCGAGCAGCGCGTCGGCGGCCCGTACCCGGATGGCCAGTTCGCCGAATCGCTGGATCAGCAGCGGATCCTCGGCGGCGGTCGCGTGTCCCTCTTCCACGCTCTCGAACCAGGGGCGGCTCTTCGTACGGACGAATTCCACCGCCTCGCCCAGCGCACCTGCGGCGATTCCGGCGTCGATGGCTGCGTGCAGCAACTGGGCCACCGCGCCGTGCAGTTGTGGCCCCTGGAAGGTGAGGTGGTGGGGCACGACCCGGTCGGCGGGCACGGGAACCGACTCCAGCCGGACCGTTCCGCTGGCGGTGGTGCGCTGCCCCATGCCGTCCCAGTCGTCCTCCACCGAGAGTCCGGGCGCGTCCCGCGGCACGTACGCCACGTGCAGGGTGTCGTCGTCGGCGCGGGCCAGGACGGGGATCCAGTGGGCGAACAGCGCGCCGGTCGAATAGTGCTTGACACCGTCGAGGACGTACACCCCGTCCGGCTGTCGCGCGAGCCGGGTGCGAATGTCCTGCACGTGCCGGGTGCCCGCCTCCGACTGGGCGTTGCCGAACCGCCGCCCCCGCAGCACCTCGCCGAAGAAGAACTCCTGCTGCTCCCACGTGCCCTGCCGCCGCAGCACGTTGACATACACGAAGTGACTCTGCGGTATCTGCGCGAGGCTGGCGTCGGCGGCGGCCAGCAGCCGGAAGACCTCGGCGAGTGTCTCCGTGCGGACGTCCGCTCCGCCGAAATCCCGGGGCACCGACACACCGAGCAGTCCGGAGGCCGACAGCCGTTCCAGCTCCGGACGCGGGAGCCTGCGCGTCGCGTCCCGTTCGGCGGCCTCCTTGCGGAATTCCGCGGCGAGTTCGGCGGCGACGGCCAGCGCCTCCGTGTCGTCGACGAGCACGGGCACAGCGCTCATCCCGTGGCCGCCAGCAGCGCGGTGCGGCCACCAAGAGCGGCGGAGAACTGGTCGGTGACCTGGGCCAGCGCCTCCGCCGAGCCGGGCGCGACGGTCAGCCTGCCGTCGTCGCCCACCGTGATGTCCTTGTCGAGCGTGAACCAGCCCGGTGTGATGTGCGCGGGCCCCATGGAGGCGAGGACCGGACGCAGGGCGTAGTCGATGGCCAGCACATGAGCGGTGGAGCCGCCGGTGGCCAGTGGCAGCACGGTCTTGCCTGCCAGCGCGTACTGCGGGAGCAGGTCGAGCAGCGACTTCAGCAGCCCCGAGTAGGCGGCCTTGTAGACCGGCGTGCCGACCACCACGCCGTCGGCCTGCTCGAACAGGGCGGTGGCCTCGACGATCGCGGGATGCCGGAAGTCGGCGTGGAGCAGGGCCTCGGCCGGGATCGTGCGCACATCGAGCGGGATCACCTCGTGGCCCTGGCCCGCGAGCCGGGTGTCGAGTTCGCGCAGGAGGCGGCCGGTGCGGGAGGTGGGGGACGGACTTCCGGAGACGGACAGGACGGTGGCCATGGGGTCTTCTTTCTGGGCGCGGGGCGCGGAACGCGGGGTGCCGAGGCGGGCGGGTGACGGCGCGGTGGGTCAGGCGTGGGCCGGGACGGACTCGGCGTCCGTGTCCGCGGCCTGCGCCTCCAGCTCCCGTACGAGAGGCAGCACACGCTTGCCGAAGTACTCGACCTCTTCCTTGTAGTGCAGGAAGCCGAGCAGGAGGAGATCGACGCCGAGCCTCTTGTAGGCGACGATGCGCTCGGCGATCTGCTCGGGGGTGCCGATCAGTCCGGTGCGGAAGCCGTCGTTGTACTGGACGAGGTCCTCGAAGCTGGAGTCCTGCCACATGCCCTTGCCGTCGGCGCTGGAGCGTCCTGCCTGCTTCACGGCGTCGCGGAAGCCGTGGACGGCATCGGTGTCCGCCTTGGCGACGATCTCACGGAGTGTCTCGTGGGCCTCGGCCTCGGTGTCACGGGCGATGAGGAAGCCGTTGAGCCCGAACTTCGGTGGTGTGCGCCCTACTTGGGCGGCAGAGTCGCGGACGTCGTTGATCTGCTCGGTGACTCCGTCGAAGTCCTTGCCGTTGCTGAAGTACCAGTCGGAGACACGGCCCGCCATGGCGCGGGCGGCGGTGGAGTTGCCGCCCTGGAAGATCTCCGGATGCGGGCGCTCGGGGGTGTTCAGCGGCTTGGGCTTGAGGGAGAAGTCACGCAACCGGTAGAAGTCACCGGCCAGTTCGACGTGGTCCTCGGTCCAGACGGCACGCAGGGCACGGATGAACTCCTCCGCTCGGCGGTAGCGCTCATCGTGCTCCAGCCACGGTTCGCCCAGCGCGGTGAACTCTCCCTTGAACCAGCCGGACACGACGTTGACGGCGAAGCGGCCGTCCGACAAGTGGTCGGCCGTGGCGCCGAATTTGGCGAGAACGCCCGGGTGCCACAGGCCGGGGTGGACGGCGGCGATGACCTTGAGCCGCTCGGTTGCCAGCAGCAGGGCGAGGCTGAAGCTGGTCGACTCGTGCTGGAACTCGGCGCCGTAACTGGCCATGTAGCGGACCTGGCTGAGGGCGTATTCGAAGCCGTTGTTCTCGGCGAGCACGGCCAGTTCGCGGTTGTACTGGTGACCCCAGTCGGTGCGCTGCTCGATGGTGCTGGTGACGAGGCCACCGCTCACGTTCGGGACCCAGTAGGCGAAGCGGACGGGGTCGGTTCCCGGCGATACGGGCATGGAGATCTCCTGGCGAAGGCGCACACGGACAACGTGTGCGCGGGTTTTCCCGGGGTGTACTCAGACCCGACGGCGACAGCAGGAGCTGGAGACACGCGCAAGGTCGACGTGGCGCCGCTGCGTGAGGTCCTGTCGCTTCATGTCTTCGATCAAAGCAGCGGGAAGTCCGGGCGGTCAACGAGGCAAGGAGCCGATACCGCACCCTGCAATTCGGAATTCACACCGTTGTGACACGGCCCCCGTCACACCACCGTCACCGGATGTCGCACCACCGCGTCGAACAGGTAGCCCTGCGTGTTGGGCACCGCGACGTCCGGCTGGCTGCGGCCCGCGGTGTCGGTGGCGCGGGCCAGGACGTGTGTGGCGCCTGGTGTGTCGGGCGTCCAGGGGATGGACCAGCGGCTCCATGTGCCCGCGCGGGGCTTGTCGTGAAGCCGGGCCGGCCGCCAGCGGGCCCCGCCGTCGGTGCTGACCTCAACCCGCGCGACGGCGCCCGCGCCGGACCAGGACCGGCCGTGCAGCACCTGCCCCTCCCCCACGGGGAACCGGGCGCCGCCCGCCAGCTCGAAGGCGCTCTTGACCGTCTGCCGTGTCAATGGCGCGCTGCCGCCCTCCGGGTGGTCGGGGCCGAACAACCGGTAGAAGGTGGTGTTCCACGGCGAGAACAGCGGCTGCGCGGACACCTCGATGTCACCGACCCACTTGATCGACGCGATCCCCACCCACGAGGGCACCAGCACCCGCACCGGATGTCCGTGGTCGTAGGGCAGCGGCTCGCCGTTCATCTCGTACGCGAGCAGGACGTCGTCCAGTGCCTTCGCCAGCGGCAGCGGCCGCCGCACCCGGCCGAGGTTCTCCCCTTCGCTGACGTACTCGGCGTCCAGGCCGCGCGGTTGTACGTCGACGGCGTGGGACGACAGCCCTGCCTTCCGCAGTACGTCGCCCAGGCGCACCCCGCGCCAGCGCGCGACGCCGACCGCGCCCAGCGTCCACGCGGTGCCGCTGACGGTCTCGCCCTGCTGGGAGGTGTAGTAACTGCGGCCGTTCCCGGCGCACTCGACGAAAGCGGTCCGGGTCACGGCGGGCAGCGCGCGCAGATCGTCGTAGCCGAACTCCACCGGTCTGTCCTGACCGGGCGTGCCCCGCAGCCCGCTGCCCCACAGCCGCAGCCGCCACTCGTGTGCGTCCAGGACCGGGGTGGCCGTGTGGTTGCGCACGAAGAACCGCTCGATGGGGGTGTGGTGACCGGTCCCGCGCAGGGCCTCCCAGCGTGTCTCGGCGTTGGTGCCGCGCCGGATGAACCACTCGGGCGGCAGCGGTTTGACGATGGGCGCCTCGGCGGCGTGGGCCGGTCGCGGCGCGGGAAGCGCGGTCGCGGCGGCCGTGGCGGCGAGCAGAGTGAGCAGCCGGCGGCGGCTGACCCCGTCCGCGCGGGCCTCCCCGGCCAGCCACTGGCCCAGCCTGCGCCGGTCGTAGGCGGGTTCGTCGATGCGGGGCGCGGAATGACGTGAAGGCACGGCGGATTCGGGCATGGCGGGACCTCGTGATCAGCGGAGAGGCGGAGGTGCGCGGGACGTCCGGCGGTCGATGCACCGCACCCAACAGGGCCGCGTCACAGTGCAGTTGGGTGCCGGCCGGGAGGGCGAGTGATCAGCCGGGGAACCGACACAGTGCGGCGGCGACGCGGACGAGGTCCACGGCGCGGCGACGCGTCAAAGGCTCCAGCGGCGGCATGGCGCGATGCAAGCACGCGACGCGCGAGGGTGTCAACGGCGCCGTGCGGCACGGCAGTTGGAAAGCCGCGCGCCCACCGGCCGGGTCATGGTCGCCCCCGGCGCATGCGTGGACACATTTCGGGCATGCGGGCAGTGGCGGTTTGCCGCCGGGCGTGGGGGAGGGAAGCTCCCCTTCCCTCCCCCACGCAGACGCCCTGCACCGGGCGGAGGGCCCCGGAGGCCGGTCCGCTCAGCACGTGACAGGGCGTGAGCTGGAGCCGCCGAGGTCGACGACGCGGCCCCAGCGGCCCATGGTGTACGCATGTATACGCAGCGGGCCCAGGGGCTGGGGGCCATAGCTGCGCATCGGCGACCGCTGCAACCGAACGTACAACCGTTACCGACAGTTCGTCAGGCCATCCGAAGGACAACCTTTCCGGGCCTCCACGCGTCGGCGTCAGGCGGTATCACCAACGGTGGTCGAGGCCGAACCCCCGCTCGTACAGCGGATGCGCCGTGTCATCGGGTACGTCGCCCTGTTGCGCCTCCACCTCCTTCATGGAGGACGGCAGCTCGAAGGGGAGCCTGCCGTTCGGGGCGCGCTCGCCGAAGACCGTGTCGAGGAGTACGCCGTCGGAGACGCCGAAGTTGGCGACGACCGCGTCTGCGGCTCGGGCGACGTTCGTCAGGATCAGCGGGCGGTCCAGTTTGGGGACGGCGACCGTCTGGGTGCCGCTGTCCGCGGCCTTGCGCAGGGCCTGGTACGCGGGGTCGGTGGCGGGGAACTCCAGGCCCGTGAGGTCAGAGCCGGCCCTGGGGTCCGCGAGGCGTACCACCGCGAGATCGGCGTCGGCCGGGTCGTCCACCACCCGCAGGCCGCGCGCCTTCGCCTCGTCGGCGGAGACGCCGTGCAGGTAGACGGTGCGGACCTGGTCGCGGCGCGCGGGCAGGGTCCGGTCGACGTTCTTCAGCAGGGTGAGCGAATCGGCCTGCGCCTTGTCGCCCACTGCCTGGAATCCGGCGTTGCCGACCAGGCGTCCGGCCGCTTCCTCGTCCACGTACGGGTCCTCGAACAGGCCGAGCCGGAACTTCTGCTCCAGCACGCGCCCGGCCGCCTCGTCCACCCGTCCCTCGCCGACCAGTTTCTGCCGTACGGCCTGGACGACGTACGAGGGTTGGTCGCTGCCGCCGATCTGGTCGACGCCCGCGTTCAGGGTGAGCGCCGTGCGCTGGAGGATGGTCCGGTCCTCGACGCCCCAGGGCATGCCGACGCCCCAGGGTCCGATGAAGGACGCCGGGGGCCGGGTGTCCCGGCACTGCTGCGGGCAGTCGCCGGTGATGCCCCAGTCCGAGACGATGACACCGTCGAACTTGTAGGTGCCCCGCAGAAGGTCCTTCAGGAGGTACGAGTTGAAGCCCGCGCCCACCTGGTCCAGCTTGTGGCCCTTGTAGGTGAGGTCCTTGAGGATGGAGTACGTGGGCATGACACCGGAGGTGTGCGCGGCGAACGCGCCCTTGAACGGTGTGATGTGGTCCGCGAAGTTCTTGCCGGGGAACGTGGCGTAGCGGCCGTAGTGGTAGTGGCTGTCGTAGCCGTTCGTCTGGGCGCCGTAACCGACCCAGTGTTTGGTGACGGTGGCCGCGCTGTCCGGGCCGAGGCCGTCGGCGCCGTGCTGCACTCCCTTGACGTAGGCGTTCACCTGGCGGCCCGCGGTGTCGGGGTCCGAGCCGAAGGTGCCGTTGATGCGGGTCCAGCGGGGCTCGGTGGCGATGTCGGCCTGCGGCGACAGGCCTTCGGTGATGCCCACGGCCCGGTACTCGCGGCGGACGATGTCACCGAGCCGCTCGGTGAGGCGCGGGTTGTGAGCGGCGGCGATGCCGATGGCGTCGGGCATGGCCGTGGTACCCGCGCCCGCGACGGTCTGGCCCTCGACGACGGCGAACCCGTTGCGCGGGTCGGTGGATATCACGGCGGGGATGCCGAGGCGTTGCCTCTCGGCGATCGCCTGCACGGTGTTGTTGGCCGCGGCGACCTTCTGGGGCGACTTCGACAGGCGGGTGATGGCGGTGGTGACGTGGCTGTCGCCGACGAGTTGGGCCGTCTTGGCCGCGTCGTAGCCGTCGCCCGATGTGGGGAGGGTGCCGTGGACGAGGAGACCGGCCTTCTCCTCAAGGGTCATCCGCGACAGCAGGTCACGGGCGCGGGCGGGGGCGCCGAGGCGCCAGTCCTCGTAGCGGGTGAGGCGGCCGTCGCGATTCAGGTCGCGGAAGCGGATGCCGTCCTTGGCCAGGATCGGTACGCCGCGTGATTCCAGATGGGGTGGGGCGGAGGGTCTTCCGTGGGCGCCGGCCGGTGCGGTGAGCATGCCGGGCTGGGCGATGAGGGCGACGGTGGTGATGGCGGCCCCGACGGCCACTCTTCGTCGGCCGCTCGTGGGGTGATTACGTGAACGCATGCGTTCCTCTCCATCGAGGTCCACTTGAGCGCGTGCAAGGCCTCCCGCAGCCGGTTCACCGCCTGGCAGGCGGTGGCCGGGGAGGACCACGTCTTCATGCTGTGAAGCGATACATCACCGGAGCGCCTTCAAAGTAGGTTGCAGCTTCAAGCAATACAAGAGCTGTGACAGCCAAAGCGCTCCGCACCGTGACACCGGTCCGACCTCCCCGATCCGCGACCTCTACGATCAGGTGGCGTTTGCGGAGTCGAGGAGAGGAACGTCATGCGTGCCCGGAACATTGGTGCGGTCGCGGCCACCGCGTTGGCGGTGGTCGCAGCTCGCGACCTCGTACAGAAGAAGCACGCACTGCTGCGGAACTTCCCCGTGGTCGGGCACGCCCGGTACCTGCTGGAGACGATCGGCCCGGAGCTGCGCCAGTACGTCGTGACGTCCAACGACGAGGAGCGGCCCTTCAGCCGCGACCAGCGCAGCTGGATCTACGCGTCGGCGAAGGAGCAGAACAACTACTTCGGGTTCGGCACCGACAACGACGTCGAGCACGTACAGGGCCACGCGTACGTCAAGCAGCGCACGTTCGCCGGGGCGCTGCCCGATCTGCACGACCCGCAGGCCCCGCTGCCCTCGGCGAAGGTGCTCGGCGGGCCGCGGGGGCGCGCCAAGGCGTTCCGGCCGGCGAGTGTCGTCAACATCTCGGCGATGAGCTTCGGTTCGCTGTCCGGCGCGGCGATCACGGCGCTCAACAAGGGCGCGGCGCTGGCCGGAACGATGCACAACACCGGCGAGGGCGGCCTCTCCTCGTACCACCGCGGCGGCGGTGACCTCGTCCTCCAGATCGGCACGTCGTACTTCGGCTGCCGCGACGAGGACGGCGCCTTCAACCTCGACAAGCTCAAGGCCGTGGTCGACAGCGCTCCCGTCAAGGCGCTGGAGATCAAGCTCTCGCAGGGTGCCAAGCCGGGGCTCGGCGGGATGCTGCCGGGCCCGAAGGTGACCCCCGAGATCGCCGAGATCCGCGGCATCCCCGCCGGCAAGGACTGCGCATCGCCCTCGCGGCACACCGCGTTCCACGACGTTGACTCGCTGCTCGACTTCGTGGAGCTGCTCGCCGCCGAGACCGGTCTGCCGGTCGGCATCAAGAGCGCCGTCGGCGAGATGAGCTTCTGGGAGGAGCTCGCCACGCTGATGGCGCGCGGTGACCGCGGCGTCGACTTCGTGACCATCGACGGCGGCGAGGGTGGCACCGGCGCCGCTCCCCTGATCTTCAGCGACTCGGTGTCGCTGCCGTTCCGGATGGGCTTCTCGCGCGTCTACAGCACGTTCGCCGAGCGCGGCCTGACCGACCAGCTCACGTTCATCGGCTCCGGCAAGCTCGGGCTGCCCGAGAACGCCGCGGTGGCCTTCGCCCTGGGCGTCGACATGATCAACGTGGCCCGTGAGGCGATGTTGTCCATAGGCTGCATCCAGGCGCAGAAGTGTCACACCGACAAGTGCCCCACCGGCATCGCCACCCAGGACCCGTGGCTCGTGCGTGGTGTCGACGCGCCGTCGAAGGCGACGCGCGCCGCCATGTATCTGCGCACCCTGCGCAAGGAGTTGCTGAAGGTGTCGGGGGCGGTCGGCGTCGCCCACCCGTCGCTCATCACGCCCGATGACATCGACATCATGAACGGCGACTACGAGGCCCGTACGCTGGCGAGCGTCTACGGCTACAAGGCCGGCTGGGGCGAGCTCGGCACGGACCTCGCCGAGGAGATCACCGAACTCCTCACCGCGCAGCCGCAGTTGGAGCCCAAGCCGGGGGTCTGAGCCCGCCCCGTCCGACGGTGACCTGGAGACACGTCACCGGTCACCGTCGGACGGCCTCCACGTCAGCCCGTGTGCCGCGTGCGCAGCAGATGCGGTCCGAGATCGGCGATCGACGCCGCCCCGATGAGCTGCATCGTCACCTCGATCTCCCTGGCGAGCAGTTCGACGGCTCGCGACACACCTTCGCGGCCGCCCGCCATCAGCCCGTACAGGTAGGCACGCCCGATGAGGGTGAAGTCGGCTCCGGCGCAGAGGGCGGCGACGATGTCGGCGCCGGACATGATGCCGGAGTCGAGGATGATCTCCACGTCGTCGCCGGCCTCGGCCCGTACCTCGGGCAGGGCGTGCAACGAGACGGGTGCGCGGTCGAGTTGGCGTCCGCCGTGGTTGGAGACGACGAGGCCGTCGGCCCCCGCGTCGAGCGAGCGGCGCGTGTCCTCGGCCGTGAGGACGCCCTTGACGAACAGCTTCCCCGGCCACTGGGACCTGATCCACTCCAGGTCCTCGATCGACAGGGTCGGGTCGAACATCGAGTTGATGATCGACGGCAGGTCCTGGCTGGTACCGGAGAGCGAGGCGAAGCTGAGCGGGTCGGTGGTGAGGAAGTTGAACCACCACTCGGGCCGGTACGAGGCGTCGAGCACGGTCTTGAGCGTGAGCCTGGGCGGGATCACCATGCCGTTGCGGGTGTCGCGCAGCCGCTGCCCGGCCACCGGTGTGTCCACGGTGACCAGCAGTGTGTCGAAGCCGCTCGCGGTGGCCCGCTTCAAAAGGTCGAGCGACCTCTGCCGATCCTTCCAGAGGTACAGCTGGAACCAGCGGCGTCCTTCCGGTGCGGCGGCTGCGACCTGTTCGAGCGAGCGGGTGCCCATGGTGGACAGCGAGAACGGGATGCCCGCCGCCGCGGCGGCGGTCGCTCCGGCATCTTCTCCCTCGGCGTGCATGAAGCGCGTAAAGCCGGTGGGCGCGATCCCGAACGGCAGCTCGGACGGCGCGCCCGCGATCTCTGTGCTCAGGTCGACCTTCTCGGTGCCGTGCAGAATGCGCGGCAGGAGCACGACGTCGTCGAAGGCCCTGCGGGCCCGACGCACCGTCAACTCGCGCTGCGCCGCGCCGTCCACGTAGTCGAACGCCGGGCGGGGTGTGCGGCGCCTGGCTATCGTACGAAGGTCCCACAGGTCGGCGGCCTTCCCGAGCCGGGCGGCGCGCCTGTCGGGGTTGAAGCCGTCGAACCTCAGCAGGGGGCGCAGCTCGGAGATCTGGGGCAGACGGTGTTTCAAGGTGGCTCCTGCGATACGTGAGAATTGCGGTGCCTGGCGGCACACATCAGCAGGATGGCATGTCCAGGGTGGCGTAGTGGTGGACGACGTCTCGTGCGACGTCTTCGAGCGGGCGGTTGTGGGTGAAGGCGTAGGCGCGCAGCCGGATGAGTGCCTGGTCGAGGGGGACGCCGAGGTGGACGGTCAGGGCGCCGGTCGCTTGGTGGACGACGGCTCGGTGCAGAGGCAGCGGCTGGTCCGACCGCATGTCGTGGATGCCCGCGGGGGTGGTGAGGATCGTGACGGCGCCTTCGGCGAGGGCGAGGAACTGGCGCATCTGGGGGCGGGTGAGTGGGCCGGGGGCGGCGCGGTGGCCGGTCAGGGCGCCGAGTCGGGTGGCCCCGAGGTGCAGTGGTACGGCGTGGACGGCGCGCGGAGGGGCGTCGCGGGCGGCGGGCAGCAGGGCGGGCCACCGCTCCTCGGGCACGGTGTGCAGGTCGGGGACGAGGACGGGATCGCCGGTGCGCACGGCGTCATGGGTGGGTCCCTCGCCGAGGGTGAACTCGAGGTCCGCGAAGGCGATTCCGGCCGCGTGGGACGGGTCGTACCAGACCAGTTCGAGGCCGGAGTGGTTGAGCAGGCAGAGAGTGATGCCGTCGAGGCCGAGCGCGTGCGCGCAGGAGGCGGGCGCGAGTGCGCTCAGTCCGTGGCCGGAGTGGGTGGCGGCGGCCAGGAGAGCGGGGATGTCTGGAGCATCTGCGGACACCGGGTGTGCACTCCTCGGCTTGGGCGGTGGGCTGCCGGTGGCGTGAGCCGCAGGACGTTGGCGGCGGGGACGTTCAAGGACGCTGCTGTCTGGCCGGGGGCGGTGCGAACACCTCGGCGGGGACCTGGCCCTCGACGACGCGCAGGCACAGCTGGGTGAGCGAGGTCCGCTGGGAGCGGGCGTAGGCCCGCAGGCACTCGAAGGCGATGTCGGGTGAGATGCTGAGCCGGGCCCCGAGGGCGCCCTTGGCCTGTTCGATGGCGATGCGGCTGTTGAGCGCGGTCTGCAACTGGCCGACCCGCTCCGCCTGGTCCACGGAGAGGCGGTGGTGCAAGATGCCGATGGTCGCCGCGTCGGCCAGCGCCTGCCCCAGGCGCAGGGACGCCGGGTGGAGGGCCCCGGGGCGGGTGTGGAACATGTTGACCGATCCGATCACCTCCTCGCGCAACCGCAGTGGAAGCGCGGCCGCGGTCGTGAATCCGGCCGCGCGGGCGGCCTTGGTGAAGCGTGGCCAGCGGTCGGCGATGGTGGGAAGCGTCAGGTCCACGGGGCCGATCTGCTCGTGGCCCAGGCAGCATTCCTTGCACGGCCCCTCGTCGAACTCGACCTGGACCTCTTCGAGTTGATGGGCGGTGTGGGTGGACGCGGTCACGTCGACCAGCCGCTCCTGGGCGTCGACCATGACGACCCCGATCGCCGTCACGTCCAGCAACTCGCGCATGTGGTCGGTCAGTACGTGCAGAAAGTCCACCAGGTAGAAACCGTCCTGGAGGGTGTCGGCCAGCTCCAGGAATGCCCGCGCGAGACGTTCGTCCCGCTCCCCCTGTTCCATCACACAGCCTCCTTCTGCCGCGAATCCCCGTCGGCCGGGCCGGCCCGTCGCGGCTCTTCCAGTGTCCCGCACATCCCCACAGGGCCGGAACCGGATGGACTGATTACACGGAATCGACCACGTCGAACTCCGGTCGGCCGCCGGAGCCCGCGGCGCCGCGGAGCCGTAGGGTTCTTCCCAGTCGGCCTCGCGGCACGTGAGGACCGCATGCCGACCTCGTTCCTTGCCCCCTCGCACTTTTCTGGAGATTCGATGTACGCAGTCACCGACCCGGCCACCGGCGAGATCGTCGAGACCTACTCCACCGCCACCGACGCCGAGGTGTCCGCGGCCGTCGACGCCGCGCACCAGGCCACCGCATGGGGGCGCACCAGCACCGTGGCCGACCGCGCCGCGCTCCTGCGCCGCCTCGGCGACCTGCACGCGGAGCACCGCACCGAGCTGGCGGACAGCATCGTGCGGGAGATGGGCAAGCCGCGCGACGAGGCGGAGGGCGAGGTCGACTTCTGCGTGGACATCTACCACTACTACGCCGACCACGCCGAGGAGTACCTCGCCGACGAAGCGGTGAACGTCACCTCCGGCCCCGGCCGCGCGGTCGTCCGCCGCAGCCCGGTCGGCGTCCTCCTCGGCATCATGCCGTGGAACTTCCCGGCCTACCAGGTCGCCCGGTTCGCCGCCCCGAACCTCGCCCTCGGCAACACCATCGTGCTCAAGCACGCCCCGCAGTGTCCCGGCACGGCGGCGCTCCTGGAGAAGCTGTGCGGCGAGGCGGGCTTCCCCGCAGGCGCGTACGTCAACGTCTACGCCACCAACGAGCAGATCGCCGACGTCATCGCCGACCCGCGCGTGCAGGGTGTCTCGCTCACCGGTTCGGAGCGGGCGGGCGCGGCGGTCGCCGAGATCGCCGGCCGGAACCTGAAGAAGGTCGTCCTCGAACTGGGCGGCTCCGACCCGTTCGTCGTACTGTCCGCCGACGACCTCGACGCGGTCGTGGAGTCGGCAGTCGCCGCCCGTCTCGACAACACCGGCCAGGCCTGCAACGCCGCGAAGCGCTTCGTCGTCGTCTCCGGTCTGTACGACGCGTTCGTGGAGAAGTTCGCCGCCCAGCTCCTCGCGCGCCAGTCCGGCGCACCGCTGTCGTCCGTGGCCGCGGCCGACAACCTGGAGCGCCAGGTGGCGGCGGCCGTCGCCGAGGGCGCCACGCTGCACTCCGAGGGCAAGCGCGACGGCGCGCACTACCCGGCGGGTGTGCTCACCGGTTTGACGACCGAGCACGCCACGGCCCGCCAGGAGCTGTTCGGCCCCGTCGCCATGGTCTTCAAGGCCGCCGACGAGGACGACGCCCTGCGGATCGCCAACGACACCCCCTACGGCCTCGGTTCGTACATCTTCACCACCGACGCCGACCAGGCGCAGCGGGTCGCGGACCGTATCGAGGCCGGCATGGTCTTCATCAACGGCGTCGGCGCCGAGGGGGCCGAGCTCTCCTTCGGCGGCGTCAAGCGCTCCGGCTTCGGCCGCGAGCTGGGGCGTCCGGGCATCGAGGAGTTCGTGAACAAGAAGCTCATCCGCACGGTCGCGTAGGCGTCCGAAGAGGCGCCGACCGGAGAGATCCGGTAGGCGCCCGGGCTGTCGGGCACGCGCGGCCCCCGCACTCTCTCGTCAGTGAGGGCGCGGGGGCCGCGCGCTGCACCGAGCACCGTGGCCGCTCTCGCGATGAGGTCCGGCTCGATCCGTGCACAGCGGGCGCTACGGGCGCCCGGCCAGGCGGTTCATGCTCGCTGCGCGGCGGTGTCGAGCACCGCCGACGGCCGTACCGCACCGACGGGTTCGCCGTGCCCGAGGACGGGGGCCTCGGTCAGCGCCGCCAGTTGGGGATCGGTGTCCACGTCGACGCCGAGGTGGCGCAGCGCGGCGGTCATCACCACGGGGCGCGGCCGCTGCGAACCGTCCGCGATCTTCAGGGCGACGGCGGAGCCGTCCGGGCGGGCGAGCGCGTAGACGCCTTCCGCCCCGTCCTTGGCCACGACGCCGGGGAGCGCCCGCATGAGGGTGGTGACGTCGCGGCCGGTGCCGCCCACGTACTCGGGGTGGGCGTTCATCGCGGTGGCCACCCGGTTCTCGGGGGTGCCGTCGGCCGCGGCCGCGAGCCTCGCGAAGGCGCGCGCCAGGCCGGTGAGGGTGAGCGCGAACAGCGGGGCGCCGCAGCCGTCGACACCGACCGAGGTCGACTTCTCCCCCGCGAGATCCTCCAGCGCCTCGCGCAGGGCGACCTGCAGGGGGTGGCCGGGGTCGAGGTAGTCGTCGAGGGACCACCCCGCCGCCACACACGTGGCCAGCATCGCCGCGTGCTTGCCCGAGCAGTTCATCGTGATCCGGCTGGGGCCGAGCCCCGCGGCGAGGTGCGCGGGCTGCGCGTCGACGCCGATGGGCAGGGCGGCGGTGCACCGCAGGGCGTCCTCGGCGAGCCCCGCGCCCGCGAGGATCCGGCGTACCCCGTCGAGGTGGAAGGCCTCGCCCGAGTGGCTGGCGCAGGCGAGGGCGAGGAGTTCGCCGTCGAGGTCGAGGCCCGCGCGGAGCATGCCGACGGTCTGGAGCGGCTTGTTGGACGACCGCGGGTACATGGGGCTGTCGACGGGTCCCGCCGCGAGCACGGCGGCGCCGTCCGCGTCGAGCACCACGACCGACCCGTGGTGCACGGACTCGAGGAAGTCACCGCGCCACACCTCCGCGAGCACGGGCCACTCCGGCCGCGGAGCCGGTGACACGGGCGTGGACTTGCTGGGGACTGCGGCGGTCATGAGTGTCCTTCGACGGTCGGTGGTGCGGAGCCCCGGCGGTGGACGCCACGGCCTTTCAAGTGTCGACAGTTATCAGTTTCGACGGAAAGTGTCGACAGTTGTCCGCGATGAAAGACGATCGCCGAGAACCCTTGACAGGGAGTTCGGGGCGCCTGTCCACTGACGTCTGTCGACACTTTGGCCACACGTTTCGGCTGCTCAACGCCCGTCGCTCTTACTTCTCGGAGGTTCCCGTGACCGGACTGGTCCACCGCCGCCTGGCGGGACAGGTGGTCGAGATGCTGCGCGAGCAGATCCTCACCGGTGTACTGCCGCAGGGCTCCCGCCTGAACGAGGTGGAGATCGCCCGCGATCTGGGCATCAGCCGCAGCCCGCTGCGCGAGGCCATCGGTCAGCTGGTGAGCGACGGGCTGCTGGTACACGTGCCCAACAAGGGGGCCGCCGTACTGACGGCGGGCCCCGAGGACGTGGCGGCGCTGTTCGAGCTGCGCTCGGCGCTCGAATGCCGCGCGGCGCGCCTGGCCGCGCTCCGCAGGCAGCCCAAGGAGGTCGACCGCCTGCGCAAGGTGTGCGTGCGCTCCCGCACGGCGCGCGAGACGGGACGCAAGCTCCCGTACGACCTGGACCTCGAGTTCCACCGTGCGCTGATGGAGGCCGCGCACAGCCCCCGGATCGCCGAGCAGGTGTGGCTGGTGCAGCAGCAGGTGATCGTGCTCCGCAGCGGCCTTCTGTCGCGGCCCGCCCACACGGAGGCCTCGCTGACCGACCACGAGGCGATGGCCGAGGCGGTCGCGGACGGCGACGACGATCTCGCCGCGAGCCTGATGGAGGCCCATCTCTCCCTGGTGGAGACCGAGTTGCTGCACTCCATGCGGTCGGACACGCAGCACGCGGACCTCGGCGAGGTGGCCACTCCCGCGCGCCGCGGCGGCCGAGCGGAGGCGACGTGACGCATCGACCCCGCCCCCGCGCGCTTGGGATCGCGCCGGGCACACTGCCGCCCGGCCCGTCGAATTCCCTGACCGACGTACGAGGTGTCCGCGTGGGGCACCTCACCCTCCACCATGACGACGAGGAGCAGCCGGCGCGGACGGGTGTCACCGTCGTCGTCCCCGCCCCCGACTCCCTGTTCCGCCACAAACCGGCCGCGGGCCTGGAGGTCGTGAACGGGTTCGGGAAGGCCGCCGGGCTCAGCCAGGTCGTCGAACTCGGCGTACTGGAAACGCCGTTGGCGCTGACGAACACGCTCGGCGTCGGAGCCGCCTTCGAGGGCCTGGCCCGGCACGCGCTGCTCGACCACCCGGAGATCGGTGTCTCCACGGGCACCGTCAACCCGGTGGTCCTGGAGTGCAACGACGGCTGGCTCAATGACATTCGCGGGCTCCTCGTCCGCCCGGGTCACGTCCTCGACGCGCTGGCCGCGGCGTCCGACGGACCCGTGGCGGAAGGTGCCGTCGGGGCGGGCACCGGCATGGTGTCCTTCGGCTGGAAGGCGGGCATCGGTTCCAGTTCCCGGCTCGTCGACGCCGGCGACGGCGACGGCAGCTTCACCGTGGGCGTCCTCGTCCTCGCCAACTTCGGACAGGCGGCGGACCTGACGGTGCTCGGCGCCCCGATCGGCCGGCACCTCACACCCGAACAGGCGGCGGAGCAAGCCGAGTTCGCGCGTGGGGCGGGCTCCTGTGTCGTCCTCGTCGCCACGGACGCCCCGGCGGACGCCCGCCAGCTGCGTCGCATCGCCAAGCGCGCCTCGGTCGGCCTGGCCCGTACCGGCGGCATCGTCCAGCACGGCAGCGGCGAGTACGCCCTGGCCTGGTCCACGACGAACCGCACACCCCACGTACCGTCCGGGCCGGTCCGCACCTCCTCGACCCTCGCCGAAGACGGCCCCTTGATGGACCTGATGTTCCGGGCCGTGTGCGAGGCGACGGAGGAGGCCGTCCTCGGCTCCCTGTTCGCCACCCGCCCGGTGACCGGCATCCGGGGCCACCACGCGCCCGCGCTTCCCACGGACCGCGTGGCCCAACTGCTGCGACATCCCGAGCCGTTGGCCCAGCACCGACCGCCGCCGGAGCCCACTCCGTAGGAGTTCCGCGCGCCCTCCCCCACAACCCCCAGACATCGGAGCAGGACTCCGGCCGCCAGGCACGCCCGGCGGCCCGGCCCGACCTGCCCGCCACCACCCCGGAAAGAGCGAACCCATGCCCGAAACCGCTCCGGTCGCGGCGCCGCGCCGGACCCCCACCTTCCTTCAGGCACTCGCCCCGATCGCCGTGATGATCGCGCTGCTCGTGGTCGGGACGGTGTGGCTCGGCCTCGATCCCGTGATCCTGCTCATCGTCGCGTCGAGCTTCGCCGGGGTGTACGCGCTGTGGTTCGGCCTGAGCTGGGAACAGATGCTCACCGGCATCCGCCGCAAGATCGACTCGACGATGCCGGCGCTCCTGATCCTGATCTCGATCGGCATGCTCACCGGCACCTGGATGATCAGCGGAACGATCCCCATGGTCGTGGACTTCGGGCTCCAGGTGATCGAACCGCACTGGATACTCCCGGTGTCGTTCCTGGTCACCGTGGTCGTCTCCACGCTCACGGGAACGTCGTGGGGCTCGGTCGGCACGGTCGGTGTCGCGCTCATCAGCGTGGCGGGCGGTCTTGGTGCCTCGCTGCCCATGACGGCCGGGGCGATCGTCGCGGGCGCCTACTTCGGCGACAAGATGTCACCGCTGTCGGACACCACCAACCTCGCGCCGGTCGTCGCGGGCGCCAACCTCTTCGAGCACATCCGCCACCTCCTGTACACCACGGTGCCCGCCGCGGTGGTGTCGCTGATCGCCTACTTCTTCCTCGGCCTGAGCATGCACACGGATTCCTCGCAGGGCGCGGGCAAGCAGACGGAGGAACTTCTGGGCTTCCTGGACAAGGCGTTCACGTTCAGCCCGCTCCTTCTGCTGCCGCCGCTCGTGGTCCTCGTCGGAGCGGTGCTGCGCAAGCCGCCGCTGCCGACGATCATCCTGTCCTCGATCGTCGCCGCGATCCTGGGCGGCGTGGTGCAGGGCTTCTCCCTGTCCGAGCTGAGCGCCGCCGCGTCCGAGGGCTTCAGCAGCGACATGCTCGTCGCGCACGGCTGGGACGCGCAGGCCATTCCGGAGGCGGCCCGGACCCTCCTCGACCGCGGCGGGCTGTCCTCCATGACGGGCGTGGTCCTCATCGGCCTCGCCGGCTTCGCGTTCGCCGGCATCATCACCGAGGCCGGCTTCATGGACGTCCTGATCGCGCGCCTGCTGCGCCGCGTCCGCCGCACCGGAGGCATCATCCTGGCGACGGTCGGGTCGTCGATCGGCGTGGCACTGGCCACCGGCACCTCGTACCTGACGATCCTCATCCCCGGCGAGGGCTTCAAGCAGGTCTACGCCGACAAGGGCCTCGCCCCGAAGAACCTCTCCCGCACCCTGGAGGACTCCGGCACGGTGATGGTTCCGCTGATCCCCTGGAGCGAGGCCGCGATGTACATGTCGACGACGCTGGGCGTGGCGACGATCACGTACGCGCCCTACGCCTTCCTCTGCTACCTGGGCGCGGTGTTCGCGGTGATCTGCGGATACACCGGCATCGGTATCGCGCGCAGCGGCACGGGTCCGGCTCCCCGGACACCGGCCACGGAGGAGACGACCGCCACCACTCCGGTCTCCTGACGCTCACTCCGCGGGGGACGCCGCGACGTTCGAGTTCGGCAGGAGCAGCCGGAAGGTGCAGCCGGTGCCCGGGTGGTTGTCCAGTTCGAGACGACCGCCGTGCGCCGCCGTGATGGCGGAGGCGATGGCAAGTCCGAGGCCGGATCCCGGTTCGGGTGCGGCCTCGGAGCCCGGTGCCACCGATGCGTCGCACGGCGTCGGCGGGGTGGCCCGGTAGAAGCGGTCGAAGACACGGTGTGCCTCGTCGGGGCCGATACCCGGGCCGCTGTCCGCGACCTCGACGACACACACGGGTGTGCCGGGTGGCAGTGTCGCCCCGCTTCCCATGCCCTGTTCGGCGGGGGTGTGCGCGGCGCCGACACGGACACGGATGCCGGTGTCGGCGGGGGTGTGCGCGCAGGCGTTGGAGAGCAGGTTGCCCAGGACCTGGGCGAGCTGGTGGAGGTCACCGGGCGCCTCGACGATGTCGAGGTCGCGTTCGGAGTCGGAGTCGGAGTCGGAGCCGACGGTGCGACCGCCGAGGGGTTCCAGGGTGATGGCGCGTCGGGGGTGGCGTATCGCGGTGGTCGCGATGGCGTCGGCCGCCAGGGAGAGGAGGTCGACGAGTTCGCGGTGCATGGTGGGCGTGCGGATGTCACCGCCCTCACCGAGCTTGGCGAGGAGGAACAGGTCGTCGACGAGGCGACTCATCCGGTCGGCGTTGTGGGAGATCAGGGTGTGTGCCTCGTGACGGCGCCGCTCCGTCATGTCGGGTGCGTCGAGGAGGAGTTCGGCGAAGCCCTGGATGGCCGTGAGCGGGGTGCGCAATTCGTGCCCCGCGTCCGCGAGGAAGCGGCGCAGCTGCTGTTCCGAGGCCTCGGTGCGGTGCAGTGCTGTACGCAGGCGGTCGAGCATGGTGTTGAGGGCCAGGCCCAGCCGGCCGACCTCGGTGTCCGGATCCGTTCCCGGGACGTTGAGTTCGAGGGCGCCGTCGGTGATGTGCTGGGCGGTGTGCTCGACTCTGGTGAGCGGACGAAGCCCCAGGCGGACCGCGCCGTTGCCGAGGACGACCACCCCGACCGCGACGGCGACGCCGAGGCCGAGGCTGACCCACAGGAATTTGGTGGTGGCGCCGTCCACGGTGTCCAGGGGCAGCGTGACGACGGCGCGCATGTGGTCGGGCCCGGGGTAGGAGATCGCTCGCCAGCCGGAGCCTGCGCCGTCCTCGGCCGAGACCGTGCCCGGCTGCCGCGTGGACAGGTGCAAGTCGGCGGCACATTGCGGGAGTTGGGGGCCCGGCCCGTCGCTGCTGCCCAGGGAGTCGGCGACCAGCCGGCCGTTCTCGTCGTAGAAGTGGACGCGGTAGTCGGAGGGCAGCGCGTTGTCCGACCTCGGTGGCCGTCGCAGTGTGCCGTCGGTCCTGATGTCCTCATAGGCCCCGCGCGGAGGACGGAAGTGGAAGAGCTGGCTGTCGACCTGGTCGGTGAGCCAGCCCCGGAGCACGGTCAGGGCGGCCAGCTGGCACAGCAGGACGGCGCTGGTGGCCAGCAGCCCCGCGATCAGTACGAGGCGGCTGCGCAGGGACCGTGGCCACCGGAGGCGCAGGAGCCGCAGCCGTTTGCGCGGAGAGCGCGGGCCCGGGCGCGGACGCCTCACCGTGTCACCGTGTCGGACCCGTCACGCGGCAGACGCAGGCAGTATCCGACGCCGCGCACGGTGTGTATCAGCGCGGGGCCGTCCTGGTCGATCTTGCGGCGCAGGTTCTTGACGTAGGTGTCGACGATCCGGGTGTCACCGGAGAAGCCGTACCACCACACCTGTTGGAGGATCTCGGCCTTCTCCATGACGCGTTCGGGATGGGACAACAAGCAGGCCAGGAGGCGGAATTCAGTGGGTGACAGTTTCAGCGGGCGGCCCGCGCGACGCACCTCGCGGGTGTCCTCGTCCAGGCTGAGGTCGGTGTACCGCAAGAGTGGTCTGACACCGGTGGCGGAGGCGGAGGCGGAGATCCCCGTGCGGCGCAGGATGGCGCGGATGCGCAGCAGCACCTCCTGGACATGGAACGGCTTGGTGACGTAGTCGTCGCCGCCCGAGCTCAGGCCGATGATGCGGTCCTCGACCTCGGTCCGTGCGGTGAGGAACAGCACGGGCGTGTAGATGCCCTGGGCGCGCAGGGCGCGGGTGACCTGGAAGCCGTCGGTGTCGGGCAGCATCACGTCGAGGACGATCAGATCGGGCCGACGGCTGCCCGCCTCGGACATGGCCTCCTGCCCGCTGGACGCGCTCGCCACGGCATAGCCGGCCGCGCCGAGCGCGGAGGTGAGCAGGGTGCGGATGCTGGCGTCGTCCTCCACGACCAGGACGGTGTGTGCGGCGCCGGGTGTGCGCGCGGGTGGCTGCTGCTGGACGTTCATTCAGACGGACCCTAGGCAGGATTCCTGTGCGCGATGAGCACACATGCGGGCATGACTGAAGATTTCCGGCATCCCGGGCAGGGTGCTCCGCAAAGGGGCGGCCCGGGGTGCCGGAGATCTCCTCAGCGGGTCAGCCGGCCACCTTCTTGTCCTTGGCCAGTGCCGCGCTCCGGTCGGTGACGGTCTTCTGGAGCGTGGCGACAGCGGCGGCGAACTCCTTGGGATCGGCGCCCGCCTTACGGGCCTGAGCCGCGATGTCCTTGAGGTCCTTCGCCGCCGTACCCGAGCCGTAGAACTTCTCGTACAGCTCGCTGTACGCCTTCCGGTAGACACCGTCGAACGCGTCGGTGTCGAGGAACCTCGACTTCAGGACGTGCTGCATGCGCCCACCCATTCCGCCCATTCCTCCCTTGGCGTCCGCGTCCCCGCCGACCGCCTTGCCGCCGGCCGCCTTACCGTCGGCCGCCCCGGCGGGCGCGCCTTCCTGCTTCCCCCCGGGCATGCCGCCACCCATGCCGACCGAGTCGTCGGGACCGGTGGTGGCGTCGCCACTGAAGGTCATGTTGTAGTCCCAGCCGAGGACGGAGAACTTCTTGGTGTCCAGGTCGTAGGAGAGCAGATAGTTCTTGCCCGGGCCCGCCATGTCGTCGAAGTTCAGCAGCAGGTTCTGCGAGGCGACGTACTTGGCGAACGAGTCGACGTCGACGTATGTGTCGAGGTCGCGCGCGAACTCGCTGTCCGAGGCCTTGTTGACCCACTTGATGAGCTTCATGACCGGTTCGAGGTCCTGGCTGCCCTTCATGTTCAGCTGCTTGAAGGACGCCTCGTAGTCGCTGGGGTCGTCGCCCTTGTACTCGAAGCTGCCATTCGCCCGTGCCTTGTAGACCACGGCGTTGCCGTCGGACACGTCGTCGCCGTAGTCGGTGTCGGGAGCCTCGACCATGAGGCGGGCGGCGGCGGGACGGTTGTTCACCTTCACCTTGGTGAAGGCGTACCGCTCGGCCTTCTGCCCGCTCTCGTCGGTCAGGGACAGCGCCAGCGCCTCGTTGGCCGGGACCTGGTCGTTGCTGCCGGGGCGCAGCGAGATCTCCCGCTCGCCCTGGTAGGCGCGGCCCTCGACGTACTCGTCGACCTTGACGAGCAAGGGCAGCTCCTCGGGCTTCTCGGCGGACAGGTTGAACTGCATCATGCCGCCGCCCTTGCCGCCCTGGCCTCCGGCGGCTTGGCCCTTGCCCTCGGCGGTCTGGCCTTTGCCTCCGGCGTTCTGGCCTTTGCCTCCGGCGGTCTGGCCCCGGTCTCCGGTCTTCTGCCCCGTGCCGGTGGCGGCCTCCTTCCCGGGAGCGCCACCCTGAGCGCCACCGGGAGCACCGCCCGGCGAGCCCCCCTGCCCTCCCGAGGGCATGTCCCGGCCGCCGCCGGGCATGCCCTCGGCGCCGCGCAGGGACGACAGCGTGGAGTTGCCCTTCAGGCGGATCCCGACGTCGTTGAGGTACACGCCGTCGATCGTGAGGTCGGCCTCGATGTAGTCCTTGGTGCCGTCGTCCTTGAACTCCTTCATCATCTTGTCGAAGTCGGTCTGCTGGTAAGTGAGTTGGATCGAGTGCGACGCCGAGGTGTCGTACAGGTCCACCGTCCCCTGGACGTTGTCCGTGATGGCGTCCGCCTCGACGCGCGAGGACGATGTCACGTACGGGGAGATCCGAGCGTCACCCAGGAACCAGACCATCGCGGCGAGCCCGACGCCCAGCGCCGTGACCGGCTTCCAGTGGTGGCGCAGGCGCACGGGCAGCCGGTCCCGCAGCCGCCGCCCCGCCTTGGCGGACGGCATCACAGGTCCGTCGTGTCGTAACCGGTCAGGACGGTGACCCGCTGGCCGGAGGTGCGTTCCTGCAGGGCGTTGACCAGGTCGCCGGGCTCGGCGCCCTTCTTCAGGCGCACGGTGTAGAAGATCTCGTTCAGCGCGCCGCCGCGGATGGTCTCGGTGCTGACCAGCTCGAACTCGCTGGTGTACTTGATGAGGACGTCACGCAGCTGCGGGGTGTGGTCCTCGCCGGCCGGGACCTGGACCTTGACCACCTGGCGCTGCACGTTGAGGGCGAACCAGTTGAACTTGTGCATCACGAGGATGACGGCGCAGATCACGACGGCGCCGACCGCGGCCAGCGTGTAGAAGCGGGCGCCGCAGGCCATGCCGATGGCCATGGCCAGAAAGATGAAGCCGACGTCCCTGGTCTCCTTGACCGCATTGCGGAAGCGGACCACGGACAGGGCGCCGACCAGTGAGAAGGCCCGCGCCAGGTTGGAGCCGACGACCAGCATGATGAGCGCGACGATCATGCCGACGATGACCAGCGTCTGCACGTACGACTGGCTGTAGGACACGTTCCGGTGCGTGTACCGGTACGTGTAGCCGATCACCGTGGACAGAATGAACGACAGCGCCATCGCCGCCACGACATCGGCCACGCTGAACGTGCCGCTGAGTTCCTGCAGATCGAAATTCACTGTGCTCCTACCTTCAACGACGCATCGTGCTGCGCCGGCCGCTGCTTCAGCGACTGTTCTTCAGTGGGGGTGACAGGCGGGTGGTCCGCCTCGTTGACGTGGAAGACCGAGCGCGGGGCGAGCCCGAACGCCTCGATGGACTGCACGTACTTGGAGATCCGTACGAGGTTGAGGTTGCGCCGCGCGGCCAGGTCGGTGATCCAGGTCGGCGTGCGCTCGTTCACCTTGATCTCCATGACCGACAGGTGCGGCGGGACCGTGAACCGGTTCTCAGGCGTGGGGGTGCCGAAGTGGAAGTCCCGGTCCCGGCCGCGGATGCGGCGGTCGAAGGTGACGCGAAGGCCGGTGTCGGCCTCCCGCCCGACCAGCGCCTCGCGCTGGTAGCCGGTGATGGCGGTGGGCCGCAGGTTCGCCTGGACGACGAGAGCGAGGACCTCCTGGATGAAGGCGCTCTCCTTCGGCGAGTGCTCCGGCGTCCCCCGCTCGTCGCACAGCTGCCGTGCCGCGCCGTAGGGGAGCATGATGCGCCGCTTCTGCGTGACCCGGTTGACGCGCTGCTTGATCTCCACGCAGACCATCGAGTCGTCGGTGACGCCGTCGAGGTTGCCGTAGTGGCGGATGCGCAGCTTGCGCCGGAACTTCAGACCCTCGATCTTCTCCCAGTAGAAACGCAGCTGGGGGCTGTCGTAGTAGAGGCTCCAGACCCCGTACCCGCCGACCGGGCTGTGCAGATCGGCGTCCATCCGCTCGGCCAACTCGTCGCGGATCTCGGCCGCTTGGTCGACGGGAACCAGGTACTTCAACTCGAACCGGTTGAACGCGTGCAGCCGACTGGCCACGTGCAGTGGCTCCTCGCTCCCCTGCTCCCCGCCTCCCCGCTGCTCACGCGCCGCGGCTGCCTTGGACAGGAACACCATGCGCCTCCTTGCTCATACGTTGCGGACCGACCGGCCAGGCACACGCAACCAACGGCACATGAGGGGCTCATGAGAATCTCGGGTGTATTCCAGGAGTCTTCCGGATGACGGGAACTTGAACGGAAGACCACACGAACGCCGTGGCAGGCTGGCGCGATGCGCAGGATCTTGGGTTACGCAACGACACTGGTGGCATCCGTGCTGCTCCTGGCGGGAGCGGGCGCGGGCGCCGCGCCCGCCTCCGTCCCGGGTGAGGACGGGTTCACCATCAAGGACTCTCGGATCACCGAGTCGAGCGGTCTCGCGGCCTCCCGGGCGCACCCGGGCATCTACTGGACGCACAACGACGGCGACGACGGCACCTACCTGTACGCGGTCGACGGCAGGACCGGCGAGACGGTCGCCAGGATCACATACACCGGCGTCGGCAAGCCGCACGACGTCGAGGCCGTCTCGGTCGGCCCGGACGGCCACCTCTACGTAGGCGCCATCGGCGACAACGACAAGGAGGAGGACCACGTCTGGATCTACCGCCTCAAGGAACCCTCGACCCTCTCCGACCGGACGGTGGCGGCCACCGAGTACCACGTGGCGTACGAGGACGGGGCGCACAATGCCGAGTCGCTCGCCGTCCACCCGGAGACCGGCCGCGTCTACATCGTCACGAAGGACAAGGAAGGCGGCGCGCTGTACGCGGCCCCCGAAAAGCTGAGCACCGACGGCGACAACCCCCTCGGCAAGGTCGCCGACATCGACCTGTGGGTGACGGACGCGGCCTTCTCCCCCGACGGTACTCGGCTGGCCGTCCGTGGAGACGACGGCATCATGTACGCGTGGAAGCACGGGAAGCCGTCCCACCCGCGGGCCCTGGACGTGCCGAAGCAGAAGCAGGGCGAGGCGATCACGTTCACGACGGACGGCAGGACGCTGCTGTACGGGAGCGAGGGCAGGAACAGTGGCGTGGTGGCAGAGCCGGCGAAGGCCGGCGCGGCGATCGTCGCCGAGGCCGACGGCCTCAGCGGTGTGCAACTCACCGGCGCCGTGATCGGTGTCGCCGCCGTGGTGGCGCTGCTGTTCGTGGGCGGCCGCAGGGTGTGGCTGCGCAGAAGGCCAAACGACCGCTGAGAGCCGAGTGGGGCCCAGCGCGACATCCCTTCGCGCTGGGCCCCGGTTCTCCTTCCGACTTGTCCGGATGGACGGCTACTTCACGGCCGCCGCCCTGACGAGCTCCTGCGACACCGAGCCGCCCTTGTCGTCCTTCGCCGTCGCCCGCAGCGACAGCGAGGTGGCGTCCTTCGGCACCTTCAGCGTGCCCTTCCAGGAGGCGCCGGATCCGGAGAGGGACACCGGCTTCCAGGTCTTGCCGTCGTCGTAGGACACCTTCAGGGTGCCGCCGCCGATGGTGCCGGTGCCGGCCGCGTCCTTGACGTACTCGGCGGACAGGCCGACCGGCAGGCGCTTGCCGGAGCGGATCTTTCCGGCGAGGTCCGTGTCGATGTCGTAGTTGAGGTTGATCAGCGGCAGGAACGTGTACGTGTCGTCGGGCGTGGTGCCCGAGCGGAACGTCCACTCGCTGTGCGAGGTGCTGCGGATGCCCCACACGGCCGGGTCGAGTTCCGTGTCGGTGACGACCTTGAACGGCTGCTCGGATCCGTCGGTGACACTGAACTGGGCGGTGCTGTCCGGGTGTCGGCCCGCGCTCTCACCGTTCACGAAGGCCTCGGTGGACTGCTTCATGCCGGATTCCGAGTTGTACGGGTCGCCGAAGCCGGTGTGGTCCGGGCCCGAGTCACCCCAGCCGGGGATGTTGAAGCTGAGCGAGTCGCCTATCCGCTGCTGGCCCCAGCCGAGACCACTGCCCCCGTAGGGGTGCCAGACGGGCTTGAACCAGTTCAACTCGGTGCGCTTGCCCGGCCGGTAGGACACCTGGCCACTGCGCTCCTCCAGGGACCCGACGTTGACGGACTCGTGCCACTTCTGGTCCGGCTCGACGGAGACGTAGTCGGTCCGGTGTCCCGGGAAGTTGAACCGCTCCTGGAACCCTCCCGCGACCGGGAAGGACCGGTCGATCGAGTGGCGGAACTCGCTGCCCGCGGCCTTCTTCGCGCCGTAGAAGGTGGTGTCGACGGTGGCGAGGTCGTCGAAGTGCGGAGCGAAGAGCAGGCTGCGGTCCGGGATCGCGTCCTTGTAGCCCTTCGACAGGTCGTAGGAGTACGTGGCGTTGTCGACGCCCGTCATCTTGACGCGCTCACCGCGCTTCTGCTTGGCGAGCAGCCGCGCGAAGTCGGCGTTGGTGACACTCGCGATCTGCAACGGCCGGTCGGTGTCGTCGTCGTTGTAGAAGCCGGTGTTCAGGCGGCCGGCGTCGTCGTCCGTGACGAACAGCGCCTTGGCGCCCGCGTCTTGGGCGGACTGCGCGATCTGTGCCGGGGTGCGGGTCCCGTCGATGTGCACGAGAACGCCCTTGCCGGTCACCTTCTTGCCCTGGTAGTCGGCGGGGGCCCCGGCGCCCGCGTTCACCAGCGCGAGCCTGCTGGAACCCTCGACGAGCGTGGAGCCGGGCTGCTCCCACACCTCGTCGACGCCGTCGACGGTGATGCGCGGCTGGGCCTCGCGCCAGGTGGTGCGGTACGCGTAACTGCCGTCGCTGACAGGGCGGGTGGGCAGCGCGTACAGCGTGTCGTACTGGATGGGCAGCTGCACCATGCCGAACATGTCGGTGCCGCCCGCCTTGCGGTCGTACTGCACGAGCGTCTGGTGCGGGTCGGTGTCCTTCGAGACACGTGTGGCGACCTCACGCAACTTGGTGCCGTCCAGCGTGATCTCGCGGTCCCCGTCGACCTTCACCTCGGGATCGGACAGGTAGGCCGTGCCGAGGGAGTCCTTGCCGTGGGCTCCGCGTACGTCCAGGAACGAGTCCAGGTAGTACGTGCCGGGCTTCAGGCGCAGCTCGACCGTGCCGGAGTCGTCGACCGTCGCGGGCTGCGGCTGCGTGTTCTCGGCGAGCTGCTGGTACATGAGGTCGGCCGCGGCCGGCTTGCCGTCCCGGTCCTTCACGTGGACGGTGAGCGTGTACCGCTCCTCCTCCTTGACCAGGCCGAAGGCGGTGTGCGCGACGGCCGAGCCGCCCGAACTCGCCACGATCTGACCGCTGTTGGTGCCGACGGCGGCCTTCGAGCCGTCGCCGGTGACCGTCGTGGAGGCGGTGCCGTGCGCGGGCACGGTCAGCTTGGAGTCGGCGAGCTTCGCGACGCCGTCGGTGGCTCCCTGCACGGCGAGGTCCAACTCCACGGTCTCGGCCGACGAGTTGGAGTACGTGAGGGTCTTGGTGACCGGCTTGTTGCTGTCGTACGGCCAGCGGTAGGAGCCGAGGTCGGCGCTGCCCGTCGCGGTGACCTTCGCGGCGATCGCGTCGGGCACGGACACCCGGCCGGAGCCGATGGCGTACGCCGAGTCGGAGAGCTGCTTCGACGACGACATCAGCCCGTTCTTGAGCTGGGCGGGCGTCCAGTCGGGGTGGGCCTGCGCGAGGAGGGCGGCGACACCGGCGATGTGCGGTGTCGCCATCGACGTACCGCTCATGGTGGTGTAGCTGCCGGAGCCGTCCACCAGCGAGGAGCGGGCCGCGAGGATGTCCACGCCGGGGGCGGAGAGGTCGGGCTTGAGGCCGTCGTCGCCGAGGCGCGGGCCCTGGCTGGAGAACGCGGCACGCTCGTCGCCCGCGTCGACCGCGCCGACGGTGAGCGCCGAGTCGGCGGCGCCGGGCGAGCCGATGGTGCCGGGGTTGTATGCGTTGCCCGCGGCGACGACGAAGAGCGCGCCGGTGTCCGCGGTCAGGGAGTTGACGGCCTGCGACATCGGGTCGGTGCCGTCGCTGCCGGTGTCGGAGCCGAGGCTCATGGAGACGACCTTGGCCTTGATGTCCTTGGCCGCCCACTCCATACCGGCGATGATCTCCGAGTCGGTGCCGTAGCCCTCGTCGGAGAGGACCTTGCCGACGGCGAGCGTGGTGTCGGGCGCGACCCCCTTCTCCTTGCCGTCGGACGCGGCGCCGGATCCGCCGACCGTGGAACTGACGTGTGTGCCATGGCCGTTGCGGTCGGCGACCTCCTGCCCCTCGATGAAGGACTTGGACTCACTCACGCGGGAGGCGAGATCGGGGTGGGTGGCGTCGTACCCGGTGTCCAGGACGGCGACCTTCACGCCCTTGCCGGTGAGCCCGGCCTCCCACGCCTTCGGGGTGCCGATCTGGGCGTTGGACTCCGCCATGTCGCCCTTGACGCGGCCGTCGAGCCAGACCTTGCCGATGCCGCCCGTATAACCGGCCTTGGTGGTCAGGTCGTTCCAGAAGGTACGCCCCTTGTCGGCGTCGAGGGCCGCGCCGCCGATGCTGCCGAGCTTGCGGGTGCGGTCGGCGCCCTTGGGGGTGGCGGCGGTGCTGCGCGCGCTCTTGCCTGCGTAGGTGACGATGAGCGGGGTGGCGTCGGCCTTGGTGTCCGCGAGGCCCTGCTCGATGAGGCCGCTCACGTCGAACAGCCGGTCGTCGAGCTTCCCGGAGGCGAGGTAGGGGGCCGCCTCGTCCGGTACGACACGTATCTCACCGTCGGTGACCTGCGTACGGACGAGGCCTGTGGCATCCTTGGGCCTCTTGACGTCGACGGTCTTCTGCCCGCCGCCGATGTCCGTCACGGTCACCTTGTCGCCGGTCACCAGTGTCACGGTGTGCGCGGCCCGGGCCGCCTTCGTGGACTGGGGTCTCGCCTGGTCCGGCGCGGCGTGCGCGCCGCCGGCGGGCAGCAGCGCGAACGCAAGACCGGCCGACAGCAGAGCCACGCCGCGTCGCGCGGTGCCTCTTGCCATAGTTGCCTCTTCTCCTGGAACCATCGGGTGCGGGGTGCGCTCCGAGAGCTGAGAAGAGTGTCAACTACCTTGCGGGGTGCCGTGATTGCCTTACGGTGGCGGGTTGGCGCCACGGCACCTATCCGCCACCGGGCTCAGTTCTGCTTCACCGGCGGGCAGTACCCCGTGTCCTCGCCGATGGAGTTGATCTCCGCGTTGGGACGCGGGTCGCCCGCGTAGTTGATCTGGTCGGTGCACTTCGTGTCGGGGTCCTTCGGCGTGCCCGACGGCTTGTCGGACTTCTCGGGCTCGGGGCAGGTGCCCGTGTCCGAGCCGATGGAGTTGATCTCCGCGTTGGAGCGCGGGTCACCCGCGTAGTCGATCTTGTCCGTGCACTTCGTGTCGGACGTGGTGGGCGCGCCCGAGGACGCGCCCGCCGTCGCGTCGGGCTGCGGGTTGCCCGCGGTCTCCGACGAGCCGTCCGCGGAAGAAGTCGCGCTCGCGGATGCGCTTGCGGAAGCGTCCGATGACACACTCGACGACGCGCTGGACGGCGCGCCCTCGGTGCCGTCGTTGCCGTTGCACGCCGTCAGCGACAGTCCGAGGGCCACGGCGGTCAACGTCAGTACCGAGATCTTCCGAGTGCGCATGGTGGTGTCCTCCGCGTGGGGCCGTCGCTCCTGGGAGCGGCGGGCGAGTGAACCGGGCTCTTGTTCGCCCGTGTTGCCTTCCGCCCCCTCAGACGGCTTGCGCGGTTCCTCCAGTTGCTTCTTGATCGCGGTCAAGACACGTTCGTGACATGACAGTCGCAGCTTGGTGATCTTGGGCGCAGGAGAGGCACAGAAGAGGCGCAGGAGAGCGGAAATCCCGGGCCGGGTCCGTCAGGCGACGCCCCGCCAGGTCTCGAGGAACCTCAGCATCGCCTCGGCGGCACTCGTGATGCCGGAGACGGAACATGTCTCGTCCGTGACGTGTGCCTGGTCCGGGTCGCCCGGCCCGTAGAGGATCACCGCCGGTGAGTTCAGCTTCTCCGTGAGGACCGAGGCGTCGGTGAAGTATGTGGCGTATTGAGGTCCCCGGCCCGGATCGGTCGACTCGGTCGGCTGCAAGGCCCCCGTCAGCGTCCGCACCAGCTCGTCGGCGGGATCCGTGGCGATGCTCGGGAGGTCGAGTACCGCCTCGATGTCCGGCTCGGGGCCCGCCAGTCGGCGGATCGCCGCGACGGCGTCGCGCGAGGCGAAGCCCGGGACCGTCCTGATGTCCACCATCAACTCGGCGCGATCGGGGACCAGGTTGGGCTGGACGCCGGCGTGGAACGTGCCGACATTGACGGTGGCCGCGCCGTGCGTCCCGCTGTCGGGCCAGCCGTCGTGGCCGTGGATGCGGGTGGCCGCTCCGGCGAGGGCCGCGAGGGCGTTGACACCGAGTTCGGGCCGGGAGCCGTGGGCGCTGCGACCGTGCGCGGTCAGGCGGAGCCACAGCGCGCCCTTGTGCCCCAGGAAGACCTGGTTGCCGGTGGGTTCGGCGACGAGCACGACGGGACTTGCGGCCAGGTCGTCGAGTTGGGCCGCGCCGTCGCAGCCGGTCTCCTCGCCGAAGGTGAGCACCACTTGTACGTTCGCGTCGGCGTGGCGGGCGGAGTGCTCGATGACGGCGGCGAGGATGCAGGCCACGCCTGCCTTCATGTCGCTGCTGCCGCGCCCGAGCAGCCGGTCGTCACGGATGTCACCGCTCAGCGGGTCGAAGGACCAGCCCGAGGCGTCGGCGGGGACGGTGTCGAGGTGGCCGGTCAGGGTGAGGGGTGTGCCGGTTCCCTTGCGGGCCACGAGATTGGCCCGGCCCGGTTCCCCCCGCCCCTCCTCGACGCGGACGGTGAAGCCCGCCTCGCGCAGGAGTGGGGCGAGGAGTTGAGCGGTGGGCTTCTCGTTTCCCGCTCGGGTGTCCAGCCTGACGAGCTGCTGGGTGAGGGCCACGGGGTCGAGCACGCGGTGTCTCCTGTCAGGTGCGGGGCGGTATGGCCGATCCCCGGATGACGAGGTGCAGCGGGAGGACCTGCTGCACCCGGTCGCTGTCGGGCTTGTCGATGCGCGCCTGGACGACTTCCAGGGCGGTCCGTGCCAGCTCCGCGACGGGCTGCTGCACGGTGGTGAGTTTGGGGCGGAGCCATTCGCCGACGCGGATCCCGTCGCAGCCGACCACGGAGAGGTCCTCGGGGATGCTCAGGCCGTGGAGTTCGGCGCTGGCGAGCATGCCGACCGCGACGATGTCACTGCCGACGAAGACCGCGGTCGGCGGTTCGGCGGCGCGGGCGAGGTAGGGGAAGGTGCTGGCGCCGAAACGTTCGGTGTACGGGCCGTGCAGGACGAGGTCGTCGCTGACGCTCAGTCCGGCGTGCTCCATGGCCTCGCGGTAGCCCCGGTAGCGGTCGCGGCTGGTGGACAGCTCCGGCGGGCCCGCCACGTGGGCGATGTGCCGGTGGCCCAACTGGGCGAGGTAGGCCGTCGCCTGGTAGGCGCCGCTGTAGTTGTCGACGGAGATGGCGTCGGCCTCGGAGCTGCCCGCGATCTCCTCGTCGAGGACGACCACCGGCAGCCCCGCGTCGATCGCCTCGACCAGCCGGGGGTTGCTGCGGTGGATGCCGACGTAGATCATCCCGTCGATCGCGTCGGACCTGGCCACGAGGTCGCTGACGCTCGCCTCGCGCCGCGCCTGCTGTCCTGTGACGCCGACGACCAGTTCCACGTCACTGGCGGCCGCCCGGTCGGCGATCTCCTCGGCCAGCTCGGCGAAGAACGGGTTGAGCAGGTCGGGGACGACGAGCGCGATGACCGGGTTCCGCCGTGGGCTCGGGGCCTCGGGCGGGGCTGTCGGCACCTCGTAGTGGAGCTCGCGGACGGCGGAGTCGATTCTCGCGGCCGTCTCCGGATTCACCTTCAGCTGGCCGCGCAGATAGCGCGACGCCGTGGATACCGACACTTGCGCATGTTGCGCAACGCTCGTCAATGTCACCCGGGTTTCCTCTCAGCGAGTCTCGCCAGTCTATCCACATCTTCTTGCCGCTACCCCATTGACTTCACGAAAACTCCTCCCTAGCGTTGCGCAACAACAAGCACAACATTGCGCAAAGCAAAGCAAGAAGCAAGGAGCCCTCATGGCGCGCGTTCTCATCGCCGGCGAGTCCTGGATCAACGCCTCGACCGATTTCAAGGGCTACGACGCCTTCCCGCACGCTCAGTACGAGACGGGCGCGACGGCCCTCATCGAGGCCCTGGAGGCCGAGGGGCACACGGTCACCCACCTGCCCTCCCACGCCGTGGCGACCGACTTCCCCGAGACACTGGAGAAGCTCGCCGCCTACGACGTCGTGATCCTGTCCGACATCGGCGCGAACTCACTGCTGCTGCCCCCGCAGGTCTTCGCCCAGGGCCGGCCCTTCCCCAACCGCCTCAAGCTCCTCGCCGAGTGGGTCGGCAAGGGCGGCGGCCTCGCCATGGCCGGCGGCTACCTCAGCTTCCAGGGCTTCCAGGGCAAGGCCAACTTCCACGGCACCGCCGTCGAGGACGTCCTTCCCGTCGAGATCTACCCCTACGACGACCGGGTCGAGTGCCCGGAAGGTGTCAACGGCGAGCTCACCGACGCCGCACACGAGGTCACCGACGGCCTCGACGCCCAGTGGCCGATCCTGCTGGGCTACCAGCGCCTCGTCGCGCGGCCCGACGCCACCGTGCTCGCCACCGTCGAATCGCGTCCGCTGCTCGCCGTACGCACCGTCGGCGCCGGCCGCACCCTGGCGTTCGCCTCGGACATCTCGCCGCACTGGGCCCCCACCGAGTTCCTCGAGTGGAAGGGCTACCAGCGGCTGTTCCACCAGTCCGTCGCATGGCTCGCCGCAGCCGCGGAGTAAGCCGTGACGGATACCTCACCGATCACGGTCGACGCCCCCGTCACACCGGATCTAACGTGCTGTTTCACGGAGCCTCTGGGCCACGGTGAACCGGCCGGTCCGCCCTTGCCCGGAACGCTCAGAGAATTGGTGGCTTCACGATGACTTCCGTTTCGCCCCCTGACCCGTCGCTCGTGCGGACCGATCCCGTGCCCGGTACGGGCCGTTCCGGCCGGAGCACCGCCACGGCGCTGCTGGTCGTGGCCACCATCCTGGCCGGGATGCTCAGCCCCCTGCAGTCCACCGTCAACGGCGCCCTCGGTGACACCATCGACGACGGCAACGCGGCGGCCGTCATCTCCTTCGGCAGCGGCCTGCTGCTCATGGCGGTCATCGTGTTCGCCCGGCCCACCACCCGCCGCCAGGCGCTGGGCCTGCCCCGGCAGATCCGCAGCGGCAACCTGCCCTGGTGGAACTGTCTCGCGGGCCTGTGCGGAGGCGCCGTCGTCCTCTCCGAAGGTGTGTCGGTCGGCGCGCTCGGAGTCGCGGTCTTCCAGACCGCACTGGTCTCCGGAATGATCGTCTCCGGTGTGATCTGCGACCGCATCGGTGTCACCTCCCAGGTGAAGCAGCCGCTGTCCGCGTCGCGGCTGCTGGGCGCCGTCCTGGCCATCGCCGCCACGGTCCTCGCGATCCTGCCCTCCTTCCACGTACCGGGCACGGTCGCCTTCGCCCTGCTGCCCTTCGCCGCGGGTCTGCTCGCGGGGTGGCAGCCCGCGGGCAACTCCGCCGTCGCCCGCTCGACGGGTTCCGTGCTCGTCTCGATCGGGTTCAACTTCCTCGTCGGCTTCACCGTCCTGCTGGTGGGGCTGCTGGTCCGGATGGCCGCGGGATCGGTGGACTTCGCGCTGCCCGGCACGTGGTGGATGTACACCGGCGGAATCCTCGGACTGCTCTCCATCGCCTTCATGGCCCTGCTCGTCCGCGGCCTCGGCCTGCTCCTCCTCGGGCTCTCCTCCGTCGCGGGCCAGCTGCTCGGGTCGCTGGTCCTCGACACCGTCAACCCGTCGCTCGGTCACACCGTGCACGTGGTGACCGTGGTCGGCACGGTGCTGGGCATCGCCGCCGCGGGCATCGCGATGATCCCCTCCCGTACACAGGAAGCCGCACTCCGGCCATGACACACCAACAGCCGCACGCCAGGACGGTCACCGGCTCCGTTCCCGCCGCCGACCTCGGCCTGGTCCTGCCGCACGAGCACCTGTTCAACGACCTCTCGGGCGTACTCGACAAGCCCAGCCACGCGTTCAGCGAGTTCCTCGCCGACGAGCCGGTCACCGCCTCCGCGGCGTCGGCCCTGCGGCACGATCCGTACTGCTGCCCGGACAACCTCGCCGCCAAGCCGATGGCCGATGTCCTCCGTGAGGTCGCGGCGTTCCGGTCCGTCGGCGGCGGCACCGTCGTCGACGCGACGTCCAGCCCCGGGATCGGCCGTGCGCCCGAGCTACTGCGCGAGGCCTCCCGGCGCAGCGGCGTCAACGTCGTCATGGGCTGCGGGGCGTACCTCGAGAAGTTCGAGGGCCCCCGCATCACCGCGGCCGCCATCGAAGCCCAGGCGCGGGCCATCGACGACGAACTGACCCACGGCACCACGGACCACCACATCCGGCCCGGCCTGATCGGCGAGATCGGCGTCTCCCCCGACTTCACTCCCGGGGAACACCTCTCCGTGCGCGCCGCCGCGCTCGCCCAACTCAACCACCCGGCCGTCCCGTTGATGGTCCACCTCCCGGGCTGGCAGCGGCGGGCACACGAAGTCCTCGACATCGTCATCGACGAGATGGGCGTGGCACCCGGGCGGGTCGTTCTCGCCCACATGGATCCGTCCAGCGCCGACACCGCCTACCAGGACTCCGTCGCGGCGCGCGGCGTGTGGCTGGAGTTCGACATGATCGGCATGGACATCACCTTCCCCCACGAGGGCGCCGCCCCGCGCGCGGAACTCACCGCCGACGCCGTCGCACGGCTCACGTCCCGTGGCCATGCCGGCCAACTCCTGCTCAGCCACGACCTGTTCCTCAAGCAGATGTGGACCCAGCACGGCGGCAACGGCCTCACGTTCGTGCCCACCGTCTTCGCCGACATGCTCGCCTCCCGCGGCCTCGACGACGAGCTGGTCACCCGCCTCACCCACCACAACCCGGCCCGGATGCTCACCGGTTGCTGATTCCGGGGGACCCCCGGCCCGCCTCCCGGTACCGTCCCCCTGTGACCTCACTCGACCCCGCCACACTCGCCGCGCTCCAGCGCGCCCGCTACGTCAGCCTCACCACGTACCGCAAGGACGGCACACCAAGGGCCACCGCGGTCTGGCACGCCATGGACGGAGACCGGCTCTACGTGCGCAGCGCGGCCGACGCCTGGAAGGTCAAGCGGCTGCGCCGCGACCCCCGGGCCGAGGTCGCCGTCTGCGACCTGCGCGGTCGCATCGCCCCGGATGCCGTACGGGCCACGGGAACCGGCCGGGTGCTGGACGAGGAGGGGACGAAGAAGGCGGGGGCTGTGCTGCGCCGGAAGTATGTGATGGCTCGGATCGGCGACTGGTACTCCGCGATCTCCGGACGCCACCGCAGGCATCCCGTCATCGGGCTCGAGATCACCTTCTGACCGGACCGGGCCCCAAAGGCCGGTCATCCGTCAGGAGGATCGGCCCACCGGGTGGATCCTCCTGTGGTCGCAGGCGCGTCGGGAGTACGGGCTGACCTGCGGCGACGTTCCGCGCGGGACGATGGAGAGGGACGGCGGACCGCCGTCCTCCCCCACGCGAGAAGAGGCCAGCCATGCAGATCGAGGTCCGTCACAGTCCGTCCTTCGCGGTGGCACGTGTCCTGCTGGCCGCCGGTGAGGGCGTCCGGGCGGAGTCCGGCGCGATGATGGCCATGACCGGCGGGATCGACGTCGAGGCGAAGACCGAGGGCGGCCTGCTCAAGGGTCTCAAGCGGAGCGTGCTGGGCGGCGAGTCGCTGTTCGTCACCCGGCTGACCGCAGGACCCGAGGGCGGCTGGGTCGACCTCGCCGCGAACCTGCCCGGCGACGTCACGGACATCGAGGTGGCCGGCGGCCTCAACCTGGCCCGCGGCGCCTGGCTCTGCTCGTCCGACGGGATCGAGCTCGACACCAAGTGGGGCGGCTTCAAGAACCTGGCCGGCGGTGAGGGCGGCTTCCTCGTCCGCGCCGAGGGCCGGGGCACGGTGCTCGCCTCCTGCTACGGGGCGCTGGACGTGCTCGACCTCCGGGCGGGCGAGAAGATCGTCCTCGACTCCGGCCACATGGTCGCCTTCGACGACGGCGTCTCGTACACCACCCGCAAGGTGAGCCGCGGGCTGATGCAGACGCTGAAGTCCGGCGAGGGCCTGGTCTTCGAGATGACCGGCCCCGGCCGTGTGTGGACCCAGAGCCGCAACCCCGGCGCACTGATCACATGGCTCACGGCGAAGCTCCCGTTCACACGAAGCTGAGGCCGTCCCACCTGCTCACCTAGCCCCTCAGCACCTCCCGCAGCCGCTCGGCGAACTCCTTGGGCTGTTCGGTGAATCCGCCGTGGTCGCCGGGGAATTCGACCGGAGCGACCCCGATGCGTTCGGCCAGTGCCCTGGACGTCCGGGCCGTGATCAGGCCTCCCGAGGCGCCGCCGATACCGACGACGACGCGGGTCGACGCGGCCGTCAGCGCGGCGATGTCCGCCACGTAGCGGCTGGTGCCCAACAGTTCGTGGCCGAAGAAGCGGGCGCTGTTGGCGAGGTCCCGTTCGGAGGGCTCCCCGGGCGGCGGAGCGGGAGCGTCCTCGCCGCCTCCGACGTCGAACCCGGCGTTGGCCATGAACTTCATCCACGCCGCGCCCACGCCCTCCCGGTGGAAGGTCTCGACGAGGTCGTCCGCTGCGTCGAGCTGTTCCGCGGCGTCGGGCAGCAGCGCGAGCAGCGGCGGCTCGTGCGCGACGAGCGTGCGTGCCCGCCCGGGGTGCCGCACGACGAGGGCGAGCCCGGTCACCGCGCCGCCGCTGCTGCCGAACACGTCGGCGCAGTCCGCGTCCAGGGCGTCCAGGAGCGCGGCGACGTCGTCCGCCCGCAGCTCGGGGGTGGAGTCCTGCCCGGGGTCGTCGAGCGTGCTGCCCGAGATGCCGCGCGGGTCGTGGGTGACCACCGTGTGGTCGCTCGCGAGCGCGTCGGCCAGCGGCCCGAAGGCCTCGGCGTCCATCGGCGATCCCATGAGCAGCAACAGCGGTCCTGTGCCCCGGACTTCGTAGTACAGGTGTCCCCCGGCAACGTCGAGGGTTCGGGTGGTGGTCACGGGTCGTCCCCTTCCCTGGGCGGTCGTCCGCGATCGCGGTGACAAAGGTGGGGACCCCGGCCGGAAGGAAAACTCATCGCCTCAGGGAGAACGTCAGAGAAGGTCGGAGAACCTCAGACCAGGAGGACGAGCTTCCCTCGTACGTGGCCCGACTCTCCGACCCGGTGCGCCTCGGCGACGTCGGCCAAGGCGAAGGTCCGGCCGACGGGAAGCGTGAACCGGCCGGCCTCGACCAGGTCGGCCACCTGACCCAGGGCGTACACGGCACGACCGCCGTCCCCGCGGCTGAAACGCACACCGTGCCGCTGCGCGCCGACGAAGTCGGCGACGGTGATGACGCGTTCGGCCCCACCGGCGAGGTCGATCAGCTCCGGCAGGATTCCGCTGCCGGCGACGTCCAACGCCAGGTCGACACCGTCCGGCGCGAGGGCCCGGACACGGTCGGGCATGCCGTTCCCGTACGCGACGGGTTCCGCGCCGAGTGCGCGCAGTTGGTCGTGGGTGGCCGGGCTGCCGGTACCGATCACCCGCGCACCGCGCGCGACGGCGAGCTGGACGGCCGCGCTGCCGACGCTGCCGGACGCCCCGCTGATGAGAAGTGTGCCGCCGCGGACGCCGAGTTGGTCGAGGGCTCGCGCCGCCGTCTCGACGGAGGAGGGCAGCGCGGCGGCGCCGGCGAAGTCGAGTGACGCGGGGACGGCCGCCCAGGCGGACAGCACGGCGCGCTCCGCCTGGGCCGCACCGGCACCGCCGAAGCCGAACACCCGGTCCCCCAGGGCCACGCCCTCGACCCCGACACCGATCTCGTCGACGACCCCGGCGGCCTCGTACCCCATGGTCTGGGGCAACTCCTGGTCCATCAGCCCCTGTCGCTTCTTCCAGTCGCTGGCATTCACGCCGGCGGCGCGCACCGCGATCCGGATCTCCCCGGCTTCCGGATGCGGATCGGGGAGTTCGACGATTTCGAGCACCTCGGGGCCGCCGAACCGGCTGAACTGTGCTGCCTTCATGGGTAGTTCCGTCTCCGCTGCCCTACCCGCGCACGTTGCGCGCCAGCCAGGGGCTGAGCGCGGTGGGCAGGATCAGCTCTTTGTAGGTGTCATCACCGGGCAGGGGAACGATCAGCCACAGGGCAGGAGGCAACATCCTCCGCTTTACGTGGGCCAGGCCGCCGTAGACGGACCGCAGGAACGCCGGGACGGCGTCTCGGGGGATGTCGTCGAACTCGACGTTCTCCACGGTGATTTTCGCGTCGTCGTCCGGGAAGATCCGGACCGACACGGCGGGAGAGCCCCCGAGGTCGATGTGTGCCTCGTGCGGCAGCGTGCCGTCCGGGCCGAGCACCGCGAAGGCCCCGGCCGAGGTGCGTCGGGAGGTCTGGTCGGCGCCGATGTCGTCGGTGACGGACACCTCGACGCCGTACTCCCGGGCCACCTCACGGACCGCCACCACGGCGGCCTCGGTACTCGCCAGATGCGGATGTTTCATGGCTCCGATCATGCCTCATGGGTGCCGGAGTCCACCGGCGCGGACCGGTCTGCCTGCTGGTTGTTGCGGTCGATCTCCGGCATGTGGGTCTCGGCCCAGACCCGCAGGGCCGCGAGCGGTTGTTCGAGGGACAGGCCGAGTTCGGTGAGCCGGTAGTGGACGGCGGGCGGCACGGTGGGTTCCACGCGGCGCGCGACCAGGCCGTCGCGGGCGAGGCTCTGCAGGGTGACGGAGAGCATCTTCTGCGAGATGCCGGGGGCACGGCGCCGCAGTTCCGCGAAGCGGAGTTCGCCCGGCGCCTGCTCGGCCAGCACCTTGACCACCATCGACGTCCACTTGGTGCCGACGCGGTCGATCAACTTGCGGGTCGGGCAGAGCGGATCCAGCAGGTCACCGCGCACACCGCGCGCTGCCGTCCGCCGCTCGCGTCCGCCGGACCTCGACGTGGTCACCTGGGGCTCACCACCTGTGGGGAAAGTGCCGTCTTGGGCGGACCAGGTTAGTTCCCTACCGTGAGGTTGTCACCATTCCTCACCACCCCTTTCACTCCTGGAGTCCCTCCGTGCCCGAACTCCGCCGCGTCCCCGTCAACGGTGTCGAACTCAACGTCGCCCTCGCCGGTTCCGGTCCGGCCGTCCTGCTGCTGCACGGCTTCCCGCACACCTGGGAGCTGTGGACGGACGTCATCGCCGACCTGTCGGACCGCCACCGCGTCATCGCCCCGGACCTGCGCGGGTTCGGCGCGAGCGGCCATGCCGCATCCGGGTACGACGCGGGCACCCTGGCCGAGGACGCGGCGGCGCTGCTCGACGCGCTCGGTGTGTCCTCGGCCTCCGTGGTGGGCATCGACGCGGGCGCCCCGCCCGCGTTCCTCCTCGCCCTGCGCCGCCCCGGCCTCGTCCGCCGCCTGGTCGTCATGGAGTCCCTGCTGGGCCGACTGCCCGGCGCCGAGGAGTTCCTCGCCGGCGGTCCGCCGTGGTGGTTCGGCTTCCACTCCGCCGCGCCCGGCCTGGCCGAGACCGTCCTGGAAGGCCATGAGGCCGAATACGTCGACTGGTTCCTGCACGCCGGCACGCTCGGCGACGGGGTGCGACCGGCCGTCCGGGACGCCTTCGTCCGCGCGTACACCGGCCGCGAGGCATTGAGCCGCGCGTTCTCGTACTACCGGGCCCTGCCCGAGAGCGCGGCCCAGATCGACGAGGCGGTCACGAAGACCCGCCTGACGGTGCCGACGATGGCGTTGGGCGCACACCCCGTCGGCACCGCACTGGAACGCCAACTCCGCCCCGTCACGGACGATTTGACGGCACACCTCATCGAGGACTGCGGCCACATCATCCCGCTGCACCGACCGGGCGCCCTGCTCGCACTGCTGCGTCCGTTCCTGGCCGGTGAGGCTGCTGTGGCTCAGACTGCGAATCAGACCGTGGCTCAGACCTGATAGCGGTCCGCCGCGAACAGGTGGAGGTTCTCCGCGACCCAGTCGGAGGTGCGGCGCAGCCCCTCCTCCAGGGGGACCTCCGGCTCCCAGCCGGACCACTCGCGGGCGCGGGAGTTGTCGGAGAGCAGGCGGTGCACCTCGCTGCCGGACGGTCGCAGTCGGCTCCGGTCGACGACGACCTCGGCGTCCCGGCCCGAGGCGTTGATCAGGGCCTTGGCGAGGTCCCCGATGGCGATCTCCTGGCCGGTGCCGAGGTTGACGCTGTGGCCGAGCGCCGCGTCGCAGGCGGCCAGCGCCAGGAAGCCGCAGGCGGTGTCGGTGACGTAGGTGAAGTCGCGTGTCGGGGTGAGGGAGCCGAGCTTGATCTCGCGGCGTCCGGCGTGCAGTTGGGCGAGAATCGTGGGGATGACGGCGCGGGCCGACTGCCGGGGACCGTACGTGTTGAACGGGCGCACCACCGTCACCGGCAGCTCGAAGGCGTGCCAGTGCGACAGGGCCATCATGTCCGCCCCGATCTTCGAGGCGGAGTACGGGGACTGCGGCTGGAGCGGGTGCGCCTCGCTGATCGGAGCGGTGAGGGCGGTGCCGTAGACCTCGCTCGTGGAGGTGTGCACGAGGCGGCGCACCTGGTGGCGGCGGCAGGCCTCGGCCACGTTCTCGGTGCCGACGACGTTGGTCTGCACGTAGGCGCCGGGCGAGTCGTAGCTGTAGGGGATGCCGATGAGTGCGGCGAGGTGGAAGACGGTGTCGCAGCCCTCGACGGCGTCCATGACCCGACCGGCGTCCCGTACGTCACCGGCGATCATCTCGACGGGCCCGTCGGCGGCGCCGAGGTGGCGGGCGAGGTTGCCCTTCTCCCCGTACGGCTTGTAGTGGACGAAGGCGCGGACCTTGGCCCCGCGGTCGACGAGGAGGTCGACGAGGGTGGAGCCGATGAACCCTTCGGCCCCGGTGACGAGGACGGTGCGGCCGGTCCAGTCGAAGTCGGCAGTGGTGGAGCGGGAGTTGGGGGTCATATGGCGATCTCCGTGTGGGACGTGGGAAGGGTGGGTTGAGTGAGGGGGTGGCCGGCCAGGCGCAGGACGTGCGCGGCCAGCAGGTCGGCCGCCTGCCCGTGCCGGCCGGGGTGTGCGGCGGCCGACATGGCCGCCAGGCGGGCCGGTTCGGCGAGCAGTGGCCCGACGAGTGCGGCCAGCCGGTCGGCGTCCGTCTCGGCGTCGGGCAGCAGGAGCCCCGCGCCGACGTCGGTGAGGACCCGCGCGTTGTGGGTCTGGTGGTCGCCCGGCGCGTAGGGGTAGGGCACAAGGACGGCGGGGGTGCGGGTGGCGGCGAGTTCGGCGACGGTCGCGGACCCCGCGCGGCAGACGGCCAGGTCGGCGGCCGCGTACGCCAGGTCCATGCGGTCCAGGTAGGGCACGGCGGTCGCCACCCGGTCGCCGCCGGTCTCGGCGAGCCGCCTGCGGACGTCGTCCAGGGTGGCGGGCCCGGTCTTGATCAGCAGGTGGACGCCGGGATGGTCGCGCCACCGCCGGGCGAGGTCGGCGGCGGCCGCGGTGAGGCGGGCGGCGCCGAGGCTGCCGCCGTTGACGAGCAGGAGCCGTCCGTGGACCGGGACTCCCAGTGCCCGGCGGGCGTCACCTTGCAGCCGGGGTCGGTCGAGGGCGGCGAGTTCCGAGGCGATCGGCATGCCCACCACGTCGGCGTGCCGGCTGCCCGCCAGATGCGCCCGGCTCTCCTCGAAGGCCAGGGTGATCTGGTCGGTGAGCAGCGCGGCGAAGCGGTTGGCCCGGCCGGGCACCGCGTTGGACTCGTGGATGACGCTGGGAAGACCGGCCATCCGCGCCCCGACGATCACGGGGGCGCTCGGGTAGCCGCCCATGCCGACGGCGACCTGTGCCCGCTGTGCTCGCAGGACCGACTTGGCCTGGGTGCCGGATTTGAGCAGCGCGGCGGGCAGCAGGTACCGCCGGGCGCCGAGGGACGGGTCGAAGGGGATCATGTCGACGGTGTGCAGGCGGTACCCGGCCGCCGGAATGAGCCGGGTCTCAAGGCCTCGCTCGGTGCCGACGAACGAGATCTCGGCATCGGGCACGGCCCGCCGCAGCGCGTCGGCCAGCGCGAGTCCGGGATAGATGTGTCCACCCGTGCCGCCCGCGCCGATCACCACCGAAAGCCGGCCATGGGATGTTCGCTGTGTCCTCATGGCCGACACACTGCTGACCCGCTCTAAGAACTTTCTAAGACCAGGTTTTGGCAGGCTGTGACCATGAACGCGGCCGACGGGTGCACGAACGCACCGAAGGTTCTGGTGGTCGATGACGAGCCGGAGGTGCGGTACGCCGTCGAGGACGGACTCACCGTCGAGGGCTACGAGGTGCGCGGCGCGGAGGACGGCATCGCGGCGCTCTCCGCCCTCGCCGCCTGGGAGCCCGACGCCATGGTGCTCGATGTCATGCTCCCGGGCATGGACGGCCTCGCGGTCTGCCGCCGCCTGCGGGCGCTCGGCGACCGCACGCCGGTCCTGGTGCTCACGGCGCTGGGCTCGGTGAGCGAGCGGGTGGACGGCCTGGAGGCGGGCGCCGACGACTACCTGGTCAAACCGTTCGCCCTTGACGAGCTGGTGGCACGGATCCGGGCACTGTTGCGTCGCACGGCCGCGCCCGAGGAGTCGGTGACGACGCTGGGTTTCGCCGACCTCGTCGTCGATACGGCCAGCAGGAGCGGACGGCGCGGGACACGCGTCATCGAGTTCAGCCGCACCGAGTTCTCCCTGCTCGAACTGCTCCTCCGCCATCCGGGACAGGTGCTCCCCCGCGAGACCATCATGGAGCGGGTGTGGGGCCGGGACTTCGGCCCCGACTCCAACTCCCTTGCCGTCTACGTCGGTTATCTGCGCCGCAAGTTGGAAGCCGAGGGCGAGCCGCGGCTCGTCCACACGGCGCACGGCGTCGGCTACCGGCTGGACCTGCCATGAGCACTCAACCCGTGAGCACTCCACCGCAGTCCCCGCGTCAGGCGAGGGGCGGGCGTCGTCATGCCCGTTGGATGCGCCGCCGCCCTCTGCGCACCCGGCTGACGCTCGCCGCCTCCGCGGCCGTGGCCGCCGTGGCCATCGGCCTGTGCGCGGGCAGCTTCGTAGTGATCCGCCATCAACTGCTGCACCAGCTCGACCTGCACCTGACGCAGTCCGCGCGGCTCGCCACCCAGCAGTACGCCCATGAGCCCTCGGGTGTGGTGCAGGGCCAGTGCCGCTACCTCGCCGCCCCGGCCTGCGCCCAACTGGTCCCCGCGCGGCCCGCCGACGACCCCGCCAAGCCGTACCTCCTGCCGGTCAACGGCTCCACGCGCGAGGTGGCATCCGGCGACCGGGGGCCGTACTACAGCGAGCTGACGCTGGCCGGTCACCGGGCCAGGATGCTCACGACACCGCTGCCCGAGGGACGCGCCCTCCAGGTCGCGGTGCGGGCCGACACGGTGGACCGGGGTGTCCGCCAGGCCGCGGTGCTGCTCGGCGGCATGGGGGTGGCCGGTGTGCTGCTGGCCGGCGCGCTCGGTGCCTGGGTGTCGCGTACGGGACTCGCACCTGTCAGCCGACTCACCGCCACCGCCGAACGCATCGCCGCCACGCGCGACGCCCGGCACCGCATCGAACTGCCGCCGGAACGCGCCGGGCGGGACGACGAGATCACCCGCCTCGCCGCTTCCTTCAACACCATGCTCGACGAGTTGGAGAAGTCCGTCGGCGCGCAGCGGCGTCTGGTCTCGGACGCCTCCCACGAACTGCGCACGCCGCTGACCGCGCTGCGCACCAACGCCGAGCTGCTCACGAAGAGTTCGCGCCTCAGCGACACTCAGCGCGAGCGCGCGGCCGGCGCGCTGAGCCGCCAGTTGCGCGAGGTCACGCTGCTGGTCAACGACCTGGTCGAGCTGGCGCGCAACGAGGAGCCGGACCCGCTGATCGAGGAGGTCAGGCTCGCGGACATCGTGGCGCACACCGTCGAGACGGCACGCGGCCACTGGCCGGCCACCCCGCTCGTCCTCTCGATCGCCCCCGAGGCACGCACCGCCACCGTCGCGGGTGTGCCGGCCCGGCTGGCCCGGCTGCTGTCGAGCCTGCTGGACAACGCGGCCAAGTTCAGCCCGCGGGACCGCCCCGTCGAGGTCACCCTCACCGCCGCCTCCGCCACCTTGGAGCTGACCGTCCGCGACCACGGCCCCGGCATCTCCGAACAGGACCTGCCCTACGTCTTCGACCGCTTCTACCGCGCCCGCAGCGCCCGCGCCCTGCCCGGCTCCGGCCTCGGCCTCGCCATGGCCCGCCAGATCGCGCTCGCCCACCACGCCGACCTCGTCGCCGAACCCGCGGCGGGCGGCGGCGCCCAGTTCCGCCTCACGATCCCGCACACCTCGTGACGTACGGGACCGGATCGGCCCCGGGGTCAGCCGATCCGCCACCGCTCCACGGCGTCCTCGTCCAGCTCGACACCGAGGCCCGGCGCGTCCGGCACCCGGACACACCCGTCCGCGTCCACCCGCACCGGCTCGGCGAGCATGAAGTCGCGCCGCTCGGGGGTCCAGCCCGGCGGGTCGAAGGGGAACTCGAAGTACGGGCCGCCGCCGACACCCGCCGAGACATGCAGGTTCGCCAGGACACCGATGCCGTTGGTCCAACTGTGCGGAGTGAAGTGGCGGTGCTTGAGGTGGGCCACCTCGGCCAGGGTGCGCGCGCGGTGCATGCCGACGGCCAGGACGACGTCCATCTGGTAGACGTCCAGCGCGTCCTCTTCGAGGTAGCGCAGCAACTCGGTGGTCGAGTGGTGCATCTCCCCCGCCGCGATGCGTACGCCCGGGTTCTCGGCCCGCAGCCGCTTGAAGCCTTCGATGTCCGCGTACGGCAGCGGTTCCTCGACCCAGAACACGTCCAGTTCGGCGAGGCGCGCGACGGTCTTGCGCGTGTGTGCGAGGTCGGTCGCGTTCGCCGTGTCGCCGGCCATCCGCCAGGACTGGTTGAGGTCGACCATGATGTCGAAGTCCTCGCCCAGCTCCTCGCGCACCGCGCGTACGGCCGCGATCCCCTCGCCCACCCGGTCGCGGTCGATGCGTATCTTCATCGCCCTGAACCCGGCTTCACGCACCTTCAGGGCGGTGGCCACGCGCTCCTCCGGAGACTTCAGCTCCGCCGACGAGGCGTAGGCGGGCAGGCGCTTGGTGGCGTTGCCGAACAGCTCGGACACGGGCCGGCCGTGCACCTTGCCGACGATGTCCCACAGGGCGGCTTCGAGCGGCCAGTAGTGGCCGCCGTGGAAGTTCGCCGTCTCGATCGCCTTCACGTGCCGGGAGATGTGCAGCGGGTCCCGGCCGATGAAGAGGTGGCGGAAGGCATCGAAGCCGTCCATGGTGTCTCCCGAGCCGATCCCGGTGACACCCTCGTCGGTGTGCACCCGCACGATGGTCGCGTCGAAGTGCCGCCGCGGGTCCGGGTCCCAGGCCGCGCGGAGCGGTGGGTCGAGTTCGAGCCGCAGGCGGTCGAGCGTGATGTCCGTGATCTTCATGGGTTGCTCCCTGGGCGCGGCGCACCCCGGTGTGCGCGTAGATTGGCACGCCGACATCGAGGTGGGTACGTGCTGGTGAATCAGGCTGCGAGGGCCGTCCGGTCCACCGTAGGCAGGGCCCTGACCAGGGGCAATGAATCCCGGCGGATCGCAATGCGGGTTGCGGTACGGACAACCGGCGGGCAGCTGTCCGGGGCCCGGCGTGGCTGACGTGCCCGCGCGGGGTGTCGCACGCCGCGGCCTCTCCCGCGATCTGCGGCTGCTCGACGTACTGGCCCTGCACGAGGCGGAACACGGGCGGGGGCTCGGGGTGGTGGAACTCGCCGCGCGCTCGGGCCGGGAGAAGAGCCAGGTCTCGCGGGCGCTCAAGGCGCTCGCCGAGGAGGGTGTGGTCGAGCGCGACGCCGACACCATGGAGTACCGGCTCGGCTGGCGGCTGCTCTCCCTCGTGGCGCGCACCGCCGAGAACCGCCTGGTCCGGGTCGCGTCCCCTGTCATGCGCCGGCTGGCGGAGGAGGTCGAGGAGACATGTCATCTGTGTGTCCTCAGGGACGCCGAGGTGCTGACCCTGCTTTCGGTCTCCGCACACGACTTCCGCGCACACGGCTGGGAGGGCAGGGGCGTGCCGGCCGCGCGCACTTCCGCGGGGCGCGTGCTGCTGCTCGACGCGACACCCGACGAACTGTATGTGCGGCTCGGTATGGGCGACCTGTCCGACGGATTCGACGGCTCCCTCGTGCACACCGTCCAGGAGCTGTGGCAGCGCGTCCAGGAGGCCCGGCAGCGCGGATTCGCCGAGGTGCGCGAGGAGTTCGAGTCCGACCTCGTGGGTGTCTCGGCCCCGATCCGCGACGTCCGGGGCAGGATCGTGGCCGCGTTGAACATCGGCGCTCCCGCGGACCGGCTCGCCGATCGACTGCACCGCACCGGCCGGGCCACCGTCGCCGCGGCGGACCGGGTCTCGGCGGCACTGGGGTGGGAACGGCCGAAGCGGGTGTGTTGAGCACCAGTTGGGGTCTGCCCCACGCCCCGCACTTCTTCTCCACCCCGTGGTAACTTCCGTATACAAGTTGTATGCGATTCAGGTCCACGGTCCACGGGAGCTCACATGGCGACGTCCGGCAGGGAGAAGGCGTACGCCTACCTGAAGGGGACGGTGCTCACCGACCCCGAGATGCAGGGCGAGTTCCTCTCCGAGCAGGAGATCGCGGACCGCATCGGCGTCTCCCGCACCCCGATCCGCGAGGCCCTGCTGCTGCTCGCCGCCGAGGACCTGGTCGAGATGGTGCCCCGGCGCGGCGCCCGCGTCTCCCGGCTGACCGGGCGGCAGATCACCGAACTGATGGAACTGCGCGGCATGGTGGAGCGGTACGCGGCGGAGCAGGTCATCAAGGCGGGCCGGGTGCCGCTCGACGAGCTGGGTGAACTCCTCGACCGGCAGCGCGGGTTGAGCGGACCCGAGGACGCCAAGGAGTTCATCGCCATCGACCACCGCTTCCACGCGACGATCGTCTCGGCCGTCGGCAACGGCCTGCTGGACCGGCACTACGACGGACTGCGCAGCCGCCAGGTAAGGGCGGGCGTCGTCGCCCTCTACAACCAGAGCGGCAGGCAGAAGTCGGTCATCGACGAGCACAAGCTGATCCTGGACGCGCTCGCCGCCGGCGACGCGGACGCGGTGGCCGCCGCGATCGACAGCCACTTGGAGTCGACGCTGAAGGTGCTGCTCGCCGGGTGACCCGGGGGGGGCGCCCCGTGGGCCGCCCCCGTCCGCGTCACTTCGGGTACGTGATCACCGCGTCGTCGCGCCCGAGCCTGCGATTGGCCAGTACGGAGGTCTTCTCGCGCACCCGGTCGACCTCGGCGACGTCCAACTCCGCGACGATCAGGCCCGGTTCGGCACCCAGGCTCTCCCGTACGGTGCCGTCCGGGCCGACGAGCATGCTGTGGCCGATGCCCGTCGGGGCCGTGCCGGTGACACCGATACCGCTCGCCGCCGGGTCGGCCTGACCGACGGCCGCGACCCACACCGTGGCGTCAAGGGCCCGGGCCCGTACGAGGAGTTCCCACTGCTCGCGCTTGCCGGGGCCCGCGCCCCAGGACGCGGGCAGCAGCGTGGCGACGGCGCCCGCGTCCGCGTGGGCCCGGAAGAGTTCGGGGAAGCGCACGTCGTAGCAGGTGGCGAGGCCGAGGCGGACGCCGTCGACGTCGATGGTGACCACCCGCGTCCCGGGGGCGACGGTGTCGGACTCCGCGAAGCCGAAGGCGTCGTAGAGGTGGATCTTGTCGTAGGTCGCCTCGACGCCAGGACCGGTCGCGAGCAGGGTGTTGGTGACCCGCCCGTCGTCGGCCGGGGTGAACATCCCGGCGACGACGAGGATGCCCGCCGCCTCGGCGATGGCCCGCAGCCGGTTCGCCCACGGCCCGTCGAGCGGCTCGGCGAGCGGGCCGAGCTTCGTGCCGAAGCAGGCCATCGCCGCCTCGGGCAGGACGACGACGCGGGCGCCCGCGTCCGCCGCGCGCCGCGCCTGCTCCTCGATGAGGTCGAGGTTCTTGGCCGGATCGGGCCCGGTGGTGAGCTGGCTCAGGGCGATGCGCATGAGGTGTCCCTTCTGATGAGGCGGTAGGTGTGACGGTTCAGGCGGTCGCCTGCGCGACCAGTTCCGCGTCCTCGTCCGTGGCCGCCTCCGCGTCGCGGCCCAGCAGGAGCCCGGCGACGGTGACGACCGCGGTGACGGCCACGTAGATCGCGAGCGGCACCCAGCTGTCGAACGAGCCGAGCAGCGCCGTGAACAGCAGCGGAGCGATCGCGCCACCGATCAGACCGGCCAGCGTATACGCGAGCGAGGACCCCGTGGAGCGCAGCCGCGGCGAGAACTGCTCGGCGATGAAAGCGGCCTGCGGGCCGTACATCAGCGAGTGCAGGACCAGCGCGACGATCACACCGAGGACCAGCAGCCCCCATGAGCCGCCGTCGACCATGCCGAAGAAGATGAACGGCCACACACCGGCGCCGACGGCCGAACAGCCGTACAGCAGCCGCCTGTTGACCCGGTCGGACAGGGCGCCCGCGAGCGGGATCAGGAAGATCTGCAGCGAGGAGCCGATCAGTACGGCGGCCAGCGCGGACCCCCGCGACATGTCCAGCTCGTCGGTGGCGTAGGTCAGCACGAACACGGTGAACAGCGCGTACAGCACGTCCGGGGCGACGCGGGAGAGGATCGCCGCGAGCAGGGCGCGGGGCCGGCGGGTGAGCACCTCGCGCACCGGAGCCTCGGGGCGGGTCTGCTCGGCCGCCATCGCCTTGAAGACCGGGGTCTCCTCCAGCTTCACGCGGATCCACAGGCCGAATCCGACCAGGACGCCGGAGACCAGGAAGGCGACGCGCCAGCCCCAGGAGAGGAACTGGTCCTCGGTCAGCAGCGCGCCGAGCGCCGCCAGAACGCCGTTCGCGAGGAGGTTGCCCGCGGGCGGTCCGACCTGCGCGGCGGAGGCGAAGAAGCCGCGCTTCTTCGGGTCGCCGAACTCGCTGGAGAGCAGCACGGCGCCGCCCCACTCGCCACCGACGCCCACGCCCTGCGCGAACCGCAGCACGACCAGCGCGACGGGTGCGGCGGCGCCGATGCTGCTGTGGGTGGGCAGGAGACCGATCAGGAACGTGGCCGCGCCGATCAGCACGAGCGTTGTGATCAGCACCTTCTTCCGGCCGATCACATCGCCGAGCCGCCCGAAGACGATGCCGCCGAGCGGGCGCGAGACGTAGCCGACGGCGTACGTGGAGAAGGCCAGCAGGGTGCCGGTGAGCGGGTCCTCGGACGGGAAGAACAGGTCGCCGAAGACCAGGGCCGACGCGGCGGAGTAGACCGCGAAGTCGTACCACTCCAGGGCGGTGCCGGTCAGGCTCGCGAAGAAGGCCCGGACGAGACTGGAACGGTTCGGGGTGACGACCGGTGCGGCGGCCGGGCCGCTTGGGGAGTCTTGCAGCATTTCGGTCCTCGGTTCGGGGGCTTCGACGGTCGGGGGCCCGTCGATGTTCGGGGAGACATCGACCTTCCGGCATACTTCTTGTATACAGGTCGTATGCGCAAGCCCTGAACGGGAAGTTAACCGCTTCGCAACCGTCCACCCTGCCCTCACCCCCCGGAGATTCCCATGACGCCGCTCACCTTCGAACTGCCCGACGGCTCCACCCGCGACGTGGACGTCGTCCAGGTCCTCAACGCCGGCTACGCCGGGCGCAGCCAGGACGATGTCGCCGCGCACGTCGCAGAGCTCGCCGAACTCGGTGTGCCCGCGCCGACCACGACCCCGGCGCTGTATCCGATCTCCCCCTACCTCGCGCAGCAGACCGAGCGGGTCGCCGTGCAGCACGGGCGGACCTCGGGCGAGGCGGAGTGGGCGCTCGTCGTGGCGGCTGACGGCGAGCTGCTGCTCACGGCCGCGTGCGACCACACGGACCGCGAGCTCGAGGTGCACGGCGTGGCCTGGAGCAAGAACGCGAGCCCGGACGTCCTGGCCCGCCGCGCCTGGCGCCTCGCGGACGTGACGGACCGCCTGGACGACCTGACGCTGCGCGCCTGGGTCACGGTGAAGGGCGAGGAGTCCCTGATCCAGGACGGCACGCTCGCGGAGCTGCTCACGCCGTCCTACTGGGCCGACGTGCTGCGCGGGCGCGGCGAGCTGCTCCCCGGCACGGTGCTGATCTCCGGCACCATCCCGATGGCCGAGGGCGTCGACCAGTTCGGCGACGCGTGGCGGGTGGAACTGGCCGACCCGTCGACCGGTGACACCATCACGCTGGCCTACGCGGTGACACCACTGCCGGTGCCGATCGGCTGAACTCAGTAGAGGGCGGCCGTCAGCGCGTCGAGCGCGCTGTGCTGGCGGGCCGCGTCGGCCTTGTCGAAGGGGCCGTTCCAGTGGAAGCCGTAGTAATTCCCGCTGCGGTCAAGGGAGTTGAGCACGTCGGCCTGGCGGTCGATGAAGGCGGAGTACGGGTGGCCGGGAAGGGTGCGGTTTAGCGCGCCGAGACCGCGCATGTACGCGCCCTTGAAGGACGGGCCGTCGGCGCCGCCGTCCGTGTCGTCGTCGTTGGGCTCGGAGAGGATCCCGTCGGGCGCGAGCAGCGGCGAGGCGGCGACCGCGTCCGCGATCTTGCGGCCCTGTACGAGGACGGCGTTGGAGCCGGTGGCCTTGTGGAGCTCGACGAGGCCACCGAGGATGACGCCCTGGTTGTACGACCACGTGGTCGACTCACCCGTGTTGACGCACGCGTCGTTGAGGCCGTCGTTGATGAGGTTGTCCTTGTTGATGAGCTTCTTCGCCTTGAACCAGCCCCAGACGCTCTGCGCCCGCCCCAGGTACGTCGAGTCGCCGTCGAGGCGGTTGTGGATGCCCGCGGAGAGGGTGATGAACAGTTCGTTGGTGATGCTGTTCTTGTACTTGTGCTCGTAGTTCCACCACACGCCGCCGCCACAGGTGTCGTCGTGGTGCTTCCACATGTGGTCGGCGTCGGCGATCGCCGTGTCGAGGTAGCGCGTGTCGCCGGTGAGGTCGTACGCCCGCAGCCAGGCAAGGCCCCACCAGCCGGTGTCGTCGAGGTACTCGTTGCGGAACCGGCCGTCCTTGGCGTCGACGTTCTTCTCGTAGATCCGGTCGGCGATCTTCTTGATGTCGTGGCCGCCCGTGTCGCCGGGGGCCTGCCAGAAGTCGAGGAGCGCCTGGAGGTCGTTGGCGTTGTTCCACCAGCCGGTGCTCTCGAAGGCGCCGGTGTCCTGGTTCCACCAGGTCATCAGGCCGTCCACGGCGTCCGCCGCGTCCTGGTGCCGGTCGGCGCGCGGGGCGGCGGTGGCGGGGCCCGCGGCCAGCAGGCTCAGGCCGAGGGTGGCGGCGGTCAGGAGGAGGGAGAGCCTTCTTGTACGGGTGCGCATCGTGCGGTCCCTTCGGAGAGGCGGAACTGACCGGCGCCCGAACCTCTCTGACATCGTTGTCAGAGTGCGATCCGGTAACTCGGTGCTCCGAGAACGTAACCGGGCGCCATTTTCACCGTCAACCCTGGTGCGACACCCGGCACTTGTGACGACGGGATGCTCGCCGCATCCGCCCAAAGTCGCTCCGCGGCCTACGTTCGGATATTTGTGACCGCACGCCCGTAGCCACTCGGCCATCCGGGCCCACCGCTCGGCCGACGCGCGGGCGGAGGCGGTGTCCGTAGCGTCGACGGCATGAGAAACAGCTTGCCGGCGGTGGGGCTGTTCTTCCTCGCGCCGCTGGTCGGGGAAGCACTCCTCGGCGCCACCTCCCTCGACGCCCTGGCGCTGCTGCCGGTCCTCGCCCTCCTCTACGGCAGCGGGGCCCTGCTCATCCGCGAACTCGTCCGCAGAACCGGGCGCGGCTGGGGTTCGATCCTGCTGCTGGGCGCCGCGTATGCGCTGCTCGAAGAGGGTCTGCTGGACCAGATGCTGTTCAACGCCGACTACTCGGGCAACTACGACATGGTCACCGTGACGCCCATCCCGCTGGTCGGCACCGGCGCCTACGGCCTGATCTCCGTCCTGGCCGTGCACGCACTGTGGAGCATCACCGTGCCGATCGCGCTCATGGACGCCCTCGTCCCGGACCGCGCGGCACGCCCGTGGCTCGGAAGGACCGGGCTCACCGTCACGGCCGTACTGCTGGCCCTGGGGGTCGTGATCGTCGGCTGGGGCAGTTACGACGAGAGCGGCTTCATGGCCCCTTGGCCGTTGCTGGCCGGCACGGCCGCCGTGGTGGCCGTGCTTGTCGCCGCCGCGTTCCTGATCCCCCGCCCGCGCGCCGGGCTCGGCTCCCGCGGCGCGCCCCGTCCGCTGTTCGTCGCGGTCGCGTCGTGCGCGGCCACCAGCGCGTTCTGGCTGGTGCTTCAGCCGAGCTGGGCGGGTGTGGCCGCCGCGCTGGCGATCGCCTTCGTGGCGGCGGGCCTTGTCCACCACTGGGCACGCGCGCGTGGCTGGGCGCCCACCCACACCTTCGCCCTGGCCGCGGGCGCCACGCTGACCTACGTCTGGGTCGGCTTCGGGCAGACCCCGGATCAGGGCTCGGCCGGCACCGTCAACCTCGTCGGTCACATCCTCCTGTCCTTCGCCGCCGTCGCCTTTCTCTGTGTCGGGTCACGACGAGTGGGTACCCACTCCGCCGGGGCGGCCCGAATGGCCGTGTCCGAACGGAAGACGCAGCATGGGTGATGTCGTCGGTTTGCCCGGTGTGCCGTTCCGGATGCGGCTCGCACACCGCAGGCGCCGCGCCGTAGAGCGACCCCGTCGAAAGGCACGCGCAGCTCATGAGTGACGAGACAGCCAAAGCGACCACCACGGATGCCGGCGTTCCGGTCGAAAGCGATGAGCACTCGCTCACGGTCGGGGCCGGTGGCCCGATCCTCCTCCAGGACTCCTATCTGATCGAGCAGATGGCGCAGTTCAACCGGGAGCGGATCCCGGAGCGGCAGCCGCACGCCAAGGGCAGCGGCGCCTTCGGCCACTTCCAGGTCACCGCCGACGTCAGCCCGTACACCAAGGCCGCGGTGTTCCAGCCGGGGACGCGGACCGAGCTGGTGACCCGGTTCTCCACGGTCGCCGGCGAGCGCGGGAGCCCGGACACCTGGCGCGACCCCCGCGGGTTCGCGGTGAAGTTCTACACGTCCGAGGGCAACTACGACATGGTCGGGAACAACACCCCGGTCTTCTTCGTGAAGGACCCGATGAAGTTCCAGCACTTCATCCGGTCCCAGAAACGCCGCGCGGACAACAACCTCCGCGACCACGACATGCAGTGGGATTTCTGGACGCTGTCGCCCGAGTCAGCGCACCAGGTCACCTGGCTGATGGGCGACCGCGGCATCCCCCGCACCTGGCGTCACATGAACGGCTACACGTCGCACACCTACATGTGGATCAACGCCCAGGGCGAGCGGTTCTGGGTGAAGTACCACTTCAAGACCGACCAGGGCGTCGAGTGCTTCACCCAGCACGAGGCGGACCAGATGGCCGCGGCCGACACGGATTACCACACGCGGGATCTCTTCGAGCACATCCGCGACGGGGAGTTCCCGAGCTGGACTCTGTACGTGCAGGTCATGCCGTACGACGACGCGCCGGGGTACCGCTTCAACCCGTTCGACCTGACCAAGGTGTGGCCGCACGCCGACTATCCGCTGGTCGAGGTCGGCAAGATGACGCTGGACCGCAATCCGACGGACAACCACGCGGAGATCGAGCAGGCGGCGTTCCAGCCGAACAACCTGGTCCCCGGCATCGGCCCGAGCCCCGACCGGATGCTGCTCGGCCGGCTGTTCTCGTACGCCGACGCGCACCGCCACCGCATCGGCGGCAACTACCAGCAGCTGCCCGTCAACGCGCCGGTCGTGCCCGTGAACACGTACACGAAGGACGGCGCCATGGCCTACCGGAAGACCGCGGATCCGGTGTACGCGCCGAACTCCAAGGGCGGCCCGGCGGCCGACACCGACCGCTACGGCACACCGCCCAGCTGGTACGCGGACGGTGACATCACCCGCGCCGCCTACGTCGACCACGCGGAGGACGACGACTGGGGTCAGGCGGGCACCATGGTGCGCGAGGTGCTCGACGACGCCGCGCGCGACCGGCTCGTGGACAACGTCGTCGGTCATCTGCTCAACGACGTGAGCGAACCGGTGCTCGAGCGCGCCTTCGAGTACTGGTCCAACATCGACTCGTCGATCGGTCGGCGCATCAAGGACGGGGTGCGGGCCAAGGCCGACGAGAAGGACCCCAAGGCCGCGCAGCAGGCCAACCCCGCGCGCAGCAGCATGCAGGACAAGGCCTGAGTGAACTCGTGGGCGGGGGGCGCTCCCCCGCCCAGCGGGCACGACCGTGCGCACCGGTGGACCTGATTGCGCTGTTCCGGGCGCCGGGTCGTAATCTGCGATCGTGAACGAGAAGGACAACGCAAGGCTGACGGCCCCCGTCCGCGACATCGACATCGAGAAGGCGGTCGGTGTGCTGCGCGGCGGCGGCCTCGTCGCTCTCCCCACCGAAACCGTGTACGGCCTGGGCGCCGACGCCGAGGACCCCGCCGCCGTCGCCCGCATCTTCCAGGCCAAGGGCCGCCCGCCCAACCATCCGCTGATCGTCCACATCGGCGGCGCCGAGCACCTGGCCGACTGGGCGGAGGACGTGCCCGAGGCGGCGCGCCTGCTCGCGGAGCGCTTCTGGCCGGGGCCCCTCACGCTGGTCCTGCGGCGCGGTAACCGGGTGCCCCTCGACGCCACCGGTGGGCTCGAGACGGTGGCGCTGCGGGTGCCCGACCACCCCGTCGCGCTGGAGCTGCTGGGCGCCTTCGGCGGCGGCATCGCGGCCCCGTCCGCCAACCGGTTCGGCTCGGTGAGCCCCACCACTGCCGACCACGTCCGCGCCGAGCTCGGTGACGGCGTCGACTTCGTGCTCGACGGTGGCCCCTGCGAGGTCGGCGTCGAGTCGACCATCGTCGACGCCACGAGCGAGTCGCTGAGCATTCTGCGGCCGGGCGGTGTGACGCGCGAGGACCTCGAAGCGGCGCTGGGACGCCCCCTCGACGTTCCCTCCACCAGCCAGGTGCGGGTGCCGGGCCAGCATCCCTCGCACTACGCGCCGAACGCGCGCGTCGTCCTCGTCGACCCCGAAGAGATCGTCTCCGAGACGGACCGCGCGCGCGAACTCGGCCACCGGGTGGGCGTGTTCGTGCCCTCCGCCCTCGCCGACACTCCGGTGCGGGCGCACGCCACGATCGCCGTCCCCGCCTCACTGGACGCCTACGCGCGCGGCCTCTACGGCTGCCTGCGCGAACTCGACCAGCAGGGCTGCGACCTCATCCTCGTGTCGCTGCCGGCGCCGGAGGGCATGGGCCTCGCGATCGCCAACCGGCTGCGCCGCGCGGCCGGGCCCCGGCCCGCGTAGGCGGTCAGCGGTCGGCTAGGAGTTGGAGCGTGTCGATCACGCGGTTCGAGAAGCCCCACTCGTTGTCGTACCAGGCGACCACCTTGATGTGGCGGCCGTCGACGCGGGTGAGGGCCGAGTCGAAGATCGACGAGGCGGGGTTGCCCACGATGTCGGACGACACGAGCGGGTCCTCGGAGTACTCGAGGACACCGGCGAGAGGGCCCTCGGCCGCGGCGCGGTAGGCGGCCAATACCTCGTCGCGTGTCACGTCGCGGGCGACGGTCGTGTTCAGTTCGACGATCGAGCCCACCGGTACGGGGACGCGGATCGAGTCGCCCGACAGCTTGCCTTCGAGGTTCGGCAGGACCAGGCCGATCGCCTTGGCGGCGCCGGTCGTGGTCGGCACGATGTTGACCCCGGCGGCGCGGGCGCGGCGGGCGTCGCGGTGCGGGCCGTCCTGGAGGTTCTGCTCCTGCGTATAGGCGTGCACCGTCGTCATGAACCCGTGCTCGATACCGGCGAGTTCGTCGAGGACGGAGGCGAGCGGGGCGAGCGCGTTGGTGGTGCAGGAGGCGTTCGAGACGATGGTGTGCACGGCCGGGTCGTAGGCGTCGGAGTTGACGCCGTACGCGAGCGTGACATCGGCGCTGTCCGACGGGGCGCTGACGAGAACCTTCTTCGCGCCCGCGTCGAGGTGGGCGCGGGCGGCCTTGGCCGAGGTGAAGCGGCCGGTGGCCTCCAGGACGAGGTCGACGCCGAGTTCGGCCCACGGCAGTTGCGCCGGTTCACGCTCGGCAAGGACCTTGATCCGCCGGCCGTCGACGACGAGGGTGTCCCCGTCGGCGGTGACCGGGCGTCCGAGGCGTCCCGCCGTGCTGTCGAAGGCGAGCAGCCGGGCGAGCGTGGCGGGCTCGGTGAGGTCGTTGACGGCGACGACCTCGAGGTCACTGTCGCGCTCCAGCAGGGCGCGCAGCACGTTGCGGCCGATGCGGCCGAATCCGTTGATGGCGATGCGAGTCATGAATGGTGTCCCTTCCGTTCACCACCAGGCTCGCTCGCGGCCCGTCCCGCTGACAGTGGCGGAATCGCCAGGGTTCAAAAGGATCCCGCCAGCCCGTGTTCAGGGGTCTCACTCACCGGGCGTGAAGGTGCGCCGATACTCGCTCGGTGTGGTGCCGAGGATGCGCTGGAAGTGCAGCCGCAGATTCGCGCCCGTGCCGAGCCCGACGTCGGCCGCGATCTGTTCGACACCGCGCTGCGAGCGTTCGAGCAGTTCGCGGGCCAGATCGATACGGGCGCGCATCACCCATTGCATCGGTGTGCAGCCGGTCTCGTCGACGAAGCGCCGGGAGAAGGTGCGCGGGGACACCCCGGCCTGCCGCGCCAGTATGTCGAGGGTGAGGGGTTCGCCGAGCCGGTGCAGCGCCCATTCCCGGGTGGCGGCGAAGCGTTCACCTAGCGGCTCGGGGACGCTGCGCGGCACGTACTGGGCCTGGCCGCCGCTGCGGTAGGGCGCGGCGACCAGGCGGCGGGCCGCGTGGTGGGACGCGGCCACTCCGAGGTCGCCGCGCAGAATGTGCAGGCACAGGTCGATGCCGGAGGCGGCGCCTGCCGAGGTGAGCACGCTGCCCTCGTCGACGAACAGCACGTTCTCGTCGACCCGGACGAGGGGGTGCCTGGCCGCGAGGGCGCGCGTGTAGTGCCAGTGCGTCGTGGCGCGCTTGCCGTCGAGCAGCCCGGTGGCGGCGAGCGCGAAGGCGCCGGTCGAGATGGCGGCGAGCCGCGCGCCCCGGTCGTGGGCGGCGAGCAGTGCCTCGACGACGACCGGCGGCGGTTCCTCACGGTCCGGAAACCGGTAGCCCGGTACGAAGACGATGTCGGCCCACGCGAGCGCCTCGAGGCCGTGGGCCACGGAGTACGCGAGTCCGTCGCCGCCGGTCACGAGTCCGGGCGCCGCTCCGCACACCCGCACCTCGTACGGCATGCTCGCGCGCGTCGTGAACACCTGCGCGGGAATCCCGACATCGAGCGGCTTCGCGCCCTCGAGCACGAGGACGGCGACACGGTGCGGACGGGAGGCTGACACAGGAGGAGGGTACGCGGGAGTCGCCACGACGTAGGTCAGGCCGTAGCTCCGCCCGCTTCGCGTCAGCGGCGGCATGCGCCGTTCCCGGTCAGCGGGAACAGCCACTACGCCCGCCCCTCCCCGTGGCACGCTCCGACCTTCTGATGCTCTGCACTGCCACGGCGACCGGGAGGACGACAACACATGGGCGGCCCGCACACCTTGGCCCGTCTCGCCGACTGGGCGGCCGACACCCACGGCGACGCGGAGGCCCTCACGTTCCGGGGGACCCGCTGGACGTTCCGTACGCTGCGCGAGCAGGTGGACCGGGCCGCGCGGGCCCTGATGGCGCAGGGGCTGCGGCCCGGCGAATCGGTCGGGGTCTGGGCGACCAACAGTGACCGGTGGGCGATCGCCGCGCTGGGCGCACTCGCCGCGGGCGGCGTCCTCGTCCCGGTCAACACCCGTTACCGCGCCGCGGAGGCCGCCGACATCCTGCGCCGCGCACGCGCCCGTGTGCTCCTGACGGAGCACGACTTCCTGGGCCGCGACTACCGTGCCGAACTCGCGGACGGCCATGAACTGCCCACGCTGGAAAGGGTGGTGGCCCTGCACGACGACAGTGAGTGGGCCACGTTTCTCGCCTCCGGCGACGCGGTCACCACCCGCGAACGCGTTGAACGGTCGGCGGCCGTGACCCCGGACGCACCGAGCGACCTGCTGTTCACCTCAGGCACCACGGGCCGCCCCAAAGGCGTGATCGGCGAACACGGACAGGTGGTGCGGGCCTCCCGGGACTGGGCGCGCACGGTGACCCTGCAGTTCGGCGACCGGTATCTGCTGGTCAACCCGTTCTTCCACACGTTCGGCTACAAGGCGGGCTTCGTGGCCTGCCTGTTGACGGGGGCGACGGTGCTGCCGGAGCCGGTGTTCGACGCGGCCCGGGTCCTGGAGCGGATCGAGCGCGACCGTGTCTCCGTGCTCACGGGCGCGCCGACTGTCTTCCTCTCCCTGTTGAACCACCCGCGGCGGCCCGACCACGACCTGTCCTCGCTGCGCATGGCGGGCACCGGCGCGTCCAACATCCCCACCAGACTCATCGAGCAGATCCGTGAACTCGGCGCGCACACCGTGTTCACCGCGTACGGGCTCACCGAGACGAACGGCTTCGCCACCATCTGCCCGCCCCACGAGGGCGCGCACACCCTGGCGCACACAGTCGGGCAGGCCATGCCCGGCACCGAGATCCGTATCGACGCCTCGGCCGGCCGGTTCGCCGACGGCGAGGGCGAGGTCCTGATCCGCGGCTACCAGGTGATGCGCGGATACCTCGACGACCCGGACGCCACGGCCGGCACGCTCGACTCCGAGGGCTGGCTGCGCACCGGGGACGTCGGACGCCTCGACGAGCGCGGCTTTCTGACGATCACCGACCGGCTCAAGGACGTGTTCCTGGTTGGCGGGTTCAACGCGTATCCGGCCGAGATCGAGCAGGCGCTGCGCGGCCATCCGGTCATCGCCGACGTGGCCGTCGTCGGCACGCCGGACGAGCGGCTCGGCGAGGTGGGCGTCGCGTACTGCGTCGCGGCGGACGGCACAGGGATCGATACGGCGGAGCTGACCGGCTGGGCGCGGGAGCGGCTGGCCAACTTCAAGGTGCCGCGCGCCTTCGTCCCCGTCGACGCGCTGCCGCACAACGCGGCGGGCAAGGTCGACAAGGTCGCGCTGCGCGAGCGGGCCCGCCGAGAGCAGCCGTCCCGGGCGTGAGCGGGCCCCCTCCCCCGCGCACCGAACGCTTCGCCATATGCCGCCGCACGCTCAGGACAGTCTGTTCACCGCCGACACCCCTGTCCACCATATGCCGCGGGCATGACCAGCCAGCAACCTTGGCATCCTTCCGCCGGTTCGGATGCCAGGACGGTGCGCTCAGTGCTTCCATGGAACATCCGACGCACCTCAAGCGGGTAGGCCGAGGAGCAACAGCCATGGGCAAGCCGACCTCACCCCTCTTCGACATCCACGTCGTCGACGCCGGAGACCTCGTCCTCCTCCACGCGCGCGGCGAACTCGACCTGGACACCGCACCCGGCCTCGACCGCGCGCTGGTCCCCTTGCACCCACGCCGCTGCGAACTCGACTTCGCCGACGTGCCGTTCACCGACTCGACCGGCATCAACCTCCTCGTGCGCCACCACCGGCTGGCCGCCGACGCGGGAGGCAGCCTGCGCCTGATCGCCGTCAGCCGGCCCGTCCGCCGGGTCCTGGACATCTCCGGCACGGCCGGCCTCCTGCTCGCCACACCCCCACCGGGCACCGCCGGCGGCTGAGCCGGACGGGGCGCGCGCTTCAGCACGACGCCGTGAGCCGTCGACGGGCACAGCAGCGCGCGGCACAGGTCGGCGCCGGAAAGGTCGGCTCCCGACAGGTCTGCCCCATCTGCAGGACCAGGCGCACCGTGTGGCGGGTTTCCGGGACCGGGGCCGCTCAGGAGAAGGTCTCGGCGGTGATGCCGTCGGGACTTTCGGGCGGCCACTCCACCAGCTCGATGCGGTAGCCGTCCGGGTCGGTGAGCCATGACGTCTTGGGGCCTTCGGGGCCGCCCGGATACTCGACCGGTCCCGGCTCGAGGCCCGCGTCGGTCAGCCGTTCACGGGTGGCGGCCAGCGCGTCCACCTGGACCGCGAGGTGGTCGAAACCGGTGCCCACGTCGACGGGTCCGGCGGCGGGGCGGTGGACCAGTTCGAGCGAGGCCGCCGGTTCGTCGGGGAAGTGCAGGATCACGAGGCGCCCCGCGTCACCGGCCCGGACCCTGCCCAGCTCTACGTAGCCGAGGGCCGAGTAGAAGTCGAGCGAGCGGTCCAGGTCGGTGACGCGGTAGGAGACGAACAGTGTCTTCACGCGGCCCCCTCGGCTCGTCGCACCCGGTAGCGCAGGTGCGTGACGTCGCGGTCCTCGAGGCGTCGGACGAGGTCGAGTTCGATGTGGTCCCCGCCGAGGTGGTCGAACAGTCGTCGGCCGTCCCCGAGGAGGACCGGGACCAGGTGGATCTCCATCTCGTCGAGCTGCCCGGCCCGCAGGAGCGCCTGGGCCGCGCCCGCCCCATGGACCATGACAGGCCGGTCCCCGGCGGCCGCGCGGGCCCGCCGCGCGCAGTCCTCGACGTCGGTGACGAACCGTGCGTGACCAGGTGGCACGTCACCGGCCTCGACCTGGTGGGTGAGGACGTAGATCGGCACCCCGTCATGGTGGTCGCCCTGCCACCGCCCGGCCAGTTCGAAGGTCCGACGGCCGGAGATCAGCGCGCCGGTCGCCAGCGCCTCCCGGTAGACCTGTCCGCTGGGGCCGTCGGACTCCCGGTCGTCGAGCCAGTTGAAGAGACGGCCACCGGAACGGCCGAGCTCCTGACCCGGTCGATCGTCCGGACCGGCGATGCAGCCGTCGAGCGACATCGACATGTACAGGCGAATCGGATTGCTCATGGACCGGCCTCCCTGCTGTCACAGGGGAGGACTCCGGGCAACGGGCAGACTCATCGCCCCGGCGGACCACCTCCCGAGGGCCCTACCTCAGCGCGTCGGCGACGGCGTCGGCGATCGGCGTGGTGGGCCGGCCGATGAGGCGTGCCAGGTCGCCGTTCCGGTGCGCGAGCAGTCCCTTCTCGATCGCGGTGTCCACGCCCACGAGGATGTCGGCGAAGGGGGCGGGCAGCCCGGCGCCGAGCAGGATCTCCCGGTTCTGTTCGGGCGTCACGGCCCGGTAGACGATCTCCTTGCCGGACTGCCGCGCGACCTCGGCGGCGTACTCGGCGAGCGACCACGCGACGTCGCCGCTCAGCTCGTACGCCTTGCCCTCGTGGCCCTCGCCCGTCAGTACGGCGACGGCGGCCGCCGCGAAGTCGGCGCGCGAGGCGGAGGCGATCCGGCCCTCGCCCGCGTTCGCCACGACGGCGCCGTGCTCCAGGACCGGGGCCAGGTTCTCGGTGTAGTTCTCGTGGTACCAGCCGTTGCGCAGAAACGTGTACGGCAGGCCGGAGTCGAGGATCGCCTGCTCGGTGGCCTTGTGCTCGGCGGCCAGTTCGAAGTCGGCGTCCGGGCCGCCGAGCACTCCGGTGTAGCCGAGGAGTTCGACGCCCGCCGCCTTCGCCGCGTCGATCACTGCCTGGTGCTGGGCGACGCGCTGGCCGACCTCGCTGCCGGAGACCAGCAGCACGCGGTCGCCCGCGCGGAAGGCGTCCGCGAGCGTCTCGGGGTGGCTGTAATCGGCGACGCGCAACCCGATCCCCCGGCCCGCGAGGTCCGCGGCCCTGCCCTTGTCGCGCACGACGGCGACAACCTCCGAGGCGGGGACACCCGCGTCGAGCAGTCCCGCGACGACCAGGCGGCCGAGCTTTCCGGTGGCTCCGGTAACGATGTAGCTCATGTCTCATATCTCCTTGACCAGTGGTTCCTCTTCACCGTAAGACTGGTACTGAGAATTCGTAAGTACCCACTTTGAAGTAAGGTACTGGTGTGCAGGTAAGCAGAGTGCGGCAGTGGACGGCGACGCCGGCCGAGGGCATGTGTCCGCAGCGCCTGGTCCTGGAACATGTCACCAGCCGGTGGGGCGTTCTCGCGCTGCTAGCGCTGGAGGAACGCTCGTACCGGTTCAGTGAGCTGCGCCGGGAGATCGGCGGCGTCAGCGAGAAGATGCTCGCGCAGACGCTGCAGACCCTGGAGCGCGACGGCGTCGTCCACCGCGACGCCAAGCCCGTGATCCCGCCCCGCGTCGACTACGCACTCACCGACCTCGGCCGCGAGGCCGCCGCGCAGGTCCGCGCGCTCGCGGACTGGACGGATCGACGCCTGCCCGAGGTGACGGCGGCACGCGAGGCGTACGACGAGACGAAGCAGGCCTAGGGCGTGTTTCGAAAGTAGCGTCGTCCGCCCGGAGGGCGGGCCTCGCGGGGTCTGGTGCGTGCGATCGCAAGGCGCCGGAATGGTCTCGTAG
>NZ_JBSFVM010000012.1:0-183121 GCF_053592315.1 Streptomyces sp. NPDC002754
AAAAGATCGCCTCAATCGCCGGCGGGGCTTGATCTATCAAGCCCCGCCGGCGATTGAGGCGATCAAGCCCCTGCGGCGATTGAGCAGCGGGGTCCGGGGCGGAACCCCGCAACCGCAACCACGGTGCCGGGTACAGTGAAGGCGTCGTCAGTACGTACGCGGAGCCGGAGCCGCCCGGTACCTCCGTGTACCGCGCCACCCCGCTCCCCGCAGGGAGAGGCCTCCGCCCCACCATGAACATTCGCCGCAGCGCCGCGCTCGTCGCCGCGACCGTCGCCATCGGCGCCATGGGCGCGCAGGCCGCGACCGCGGACAGCGCCTCCCCCTCGCCGAAGAAGGTCGTCCCGTCGGGCCTCTACGGCAAGGGCGACCCCACGTACGACGGAGTCTGGCGGCAGTCCCTCGCGCTCGTCGCGCAGGACACGGTGGGCGTCAAGCCCGCACAGAAGGCGGTCGACTGGCTGGCCGGTCAGCAGTGCGAGAACGGCGGCTTCGCCGCCTACCGCGCCGAACCGGGCAGGGCCTGCGACAAGAAGACCAAGATCGACAGCAACGCCACCGCGGCCGCCGTCCAGGCACTCGCCGCGGTCGGCGGCCGGGACGGCGAGGTCGCCGCGGGCGTCGAGCGGCTGGTGAAGACCCAGAACCTGGACGGCGGCTGGGGCTACAGCCTCGGCATGGCCAGCGACGCGAACTCGACCGCGGTCGTGCTCGGCGCTCTCGCCGCCGCGGGCAAGGACCCGGCCAAGGTGACTTCGCACCACGACAAGACCGGCACCGACGCCCTCGCCTCACTCGCCCTCCCCTGCGCCAAGGGCAAGGACGGCGGCGCCCTCGCCTACCAGCCGGACAAGAAGGGCGAGCTCGCCGCCAACGCGGACGCCACCGCCGCCGGTGTGCTGGGCGCCCTCGGCACCGGCTTCGCGCCGGACAAGGGCAAGGCCCCGGACGCGTACACCTGCGAGGACGGCAAGAGCGCGGAGGCGATCGCGCACAACGGCGCCGTCTACCTCCAGAACCAGCTCGACACCCACCTCTACCTGAAGTCCCAGCTGGCCGGCTCCACCGACCAGCCCGACTACGGCAACACCGCGGACGCGGTCACCGCCGTCGCCGCGGCCGAGGGCATCAAGGCCACGAAGGACTCGTACACCTGGCTGGAGAAGAACGCGAAGGGCTGGGCCGCGCAGACCGGGCCCGCCGGCTACGCCGAGCTGATCTTCGCCGCGCACGCCACCGGCAACGACCCGCGCGACTTCGGCGGCACGGACCTGGTGGCCGCCCTCAACAAGACGGGCCCGGAGCCCGCCTCCACGAAATCGTCCGCGTCCGACTCCGACGAGAAGAAGGACGACGGCGGTGGCGGCGCCAACTGGTGGATCATCGGCGTGATGTTCATCGCCGCCGTGGGCGCCGGTTTCCTGCTCAGCGGCCGCAAGAAGCAGCAGCCGTGACCGCGCGCCGGTCGGCCGGCCTCGGCGGGCTCGTCCTCGGACTGCTCGTCGCGCTGCTCGCCGTGACCGTCGCCCCCGCGCAGGCCGCCGGGTACCGCTACTGGTCGTTCTGGGAGCGGGACGGCGGCCAGAAGACATGGACGTACGCGACGGCGGGCCCCTCGCAGACCAAGCCGTCGGACGGCGACGTGCAGGGCTTCCGGTTCGCGGTGAGCGCCGACTCGAAGGACGCGACGCAGCCGCGCGGCAGCGCCGGCTTCGACGCGATCTGCGAGGACACTCCGGCCGATGGCGGCAAGAAGCGCGTCGCGCTCGTCATCGACTTCGGCACGGGGGTCGACGCCCCGTCGCCGGAGACCCCGCCGAAGCCGCGCACCGCGTGCGCGCGGGTCGCCGAGGACGCGACGAGCGCCGACGCGCTCGCCTCCGTCGCGAAGCCACTGCGCTACGACAGCAGCGCGATGCTGTGCGCGATCTCGGGCTACCCGAAGTCGGGCTGCGGCGAGCAGGTGTCCAAGGAGACCTCCGGCAAGACGCCCTCGACGCCCTTCGCGAAGGATTCCGCCTCGCAGTCCGACGGCGACGACGGCGGCCCCTCGGTCGGCCTCATCGCCGGTGTCGCCGTGGTCGTCGTGCTCGGCATCGCGGTCGGCGTGCAGGCCCGACGCCGACGCCGCTGACACATGACCGCCTCCCAGCTCCGCGCCCCTCGGGCGCACCGCTCCAACTCCCTGCACCCGGGCGCCTGGTGGATCTGGGCGCTCGGCCTCGGCACGGCCGCGTCCCGCACCACGAACCCGCTGCTGCTCGCGCTGCTGATCGGCGTCGCCGGATACGTGGTGACGGCGCGCCGCACGGAGGCACCGTGGGCGCGTTCGTACGGGGCGTTCGTGAAGCTGGCGCTGGTCGTGCTCGGCATCCGCCTGGTCTTCGCGACGCTGCTCGGCTCGGCGATCCCGGGCACGCACCTCCTTTTCACACTGCCCGAACTGCCGCTGCCGGACTGGGCGCAGGGGGTACGGATCGGCGGCCCGGTGACGCTCGAAGGCCTCGTCTTCGCGCTCTACGACGGCCTGAAGCTCGCCACCCTCCTCATCTGCGTGGGCGCCGCTAACGCGCTCGCCTCCCCGTCCCGGCTGCTCAAGTCACTGCCGGGCGCGCTGTACGAGGCCGGGGTCGCGGTCGTCGTGGCGATGACGTTCGCCCCGAACCTGGTCGCGGACGTCCGCAGGCTGCGGGCGGCGCGACGCCTGCGCGGCCGCCCGGACAGCGGCCTGCGCGGTCTGCTCCAGGTCGGCCTCCCGGTCCTCGAAGGAGCACTGGAGCGTTCCGTCTCACTCGCCGCCGCGATGGACGCACGCGGCTACGGCCGCACCGCCGAGGTGCCGCCCGCCGTGCGCCGCGCCACGGCCGCGCTCACGCTGGGCGGCCTCATCGGGGTGTGCGCGGGAACGTACGGCCTGCTCGCGGCCTCCGGATCCGGGTACGGGCTCCCGGTACTCCTCGCCGGGGTCGCCGCGGCGCTCGGCGGGCTCTGGCTCGGCGGGCGCCGCACGGTACGCACCCGCTACCGGCCCGACGTGTGGGGCGTACGGGCCTGGCTGGTCGCGGCGTCCGGTGCGGTGGCCGCGGCGGCGCTGATCTGGACCGGCACCCAGGACCCGGCGGCCCTCCAGCCGCCGGTGGTCCCGCTCGCGGCGCCGGAACTGCCGCTGTGGCCTGCGGCGGGCATCCTGCTCGGCCTGCTCCCGGCCTTCGTCGCACCCGCTCCCGACAGGCCGATTCCCGACAAGCCGACGGAGGCGTCGTCATGATCCGCTTCGAGAACGTCTCCGTGACCTACGACGGCGCGCCGCGCCCCACCGTCCACGGCATCCATCTCCACGTGCCCGAGGGCGAGTTGATGCTCCTCGCGGGCCCGTCGGGCGTCGGCAAGTCCACCCTCCTCGGAGCGGTGAGCGGCCTCGTCCCGCACTTCACCGGCGGCACGCTGTCCGGTCGCGTCACGGTGGCCGGCCGCGACACCCGCACCCACAAACCCCGCGAACTCGCCGACGTCGTCGGCACGGTGGGCCAGGACCCGCTCGCGCACTTCGTCACGGACACCGTGGAGGACGAACTCGCGTACGGCATGGAGTCGTTGGGCCTGTCCCCGCCGGTCATGCGGCGCCGCGTGGAGGAGACCCTCGACCTCCTCGGCCTCGCCGACCTGCGCGACCGCCCGATCTCCACGCTCTCCGGCGGCCAGCAACAACGCGTCGCGATCGGCTCCGTCCTCACGCCCCACCCCCAGGTCCTCGTCCTCGACGAACCGACATCCGCCCTCGACCCAGCAGCGGCGGAGGAGGTCCTCTCGGTCCTGCAACGCCTGGTCCACGACCTGGGCACGACGGTCCTCATGGCCGAACACCGCCTGGAACGCGTCATCCAGTACGCGGACCAGGTGGCGCTGCTGCCGGGTGCCGGTGAACCGTTGCTGGTGGGCGACCCGGCGGCGATCATGACCGTCTCCCCGGTCTACCCCCCGGTGGTGGGCCTGGGCCGCCTGGCGGGCTGGGACCCGTTGCCGCTGACGGTGAGAAACGCGAGGCGTGCGGCAAGCGGCTTGAAGGAACGACTGGCCGAGCGCCCATTTAAAGCCCCTGCGGCGCGCGAACCGCGAGGCCGGGCGAATCAAGCCCCGCCGGCGATTGAGGCGCGGGGTCCGGGGCAGAGCCCCGCGACCGCAACCACTCTGGCCGCAACCAAAAACCTGGGCGTACGCAGAGGCCGTATCGAGGCACTACGTCACATAGACCTCCAGGTCACCACCGGCGAGGTACTCGCCCTGATGGGCCGCAACGGCGCCGGCAAATCCACCCTCCTCTCAACCCTGGTCGGGCTGATCAAACCAACCTCCGGCACGGCCACCGTCAGCGGCACCGTCCCCCACAAGACCACCCCCCGCGACCTCATCCGCAAGGTGGGCCTCGTCCCCCAGGAACCCCGCGACCTCCTCTGCGCGGACACGGTCGCCGCGGAGTGCACGGCGGCGGACAAGGACGCGTCCGCCACCCCCGGCACCTGCCGCGGCCTGCTCACCGACCTGCTCCCCGGGATCTCCGACGACACCCACCCCCGCGACCTCTCCGAGGGCCAGCGCCTCACCCTGGCCCTGGCGATCGTGCTGACGGCGGCCCCGCCGCTGCTCCTGCTCGACGAGCCGACCCGCGGCCTGGACTACGCGGCCAAGTCCCGCCTCGTCGCGATCCTGCGGAACCTCGCGGCCGAGGGCCACGCCGTCGTCATGGCGACGCACGACGTGGAACTGGCGGCGGAGCTGACCCACCGCGTGGCGATCCTCGCGGACGGCGAGATCGTGGCGGACGGCCCCACCCCCGACATCGTCACGTCGTCCCCGTCCTTCGCCCCGCAGGTCGCGAAGATCCTGGCGCCGCAGCGCTGGCTCACGGTGTCCGAGGTCGAAGAGGCCCTGAAATGACATTCAAGCCGCGGGCCGGAGCCCCGGGGCCGCTCGACCGCCAGGCCAATCCGGTCCGCCTGGGCCCCCGCTCCATCGCCGCCCTGCTCCTGGTCAGCGCCGTGGGCATCGTCGGCATCGGCTGGCCGCTGATCACCGGGCCCGGGTCCGAGGTGAACGCGCACGCGCAGGACGCTCCCTGGCTGTTCGCGGCGCTGCTCGTGCTGCTGGTCGCCGTGGTGGCGGCCACGATCTCGGAGTCCGGCATGGGCCCCAAGGCGGTGGCGATGCTCGGCGTGCTGGCCGCCGCGGGGGCGGCCCTGCGTCCCATCGGGGCGGGCACGGCCGGGCTGGAGCCGATGTTCTTCCTGATGGTCCTGAGCGGCCGCGTCCTCGGCCCCGGCTTCGGCTTCGTCCTGGGTTCCCTCAGCATGTTCACCTCGGCGCTGCTGACCGGGGGCGTGGGGCCGTGGATGCCGTTCCAGATGCTCTCGATGGGCTGGTTCACGATGGGCGCGGGGCTGTTGCCGGGAGCGCACACCCTGCGCGGCGGGGCCGAGCGCGTGATGCTCGCCGCCTACGGCTTCCTCGCCGCGTTCGCGTACGGCACGCTCATGAATCTCGCGGGCTGGCCGTTCATGAACGCGCTGGCCTCCTCCGTGGCGTACCAGCCGGATGCCGCGCTGCACGAGAACCTCGTGCGCTTCCTCGCCTACTGCGCGGCCACGTCGCTCGGCTGGGACCTGGGGCGTGCCGCGCTCACCGTCGTCCTGACGCTGGTCGTCGGAGGCGCCGTCCTCAAGGCGCTGCGCCGGGCCACGAGGCGGGCAGCCTTCGAGGCCCAGGTCACATTCGACGAGCCGCGGGCGTGAGGCCACGCACATGACCCACGTCACGTACTAAGCGGGACCGTAGCCAGATGGGGCCCCTTCGCCCACTCCCCCCCCACCCGACACAACGGACATTTAACCCATAACCCATAGAGTCCGACTTCTCTTAGTAAAAGCGCACATTGCTTTCACTCCTCGGTCTTTGTTTCTGTGGAGCAACCGCAAGGCACTACGCCCTGCCACTCCCTGCCTCCCACGGAAGGTTCCGTTTTGACCGCCACGCTCCTGCGCCGCATTGCCACTCCGAAGAACGCCATCGCCGGTGTCACCCTCGCCGCCGCGACAACCGGTCTCCTCTTCGCATCGGCCCCGGCCCAGGCCGCGTCGACGTCGGGCTCGGCGAAGGCCATCGCCCAGCAGAAGATCTCGGACTCGGCCCAGTTCAGCTGCTTCGACAAGATCGTGTCCCAGGAGAGCGGCTGGAACCCGAACGCGACGAACGCCTCCACCGGTGCGTACGGCCTGGTCCAGGCGCTTCCGGCCAACAAGATGGCGTCGTCCGGTTCCGACTGGAAGACGAACCCGGAGACCCAGATCGACTGGGGCATCAAGTACATGAACGACCGCTACGGCAGCGCCTGCGGCGCGTGGAGCCACTGGCAGTCCAACGGTTGGTACTGAACCGGCACCGGCCCATTAAGCCCCCGCGCCTCAATCGCCGCAGGGGCTTAATTAGGGTTACAGCCGCTGGATGATCGTGCCGGTAGAGAGCGCCCCACCCGCACACATCGTAATGAGCGCGAACTCCTTGTCCCTGCGCTCCAGTTCATGCAACGCCGATGCAATCAACCGCGCTCCCGTCGCCCCCACCGGATGCCCGAGCGCAATCGCCCCACCGTTCACGTTCACCTTCTCCAGGTCCTGCTCGAAGACCTGCGCCCAGCTCAACACCACCGACGCGAACGCCTCGTTGATCTCGACGATGTCGATGTCCTTCAGGGACATCCCCGCCTTGCCGAGCACCGCCCGCGTCGCATCCACCGGCCCGTCCAGGTGGAAGTGCGGATCGGCCCCGACCAACGCCTGCGCCACGATCCGCGCGCGAGGCCGCAACTTGAGCGCCCGCGCCATCCGCTTCGACGCCCACATGATCGCGGAGGCCCCGTCGGAGATCTGCGAGGAGTTGCCCGCCGTGTGCACGGCCGTCGGCATCACCGGCTTGAGCTTCGCGAGGCCCTCCATACTCGTGTCACGCAGCCCCTCGTCACGGTCGACGAGCCGCCACATACCCTGCCCCGCGGCCTGCTCCGCCTCCGTGGTGGGCACCTGCACCGCGAACGTCTCGCGTTTGAAGCGCTCCTCGGCCCAGGCGGTGGCGGCCCGCTCCTGGGATATGAGACCGAGCGAGTCCACGTTCTCCCGGGTCAACTCCCGCTTGCGCGCGATGCGTTCCGCGGCCTCGAACTGATTGGGCAGGTCGACGTTCCACTCGTTGGGGAACGGCTTTCCCGGCCCGTGCTTGGACCCCGAGCCCAGCGGCACCCGCGACATCGCCTCGACACCGCACGAGATGCCGACGTCGATGACGCCCGCCGCGATCATGTTCGCGGTCATGTGCGAGGCCTGCTGCGAGGAGCCGCACTGACAGTCGACCGTCGTCGCGGCCGTCTCGTACGGCAGGCCCATCGTGAGCCAGGCCGTGCGCGCCGGGTTCATGGACTGCTCGCCTGCGTGCGTGACCGTGCCGCCGACGATCTGCTCGACGCAGTCCGGCTGGATGCCGGTGCGGCCGAGGAGTTCGCGATAGGTCTCGCCCAGCAGATAGGCGGGATGCAGATTGGCCAGCGCGCCGCCGCGCTTGCCGATCGGGGTGCGTACGGCTTCGACGATGACGGGCTCGGCTGCCATGACCTACGTCCTCTCCAGGATTCCCGGACCAGCACGATCTGCGCGCGCACGAAACTAGAACGCGTACCAGTTCTACTTGCAGTCTCATCGCCCTTACCCCCGGTACGCAAGGGGCGTGCACGCACAACGCACCGAACCAACACGACCGTGGGCCTTGCCACTTCTAGAACCCGTTATTACCTTCGCAGCGAGACCTGACGGATCGTCAGACCACTACGGGAGTGACCCCATGCCGTGCCCCGCGCTGCCCGACGGGTTCGACTTCACCGACCCCGACCTCCTCCAACACCGCATTCCCCACCCGGAGTTCGCCCAGCTCCGCCAGGCCGAACCGGTCCGCTGGATCCCGCAGGAACACGGCATATCCGGCTTCGACGACGCCGGCTACTGGGCCGTGACCCGGCACGCGGACGTCAAATACGTCTCCACTCACCCGGAGATCTATTCGTCCAACATCAACACCGCCGTGATCCGCTTCAACTCCTCGATCGAGCGCGACCAGATCGACGTACAGAAGATGATCATGCTGAACATGGATCCGCCCGAGCACACCCGGGTACGCCAGATAGTGCAGCGCGGGTTCACTCCGCGCGCCATCCGGTCCCTCGAGGAGAAGCTCCGCGACCGCGCCGGCGCCATCGTCGCCGAGGCGGTCCAACAGGCGGGCCCGGACGGCGCGTTCGACTTCGTCACGAACGTCGCCGTCGAGCTGCCGTTGCAGGCCATCGCCGAGCTCATCGGCATCGAGCAGAAGGACCGCTCCAAGGTCTTCGACTGGTCCAACAAGATGGTCGCGTACGACGACCCGGAGTACGCGATCACCGAGGAGATCGGCGCCGAGGCCGCCATGGAGATCGTCGGCTACGCGATGAACCTCGCGGCCGACCGCAAGAAGTGCCCGGCCAAGGACATCGTGAGCCAGCTGGTCGCGGCCGAGGACGAGGGCAACCTGTCCTCCGACGAGTTCGGCTTCTTCGTGATCCTGCTCGCCGTCGCCGGCAACGAGACGACCCGCAACGCCATCACCCACGGCATGCACGCCTTCCTCACCCACCCCGACCAGTGGGAGCACTACAAGCGGGAGCGCCCGAGCACCACGGCCGAGGAGATCGTGCGCTGGGCGACCCCGGTCGTCTCCTTCCAGCGGACCGCCACGCAGGACACCGAACTCGGCGGACAGAAGATCAAGGCGGGCGACAGGGTCGGCCTCTTCTACTCCTCCGCCAACCACGACCCGGAGGTCTTCGAGAACCCGGACACCTTCGACATCACCCGCGACCCCAACCCGCACCTCGGCTTCGGCGGCGGCGGCCCGCACTTCTGCCTCGGCAAGTCCCTGGCGATCCTGGAAATCGACCTGATCTTCAACGCCCTGGCCGACGCGGTACCGGATCTGCGTCTCGTGGGAGACCCCCGCCGCCTCCGCGCGGCATGGCTGAACGGCGTGAAGGAGCTTCAGGTCAGTACTTGACGAGGGGCGGCGGCATTCATTTTTGGAGCCCCGCACCTGGACGAGAGCCAGCGGGGTCCGGGGCAGCGCCCCGCGACCGCAACACCGGCGCAGCCAAAGAGGCCCTCGGCCCCGACAACAAATACGTAAGCCCAAACCCAACCCCCACCACACCCGCCCCACCCACCGCATCCAGCACCCAATGGTTCCCCGTGGCAACAATCGCGGACACCGTGCACAACGGATGAACAAGCCCAAGCGCCTTCATCCACCACTTCGGGGCGAGCGCCAGGATCACGACGCCGCACCACAACGACCACCCGAAGTGCAGCGACGGTATCGCCGCGTACTGGTTGGTGACCGCGGTGAGCGTCCCGTAGTCCGGCTTGGAGAAGTCCTGCACGCCGTGGACCGTGTCGATGAAGCCCAGCGTGGGCATCAGGCGCGGCGGCGCGAGCGGGTACAGCCAGAAGCCGACGAGGGCCAGGACGGTCGCGAAGCCGAGGGAGGCGCGCGCCCAGCGGTAGTCCGCGGGGCGGCGTACGTAGAGGACCGCGAGGACGGTCAGCGGCACCACAAAGTGAAAGGACGTGTAGTAGAAGTCGAAGAAATCGCGGAGCCATCCGACCGAAACCACCGCATGGTTCGCCCAGTGCTCGACGTCGATGTGCAGGAACCGCTCCAGCGCGTACACCTGCGCCCCGTGCTCCTCGGCGCGCGGCCTGCCGCCCGCCGCGGCGATCCTGACCTGTTGGTACGCGGAGTATCCGACGCGGATCAGGAGCAGTTCGAGCAGCAGGTTGGGGCGGGCGAGCGCGCGCCGCCACACCGGTAGCAGCGGCACCCACGCCCAGCGCGCGGGGGCCGGCTCCGTATGGATGGTGGGGCGCGTGGCCCCGAAGGCCGGGTCGGTGCGCCGCAGGAACGGGACGGCGCAGGCCGCCGCGAGCACGGCGACCAGGACGAGGTTGTCCCGCAGCGGCGCGAGCACCGGCATCTGCGGCAGTATCGCGGAGGCCGGGAGCGTCATCACCAGGACGACGGCGACGGGCCACACCGCCCGGTCGGCGGTCTTGGCCCCCACGCGGCCGACCACCGCGAGCAGTACCCACAGCAGCTGGTGCTGCCAGGTCGTCGGGGACACGGCGACCGCGACGCAGCCGGTGACCGCGACGGCGAGCAGCAGTTGCCCGTCGCGCGCGTACGCGATGGAGCGGCGCAGGCCGAGCACGGCCACGGCGGCGCCAAGCGCCAGGAACAGGGCGATCTCGAGGGGCCCGGCGAGGCCGAAGCGCAGCAGCATGCCGTGCAGCGACTGGTTGGCGGTCGCGGCCGGATCGGCGGCGAGGCCGGTGCCGGCCACATGGTGCACCCAGTACGTCCACGAGTCCTGCGGCATCGCGAGCCAGGCGATACCGGTGCCCGCGACGAAGGTGGCCCCCGTCGTGGCGGCGGCGCGCCTGCGGCCGGTGAACCAGAGAAGCGGGGCGAACAGCAGCACGGTCGGCTGGAGTGCGGCGGCGGCGCCGATCAGTGCGCCGGACGCCACCTGTCCGCGCACCGCGAAGCAGCCGAGCAGCACGAGGAGGACCGGCAGGATGCTGGTCTGGCCGAGGGTGAACGCGTTGCGCACCGGCAGCGACAGCATGAGCAGGCTGATCGCGACGGGCGCCGCGAACTGCGCCGTACGCCGGGACACGGGCGGCGGCAGGGCGCGCGCGGCGACCACGCCGAGCGCGACGACAAGGGCCAGCGAGCCGAACGTCCAGCCCCAGCCGAGTACCTGCTCCGCCGCGCGCGCGAGCGGCTTGAGGACGAGCCCCGCGAACGGCGGCCCGGTGAACCGGTCGGGCGCGTCGTACAGCGAGCCGCTGACATGAAGCACCCCTTCGGGTCCGACCCAGGTCTCCAGATCGGTGAGGCGCTCACCCGGAGGAGCGCTCAGCACCGCCACGAGTTGACGCGCGCCGAGTACGGCCGCGATCAGCCACAGGCCGGCGCGCAGCACGCCGAGCCGCCCCGCCACCTGATCCGTGGATCCCGGCGCCACCCCTCCACGTTCCGCGTTCGCCACGCCTTTCGGACCTCCCGCTCAACTCGGCCGGTTCACCGACATACACCGCACATCCGGTAAGACGCAGGCAACTGCTCCTTCACCTGTCTGTCCACCGGGATTTGGCGGTAGGAAGTGTCTTCGGCCACTTTGTCCAGGCCTTCACACGCGCGGTTTCGCGACATAGATCACAAGAATTTGCATCAGCACCGTGCGAAGGCTTTGGCATTCCCCCAGGCCGGAGGGGGTTTCCTCACGGTGTGGAGTTCACCGAACACTACCCGTAGTAGGCGCGGACGCCCCTATGGTCGATGAGTCGGCCGTTCCCCGTGAACGGCCGTTGCTCTTGTCCCCCACGAAAGGAAGGCGAAGGACCCGTGTCCAGCGCCACTTCCATCGCCCCCGGTACCGGCCGGTCCGCCGCCCCCACGGCGGACCGCATCTCATCCGAGCCCACCACCACCGACCCCTCGCTGGTCAAGCGTGCGGTCAAGGCGGCAGCCCTCGGCAACGCGATGGAGTGGTTCGACTTCGGCGTCTACGGCTACCTGACCGCGACGCTCGGGCACGTCTTCTTCCCCTCGGCATCGAGCACGGCGCAGGTCCTGTCCACGCTCGGCACCTTCGCCGCCGCCTTCCTCGTGCGCCCCCTCGGCGGCGCCTTCTTCGGCCCGCTCGGCGACCGCATCGGCCGTCAGCGCGTCCTCGCCATCACCATGATCATGATGTCGGCGGGCACCTTCGCGATCGGCCTGATCCCGTCGCACGGCGCCATCGGCATCTGGGCGCCGGTGCTGCTGATCGTGGCCCGCATGGTGCAGGGCTTCTCGGCCGGTGGTGAGTACGGCGGCGCCTGCACGTTCATCGCCGAGTACGCGCCGGACAAGCGCCGCGGCTTCTTCGGTTCATTCCTGGAGCTGGGCACGAACGCCGGTTACGTCGCCGGTGCCGCCCTCGCGACGGTGCTCACGACGACGATGGCCTCCGACGACCTCTACAGCTGGGGCTGGCGCATCCCGTTCCTGATCGCGGGCCCGATCGGCCTGGTCGGTCTCTACGTCCGGATGAAGCTGGAGGAGACCCCGGCGTTCCAGAAGCTGGCGGACGAGGCCGAGGCGAAGGAGAAGTCCTTCCCGAAGCCGAGGCTCAAGGAGATGTTCGTCGGCAACGCGCGGCCGATGTTCCTGTGCATCGCGCTGGTCCTGGTCTTCAACGTGACCGACTACATGCTGCTCTCCTACATGCCGACGTTCCTGAGCGAGGAGCTGAACTACGACGCCACGCACGGCACGCTGATCCTGATCGGCGTGATGCTGCTGATGATGGTCGTGCAGCTCCCGATGGGTCTCGCCAACGACCGCTTCGGCCACCGCTGGGTGATCGGCATCGGCTGCGTCGGCTTCCTCGCGCTGTCCGTCCCCGCCATCCTGCTGATCCAGCAGGGCTCCACGTGGGCGATCGCGTTCGGCCTGGCCGCCCTCGGCCTGCTGCTCGTCACCTTCACCTCGTCGATGCCCTCGACGCTGCCCGCGCTGTTCGAGACAAAGGTCCGCTACGGCTCCCTGGCCGTCAGCTTCAACCTGTCCGTCTCGATCTTCGGTGGTACGACGCCGCTGGTCGTGGCCTCCCTCATCGCGGCCACGGGCAACCTGATGATCCCGGCGTACTACATGATGGCCGCGGCCGTCATCGGCGGTATCGCGGTGTGGCGCATGAAGGAGTCCGCGGGCAAGCCGCTGCCGGGCTCACCGCCCGCCGTCTGACGCGGTGGCCTACGGGGGTTCGTGACCGAAGCCGACGTGCACGCTGCGCGGCCCGCTCCGGTCGGCCACGAGCACCTCGCCCCAGGAGCCGCGCGGCAACGTCGCCACCCCGCCGTACGGGACGAGCTGCCCCATCCCCTCCAGCTGCGGCCCGAACCGCACCCGCACCTCGGAGGCGGGGTCGTCCTGCGAGCCGCGCAGCCAGAACAGGACCCACTCGCCTTCCGGTCCGCACCGGAACTCCAGGTGCACCCGCGACACGAACAGCCAGTCCTCCGGGGTCACCAGTCGGCACACGCTCGCGTCGCGGCCGACCCGCAGCACGGCTCCCGGCTCGCTCCGGGCGTCGGCCATGGCCATCGCGGCCGTCGCCCCCTCGTCGCCACCGGCCATGGTGGCCATGGTCAGTTCGAGCACCGCGCTCCCCCCACCACTGTCGCGCGTCCGTCGCTCGCAGCCTATGGCGCCCCGATCCGCTCTGGGACACTTGCGTCATGACCGAACGCAAACCGCCCGGAGTCAGCTTCGAGTCATTCGTCGACAAGCAGATCCGAGACGCGGAACGACGCGGGGACTTCTCCTCGCTGCCCGGCGCCGGCAAGCCCCTGGATTCCTCGGCCGACACCACGTACGACGAGAACTGGTGGATCAAGGGAAAGCTGGCCCGCGAGAGCTTCTCCGTCCTGCCGCCCTCGCTCGCGCTGCGCAAGGAGGCCGAGGACACCCTGGCGGCGCTGCCGAAGGCCCCGTCGGAGCGCGTCGTACGCCGCATGATCACGGAACTCAACGACAAGATCCGCGACATGATGTTCAAGCCGCCGCCAGGACCCCCGCTCGGCCTGAAGCCGTACACGGCCGAGGAGATCGAGGAACTCGTGCGGGAGTGGCGGGAGGCGCGGGAGACGCGGCCGGGGCGCGAGTCGCCCTGAGAGGTCGCTGAGGCACGATGGACGCATGAGCATCGTAAAGATCAACGCCCTCACCGTTCCCGAAGAGCAGCGGGAAGTCCTCGAGAAGCGCTTCGGCGCTCGGGCCGGGTCCGTCGAGAACTCCGACGGGTTCGAGTGGTTCGAGCTGCTGCGCCCGATCGAGGGCACCGACCAGTACCTCGTCTACACGCGCTGGCGCGACGAGGCCGCCTTCCAGGCCTGGATGGAGGGGCCCATGAAGGCGGCCCACCAGGGTCCGCAGGGCGGCGACCGGCCGAAGCCGGCCGCGAGCGGGTCCACGGTGTGGTCGTTCGAGGTGGTCCAGCAGGCGGCGCCGAAGACCGCGTAACGCCTCCGGCGCGGCGCCTGTGTCCGCGTGCCGGCTCAGAGCCTCAGCAGGCGCTCCGCCGTCTCCCGGTAGTCGCGGAGCGCGATGCGGAGTCGCTCGGTGTCCTCCGTCGAGCCCTGCCAGGACGTGCGCAGGGTGTGGCGGTGGCCGGCGAGTGTTTCGGTGAGGCGGGCCGTCAGGTCCTCCAGGACGTGGTCGGCCTCCTCCACGGCGGCACGCGGCTCGTCGACGAAGCCGGTGAGCGCGTGCCGCAGGCGACCTTCGAGCGCGTCGCGCTCACCCGTGGGGAAGAGCCCTGAGCGCCCTCCGGCACGTGCCCCGCCCCCGGGGCCGACCTGGCCACCCGCCGCCGGGTCACTGTCACGGTCCGCCGCGAAGTCCGCCTCGCGGCCCACGTCACGGCCCGCTTCGGGGGGCGCCATGGCGTCGGCGTGACGGCCGGCCGTGCGGTTCGCCATGGGGTCCGTGTCGCGGCCGGTCCCGCGGTCCGCGTCAGGGGCCGCCAGGGGATCCGCCTCGCGGCCCGCCTGCCGGTCCGCCTTGGGGTCCAGCGCGATCCCCTTGTCGACCCCGTCGGCCTCGGCCCGTCGAATGTCCGTCATGGCCCTCAACTCCCCTTCGCCAGACGCCCCTTGAAGACGCCGTGCCGCTTGTTCCGGTGTTGGTGCGCGGGCCCGTCCGTGGTGCGGGCGCGGGCCGTCGCGCGGTCCGGGCCGACGAGTTCGTCGAAGAGCGGCCGCGCCTCGACCATCGCCTCGCGCAACTCCTCCGTACCGGCCCTGCTCGCGTCCGCGCGGCCCGTGCGGGCGTGCGCCGCGAGGTGCACGCGCCGGTAGCCGTGCACGTGCGGGCCGTGGTGGACGGAAAGCGCGTCGAGCTGCTCGTCGTAGCGGCCGCCGTCCGGGAAGCCGCGCTCGTGCGCCAGGTCGGCGAGGAGCAGATCCGCCTCGGCGACGGCGACGTCCGGGGACTCGACGAAGCGTTCCTGGGCGTCGGCCCAGCGCGCCAGATAGCGCTCGCGGGCGACGGGATCCAGCGGCTGCTCACGCAGCGCCCCGTGCCGGCGCACGCGCTCCGCCAGCTCCCGGTCCGCGGCCTTGGTGTCACCGTCGTGCCGCGCCACGGCCCGCTCGTACTCGGGCCCGAACCTGCGCCGCAGCCCGCGCCCGCCACGGGGCGCGGTCCGCGCGGCGAAGAACCCGGCCGCGACCACGATCACGACGCCCACCACGATCAGAGCGATGATCAAGCCTGTGGACATGACTGCCTTCCCTCAACTATGGCTGTTGCAGGCCGGGTTGCCCTGCCCGGCCACCTGAAACCGATCCAGGCCCACCGAGGCTGCCGCCCACACCACGGGGCTGCGCCCCGGACCCCGCCGGCTCTCGTCCCACGGCGGGGCTAAATCTGTTGCGCCCGGCCGCCCCACCGGCCTCACCATGTCCCATGACCACCACGTCCTGGGCCATCGGCCCCGAGCCGTACGACTCCCCCGCAGCGGCAGCGCTCTGGCGCGCGTACTACACGGAGGTGAGCGACCGCTGGTATCTGCTGCACGAGGGGCACGCGACGGACCCGGCCGAGCTGGAGCGGGAGGTCGCCGCCGTGTCCGGCAGTGAACTGGAGCCGCCGCGCGGCCAGTTGCTGCTCGCGCGGTACGCGGGCGAGCCCGCGGGGACGGCGGGCGTACGGCTCGTGGACGCGGCCACGGCCGAGCTCACGCGTGTCTACGTACGCGAGGAGCTGCGCGGCAAGGGTGGCGCCGCACTCCTGGTGGCCGCCGCCGAGGACGCGGCCCGCGCGCTCGGCGCCACCGCGATCCGCCTCGACACCCGCGACGACCTGGTGGAGGCGCGGTCCCTGTACGCGCGGCTCGGCTACGAGGAGACGGCGCCGCACAACGACGACATCTACGCCGAGCACTGGTTCAGGAAGCCGCTGGCGCCGCCCCCGCCCCCGCCGCCGCGTGCGGCCGCTCCTCGTCCGAGCCGCACATCTCCCTGTTGAGGTCGGAGACGAGCTGGACGAGGTCGCGGGGGCGGTCCGGGCCCCACCAGTCGCCGAGCAGTTCGGCGAGGGACTCCTCGCGGGCCCGCGAGAGGCGTTCGGCGACCGCGCGGCCCTCGTCGGTGAGGATCAGGTCGGGGCCCTCGCGCACGGCGAGGCGGCGCTCCTCGACCTGCCGGGCCGCGTCGATGATCACGGGCAGCGGGATCGCCGTGTACTCGGCGAGCACGCCCGGCTCCGCCCACCCGTTGCGGTGGGTGCGCAGGACCAGCCAACTCGCCGCGGGCAGCAGGTCGTAGCCGGCCTTGGCGGTGATTTTCTCGTACACCTCGCGGCGCCCCTCGCGGCTGCCGAGCGTGGACAGGGCGCGCACCGCCTCGTCGTACGAGGAGCGCTGGACGGGGTTGCTGGCGAGCGTCTCGGTGACGTCGGGCGCGGTGACGGAGCCGCGCAACGGGTCCTCGTGCAGCAGCAGCGCGAGCGCGAAGGCAAGCAGCGTGACCGGGACCGCGTAGAGGAAGACGTCGGTGATGGACGTGGAGTAGGCGTGGACGACCGGCGCCCGGACTTCCGGCGGGAGCGCGGCGATGCCGCGCGGGTCGGCGCCGAGCGAGTCCGGGGTGACGCCCGGCGGCAGCTGCCGTCCGGAGAGGGCGTCGCCGAGCCTGCTGCCGAGATGGTTCGCGAAGACGGTGCCGAAGATCGCCACACCGAACGAGGCGCCGATGGAGCGGAAGAACGTGGCACCCGATGTGGCCACGCCCAGGTCCTCGTACGGGACGGCGTTCTGCACGATCAGGACCAGGACCTGCATGACGAGGCCGAGGCCCGCGCCGAAGACGAAGAAGTACAGGCTCATGACGCCCGTGGCCGTGTACTCGTCCATGTTGTGCAGGAGCAGCAGCCCGACCAGGGTGATGGCCGTGCCGGCGACCGGGAACATCTTCCAGCGCCCGGTGCGGCTGACGACCTGCCCGGACAGGGTGGTCGACAGCAGGAGGCCGAAGACCATCGGGAGCATGTGCACGCCCGACATGGTCGGCGTGACGCCCTGCACGACCTGGAGGAACGTCGGCAGGTACGTCATCGCGCCGAACATCGCGAAGCCGATGACGAAGCTGATGATCGCCGACAGGGTGAAGGTCCTGACCCGGAACAGGCGCATCGGCAGGACCGGTTCCCGCGCCCTGAACTCGACGAACACGAAGGCCACCCCGAGGGCGACGCCCAGGATCGCGAGACCGATGATCTGCGGCGAGCCCCAGGCCCACGTCGTGCCGCCGAGCGAGGCGACCAGGACGAGGCAGGTGGCGACGGAGGCGACGAGGAACGTGCCGAGGTAGTCGATGCGGTGCTTGGTGGAGCGGACCGGGATGTGCAGGGCCCCGGCGATCACGAGGAGCGCGACGACGCCGATCGGCAGATTGACGTAGAAGACCCAGCGCCAGCTCAGGTGCTCGGTGAACAGCCCGCCGAGCAGCGGCCCGAGGACGCTCGTCGCACCGAAGACGGCGCCGAAGAGTCCTTGGTACTTGCCTCGTTCACGCGGCGAGACGATATCGCCGACGATCGCCATGGACAGCACCATCAAACCGCCGCCGCCCAGGCCCTGCAGGGCGCGGAAGCCGATCAACTGGCCCATGTTCTGCGAGAGTCCGCAGAGCGCCGAGCCCACCAGGAAGATGAGGATGGCGAGTTGGAAGAGCTTCTTGCGCCCGTACTGGTCGCCGAGCTTTCCCCACAGCGGGGTCGCCGCCGTCGCGGCGAGCATGTACGCGGTGACGACCCAGGACAGATGCTCCAGGCCGCCCAGATCGCTGACTATGGTCGGCAGGGCCGTCGACACGATCGTCTGGTCGAGCGAGGCCAGCAGCATCCCGAGCAGCAGCGCGCCGATCGACACGAGGACGCCGCCGGGCTTGGCGCCTTCCCTGGACGCGGCGGGCGCTCCGCGACCGCTGTCCCCGGGCCCCACGCTCTCGATGTCCTGGCTGCTCATGACCGCCTCCGAAGCCGGCCCGGCACGCACGCGGCCGGGTGCTTGGTACTTCCCATCCTGGTAGGTGTGACCAGGTTTGGCCTGTTGAGTCGTGCGGCGCTCGAAGTTTTACGCGGTGGTGTCCGGTAACGGTGTGCGCACGGGCGCTGACGAGGGTTTATGCGACCGGCGCTGCGGGCGGGGCCCGTGGGTCTGCATAATGCGCCCATGCGACCTGGCGGGGGGCCGGGGCGTGCGGAGGGGGTTCGGCAGCGGTGAGTGAAGAACGTCGTACGTGTCCGGAGTGCGGGGCCGTGGTGGGTCCCGATGGCGCGCCGTCCTGCGGCTGCGAGCCGGAAGCCTTCGCTCCGCTCCGTGTCCGCCCCTACGTCTCGCTGTCGGAGCCCTCGCAGCCGACGCCGCCGCGGGCCGCCGACCCGTACGCGTATCCGCCGCCGCCCGCGCACACCCCGGACGACGACTCCGACGAGGGGCCGGATCCGGACGAGCCGGCCAAGCACGGCCGGATGCTGCTGCTCTCCGCGGTCACGGGCGTGCTGAGTGTGGCGACCCTGGTGACGGTGCTGATCACGTCGCCGGGCGACGAAGGGGCCTCGGCCTCCGACACCACGGCCGCGAGGGCGACGGCGATGACGCTCGCCCCGTCCCGCCCGGCGGCCCCCACCACACGCTCCGCGTCCCCGTCGGCGAAGGGCTCCCCGTCCACCTCGCCCTCACCCACGCACTCCCGGACGGTCACGGCGTCGCCCACCCCGACCCGCGCGAAACCCGACACACAGCGCAAGGAACGCAGAAGCCCGTCCCCTTCGACTTCCCGCACGACGTCGACGACACCGACGGGGCCGACGACCCTACGCCGGGGCGACAGGGGCCACGAGGTCGCCGAACTCCAGTGGCGCCTCAAGCAGTTGAACCTCTACGTAGGCGAAATCACCGGCACCTTCGACAACCCCACAGAAACATCGGTCGGCACCTACCAGTACTCCCGCGGCATCACTACCGACAAGCACGGCCAATACGGCCCGTCGACGCGCACGGCTCTTGAGCGGGAAACGGGTGGGCAACGGGGCCGCGGGCACGGGTAGCCGAAACACGGGTAGCGCGCAACCGTGAGTAGCCGAAACCCGCACTGGGGCTCAACCTCTGTGCCCCAGTGCGTACGTCACCCGAGGTGCAGCTCGATCTCCCCGTCGGCAAGAACCTGAACCCGTACGGCCGTCAGATCCGGCACACATACGGTCGCCCCCTGCGCCACGGCCCTGGCCCCAACCCCCACGACCCGCATCCCCGCGGAGCGCCCCGCCGCGATTCCCGCCCCCGAGTCCTCGAACACCACACAATCCGCCGGATCCACCCCCAGCTCGGCCGCCCCCTTCAGGAACCCCTCGGGATCGGGCTTGCTGGCCCCCACGTTCTCCGCGGTCACCCGCACCGCGGGATACGCGAGCCCCGCCGCCCCCATCCGCGCCGTCGAGAGCGCGAGGTCGGCCGAGGTGACGAGGGCGTGCGCGACGCCGCCCGCGACCAGCGACTCCAGGAACCGCGGAGCGCCCGGCACGGCGACGACGCCGTCCACGTCCGAGGTCTCCTCGGCGAGCATGCGCGCGTTGTCCGCGTAGTTCTCCGCCATCGGCCGCTCGGGGAGCAGCTCGGCCAGCGTGGCGTGGGCCTGGCGGCCGTGCGCGACGGCGAGGACCCGCTCGGCGTCGAATCCGTGGGCGTCCGCCCAGCGCCGCCAGATCCGCTCGACGACGGCGTCGGAGTTGACGAGGGTGCCGTCCATGTCGAGGAGGAGTGCGCGCGCCTTGAGAACAGTGGGCACCGTGGGCGTGGCCGTCATCGGCGGGCTCCAGACCTGCGGAGGCGTAAGAGGAACAAGGCGGCCCCGCCCGCTGGTCAGGGTTGAACGGGCGGGTGCCACTTTGTTTCTTCACGATACAAAAACTCCCCCGAAGATCGCCACCCGCCCCCTCCCACCACGCCGACACCCCTCTCCGCCGCTGCTCAGCGCGTCGTCGGCGGCGAGGACGGGAACGTCTTCGTGTACGGATTCGGCAGCCCCGGCGGCGCGATCAGCGCGACCTGCGGAGCTCCGGGCTGCGGCACCGGCGGGGTCATCTGCGCCTTCTGGACCCGTGGCGGTCCGGTCTGCTCGGCGAGGGCCTGGTCCATGTTGACGAGGCCGGTCTTCTCCAGGACCTCCATGTGGTCGCGCACGACGTCGTTGGCCTCGTTCGCGAGCCGCCGTATCTCGGCGTTCTGGGTGGTGGCCCGGATATTGCTGATGGCCGGGAAGATCTGCCCGTGCGTCACGCGCATGATGTTCGACGCCGTGGAGTCGAACTCCTTGTCGCGCTTGGACTCCACAGTTGCCACGAACTGCTGCTGTTGCGGCGTGGGTTGATTGGGCAGGGTGATGCCCAGATCCTGGGAGATCTTGCGGCAACTGGCGTCCAGCAGGGAGTGCCCGACGACGAGGTGCTGCCCGGCCGTCTTCATCTCCGGCGTCGTGCCCCGCTTCAACACCTCCTGGCCCAGGGGGAATTCCCACAGGCCCGCCGACCTGACCTTGACCACGAAGTCCCGGTCGGCCTCGGTGAGCGGGCCCCAGCGGGTGCTGCCGACGACGCGCGCCTGCGTCGTGGTGGTGTTCTGCACGCCGAGCATGGCGGGATAGGCCAGGGCCGAGACGGTCACGATCAACGCGCCGATCACGAAAAGGTTTCCGGCCGTGGAGCGCGAGAGTCGCATGGTGCCTCCAGTCGCGAACGAGGGACACCGGAAGGTACGGACGCGGACCCCGGTCCGATCAGCGCTCGGCGAAAATTCCCCTCGTTCTTTTTCGCGCCCGGCCCCGGTCAACTCGCGTTTTGCCGGGACTACTTGTGATCGACCCCCTCGCCCGCCACCATATTGACGCGACCCTGCCATGCCAGGCGCCCCACAGCACACGGTGCGGCAGGCCCTCGACCTCGTAACTCCACCCCCACATCAAGGGAGTTCACATGCGCCCCACCTCGACCTCGCGCCGCATACGCCCGGTCTACGCGCGTCGATCCTCGTTCGCCGCGGCCGCCACCGGCGTCACCGCGCTCGCCCTGCTGCTCGCCACGCCGTCCGCCCAGGCCGCGCCGCCCACCCCCGTCAGCGCCGCCACCGCCCGTACGTACCTCGGCGAGCTGACGGAGAAGGCGGAAGGTTCCTCCGACGGCTACAGCCGCGAGAAGTTCCCGCACTGGATCACCCAGTCCGGCACGTGCAACACCCGCGAGGAAGTCCTCAAGCGCGACGGAAAGGACGTCGAGACGGGCTCCGACTGCGCGGCGACATCGGGGAGTTGGTACTCCGAGTACGACGGCGAGACCTGGACGGCCTCCAGCGACGTCGACATCGATCACATCGTCCCGCTGTCCGAGGCGTGGAAGTCGGGCGCGAACTCCTGGACCAACGACGAGCGCCAGGGTTTCGCCAACGACCTGACCCGGCCGCAGCTCATGGCGGTCACCGACAACGTCAACCAGTCCAAGGGCGACAAGGACCCCGCCGAGTGGATGCCCTCGCGCACCGAGTACACCTGCACGTATCTGCGGATGTGGGTCCAGGTGAAGCACCACTACACACTCAGCGTCGACCCGGCGGAGAAGTCGGCGATCCAGTCGGGACTCAGCGGCTGCTGAGCACATAGCGCCTGGCTTGCCGGAACCACCCCGCCCACCTCCGACGTTCCGTACCGTACGGTGCCGGAGCGTCGGAGATTCGAGCGGAGGCGATCACGTGGCAAGGCTGCGCCTTGGACCACTGCTGCGGTACGTGGACGAGGGGACGGCGACGGTATGGGTCGAGGCGAGCCGACCCTGCGTCGCCGAGGTGCGCTGCGCGGACGGCGCGTCGGGCAGCGCGCCCACGTTCCAGGTCGACGGGCACCACTACGCGCTGATCCCTGTCACCGGGCTCACTCCCGGCACGGAGACCACGTACGAGGTGATCCTCGACGGCGGTGGCCCCGTGTGGCCACTGCCGGAATCCCCTTACCCGGCCAGCACCATCCGCACCCCGGCGTACGACTCCGGGGACCCGGTCCGCGTCACCTTCGGCTCCTGCCGCTGGGCGGCACCTCCCGCCGCCGAGCACGATCCGGTGGGCCCCGACGCCCTCGACACCCTGGCCGCCCGCATCGCCGCGGACCCGGCCGCCGAGCGCCCCGACGTCCTCGTACTCCTCGGTGACCAGGTCTACGCGGACGAGACCTCACCGGCGACGCAGGCGTGGCTCGCGCGCCGCCGCGACCTGTCGGAGCCTCCCGGCACGGAGGTCGCGGACTATCAGGAGTACACGCACCTCTACTACGAGTCGTGGCTCGACCCGGAGGTCCGCTGGCTGCTCTCCACGGTCCCCAGCTGCATGATCTTCGACGATCACGACCTGATCGACGACTGGAACACCAGCGCCGCCTGGCTCGCCGACATGCGCGCGGTCCCGTGGTGGCGCGAGCGGCTGCTCGGCGGCCTGATGTCGTACTGGGTGCACCAGCACATAGGCAACCTCTCCCCTGCCGACCTCGCCAAGGACCCCGTCTACGAGGCGGTCCACGCGACCCCCGACGGCACGGACGCCCTGCGGGAGTTCGCCGCCCGCGCGGACACCGAACCGGACTCCGTCCGGTGGAGCTACCGCCGCGACTTCGGCCGCGTACGGCTGCTGATGGTGGACACCCGGGCGGCCCGCGTCCTCGACGAGCAGAACCGGGCGATGCTCTCCTCCGGCGAGGCGAAGTGGCTGCGCGAGGCCGCCCTCGCGGACCACGGCACGTACGACCACCTCCTCATCGGCACGTCGCTGCCGTGGCTGCTCCCGCACCTCATCCACGACGCCGAGGGGTGGAACGCGGCGCTGTGCCGGGGCGAACGGGGGCCGCGCTGGGCGCGGTTCGGGGAAAAACTGCGGCGCAGGGCGGACCTGGAGCACTGGGCGGCGTTCCCCAAGTCCTTCAACGCGCTCGCGGACCTGATCGCCGAGGCCGGCTCGGGCGACGCCGCCCCGGCGACCATCTCGGTCCTCTCCGGCGACGTCCACCACGCGTACGTCGCCGAGCCGACCTGGCCCGCGGGCGTGGCGGCACCGAGCGCCCACGTCCTCCAACTCACCTGCTCCCCGGTGCACAACTCCGTCCCCGCCTCGATACGCGTCGGCTTCCGCTTCGGCTGGAGCCGCTTCGGCCGGGCCCTCGGCCGCCGCTTCACCCGCCACGCCCGCGCAGGCACTCCGCGCATCGCCTGGCGCCGGACGGTTGGCCCCTGGTTCGGGAACCAGCTGATGACCCTGACCCTGCGGGGTCGGAGGGCGGATCTGTCGCTCGACCAGGCGGATCCCCGGCGGGGCCTGATCCGGGCAGACGAACGCCACCTGACGTAGCCGCCCACGGCCACGGCCGCCCGCCCCCACGCCACGGGGCTCCGCCCCGGACCCCGCTGCTCAATCGCCGCAGGGGCTTGAAATGCACATACCTCCGCACCGGCTTGAAAGGCCTGCTCAATCGCCGCAGGGGCTATTTATAGCCCCGCCGGCGATTGAGGCGCGGGGTCCGGGGCGGAGCCCCGTGGCGTGAGGACGGTGGGCCAGCACCGTCCGACGACCCCACCCCGCCCCGGGGTGACACCGACCACACCCCCACTGGTCTGCACCACTCCCGGCAGGGAAACGGCATGATGATCCCACCCACCCGCTTCCCAGCAGCCCCACATGCCTCGGGAGTCCCACCGTGCCCGTCCCCCACCCCGAGCACCCCCCGCTCACCGTCGCCCTCGTCGGCGCGGGCCCCCGCGGCACCAGCGTCCTGGAACGCCTCACCGCCTCGGCGGACGAACTCCTCCCGCCCGGGACCCGGCTCACGGTCCACGTGATCGACCCGCACCCACCGGGCGCCGGCGCCGTCTGGCGCACGGACCAGGCGCCGGAACTCCTCATGAACACGGTCGCCTCCCAGGTCACCCTGTTCACCGACGAAAGCGTCGACTGCTCGGGCCCGATCCACCCGGGCCCGAGCCTCTACGAATGGGCCCTGCGGCACGACACCCCGCTCGACCCCGACGCGTACCCCACCCGCGCCCAGTACGGGCGCTACCTGCGCTGGGTGTACGCGGAGACGGTCGCCGCCGCCCCCGCCTGCGTAGAGGTCGTCCCGCACACCACCCGCGCCACCCGCCTCGACGACACCGAGAGCGGCCTCCAGTCCCTCACCCTCGCCGACGGCCACCGCCTCACCGGCCTGCACGCGGTCGTCCTCGCCCAGGGCCACCTGCCCGCCGTCGCCGCCCCGGCCGAGCTCAACCTCGCCGAGTACGCCCGGCGGCACGGCCTGCGCCACCTCCCGCCCGCCAACCCGGCCGAGCTCGACCTGAGCCCCCTGGCCCCCGGCGAACCCGTCCTCCTGCGCGGCCTCGGCCTCAACTTCTTCGACCACATGGCCCTGCTGACGCAAGGCCGCGGCGGACGCCACATCCGTACGGCCGACGGCGGCCTGCGCTACGTCCCTTCGGGCAACGAGCCCCGCCTGTACGCGGGTTCACGCCGCGGCATCCCGCACCAGGCGCGCGGCGACAACGCCAAGGGCGCGTACGGCCGCCACCAACCCGCCGTACTCACCCCCGACTTGATAGCCGGGTTCCGCAAGCGTGCCGACTCCGGCGACGCCCCCGACTTCCTCGCCGACATATGGCCGCTGGTCGCGAAGGAGGTCGAGACGGTCTACTACGAGACGCTCCTGCGGGCACGGGCACTCCCGCGAACCACGGCCCCCCACCCCCGCACCGCCGGTTCCTTCCGCGCGCGCTTCCTCGACACACCTCACCGATCCCGCCAAGAGGCCGCCGTTCTCGGCGAGTTCGGGATACCTGAGGACCTTCTGTGGTCCTGGGACCGCGCCTCCCGCCCCGCCTCGGGCCGCACGTACACCTCTCCCGCCACATGGCGCGCCTGGCTTCTCGGCCATCTTCGCGAGGACGCCGCGCACGCCTCGCTCGGCAACGTGGACGGGCCGGTGAAAGCCGCCCTCGACGTGCTGCGCGACCTGCGCAACGAGCTGCGGCTCGTGGTCGACCACGGTGGCCTCGCCGGCGACTCGCGCCGCGACCACCTCGACCGCTGGTACACCCCGCTCAACGCGTTCCTGTCGATCGGCCCGCCCCGGCGACGTATCGAGGAGCTGACCGCGCTGATCGAGGCCGGCGTCCTGACGGTCGTCGGGCCGCGCATGGAGGTGACGGTGCGGGACGGCCGTTTCGTCGCGCACTCGCCCGACGTGCCGGGTTCGACCGTGAGGGTCACCACACTCGTCGAGGCCCGGCTGCCCGAGCCCGACCTCCGCAGGACCGCCGACGACCTGCTGATACGCCTCCTCAAGACCGGCGGCGCCCGGCCGCACACGGTCGACGGGCACGAGACCGGGGGCCTCGACGTCACGCCTCGCCCGTACCGCCTGATCAACCGTCAAGGGCGGGCGCACGCACGGCGGTTCGCCTTCGGAGTGCCCACCGAGGGGGTGCACTGGGTGACCGCCGCGGGGGCCCGTCCGGGCGTCGACTCGGTCACCCTCTCCGACGCGGACGCGGTGGCCCGCGCGGCCCTGCGCACGGTCGCGGGGGACCCCGCGGCGGCCGGGGCGGAGGCCGTCCCGGAGGGCGATCATGGCCGGATGTTGAACTTGCAAGCACTAATTAGGTTCCCCTAATCTTTGGCGCCCCACACCGGTGGCGGCAGCGGCGATGACGGCGCTCCCCGCGCCGGTGCTCTCGGTTTCGTCCCCACCGACCGAAGGAGCCCCACCATGACTGGACGTCTCAACCGCGCCCAGCCCTACGCTCTCGGCCTGTTCCGCATCGTCATAGGCCTGCTCTTCGCCTGCCACGGCGCCGCCTCGCTCTTCGGCGTCCTCGGCGGCGCGATGGGCGGCGGCACCGTCCAGACCGGCGCCTGGCCCGCCTGGTACGCGGCCGTGATCCAGCTCGTCGGCGGCGGCCTCGTGCTGTTCGGCCTCGGCACCCGCTTCGCCGCCTTCGTCTCGTCGGGCTCGATGGCCTACGCGTACTTCAAGATGCACCAGCCCGAGGCCCTGTGGCCGATCCAGAACGGTGGCGAGGCCGCGGCCATGTTCTGCTGGACGATGCTGCTGCTCGTCTTCACCGGCTCCGGCGCGCTGGGCCTCGACCGCCTCTTCGCCGCGCGCGGCGAGCGGATCGAGGAACCGGCACCGGCCGGCGAGGCCGTCCCGGCCTGAGTCCCTGCGCGTACGACGGCGGCCCGCTCCCCACTCGCACTCGTGGAGGGCGGGCCGCCGTCGTACGCGCAGAGCCCCTCAGGAGACCGAGGTGAACGGCACCGAGACGCACGCCACCCGGTCACCCGACGCGCCCGGCTTGTCGTGGATCACGATGGAGCCCGCGCCGCCCGGCCGCAGACCCCACTTCTTGTGCACCTTCGCCCGGCCGTCGCCGTTCTCGTCGGCCGTGAAGTCGAGCCAGATCTCGTTCTCCGCGGTCACCCGCTTCGGGTCCACCACGTTCTGGTAGTGCCCGCCCGCCGCCTCGGGGTCGGTGCCGCACGCCTTCTGGTGCACGTGCGCGCCGTACGCGTGACCCGGGACAAGCCCTCTCACCCGCAGGCTCACGGTCATGCCGGAGTCCGTGCCGTGCTGCGACACCTGGACCGCCGACGCCGGGGGCACGAGACCCTTGTCGTACGTGAGCGCCGACGACGCGACGAACGCGTTGGGCGGCGAAAAGTGCCCCGCCACCCGCACCCAGTAACTCGTCGCCGCATCGGCGGTGCCGCTGCTCACTGCGAGTGCGGCCGCGGCCAGGACACCCGCCACGATTCTTGCCTTCATTTCCGTTCCCTTTCGATCACCTGGGGCCACTTTCGATGACCTTTTGGTACGGGACGTGACCGACCCATCACGGCAGGAACACGCGGGAACGTGAGATCAGGAACAACTGTGCCCCTTTCGCCACTTCAGCCACTTCCGAGGCGTACGCTGTAGAGCTGTCATGTCAGCCGCTCCTTTCGGGAGGGAACGGCCGGAAAGCGCACCGGATCGGTCCGAACGGGAGTAGGCGAACAGTGCTGGAGAGTGTCCTTGGGCCACTGACCGACAGCTCGTGGATCTACGCGATCGTGGCGCTCTCCGTCGTCTTCGACGTGTTCGTGCCCGTGCTGCCGAGCGGCTTCCTCGTGATCGCCGCGGCCACCGCGACCGCGGGCGGCGCGGCCGCGACCGGCGGCGTACCGCACCCCAACCTCCCGGACCTGCTGGCCCTCACACTGTGCGCCGCGACGGCCTCGGTCCTCGGCGACCTGGTCGCGTACCGGCTCGCCGCACGCGGCAGCGAGCGCCTGGACCGCGCCCTCGCCCGTTCCCGGCGCCTGAGCACCGCGCAGGAACGTCTCGGCGGGGCGCTCGCGCGGTCGAGTGGCGGACTGCTCGTGGTCATCGCCCGGTTCGCGCCCGCGGGCCGCTCGGTCGTCTCCTTCGCGGCGGGCACGGCGCACCGCCGGGTCCGCGAGTTCCTGCCGTGGTCCGCGCTCGCGGGCGTGGCCTGGGCCGCGTACAGCGTGGCGCTCGGCTACTTCGGCGCGCAGTGGCTCGGTGCGAGCTGGCTCTCCACCTTCGTCTCGGTCCTCGCTCTGGTGGGCGCGGGCACGGTGGCCGCGTACGTCATGCGCAGGCCGGCACCGGCGCCTCAGGAAGCCTGAGCGGACGCCGAGGGCTTGTGCGCGGATCCGCCGGACCCGCGGACCTCAAGGCCGTCGAGCAGCTCGGCGGTCGCGCGGGCGATGTCGTCCACCGCCCGTTCGAACACCTCACGGTTGTGCGCGGCCGGCGCCCGGAAGCCGGACACCTTCCGCACGTACTGCAGGGCTGCGGCCCTGATCTCGTCCCCGGTGGCCTCTTCGGGGAGCGCGGGCGGGCGAAGGGTCTTGATGCTGCGGCACATGTCTCCAGTCTGCCGCCGGACGGCGCCCCGCACCTGGTAATCGAACACCGTCGACCACACGTTCGCGTGAACTACCCGATGAAGTACCCGAAGTTGCTCGCACCCTGAATTCGAACAGACGTACCATTGCCGGGTGGCAGCGACCGATGATTCCGACTTCGACTTCCCCGACGACCTCCTCGCGGGCCAGGCCGAGCTGCATCAGATCAGGGCCGATCTCCTGGCCCTGCTCAAGCGGCTCCCCTGGTCGGTCGAGCCCCACGACGCCGTCATGGACACGCACGGCTGGCGCAAAATGGAGCGCGCGGCCTCGCCCGGCTGGAGCGAGGACGACCAGGCGGAGGTCGAGAAACTCCGCAGGCGCGAGCTGGAACTGGCCGTCTTCGTGACGTGCCATCGGTACTGGTCCGAACTGACGGGCGGCGACGCGGTGCGGGCCCGCGCCCACCTCAAACACGCCCACGACACCCCCACACGCGACAACCCCGGAAACGACGAAGGCCCACGGGCTTGATCGCCTGAGGGCCTTGGTTCATCGTGCTGTACGCGTCACGGTGGGCGCGGACGGTTTCGAACCGCCGACATTCTGCTTGTAAGGCAGGCCATCACTCTGACCAGGGTTTCCCGGGTCTCGCCGAGACTCGCCGGACCTTGATCACGCCCGCATGGTGCAGACGGCTCGCCACGTCATGCCGGTACTCGTACAGCCGCGGCCATCGCGGGCATCATCGGCCAGCGAGGAGCCAACCGGGCCAATCAGTCCGGGGCCCTGTTCGGCGGGTACTCCACACTCGTCGACAACCTCCAGGAGGAGCGCGACAAGCTCCGCACGCAGCTCGCCGAGACCGAGGGCAAGTTGGCGGCTGGATACGCCGAACTCGCCACCGAACGGACCGAGAAGGCGGGGCTCCTCAACCAGATCACAGCACTCACAGATGAGAGCCGTCGTCTCCGCCGCCACCTCGCAGACCTCGGAGGTTCAGCCGACGTGAGTGGACGCCACACACAGCCGCTCATCGTCCGCCGCCGGGGCACGCTCATACTCGCCGCGGTGCTCCCCACCCTCGCGGGCGCGATCGTCCTGGTGTGGCTGCGGATCGATGCGGAGGCGCATCGCGCGGACCAGCTCGGCGCTCAGGCGGCACGCCGCGGTGCGGACGTGACGACGCTCGCGGAGGACGTGCGGATCCTGCGGAGGCGGGTCCGCGCGGAGGGCGGGACGCCGGCGGCGCCGGATCCGTCGACTGCGGTGGACCTGCCGGCGCACGTCAGGAATCCAGTACTCGTCCCAGGAAAGCGCGGGCCGCGCGGGGCTCAGGGAGCTTCGGGGAAGCCCGCGCCGACGGTCATGCCGGAGCCGGGTCCGCAGGGGTCGCCCGGCGCTCCGGGCACGGGCTCGACTGTGCCGGGGCCAGCGTCAACCGTGCCGGGACCGTCCGGCCCACCGGGGCCAGCGGGACAGGACGGGGCGGACGGGGAGGACGCGACGACGTCGTGCCCGGACGGCTACTCGTGGCAGGCTCCAGCGGGCGATCCTGATGCGCTCGTGTGCCGTCGGACGGGTGCGGCGCCTCCGTCGCAACCTGAACCGTCGGACAGTGCGGTTCCGCAGGCCGCGGCGCTGGATCCGCAGCGGCGTCAGTACGTTCGGCGTGGACGGCGTCCGCCCATGCGGTGATGAGCTGCGCGTATTCGTTGCGCTGTTCATCGTTGAGCCATCCGCCGGAGCGCAGCATGAGTTGGCGGATCTGCTCGTTGAGCTGGTGAGCGATCCGCGGCTGACCTAACGGGGGTGTGGTGGACACGCGGAAAATGTAGCTCCGCATACGGAGCTGTGGGCAGAGCCTTACCGGACACGCATATGCCATTACAGCTTGGCCCTCATCGCCTTCGGGCGGTGGGGGCCGTTTCGTCATGCCCGATTGCATGCTGCGTACGGGCATCCGTGCCGCCGGAGCAATCTCGCGCAATCTGAGGACACACACTCCGAATCCGCAGCGTGCTGAACGTCCAACCAGCGCAGATGGAGGGCAACATGACGCTCAGGTTCATCGGCACGACGTCCGATCACGGCAACTGCCCGACCCTGTACGAGGTCGAGGAGACCGGCGAGATCCTCGTCCAGGGCGAGATCGAGACGGACCCCGAGCATCTCGCGCAGCCCCTCGAACCGGTGACAGTGCACCAAGATCGCCGGGGGTTGTGGATTCTTTGTGGACTTCGATCACAGGAAAGGCCCTCCGGTGATCTCACCGAAGGGCCTCTGACCTGCTACTTATGCAGTGTGGGCGCGGACGGTTTCGAACCGCCGACATTCTGCTTGTAAGGCAGACGCTCTACCCCTGAGCTACGCGCCCGTGATCCCGGCGCGTGGCCAGGACGAGTCGACAGCCTACCTTGCCAGTGCCCATGCTCGGCACCCAGGGACCGCCCGGGCCGACGTGCGGGAAAGTCACCCGGCGAACCGCGAACTAATGGGCCCGTGTGTTCGTCATTAACCGGTGGGAGAATGTATCGGGCAGGGCTGATGACGGCACGGACAGCGCGGGAGAGGTTAGTGACGGCGACGAGGACCAAAAGGAACCGCCGCGCCCTCACCGACGTCCTGACGCTCACCCTTCTCCCGCTCCCCCTCCTCACGGCGGCGCTCGCGGGCGCGTTCAACGCCGGAGGCACCCGGCGGTGGTTCGGGGGCCGCGCCGAATCGCAGCGCGCGCAGGCGCAGGCCGCCAAGGACGACGCGGCAGCAGCCTTCTACGAGCTGGACTCCGCCCAGCGGGACCTGCGCATCTCGATAGAGACGATCACCGCGGTCGACGACTCGCCGGCGGCCCGCCGCGCCGTCGACGACTTCGCGGGGCTCGGCCGCCGTATCGACGAGGTGAGCGGGCAGTACATCACCGCGGTCGACGCGCACGACCTGGACCGCGACGACCTGGAGGCGTCCGCCGCCTCCCGCGCCCATACCCAACTGACGCAGGCGAAGGAGCAGTTGACGCAGGTCAAGCAGGATCTGGACCGCTTCGCGCAGGGCATCGGACCGCTGCTCGGCAAGGCCGAGACACAGCTGGCGCGGGTCGCCCCCTCCGTGGAGCGCGCGCGGCAGGCCCTGCTGGCGGCGACGACCGCGCTCGACTCCGTACGGCAGGCGGGCCTCGAGGCCGACGATCTGGCGGCCCGGCTCGCCGCTCTCGGCCCCGAGCTGACCAAGCTCAACCAGGGGGCAGGACAGCACGGCGTACCGGAGACGCTGGAGCGTGCGGAGCGGGTCGCGCGGGGCGCCGAGTCCGTACGGGCCGAGGCGGAGCGGCTGCCCGAGCGGGCGGCCGAGATCGACCGCAGGCTCGTCTCCCTGCGGACCCGCGCGCAGGCGCTCCAGACGCGGGCGGGGCAGGTCGAGCCGGTACTCAGCGAGCTGCGGCGCCGGTTCACCGCCGCGTGCTGGCAGGACCTGCAGTCCGTACCGGACACGGCCGCGGAGAACGTGCGGCAGGCCGAGTCCAAGATCGCCGAGGCCCGGTCGGCCCGCGAGAGCCAGGACTGGCCGAACGCGACGGCGCTGCTCTCCACGGTCCGCGCCCTGCTGAACGCGACGGACGAGTCGGTGTCGGCCGCCTCCGACCGCCTCCAGCGGCTGAACGCGGTGTCGAAGGACCCGCGGGCGGAGATCGACCGCACGCGGTTCGCGATCCGGGACGCGCAGCGCCTCGCGATGGCGGGCCGTTCCACGCCCGACCCGCGGCACGCCCGCCCCCTCGACGATTCGGTGGCGCGCCTGGACCGCGCCGTCGCGGGCCTCGAGGGGCGCCACCCCGACTACTGGCACTTCCTGACCGAGACGGAGGGCGTGCGGCGGACGGTGGCCCGCGTGGTCACGCAGATCCGGGAGGACCGGGGCGGCGGCGTCTGACGTTGGCGTAACGCGCGGGCCGGGGGGATCCTTGAGGTACGTCCACGTGCGTACCGCCGGTGCGCACGTACCGCGTACAAGGAGGCGGGGCGATCATGTCCACGCACGTACTCCACCCCGGGCCCCGACGCCACGTCACGCTCGACGAGCATCTGCCCCTCGACCATCGGCTCAGCAGGGTGTACCGCACCGGAGCGGGCCTGATGGGGCTCGTTCTGCTCGCCTTCGGCATCCTCGGGCTCGTCGACAAGATCGGCTTCTTCGACACCCGCGGGGACTCCGTCGCGGGCCTGAGCACGAACGGCGCGCTGAGCGTCCTGTCCATCTGCGTCGGCCTGCTGCTCTTCGTCGGAATGGTGATCGGCGGCAACTTCGCGTCGACGCTCAACATGACGCTGGGCATCCTGTTCATCCTCAGCGGCTTCGTGAACCTGGCCCTGCTGGACACCGGCTTCAATTTCCTGGCGTTCCGCATACAGAACGTGCTGTTCAGCTTTGTCGTCGGCGTGCTGCTGATGTTCTTCGGGATGTACGGGCGGGTCAGCGGAACGCTGCCGCACGACAACCCGTACTGGCAGGCCAGGCACGCCCCAACTGACCGGGCCTGACCGTACTCTTGGCGCATGCCACGCTACGAGTACCGCTGCCGCAGCTGCGCCGCCACGTTCGAACTGTCCCGCCCGATGTCCGCCTCCGCGGCCCCTGCCACCTGCCCCGAGGGCCACGCCGACACGGTCAAACTCCTCTCCACGGTCTCGGTGGCAGGCACGTCCGCCGCCCCGTCCCCGAGCGCGAGCGCCGGAGGCGGCGGCTGCTGCGGGGGCGGCTGCTGCGGCTGAGGGTTGGCTACAGGGTGGCGGCCACCCGGCTCCCACGCCACGGGGCTCCGCCCCGGACCCCGCGCCTCAATCGCCGGCGGGGCTTGAAATGGGGCACCCGATCAAGCCCCTGCGGCGGTTGAGCAGCGGGGTCCGGGGCGGAGCCCCGTAGCGGTGCCGCGCAACGGAAACGACAGGCGCCGACCCCGGCACGGCCCCAAAAACCCGTCGCCGCCCGCACATCACACCGCCCCGAGGAACCCCCGCAACACCGCCTCCCCCGCCAAAACCCCCCGCTCGGCAAGCACCGTCACCCCGGGCGACACCCACCCCACATCCGCCAACTCCCCGTGCCCCGGCCGCCACCCCCGATCCACCACGCGGAGCAGATCCGCGTCGAGCAACGAATCCCCCGCCCCCAGCGTCAACCCCGCCCCGACCCTCCGCGCAACCTCCGAAACCGCCGCCCCCTTGGTCAACGGCTTCGGCACGGCGTACACCTTCCGCCCCTGGAGCGACACACCCCAGCCGATCCCGTCGGCCCACTCCCCGAGCTCCTTGACCCACCCCTCCGGCAGCGCCGCCCGGTCGACGACCAGGTACGCGAACAGGTCCTCCGCGACCCGCTCCTTCAGCAGCCACGCCGGATCCGCCGCGGCGACCATCCGCTCGCGCACCTCCCCGAGCGGCGCGCACTCCGAGTCGAGCCGCTCCCCGACCGCACGCCGCCACTCCGGATCCGACACCCCGTCGACCAGCAGGTGCCCACCGTTCGCACAGATCGCGTACGTCGGCGCCGCCCCCGGCAGGCGCACGCGCGCGTACTGCTCCCGCGTGCGCGTGGTCGTGGGCACGAACACCGCGCGCCGCCCCAGCTCGACCAGCATCTCGGCGGCGTCCTCGGTGACGTACGACAGAGGTCTGCCCTCGTACACCTCGACGCACAGCAGCCGCGGCGCCTCGGCGTCGGGCATCGTCAGGCCGAGCGCACCGGCGGAGTAGATGAGCGTACGGTCGAGATCGCTCGCGACGACAACGGGCGTGGTCACTTGGCCGCCACCGCCTTGCCGTCCGTCCCCGTCGCCCCGCGCGTGAACTTCGGATGGATCAACCCGACGCAGGTGTACGGGAGTTCGCCCACCACCTCGACCGGTACCCCACGCTGCTCCGCCAGCAGACGCACATGGTCGAGGTCCGCCCCGGCGTCCGCCCGCGCCAGGATCTTCCACGGCACCCGCCGCAGCAGCACCCGCGTCGTCTCGCCGACCCCGGGCTTCACCAGGTTCACGTCGCGGATCCCGTACTCCTCGCTGATCCGCTCGACGGCCGCCCAGCCCTCCCACGTGGGCGCCCTGTCGGCCCCCTGCAACTCCTTGACCTCGGCGTCGACCGACTCGGTGACCTCCGCGAACCGCTCCTCCACCGCGTCGAGGAACCTCTCCGAGACGTCCGAGCCGGCCAGCTCGGAGTAGAACTTCGCCCCGTGGAAGTCGTCGGGACCGACCAGATCGGAGCGCAGCACCGTCCGCGAAATCAGCCCGGACACCGTGGAGTTGAGGCAGGCCGACGGGATGAGGAAGTCCTCCCGCGTCCCGTACGTGCGCACGCACGAGCCCGGGTCGGCGAGCACGGCGATCTCCGGGTCAAAGCCATCGAACTCGGCGACCGCGGCCGCGAGTTCGCGCGTGATGGCCCCCTTGCCCGTCCACCCGTCGACGAACACGACATCCGCCGGATCGTGGTGTGCGGCGAGCCAGCGCAGGGCGTTCGCGTCGATGCCACGGCCGCGCACGATCGACACCGCGTAGTGCGGCAGTTCAAGGCCGTGCCGCCGCAGCGCCCAGCGCCGCATCAGCACCCCCACCGGCGTCCCGGCGCGCGCGAGCGACACGAGGACCGGGCGCGGTGAGCGCTCGGCGAGCACCGTCTCGGTGACCACACCCACCGCGTGGGCTATTCGCCCCGCGGACGCCTCGAGGGCCGCGTGGAACAACTCCTGGTACTGGGCGTTGGGCTGGTACTCGACGGGCAGCGACTCCGCGTAGTGCGCGCCCCCGCCCTGAATGGCCTCCTCGCGTTCCTCGGTCGGCGCCTCCAGCTGTACGTCCGACAGGTCCTGGAGCAGCCACCCCACCTCGTCCGGCGCGTACGAGGAGAACGCGGGGCCGCGCAGCGGCTCGGGCAACGGCATGGAGGACCTTTCCTGAGGAACGTACGACGGCACCACGGCCACGACCACCCGCGACGCGTACTCGGCGACCCGCTCCAACAGGCCGCCTGGGCCTGCGAGTTCGGCCGTGTCGCCCACCGAGTCGAGCACGACGACGACCGTGTCGAAGCCGCCGCCCGCGACGTTGTACGCGAACCGCTCCCCCGGCCCGTCCGCCGGCGTGTCGTGCGCCGGGAAGACGAGGCGGCTGCGGATCGCGTAACCGGGGTCGTCGACGGCGAGGGCGGGTGAGCGGGTCGTGGTGGAGTACGCGACGTCGGCGCCCGCCGCCTCCAGTTCGGTGGCGAGGCGCAGTGGCGCGTACATCAACTCCTCGTTGCCGAGGACGAGTACGCGTCCCTCGCCGAGGTGCGGCGCGAGGCGCGCGGCCATGTCGGGCAGTGCCGCTTCGAGGCGCTCCCGGTGCTCCGGTGTGAATCCGTGCCGTCCGCCGTCCGGCAGGCCCCGCGGCCAGCCGAGGTCGTCGATGCGTACGAGCTCGGCACGCTCACGGCGGGGCGCGGGAAGCCGCTCGCCCTCGTGCGCGGCGACGAGCGCCTGCCCCTTCTCGAGTACCCCGTCCGGCAGCCGCACCGCGCCGCGTGCCGTGACCACCAGGTCGACCCGCGCCCCGATCTCGCGCGCGAACTCCTCGAGCCGCCCCTGGTCGCCCGGCGAGCGCATGTCGACGAGCGCGACGATGACGTAGTGCCCCCGCGCGTGCAGTTCGTGCAGCGCCCGGATGGTGTTCAGGACCGTGTTCCCCGTGGAGAACTCGTCGTCGACGAGGACCAGCGGGCCGTCCCCCGCGAGCAGGCGCGGGTCCTCGGGCAGCAGCAGGTGCGAGGTGGCGTGCGAGTGGGACTCCTCGAAGCCGCCCGCGCGGGCCACGCCCTCGACAGGCCTGCGGGTGGAGTGCAGGTAGGTCGCGAGCGCGAGGCCGTCGGCGACCGAGTGCCCGAGCCCCGTCGCCGTCTCGGCGTAGCCGAGGACGATTGCGCGGCGCGCCGCGTCGTCGCCCAGCAGTTCCCGTACGCGTACGCCGAGGGCGCGCCCCGAACCCCACACCACCGATGGACGCTGCGGGACGTGCTTGCCCAGCACGTTCGACACCAGCAGGTGCGCGCGCTTGGGGTTGCGCCGCAGCGCGAGCCCCAGCATCCCGGACAGCTCCCGCTCGCCCGTCAGCTCGACCCCGAGCCGCTCGGCGACCCACTCCCCCGACCACACCACGTTCCCGCTGCCTCTCGCCTCTTCACGCGTCCCGAAAGCCGGTCTCACCTCTGCACGCACCCCGAATTCACGCACCCCTGGTTCACGCACCCCGAAAGCCCGGATCTCCTCGTCACTCATCCCGGCAACCCGGCCGTCAGCAGCTCCACGAACCCCACGTCCTCCCGCGCCACCCCGAACGCCTCCGCACGCCGCAGCGTCCGCTCGGCCCACGCGCGGTGCGGCTTCACCTCGTTCATCTTGTTCGTGTACGCGGACCGGAGCACACCGCCACCGTCCCGCTCGGGCCGCAGTATGTCGCAGGCGTCGCTGTACTCCTCGTGGCTCACGACGGAGAGCGCGTGCACGGGCAGCACGTGCGTGGGGTGGATGCAGGTCTTGCCGAGCAGTCCGTTGGCCCGGTCCAGCTCGATCTCGCGCAGCAGCCCGTCCATGTCGCGCTGGATGAGCGCCTGCCGCAGGTCGTCGGCCCGCCCCTCCAGGAAGGGGCTGCGGCGCAGCTGCGGCTTGAACATGCGCTCCTGGTGGCGGAAGTACTCCCAGACGGGCCCGGTCACCGTGAACCCCGTGCCGTCCGCCCGGCCCAGCAGGTTGACCACGTCGCCGATGACGGAGGCCACGATCTGGACGTCGTACGCCGTCATGTCCGCCGGCCTGCGCAGCCCGTACGCCGAGCAGAAGTCGGTGACGCCGAGGCGCAGCGCGAGCACCCGCTCGCGGTACTTGTCGACGGTGCGGGCGATGCCGGCCAGCGTCTCGCCGCGCGTCTCCAAGTGCAGCAGGTCGGGCGATTCCAGGACAGGCATGGCGAAAAGTCGCCGCCCTGTGGTCGCCTCGGCGGCGGTGAGTGCCTCCAGGAACGGAACGCCCCGCTCCTCGGTGAACTTCGGCAGCACGAATCCGGACAGCATTCCCACGGCGGGGCCGAGCCGCGCCGCGAGATCGGTGATCTGCTCCGGGGTCCGTACCCGGATGAAGAGCAGGGGCGGCTCGGCCCCCTCGGTGTCCCTGCGCGCGAGCTCGGTGAGCTGCCGCACCAGGTTCTCCTCGGCGCCCGGCACCTCGCCGTCGTGTATCGAGTCCTCGAGGCACAGCACCATGGAGGCGACGCCGTGCCCGGCCTGCTTGAGCACGTCGGCCGCGAGCTGCGGGCGGGTCGCCGGACTGTAGAGCGTCGCCCCGAGTGCCGCCGCGAGCATGCGGGGCGGGGAGTCCGCGGTGAAGTCCCGCGGCTCCTCGTGGAACAGACGCTCCCGCACCTCAGGGGCGATGTGCCCGAAATGACGCATAAAACTCCCCCGCACTGCCGGTCCACCCGGAATGATGTGGCCGGTAATAGTACGTACAAGGGCGTGTCAAAGGTTCCCGACCGTAATGAAGTTCTGGTAACCGGCGCGTGTCGCGCGCTGTTCTCCCGCCCCGCACGCGGCGGGCGATGCCTGCGCACAGAGATGTCGATCTTTGCACCCCGCGTTGTCCCGGCCGCCAGCGGGGAGGCAGGATGACGGCATGACGCACGCGATGCTCAAGGGGGCGAACGTCCCGCTCGACTCCACAGCGGTGCGCGCCGTGCTCCGCTGGTCCCCGGGGCAGGGCGTGCCGGCCGTCGACGCCTCGGCGCTGCTGCTCGCCGCGGACGGACAGGTCCGGTCCGACGAGGACTTCGTCTTCTACAACCAGCCGCGCCACCCCTCGGGGAAGGTCTGGCGGCTCGGCCAGAAGCGCGCCGCCGACGGCATGACGGACACCGTCCAGGCGGACCTCTCCGGCATTCCCGCGGAGATCACCCGGATCCTCGTAACGGCGTCCACGGACCCGGACGCGACCCCCTTCGAGACCGTTCGGTCGCTGCGGCTGTCCCTCTACGACGCCGGGGCCGAGGGCGCCGAGCCGATCGCGTACTTCGACATCAAGCCGGAGACCGGCGCCGAGACCGCGTTGATCTGCGGCGAGCTGTACCGGCGCGGTGACGGCTGGCGGCTGCGCGCGGTCGGCGAGGGCTACTCCGACGGCCTGGTGGGCCTCGCGACGGACTTCGGTATCTCGGTCGACGAATCATCCGCCGAGGCCGCTGCTGCCGCCGGGCCCGAGGCCGTGCCCGCCGCAGCCGCCCCGGCCGCCGAACCCGCGCCGCCCCTCGCGGCTCCCGGCCCGATGCCCGAGGCGGCGCCGGTCGTGGCGGCGGCGTTCCCGCTGCCGCCCCAGCAGCCGCCCGCGTACGGCTACCCGTCGGCGGCCGCCACGCAGCAGCAGCCGCCCGCGTACGGGTACCCGCAGCCGGTGTCGGCGTGGCCCGACCCGGCCTTCAAGCTGCCGCCGCAGGGGCCGCAGTTCACCGGCCGGTGACGGACTTGTAGCCCCGGCCCCACTGCAGGCCCCACCCGTACAGGCGATCGAGCTCGGCCTGGAACCCGTACACGAAGCGCACCTCGCGTCGTACGACGAAGTCGCCCTTCACGTTCTCGATGGAGACCACGGCGCACGAACGGGCCTGCGGCGCCCGCTCGTCGAGGCTGATCTCGATCCGGGGGCCGTTGCTCGGGTACAGCGTCACGTGGGCGTGCGTACGGTCGAAGGCCGGCGTCTGGTCGTAGATGTAGACGAACACCAGCAGGCGCTTGATGTCGTCGCGGTGATCGAGGTTGACGTAGACGGTCTCACCGGACCCCGAGCCGAACCGGTCGTCGCCGCTGAGCTTCACGTACGGCGGCTCGTTGAGCGCCCCGAAGAAGCTGCCGAGAGGCTGCACGACCCCCTTCGAACCGTCCTTCAGCTCGTACAGGCAGCCGAGGTCGAGGTCCACATTGACCATCGACTGGGTGTGTGCCTGCACCACATCGGGCTTGAACATGCTGAACGGATGCCGCATCAGGCTGTTCCGCTTGGGACCGCCGATGTCCGAAGTCCGCATCCGCCACGACAAATTGATGCGCAGATTGCCGGTGGCCGCGCCCTGCTTGGAGAGCGAGACGACCGGATGTCGCTTGGTGAGTTCGATGGCGTTGGTCGCCGCGCTGCCCGAATCGAACTCGAACTGCGCGGAGTTCCCGCGCCATACCCTGTCCCAGAAGGACATACCGCCCCCAAGTGCCGCCGTACATGCCGACGGGGCGGCCGCTGAGGACTTGTCCTCGTACAACCGCCCCGCTCACAGCGTTCCAGGAATACCCCAGGGGTCAAACCCGTGAATCAGACTCCTGATGACACCTCGGCCTTGTCCGAACTCCCGGAGGAGCCGCCCTCCTCGGCCGCGATCCGCTTGTTGCGCCGCACCGAGGACAGGAACGACCAGGCGATCAGCACGACGCCGATCAGGCCCGTGATGAGCTCGCTGATCTGGTACTGGATGGTGACCAGGAGGAGCACGGCGAGCGCGCCGATCGCGTAGTGCGCGCCGTGCTCCAGGTACACGTAGTCGTCCAGGGTGCCCTGGCGGACCAGGTAGACCGTGAGCGAACGGACGTACATGGCGCCAATGCCGAGGCCGAGGGCCATCATCACGATGTCGTTGGTGATCGCGAAGGCGCCGACCACACCGTCGAAGGAGAAGGACGCGTCGAGGACCTCGAGGTAGAGGAACATGAAGAACGCGGCCTTGCCGACCATCACCGCCGCCGACTGCGGCTTGCCCTCGCGCTTGGCCTTCTCCTCGGCCTCGTGCTCGCGCTCCTCCTCTTCCTCGAGACGGTGCTCGAAGAAGCCCGACAGACCGTTCACCACGAGATACGTGATGAGACCCGCGACGCCCGCGAGCAGCACGGTGGCCTGCTTGTCCGCGTGTACGCCGCCGTGCTGGTGCGCGTGGACCGCGACCGTCATGGAGGCGATGAGCAGCACGATCAGGGCGACGCAGACCGACAGCATGTCGACCTTGCCGAGCTTGGCGAGCGGGCGCTCGAGCCAGCCCAGCCACTTGATGTCGCGCTCCTCGAAGATGAAGTCGAGGAAAATCATGAACAGGAACATGCCACCGAAGGCGGCGATGGACGGGTGCGCGTCCGTGACCAGCTGCTGGTAGCGGTCGGGCTGGTTGAACGCGAGGTCGACCGCCTCGATCGGGCCCAGCTTGGCGCTGATGGCGACGATGACGACGGGGAAGACGAGCCGCATGCCGAAGACGGCGATCAGCACACCGACCGTGAGGAAGATCTTCTGCCAGAAGGCGCTCATCTTCTTCAGGATTCCGGCGTTGACCACGGCGTTGTCGAAGGACAGCGAGATCTCCAGGATCACAAGGATCAAGACGACCCCGAAGGCCTCCCATCCGCCGTAGAACACCGCGGCGATCAAGCCGAGCACGGTGATCGCGAACGACCAGCCGAAGGTTTTCAGAAGCACTGGCTACCCCATCATGTGAACGGGTTTCCCCGTGCTGGTTGTACGGGGCTCCCCCGCTCCGCGCACGGCTTAACACTGCATTCTCCCGGGAGGTGGCCCCGGGCCCCCAGCAGGAGAACCCCGGAACCGCCCGAGCTTGAACCTCACCAGGAGAACGCTTTAGGAAACGTTGACTCCGAAGTCTAGAGCGATACCCCTGAGCCCTGACGCGTACCCCTGGCCCACTGCCCGGAACTTCCACTCTCCTCCGTATCGGTACACCTCGCCAAAGATCATGGCCGTCTCGGTGGAAGCGTCCTCGGAGAGGTCGTAACGGGCGAGCTCCTGACCGTCCGCCTGGTTCACGACGCGGATGAACGCGTTGCTGACCTGGCCGAAGGTCTGGCTCCTGTTGTCCGCGTCATGGATGGAGACGGGGAAAATGATCTTGTCGCAGCCGGCCGGCACCTTGGAGAGGTCGACCAGGAGCGACTCGTCGTCGCCCTCACCCTCGCCGGTGAGGTTGTCTCCCGTGTGCTCGACCGAACCGTCCGGGCTCTTGAGCTGGTTGTAGAAGATGAACCACTCGTCGCCCATGACCCGGCCATCGCTGCAGAGCAGCGCGCTGGCGTCGAGGTCGAAGTCCGCGCCGGTGGTGGAGCGCGCGTCCCATCCGAGCCCGACCAGGATCTGTGTGAGGTTCGGTGCGGCCTTGGAGAGGGAGACATTGCCTCCCTTGGCGAGCGTGACGCCCATGATCGTGTCCTCCCCGAGGTGTGGTGATGCTGTGGTCGAGCGCGTCCGGCGCCGCACTGGAGGTGCGGCGCCGGACGGGATGAACGTGCTGCGGTGCTTCGGCTCAGACGTTGACGCCGAAGTCCTGCGCGATGCCGCGCAGGCCCGAGGCGTAGCCCTGGCCGACAGCGCGGAACTTCCACTCCGCCCCGCTGCGGTACAGCTCGCCGAAGACCATCGCGGTCTCCGTGGAGGCGTCCTCGGAGAGGTCGTAACGGGCGATCTCGGCGCCGCCCGCCTGGTTCACGACGCGGATGAACGCGTTGCGCACCTGGCCGAAGGACTGCTGACGGCTCTCGGCGTCGTAGATCGACACCGGGAACACGATCTTGTCGACATCGGCCGGAACCGAAGCGAGGTCGACCTTGACCTGCTCGTCGTCGCCCTCGCCCTCACCGGTGGTGTTGTCACCGGTGTGCTCGACCGAGCCGTCCGCGCTCTTCAGGTTGTTGAAGAACACGAAGTCCTGGTCGTTGCGAACCTTGCCCTCGGCGTTCGTCAGGATGGCGCTCGCGTCAAGGTCGAAGTCCGTACCGGTAGTGGTACGGACGTCCCACCCGAGGCCCACGACGACTGCCGTGAGGCCAGGGGCCTCCTTGCTCAGCGATACGTTGCCACCCTTGCTGAGGCTGACTCCCACGATTCCTCCCTATGGTCCCTAGGGGCGGGGAGCCCCCGTGCTGCTCTTGTATCGGATCAACGTCTGGATCCTAGTAAGGGGTTCCCGCCCCGGCGAGGGATCCAGCAGGGTGTCGTCCGTCGACGGCTCGCCCTACAGGGCGTCGATCGCCTTGACGTACTCGTTCAGGTCACGCGCGTCGGGGAGACCGTTGACGATGGTCCAGCGGACCACGCCCTCCTTGTCGATGATGAACGTGCCACGCACCGCGCAGCCCTTCTCCTCGTCGAAGACGCCGTACGCGCGCGAGGCCTCGCCGTGCGGCCAGAAGTCGCTCAGGAGCGGGTACTCAAGGCCCTCCTGCTCGGCGAAGACACGCAGCGAGAACGGGGAGTCGTTCGATACGGCGAGCAGCTGCACGTCGTCGTTGACGAACTTCGGCAACTCGTCACGCAGCGCGCACAGTTCCCCGGTGCACACGCCGGTGAAGGCGAACGGGTAGAAGAGCAGCACCACGTTCTTCTCGCCCCGGAAGTCCGAGAGCTTCACGGTCTCACCGTGCTGGTTCTTGAGCTCGATCTCCGGAGCCTTGGTGCCGGCCTCGATCGCCATGGTGAAGCTTCCCTTCCGTGGGGCTGTTCGGGTGGCTTCAGCCTAGTTGGCCACGTTCGGGCACTGCCGAGCAGGGCGGCGCGGGGCGTGCGGTCATGCGTGAGGGCCCCCGCGGGCGCTGTGGCGCACCTGCGGGGGCCCTCACAAGGGTTCTCGTTCCGTTCCGGCTGCTATCGCTTCTTGGCGGCTGCCTTCGGCGTGGCCAGACGGCTTGCGGTCCAGTCCTTACCCGCGCTGACGCTCTTGCTCGCGGTCAGGCCCGCCGTGGTGGCGGCTTCGCCGATCTCACTGGCCTCGACGTAACCGTCGCGGCCGGTCTTCGGCGTCAGAAGCAGGATGGAGCCGCCTTCCTCCATGTAAGCGATGGCGTCCACCAGCGCATCAGTAAGGTCCCCGTCGTCATCACGGAACCAGAGCACCACGGCGTCAGCCACGTCGTCGTAGTCCTCGTCGACGAGCTCGGAGCCGATGGCCGCCTCGATGGTCTCTCGGAGCTCCTGATCGACGTCGTCGTCGTAGCCGATCTCCTGGACCACCTGGTCGGTCTGGAAACCCAGCCTCACGGCAAGGTTCGTTTCCGCGTGGTCCGCGGTCGCGCTCACGGATTGCCTCCTGATCGTGTTTACGAAGTTGTCTACAGCCTCGCGTACGCGCGAAGCGTTGGCCGTAGTCCACACGTGCGCGACGGATCGCGCAAGTACCCGGCCATCAAGACCGCCGAAACGGTGACTTTCCAGGCTGTGTCGCCGCAACTCCCGTCAAGGATCCCCGCCGTCCAGTGATCTGCGCCACAGCGATCTGTCAGCTTTGCCCGTCACTGCCCGAGCACCGAGCGCGACCGGGGCCCACGCCACCCCCTCGGAACGCCTGAGCGAAATCGGCGTATCGTGGCGATTTGAGCGCGACGGATGGCGGGATGTGGGCCGGACCTCGAATTACCTCTCGGTAGAGATGACGATTCCGAATTCGAGGTACACGATGGACAACGGCGCACCCGACGGTGCAACAGAGGCATCACCGACAGTGAAGGAACAGCGTGGTTTCCGGATCCGATCGCAACCCGATCATCATTGGCGGTCTTCCCAGCCAGGTCCCGGACTTCGATCCCGAGGAGACCCAGGAGTGGCTCGACTCCCTTGACGCCGCAATCGACGAGCGCGGCCGCGAGCGGGCCCGGTACCTGATGCTCCGGCTGATCGAGCGGGCCCGCGAGAAGCGCGTGGCCGTGCCCGAGATGCGCAGCACGGACTACATCAACACGATCGCCACCAAGGACGAACCCTTCTTCCCCGGCAACGAGGACATCGAGCGCAAGGTCCTCAACGCGACGCGGTGGAACGCGGCGGTGATGGTGTCCCGCGCTCAGCGGCCCGGCATCGGCGTCGGCGGCCACATCGCCACCTTCGCCTCCTCCGCGTCGCTGTACGACGTGGGCTTCAACCACTTCTTCCGCGGCAAGGACGAGGGCGACGGCGGCGACCAGGTCTTCTTCCAGGGCCATGCCTCTCCGGGCATCTACGCCCGCGCCTATCTCCTGGACCGGCTCAGCGAGGAGCAGCTCGACGGCTTCCGCCAGGAGAAGTCGAAGGCGCCCAACGGACTGTCCTCGTACCCGCACCCGCGCCTCATGCCGGACTTCTGGGAGTTCCCCACGGTCTCCATGGGCCTCGGCCCGCTGGGCGCGATCTTCCAGGCGCGGATGAACCGCTACATGGAGGCCCGCGGCATCGCCGACACCTCCAAGTCGCAGGTGTGGGCCTTCCTCGGCGACGGCGAGATGGACGAGCCCGAGTCCCTCGGCCAGCTCTCCATCGCCGCCCGTGAGGGCCTCGACAACCTCACCTTCGTCGTCAACTGCAATCTGCAGCGCCTCGACGGCCCGGTGCGCGGCAACGGCAAGATCATCCAGGAGCTCGAGTCCCAGTTCCGCGGCGCCGGCTGGAACGTCATCAAGCTGGTCTGGGACCGCAGTTGGGACCCGCTGCTCGCGCAGGACCGGGACGGCGTCCTGGTCAACAGGCTGAATACGACGCCCGACGGCCAGTTCCAGACGTACGCCACGGAGACCGGCGACTACATCCGCGAGCACTTCTTCGGCGACGACCACCGCCTGCGCACGATGGTCGAGAACATGACCGACAAGGAGATCCAGCACCTGGGCCGCGGCGGCCACGACCACAAGAAGATCTTCGCCGCGTTCACGGCCGCCCGGGAGCACAAGGGGCAGCCGACGGTCATCCTGGCGCAGACGGTCAAGGGCTGGACCCTCGGGCCGAACTTCGAGGGCCGCAACGCCACGCACCAGATGAAGAAGCTGACGGTCGACGACCTCAAGGGCTTCCGCGACCGGCTGCACATCCCGATCACCGACGCGCAGTTGGAGAGCGGCGCCCCGCCGTACTACCACCCCGGCCGGGACTCCGCGGAGATCCAGTACATGCACGACCGCCGCAAGGCGCTGGACGGGTACGTCCCGACCCGCGTCGTGCGCGCGAAGCCCCTCCAGCTCCCGGACGACAAGGCCTACGCGGGCGTCAAGAAGGGCTCCGGGCAGCAGTCGATCGCCACCACGATGGCCTTCGTCCGGCTGCTCAAGGACCTGATGCGGGACAAGGAGATCGGCAAGCGCTTCGTGCTGATCGCTCCCGATGAGTACCGCACCTTCGGCATGGACTCCTTCTTCCCGAGCGCGAAGATCTACAACCCGCTCGGCCAGCAGTACGAGTCCGTCGACCGTGAACTCCTGCTCGCCTACAAGGAGTCGGCCACCGGCCAGATGTTGCACGACGGCATCTCGGAGGCCGGCTGCACGGCGTCCCTGATCGCCGCCGGCTCCGCCTACGCGACCCACGGCGAGCCGCTGATCCCGGTCTATGTCTTCTACTCGATGTTCGGTTTCCAGCGCACCGGCGACCAGTTCTGGCAGATGGGCGACCAGCTGGCGCGTGGCTTCGTCCTCGGTGCGACCGCCGGCCGCACGACGCTGACCGGCGAGGGCCTCCAGCACGCGGACGGGCACTCGCAGCTGCTCGCTTCGACCAACCCCGCCTGCGTGGCCTACGACCCGGCGTATGCCTACGAGATCGCGTACATCGTCAAGGAGGGGCTGCGCCGGATGTACGGCCCGACCGCCGACGGCAAGGCGGGCGAGGACGTCTTCTACTACCTGACCGTCTACAACGAGCCGATCCAGCACCCCGCCGAACCGGCCGATGTCGACGTCGAGGGCATCCTCAAGGGCATCCACCGCATCAGCACCGGGACTTCGGGCTCGATCCCCGCCCAGATCCTGGCGTCGGGCGTCGGCGTCCCGTGGGCGATCGAGGCGCAGCAGATCCTCGCCCAGGACTGGAACGTACGGGCCGACGTCTGGTCCGCGACGTCGTGGAACGAACTGCGCCGCGAGGCGGTGGAAGTAGAGCGCCACAACCTGCTGCACCCAGAAGAGGAGCAGCGCACGCCCTACGTCACGCAGAAGCTGTCCGGCGCGCAGGGGCCGTTCGTCGCCGTCTCCGACTGGATGCGCTCCGTCCCCGACCAGATCGCGCGCTGGGTGCCCGGCACGTACCAGTCCCTTGGTGCGGACGGTTTCGGTTTCGCGGACACACGAGGCGCCGCGCGTCGTTTCTTCCACATCGATGCCCAATCGGTTGTGCTCGGGGTGCTCACAGAGCTGGCGCGGGAGGGCAAGGTCGACCGCTCGGTCCTCAAGCAGGCGATCGACCGCTACCAGCTGCTCGAAGTCTCGGCCGCCGATCCCGGCACGGCCGGGGGCGACGCCTGAGCGGTGACTGCCTGACCGGTGGTTACCTGGACCGGTCGTTACCTGGCTGGTGAGGGCCTCACCGGATACTGGGCGGAGGGCGGCGAGAGCTTCGGCCTCGCCGCCCTCCGGCATGTCCCGGTTCGCTCAGAACGCTCCGCCCGCGAGCGGCCCGGCCGCAGAGGCCAGCCAGACGATCGCGAGGAGAATGTCGATCGCGCCGAGCACGACCGCGACGAGTGCGGGTACCGACTGTGTGCCGGTCCAGCGACGGCCCATGGCCAGCCAGCCGCAGACGACGGCGACCGGTCCGAGCACGATCCCCAGGGTGAAGAAGCCGGCGATCGCGCAGATGAGGCCGATGATTCCGAGCGACGCGCGGTCCGGCCCGGTCCGTGACCCTACGCGGCCACGTGAGCGGGGGTGCTTGCGCGTGGTGTGTCCGAAGCCCGCCATCATCACTCCCTGAGATTTTCCGGTTCTTCCGGACTCGGGCGATGCTTCGGGTACCCCGCTTGCCGCGGTCTATCGCGCGCCGTACTCCACGGTTCCCGCCGACCCCCTATTGCTCCCAGACCTTGAACGCCCGGGCCCGGTACGGGGATTCGGGCTCCCATGTCCCGCTGCCGGGGTACGTCTGGAACTCACCGGTCTCCGCGCACACCGCGGATTGATAGGTGGTGACGGGACGGCCGGTGCGGTTGGCGAGGGACGTCGCGCTGCTCCCCTCCGGCAGCGCGATGCAGCTTTCGATGTCGATATCGGCCAGCTCATAGGCGTGCCTGGACCCCTTGAACCCGCTCTTGCCCCAGAGACACAGCTCCCCCGCCGCGCAGTCGCCCAAGGTCGGTGGCGCCGCCGCGGTGGCGAGGCCAGGAGTGAGTGCCACCGCGGCGAGCGCGGTAGCGGCGGCAGCCGTGGTCATGAATGTACGCATGTTCTTCAACCCCCGTGTCGTGTCGACCAGTTGCGGTCGCGACTGATCGCTTGCCAGACACTCTGGCCCGGAAGATCTGGTTCCGGGAAGAGCTGCCGAGGGACGTCACCCTGATAAGCGAAAGCCCCCGGATAGTTCCCGGGGGCTTCCCTCGCACGAGCGGTTTCGCACGCCATAAAAGCGGGTTACACGCGATCCGGGCCGGTGGTCGGCCGTCAGATGTGCGCTGCGCCCGCGCCCGCCTCCGCGTTCTCCCCGCGCTTGGTCAGCAGCGCGACGAGGATGGCGACGACGGCGACGCCCGCGGCGACCAGGCAGGCCGCGCTCATGCCCGAGATGAAGGTGTCCTGCGCGACGCCTGTGATCTTCTCGGCGAGCGCAGGCGGGGCGCCCGGAGGCACCGGCGCGACACCGACCTGGACCGCCTCCGCCGCCTGGCCCAGCTGCCCGTGCGTGAGCGGCGGGAGCCCGGCGCCCGTCCAGTTCCCGGCGAGGTCGCTGTCGACCTTGGACGCCATGACGGCACCGAGCACGGCGGTGCCGAGGCTGCCGCCGATCTGCATCGCGGCCTGCTGGAGTCCGCCGGCCACGCCGGAGAGCTCCAACGGGGCGTTGCCCACGATGACTTCGGTCGCTCCGACCATCACGGGCGCGAGCCCAAGACCGAGCAGGGCGAACCAGAGGGACATGATCCCGCTGCCCGTCCCCGCTTCCAGCGTGGACATCCCGTACATGGCGGCGGCGGTGAGCGTCATGCCACCGGCGAGCGGGACGCGAGGGCCGAACTTCGTGATCATCGCGCCCGCCAACGGCGAGCCGACGATCATCATGCCGGTCAGCGGAAGCAGGTGCATGCCGCTCTCGACCGGGCTCATGCCGTGCACGTTCTGGAGGTAGAACGTGACGAAGAACAGCCCGCCCATGAAGGCGATGGCCATGAGCACCATCAGCACCACACCGGCCGACAACGGCACGGACCGGAACAGGGCCATCGGGATGAGTGGTTCGGCGACGCGGGTCTCCCAGAGCGCGAACACCACGAAGCACAGCACCGAACCGGCGATGAACGTCCAGGTCATACCGTCGCCCCAGCCCCATGTCGGGGCCTTGATGAGCGCCCAGACCAGGCAGAACATCGCGCCGGACAGCAGCACGATGCCGAGGACGTCGAAGGACCGCGGCGCGTTCTCGGCGCGGTGGTCAAGGAGGATGAAGAGCCCCAGGGCAAGGGCGAGAACGCCGATGGGGACGTTGATGAAGAAGACCGACTGCCAGCTGACGTGCTCGACGAGCAGCCCGCCGACGATCGGGCCGCCGGCGGTCGAGGCGCCGATGACCATGCCCCAGATGCCGATCGCCATGTTCAGTTTCTCGGCGGGGAACGTGGCGCGCAGCAGGCCGAGGGCGGCAGGCATGAGCAGTGCCCCGAACAGGCCCTGGAGCACGCGGAACGTGATGACGAGGGCGATGCTGTCGGACAGGCCGATGGCCCCCGACGCGGCGGCGAAGCCGACGACACCTATGAGGAAGGTCTGTCGGTGGCCGAATCGGTCACCGAGCTTGCCCGCGGTGATCAGCGCGACCGCGAGAGCGAGGAAGTAGCCGTTGGTGATCCACTGAACGTCGGCGAAGCTCGCGCCGAGGTCCTTCTTAATAGTCGGGTTGGCGATGGCGACGATGGTGCCGTCCAGGGCGACCATCATGACGCCGATCGCGACGGAGAAAAGTGTCAACCAGGGGTGCCCGCGCAGCCCCTTGGCCGGTGCCGGGACGTGCTCGGGCTCCGGAACCCGATCCGCCTTGTCGACAGTGGTCTGACTAGTCATGTGTTCGAGGCTAATGACAGCCACTGACAGTTGACGAACTATTTAACAAGTCAGTAACTGTCACGTCGCTCACACTATGGTGAGCTGCACAAACGGCAAGAAAGAGGACCATGACGGATCGAATCAACCTGCGTGAACTCAAGAAGCAACGCACCCGAAACTCCTTGTTGCGCACCGCACTTGAGCTCTTCACGACCCAGGGGTTCGATCGGACGACGGTCGACGAGATCACCGAGGCCTGCGAGGTGTCCCAGCGCACGTTCTTCCGGTATTTCGCGAACAAGGAGGAGGTCGCGCTCGCGGTGCAGCAGACGGTGGAGTGCCGCTTCCTCGCCGCGCTGCGCGAACGCCCCTCAGGGGAAAGCCCGTTCGAGGCGCTGCGGCAGACCGTGCTCGGCACTTGGGATGCGATGAGCCGCGTAGTCGAGGAGCTCATCCCCCTCGAACTCCACATGCGCACCTACCAGATGATCGAGTCGACCCCCTCCTTGCTCGCGGTTCACTTGCGCCGCTCCATCGAGCTGGAAGAGGAACTCGCGCGCGTGGTCGCCGATCGCGAAAGCCTCGACGTGGACAGCGACCCGCGCCCGCGCGTGGCCGTCGCCGCGTTCGGTGGCGTCATGCGGATGACCGGACGCCTGTGGGGTGCGGGAGACGACGGGAGCATCGAATCGATCCGCGCGCTCACCGAGTCGTACCTGGATCACTTGAGGCCTTCACTGGCCGGGCAATGGCGCCGCGACCAGGAATGATCGACACGAAGACGGCAGGGTGAGATGAGTCGCACCCACGCGCGCGAAAGGCGTTTCCTGCCCCTACGTAGCGTGAGGCCATCACTGCAGCCGTGTCCGGTTCTACCCAAATACACCAGGGGAAACGTGATCCGGCTCACCTCATTCACGGTGCCGCACGCGCTTCTCCTAGGGTGTCCCGCAGTGACTTCCTTCGATACCTCTCCCCAACTCAACGTCTGGCGCGCACTGCTTGCGCTGGCCGTCGTGTTCGTCATGCTGGCCACCACCGGCTGGACCGCGGTGCGTCATCAGCGAGGCGTCACATCTCCGCTCCAGACCGCGCTCACCTCTTGGGAGCACGGCCGGATAAATGGACATGCCTTGCCCGCGCACGACGGTTCCCCCACCCGCCTCGCGCATTTCTTCGGCTCGTTGAGCGCGCACCAGCGCGGCGAGCTCGCCGCCCGGTATCCGCTCGCGGTCGGCAACATGAACGGCGCCCCTACAGAGCTGCGATATCGCGCCAACCACGTCGCACTCGACCAGGCCCGCCGGGTCGAGCACAGGCGTATGTACGACAACCGGTTGTCGTCCGTCGGTCACGCCGACGCGAAAAAGCGCATGAAGAGGTTCACATCCCTGGCGAGGCCCGATCGTAAGATCCTCTCCTTCGACCCCATGGGCGGCGGCCGGGTCGCCGAGGTCTTCGGTGACCTCGGCAAGGCCCAGCGGGTGTCCGTCGTGGTGCCCGGTGTCGACACGAACGTGCTCACCTTCGAACGCACATCGCGCCAGTACTCGGCGCCCGTGGGCATGGCGCGCTCGCTGTACGGCGCCGAGCGCAGCGCCAGTCCGCACACACGTACCGCGGTTGTCGCGTGGGCCGACTACACCGCGCCGGCCGGCCTGGGCGTGGACGCCGCCACGGCGATGCGCGCCGAGGACGGAGCGGTCCGGCTCAACGCCATGCTGCGCGGTCTGCCCGGCCGGTCCTCCGTCGCCCTGTACTGCCACAGCTACGGCTCGGTGGTGTGCGGCGTCGCGGCGCACCACATGCCGGGGCGGGTCAGCGACATCGCGGTGGCGGGCAGTCCGGGCATGCGCGCCCAGAGTGCGGCGGGCCTGGACACGCACGCGCGCGTGTGGGCCACCCGCGACAAGGACGACTGGATCCAGGACATTCCCTACATGGAGGTGGGCGGTCTCGGTCATGGAGCCGACCCCGTCTCCTCCGCTTTCGGCGCGCGCGTCATGGCGGCAGGGGATTCCAAGGGCCATACCGGCTACTTCGTGCCGGGCACCGAGAGCCTCGCCAACTTCGCCGACATCGGCACCGGCGGGTACAAGACAGTGCACTGTGCCGGCGGAGGTCAGGGCTGCCTGGACGGTTTCTCCGGGAACGTCTCCGCCTGACGCGCGTAGAAAGTGCTGAAACAGCGGTCTGCCGCGATAGGCGACGGACACGCGCGCTCCGCCTACGATGAGCCACATGGGTGACGTACTGGCCGGATTTCATGCCGCCTGGGAGTTCGAGTCCGACTCCGTGCTCATCCGCTTCGAACGGGGGATCCGCACGCCGAAGCTCCTTCAGGCGCTGGGCGAACGCCGCATCCCTCTGGAAGCGGTCGCGGCGGTGACCCTGACGCCTGGGAAACGCGGGACCGTCGTGCTGCACGCGGTGCCGCGGCCGGGCGCGGACCCTCTGATGGACGCTGCCGCGGGTCAGCTCAAGGAGGGGAGCGACCCGTACCGCCTCGTGCTGCCCGCGGAGCGGGAGACGCTCGGCGAGTACTACACCGACGAGCTGCGGGCGAAGCTCTCCGACCATGAGGACATGCGTCCGGAGAGCTATCTGGTGGCTCCTCCCGAGCCGCCCCGCCAGTTCAAGGCCTACGACGGGAAGGCGACCTTCGACGGCGACGCGGTGGCATTCCGCTGGTTCTGGACCGGTGCGTCCTCCGCGAAGTGGAAGGCCGGGGACAAGACGTTCCCGATCTCGGACCTGAGCGGCGTCGAATGGCGCTCGCCCGAACTCTTCGAGGGCCATCTGCGCCTGCTGCCCCGGGACGCTTCCGGCGAGCAGCCTGGTCAGGCGGACCAGGATCCGGCCGCGGTCGTCTTCGGTCTTGGCTACGGCCCGGTGCACGAGTCGCTGCCGTTCGCCGCCTCGGTGCTGGCGGCCGTGCGCGCGTCCGGCCCCACGCCGCAGCAGGGCGGGACTTTGTGTACCGAGTCGGCGGGTCCCGGAAGGCGCGACCCTGCGGACATCGCCGACCGCATCCGACACCTGGGAGAGCTGCACCAGGCCGGTCTGGTGACCGACTTGGAATTCACGTCGAAGAAGGCCGAGCTGCTCGCCGAGCTGTGACGGCCGGGCCGCGCGGCCCGGCGCCGGGGACACGCCCGACCGCCGGTTCTCTCATACCTGGGTAGGGGGTGCGGTTGAGCACTCCAGTATGACGGCGCGATCGACCCCGGGTGTCTACGCTGATCTGGCCATGAGCACTGCACCGCCATCCCCCGAGAAGACGCCCCGCCCACCGGACGACGGTTCCGGCCGGGCGGGCTCTCGGCGCGTGACCGGGGCAGTGCGTCGGCTGGGCGACCGGCTGGCCTCGGCCGGGGCGACGCTGACCGCGGCCCTGGGCGACGACCGGTCGGAGCCCCTGCTGGCGCACGCGCCGCGCCGTTGGATGCGGCTGCTGCCCTATCTGGTCGCGCTGGGCTTCACCGCGTCGCTGATTCCGGTCACGACCCAGGTCCTGGCGAACGACTACGGGGTCAGCGGTGGCCTCGCCGCGGCGATCGGCGTGGCACAGTCCGCTCCCCTGGTCCTCGCGGTGAGCCGGCCTCTGGCCGCCTGGTACATCATGATCACCGCGGCCGTGCTGGGCACGATCCCGGTCTTCCAGGGGGACGCTCACCATCCGTCGCCGTGGACACCCATGGTGGTCGTCGGGTACCTGGTGCTGTGCATCGCGCTTGCTCTGCGAGAGAGTCGTCGCACTCTCGTCAACATCTGGCTGGTGACCGTCGCCGCCAGCATCGTGGTCGGCATGTTCCGCGACAGCACCAGCCAGGACACGGGAGTACTCCTCATCGTCCTGAGCGGTGGGGTGCTGCTCCTGGGAGCCCTGCTGCGGGAGCGCGGCGAGACCAGACGCAAGCTCGTCGTACAGGAGACGATCAGCGAGGCCGAGCGGACCCGCAGAACACTGCTCGAGGAGCGGGCCAGGATCGCGCGCGAGCTGCACGACGTCGTCGCCCACCACATGTCGGTGATCACCGTGCAGGCGGACTCCGCGCCCTACCGGCTGCAGGACCTGCCCGGCGAGGCGCGCGAGGAGTTCGAGTCGATCGCCACGGGTGCACGCGCGTCGCTGACCGAGATGCGCCGTCTCCTCGCGGTCCTGCGCAGTGAGGAGACGCAAGGTGACCTGCTGCCGCAGCCCGGCCTCGCGCACCTGCGCCAACTGGTCGAGGCGACTGTACGAGGCGGGGTGCCTGCCGAACTGTCCTATCCGGAGCTGACTCTCGTCGGGGAACTGGTCCAGGTGCCCCCGGCGGTGGACCTCTCCGCGTACCGCATCGTGCAGGAGGCGTTGTCGAACGTGGTGCGGCACGCTCCGGGTGCGCGGACTCAGGTCTCCATCGGCCTCGACGGCGACGCCCTCCTGGTGGTCGTGGTCAACGGGCCGGCGGCGGAGCCGGTGTCGCCTGTCGAGTCGACCGCCGGTACCGGGCACGGACTGATAGGGATGAACGAGCGCGTACGGTTGGTCGGCGGGACGCTGGACGTGGGCCCGCTGCCCGACGGAGGTTTCCGTGTCGCGGCCCTGCTCCCGTTGAGCGTGCCCGACTCCCCGACGGCGTAAAGGAATTCGGCACGCATGACCATCCGCGTGATCATCGTCGACGACCAGAGCATGGTGCGGGCGGGTTTCGCCGCGCTGCTCAACGCGCAGAGCGACATCGACGTCGTGGGCGAGGCCCCGGACGGCAGGGAGGGTGTCCAGGTGAGCCGCTCCACGCATCCCGATGTCGTCCTCATGGATGTGCGAATGCCCGAGATGGATGGGCTGGCCGCGACCAAGGAGCTGCTGGATCCACCTCCCGGCGTGGTGCACCGGCCGAAGGTGCTGATGCTCACCACGTTCGACGTCGACGACTATGTGTACGCCGCTCTGTGGGCGGGCGCGTCCGGGTTTCTGCTCAAGGACGCGCCACCGGCCGATCTGATCGCCGCGGTTCGTGTGATCGCAGCCGGTGAGGCACTGCTCGCTCCGACGGTCACCAAGCGTCTCATCGCGGACTTCGCCAAGACCCGCCCCGCACAGCGCAAGAGCCACTCTCCGCTGCTGAAGAGCCTGACGCCGCGTGAGGCCGAGGTTCTCGAGCTGATCGCGCGCGGGCTGTCCAACCAGGAGATCGCGCAGAAATTGGTGCTGGCCGAGCAGACGGTGAAGACCCATATCGGCCGGGTGCTGGCGAAGTTGGGTCTCCGCGACCGGGCGCAGGCCGTGATCTTCGCGTATGAATCGGGTCTGGTCGCACCCGGCGGACAGTGAACCGCCACTCCTGAGACGCCCGACCCCCTACTGCGGTATTGGCCTGAGTACCCAGGTATCAACTGCTAGTTGGCTCCACAGTGTGACGCCCAGGCCGCGTCCGTCCTCTTACCTTCCCCTCGTCACACCACTGGACGAAGGGGAGACGGGCGATGGGCCTGAGCTCATGGAAACAACGCGGCCGTCGTGCCGTGGCAGCCGCCGCGCTCACGGCAATCGCCGTGTCCGGCACGGCGGGTTGGGCATCGGGCCAGGAGCAGCGCCCGCTCACCGGCCCTCCCCCGGGCACCGCTTCGTGGCGTGCGGACGATTCGCTGGGCCGCGGACTGCCTGACCCCGCGAGGGCCAAGCCCTCGCAAGTCGCTTTCTTCTTCCGCGGGTTGAGCGGGTCGGAACAGCACGATCTGGTCACGCGACACCCGTCGGTCGTCGGCAATCTGGACGGAGCGCCGATCGCTCTGCGGTACCAGGCGAACGCGCTGTCGCTGCGGGCCGCGCAGGACCGGGCCCGCGCCGACGCCGCGAACCGGACACTCACCGAGCGACAGCGGACCTCGGCGCGCGCGCTCGCCGACCGCTGCTCCCAACTGCTCGCGCAGGACCGCCGGATACTCGCCTTCGATCCTCGTGGGCGTGGCCAGGTCGCCGAGGTCTACGGGGACCTGGAGGCGGCTCGGCATGTCTCCGTGATCGTGCCGGGTTCCGATATCGACCTGGGCACGTTCGACCGGGCCAGGGACGTGTACGGAACGCCGACCGGGATGGCGCGCTCGCTGCACCGGGCGACGGGTGGGCAGACGGCCGTGGTGGCGTGGGCGGGATACACCACTCCGGTGGGTCTGGGCCCGGACGCGGCCACCGGCCGGCTGGCCGAGGCGGGAGCCCCCAGGCTGGCCCGCTTCACACAGGGCCTCACCGCGGCGGGCGCCCCGAAACCGGTCGTCTTCTGCCACAGCTACGGGTCAGTGGTGTGCGGGCTCGCCGCGTCCCGGCTTCCCGCAGCGGACCTTGTGGTCTTCGGTTCGCCCGGACTGCATGCCGACACGGTGACCGAACTGCACACCCGCGCCAGGGTGTGGGCGGCCCGCGACGACAGCGACTGGATCGGCAAGGTGCCGAACGTCGAGCTGTTCGGTCTTGGGCACGGAACCGACCCGACGGACGCGTCCTTCGGAGCCCACCGGGTGCCTGCCGAGCGAGCACAGGGACATACGGGCTACTTCGCGCCGGGCACGGACTCGCTGCGCGCCTTCGCCGACATCGCCACCGGAGCTGCGTCATGACCCCCACCTCTCTCCGCGCCTCCCTTTCCTCCGCCGTCACCTCGATCGACGCGAAGACCCCGGCGCACCGGGACCGGGCGGTGGACGGGCTGCGGGCGTTGGCTCTGCTCGCCGTGCCCACCGGCCACTGGCTGCTCGCCGGCTTCACGCTGGACCCACAGGGAGCCCTGCACAATGCGAGCCCGCTGAGCAGCTTCGGCTTCTTCGCGCCGCTCAGTTGGGTGTTGCAGATGCTCGGGGTCTTCTTCCTCGTCGGCGGATACGCGTCGGTCCTGTCGTTCCGTCGGGCGCGGGAGCGTGGCACGTCGACGGCCGGCTGGCTGCGAGGCAGGCTCGCCCGGCTGGGCCGGCCCGTGCTGGGTGTGACCGCGGTATGGGCCGCGATGGCCCCTCTGCTGTACGTCCTCGGGGTGCCCATGGCGACGTTGCGCACAGCTTCCACCCTGGTGATACAGCCCCTGTGGTTCGTCGGCATCTACACCGTGATCACCGCGCTCACACCGTGGTGCATCAAGGCGGCGCACAGACTCGGCGCCTGGTCCGCGGTCCCACTGATCGGATCGGTCGCCGTCGTCGACTTCCTCCGATACGGCCCCTTCTCCTCGGCCATGCCGTCGTGGTTGAGCCTGCTCAATCTCCTTCCGGGCTGGATGTTCGCCTACCAACTCGGTGTCTGCTGGGGTGAGAAGAGGCTCGGCAAGCGGGGGGCCTGGGCACTGCTCGCCGGTGGAACGGCTCTGTTCGCGGCCTTGTTGCTGCTCTTCCACTACCCGGCGTCGATGGTCGGGGTACCTGGCGAGGCACGGACGAACTCGCACCCGCCGTCGCTGTTGGTCCTCGCCCTCGCGGCCGCACAGAGCGGCGCGGCGATTCTGGTGCGGGACCGCCTGGGCAAGCTGCTGCGCCGGCCAGCCCTGTGGGCACCGGTCGTGGTCATCAACCTGTCGGCGATGACCATCCTGTGCTGGCACCAGACGGCGCTGCTCGTGGCGGCGATACCCGGCTCGTTCGCCGGCGCGATACCGGGCCTCACGACGGCACCGGACACGCTCGCCTGGATAGCGGTCCGCCTTGCGTGGCTGCCGCTGATCGCGACCTTGCTCGTCCTGATAGGACGCTATGCGCGGGGCTTCGAGTCACCGTGGAAGCGGGTGAGTCGGGGGCGGCGGGCGCTGGCAGGACTGCTCGCCGCCGGGTTCGCGGTGTTCGCGCTGGGGCTGGCGTGAGCAGCACCGGTGGCCCACAGGCCCAGGCCGTCCCCAACTAGCCGAGGTTTATCAGCCCACCACGGGCCCGTTGCTTCTCAACTCAACAGTGAGAATGCGCCGCTGCTCGCCCGCCCGCCGGCCCGCGGCGTCCGCTCCGGGCTGCGCATGCGGTTCACGCGCTCTCCGGCGCCGGGCGGGCGCCCGCATAGAAGTCGATCTTGTAGTCCAGCACGGCCAAAGTGTCCTGCAGCTCCGCCACCCGGTTCAGGACATCACGGCGGGTCGCTTCGAGCAGTTCCCTGCGCTCGTCGAAGGTCTGCTCACCCTGGCGCACGAGCTCGGCGTAGCGCACCATGTCGGCCACCGGCATCCCGGTGAGCCGTAGCTTGCCGACGAGCGCCAGCCAGTCCAGGTCACGGTTGCTGTAGCGGCGCTGCCCGGTGTGCGAGCGGTCGACGTCGGGCATCAGGCCGATCCGCTCGTACCAGCGCAAGGTGTGGGCGGTCAGTCCGGTGAGGGCGACGACCTCGCTGATGGTGTAGTGGTCCTGCCCCTCCGGGCGGGGGTGCGAGGGTGGCGCCGAGGCGCAGTTGTCGGTCTTCCGGGTCGCTGCGCGGGACCGGGGCGTGGTCTCCATCACCGTCATGGCCCCCACGCTAGAACCTTGGAGTGCACTCCAAGCAAGCACGGCAAACAAATATCGGGACGACACCTCGAATACGGTCCGGCTACGGTGCGGGCCATGACTGCCGTACGCCGCGCCACGCCTGCCGACGCCGAGGAACTGGTCCGCCTGCGCAAGATCATGCTCGACGCGATGAGACCGAGCGACGACGTGGAGTGGCAGCCGTACACGGCGCGGGCCCTGCGGTCCCATCTGGCCGACGAGGGTGGCCCGTTGGCGGCGTTCGTGGTCGAGGCGCCGGATGTTCCAGGCGCGCTCGCGGCCTGTGTGACCGGCACGGTCAACCTCAGCCTGGGCAGCCCCGGAAACCCGGAGGGCACTTCGGGGCACGTCTTCAATGTCTGCACCGATCCGGCGTACCGGCGCCGCGGCTACTCGCGGGCCTGCATGGATGCGCTGCTGGCCTGGTTCAAGGAGCGGGCCGTGCGCCGCATCGACCTGCACGCCTCCGCCGAGGGTGAGCCGCTGTACTCCTCCCTCGGATTCGCTCGCACTCCCGCGCCCGCGATGAGGCTGACTCTGTGACGACTTCGGCGAGGAATTAGGCTCGTGGGCATGCAGAGCCTCGCGTTGATCGAGAACTGGCCGGTACCGACCGCCGCAGCAGCCGTCGTCCGTGCGGACGGCACGGTACTGGGGACCTGGGGTCCCACGGCCCACCGTTTCCCGCTGGCCTCGGTCACCAAGCCGCTCGCGGCCTACGCGGCACTGGTCGCGTACGAGGAAGGGGCGATCGAGCTCGAGGACCCGGCCGGGCCCGAGGGCTCGACGGTCCGGCATCTGCTGGCCCACACCAGCGGGCTCGCCTTCGACGAGCACAGGACGACGTCGGAGCCGGGAACCCGGCGGCTGTACTCGAACGCGGGCTTCGAGGTGCTCGGGGACCACATCGCGAAGGCGACGGACATTCCGTTCGGCGAGTACCTGCGCCAGGCCGTGCTCGAACCGCTGGGGATGACGGCGACGGCGCTCGACGGATCGCCCGCCAAAGACGGTGTGTCGACGGTGGACGACCTGGTGCGGTTCGCCGCCGAGGTGCAGGCGCCTCGGTTGCTCGACCCGCGGACCGTGGCCGAGGCGATGACCGTGCAGTACCCGGGCACGAATGGCGTGCTTCCGGGGTACGGGCACCAGAACCCGAACGACTGGGGCCTTGGCTTCGAGATCCGGGGCCACAAGTCGCCCCACTGGACGGGGAGTTCGTCGTCGCCGCGGACGTTCGGGCACTTCGGGCAGTCGGGCACGTTCCTGTGGGTGGACCCAGATGCCGGGGTGGCCTGTGTGGCTCTGACGGACAGGGCGTTCGGGCCGTGGGCGGCCGAGGTGTGGCCGCCGTTCACCGACGCGGTGCTCGCGGAGATCTGACCGCGGACCGGGCGCCTCGGCTCGGGCACCTCGCGCACCTCGGTCACCTCGGGGCCCTCTGGTCACCCGGCCCGGGTCACCCGTCCATCTCCCAGATCAGCAGCTGCGCCTCCGTCGCCGCCAGCACCTCGAGGCCGGTCTCCGCGGTGATGCGGGCGGCGTCCCCGTCGGCCAACTCCGTGTCCCCGAGCCGAACTTCACCCTCGACCACGTGAATGTAGACGTGGGGGGCGGCCGGCACCTCTCCTCGCTCGCCCGCCGCCAGGCGCCGGACGTGCAGCATGGCGCCCGCAGCGGGGACGTCGTAGGGGGTGGAGTCCGCGATGCCGTGCACCACCTCGTACGCCGGGTCGCCTCCCGGGTCGAGGGGGGCGAGCCACATCTGGACGAAGGTGAGGGGCTCGACGCCGTCGTTGCGTTCGACGTGGCGGACGCCGCCGCCGGAGCTCAGACGCTGCACGTCGCCGGGGCGGACCACCGACTCGTGGCCGGTGGAGTCGCGGTGGGTGAGCTCACCGGTGACGACCCAGGTGACGATCTCCGTGTGGCTGTGGGGGTGTTCGTCGAAGCCGGCGCCCGGCGCGAGGCGTTCCTCGTTGCAGGCGAGGATCGCGCCGAAGCGCAGGTTGTCCGGGTCGTAGTGCGGGCCGAAGGAGAACGCGTGGAGGGATTCGATCCCCTCCTCGGGTTCGCCACCGGGGTAGCGGTCGCCGGAGCGACGTACGTCAATCATGCAGGTTCGTCTCCTGGCAGCACCGCGGGCCTGGCCGCGGCCCGTACGCGGGTCTGTCGTTCCGGCTGGGGGGTCCGGGGGTCACGCGGTACACGGTAGCCGTCGTTTCCGGCCTTTCGGCGGGCTCGCCTCGGACCCTCCACTCCGCTGAGGCGTCCCGATAAGGCAGTCTTGTCCCCGTGCCCCAATCGGAATCAGAGCAGCCCTCAGCGAACGAACCGACGGCCCGTCCAGGCGGCCCGGCGGAGCCTCACCCGCACTCGGCGACCCTGAAGCGCCTGGAGAAATCGTCCGGGGCACTCGCCGCGCAGGCGATTACGCGCATGGACGAGACGTTGTCCTGGTACCGGGCGATGCCTCCGGAGAACCGGTCGTGGATCGGTCTGGTGGCGCAGGCGGGTATCGCCGCGTTCACCGAGTGGTTCCGGCACCCGGACGCCCCGCAGGCCATCTCGACCGATGTGTTCGGCACCGCGCCCCGGGAGTTGACCCGGGCGATCACGCTGCGCCAGACGGTGGAGATGGTGCGGACGACGATCGAGGTCATGGAGTCCGCGATCGACGAGGTGGCGGCGCCCGGCGACGAGAGCGTGCTGCGGGAGGCGCTGCTCGTGTACGCGCGGGAGATCGCGTTCGCGACCGCCCAGGTGTACGCGCAGGCGGCGGAGGCGCGGGGCGCCTGGGACGCGCGGCTCGAGTCGCTCGTGGTGAACGCCGTGCTGTCCGGGGAGGCCGACGAGGGCGCGATCAGCCGGGCCGCGGCGCTCGGCTGGAACTCCCCCGAGCACGTGTGCGTGGTGCTCGGCACGGCACCCGACGGGGACAGCGAGCTGACAGTGGAGGCGATCCGGCGGGCCTCGCGCCACGCCAAGCTGCAGGTCCTGACCGGGGTGCTCGGGAACCGGCTCGTCGTGATCGCGGGTGGCAGCGACAATCCGCTGGCCGTGGCGAAGTCGCTGATCGGGCCGTTCGCGGCGGGGCCCGTGGTCGCCGGGCCCGTGGTGCCGGACCTGTTGGCCGCCACCCGGTCCGCTCAGGCCGCGGCCGCCGGGCTCAAGGCGTGTGGCGCCTGGCAGGACGCTCCGCGTCCGGTTCTCGCGGACGATCTGCTTCCGGAGCGCTCGATCGCCTCGGACCCCGCCGCGCGGGACCAGTTGGTGGAGGAGATCTACAGACCGCTCGAGGAGGCGGGCTCGGCGCTCCTCGAGACGCTCAGCGTCTATCTGGAACAGGCAAGCAGTCTGGAGGGCGCGGCCCGGATGCTCTTCGTGCATCCGAATACCGTCCGCTACCGGCTCCGACGTGTGACCGACGTCACCGGGTGGTCGCCCTCGGACGTCCGCTCGGCGTTCACCCTGCGCATCGCCCTCATCCTGGGGCGTCTGGCCGAGGCCGATCCCCAGCCGTAGGCTTTTGTCGGGGGTCTACAATTCCCCCTTCGGTTCTTCGTCCCTGTCCCCACCGGCGGCCCAACCCGTCCCCAAGAGAGAGTGTGAGAGTGCTCGTACTCGTCGCTCCCGGCCAAGGCGCCCAGACGCCCGGCTTCCTGACTCCCTGGCTCGAACTCCCCGGTGCCGCGGACCGCGTTGCCGCGTGGTCCGACGCCATCGGCCTCGACCTTGCCCACTACGGCACGCAGGCCGACGCGGACGCGATCCGTGACACGGCCGTGGCCCAGCCGCTCCTTGTCGCGGCCGGGCTGCTCTCGGCCTCCGCTCTCGGCGATGTGACGCCGGGCGCCGTGGCGGGGCACAGCGTCGGTGAGATCACCGCCGCCGCGTTCGCGGGGGTGCTCGACGAGGCCGCCGCGCTGAAGCTCGTGCGCACGCGCGGTCTGGCCATGGCCGAGGCCGCGGCGATCACGGAGACGGGGATGTCGGCGCTGCTCGGCGGCGACCCCGAGGTCACCGTCCCGCACCTGGAGAAGCTCGGCCTGACGCCGGCGAATGTGAACGGCGCGGGCCAGATCGTGGCCGCCGGCACGCTGGAGGAGTTGGCGGCGCTCGAGTCCGACAAGCCCGAGGGCGTGCGCCGCGTGGTGCCGCTGAAGGTGGCGGGAGCGTTCCACACCCGGCACATGGCTCCGGCCGTGGCGAAGCTGGAGGAGGCCGCCAAGGAGCTGGCCCCGGCCGATCCCACGGTCGCGTACGTGTCGAACAGGGACGGCAAGGCCGTCGCATCCGGTGCCGAGGTGGTCTCCCGCCTGGTCGGCCAGGTCGCGAACCCCGTCCGCTGGGACCTGTGCATGGAGACGTTCAAGGAACTCGGCGTGACCGCGCTCATCGAGGTGTGCCCGGGCGGCACCCTCACCGGGATCGCCAAGCGCGCGCTCCCCGGCGTCAAGACTCTCGCCCTGAAGACCCCCGACGACCTCGACGCAGCCCGCGCCCTGATCGCCGAAACAGCCGCAGCAGCCACGGCCTGACAAGGAGATCCGAGCAGCATGTCGAAGATCAAGCCCAGCAAGGGTGCCCCGTACGCGCGCATCCTCGGCGTCGGCGGCTACCGTCCGACCCGGGTCGTGCCCAACGAGGTGATCCTCGAGAAGATCGACTCGTCCGACGAGTGGATCCGCTCGCGCTCCGGCATCGCCACCCGTCACTGGGCCAGTGACGAGGAGACCGTGGCGATGATGTCGGTCGAGGCGTCCGGCAAGGCCATCGCCGACGCGGGCATCCGGCCGGAGCAGATCGGTGCCGTGGTCGTGTCGACCGTCTCGCACTTCGCGCAGACGCCGGCCATCGCGACGGAGATCGCGGACAAGCTCGGCACGGCCAAGGCCGCCGCGTTCGACATCTCCGCGGGCTGCGCCGGCTTCGGCTACGGCCTGACGCTCGCCAAGGGCATGATCGTCGAGGGCAGCGCGGAGCACGTGCTCGTCATCGGCGTGGAGCGGCTGTCCGACCTCACCGACCTGGAGGACCGCGCGACGGCCTTCCTGTTCGGCGACGGCGCCGGTGCCGTGATCGTCGGCCCGTCCCAGGAGCCCGAGATCGGCCCGACCGTGTGGGGCTCCGAGGGCGACAAGGCCGGCACCATCAAGCAGACCGTGCCGTGGGACGCGTACGCGATCGGCGATGTCTCGCAGTTGCCGCTGGATTCCCAGGGCAACGTCAAGTTCCCTGCGATCACGCAGGAGGGCCAGGCGGTGTTCCGCTGGGCCGTGTTCGAGATGGCGAAGGTCGCCCAGCAGGCGCTGGACGCGGCCGGGATCAACCCGGACGACCTGGATGTCTTCATTCCCCACCAGGCCAACGAGCGGATCATCGACTCGATGGTGAAGACTCTGAAACTGCCGGAGCATGTCACGGTCGCCCGTGACATCCGCACCACCGGCAACACGTCGGCCGCCTCGATTCCGCTCGCGATGGAGCGGCTTCTGGCGACCGGCGAGGCGAAGAGCGGCGACACCGCGCTCGTCATCGGCTTCGGGGCGGGTCTCGTGTACGCCGCCACGGTCGTTACCCTCCCCTAGGCAACTCGTCCGGATCTTCGGATCCGCACCGTTGCCGCCACACCCTCTGGATACACACCGAAGGAGCGCCACAATGGCCGCCACGCAGGAAGAGATCGTCGCCGGTCTCGCCGAGATCGTTAACGAGATCGCCGGGATCCCCACCGAGGACGTCGAGCTGAGCAAGTCCTTCACCGATGACCTGGACGTCGACTCGCTGTCCATGGTCGAGGTCGTCGTCGCCGCCGAAGAGCGCTTCGACGTGAAGATCCCGGACGACGACGTCAAGAACCTCAAGACCGTCGGCGACGCCACGAAGTACATCCTCGACCACCAGGCTGCCTGAGCCTCAGGCTCAGCCCGTTGGTCAGTCGCTCCGCCACCCGGCGGTGGCGCCGCTGAATCCCTCGGATCCGTTGGAGAAAGAATTCCTGTGAGCTCGACCAATCGCACCGTGGTCGTCACCGGTATCGGCGCAACCACACCGCTGGGTGGCGACGCGACGTCCACCTGGGAGGGACTGGTCGCCGGACGTTCCGGCGTCAAGCCCCTCGACCAGGAGTGGGCCGCCGACCAGGCGGTTCGCATCGCCGCGCCGGTCGCCGTGGAGCCGGGTGAGGTCATCCCCCGCCCGCAGGCCCGCAAGCTGGACCGGTCCGCTCAGTTCGCGCTGATCGCCGCCAAGGAGGCGTGGGCCGACGCCGGTTTCACCGACAAGGCGGGCGACGACCCGAATGTCGACCCCGACCGTCTCGGCGCCGTCATCGCGTCCGGCATCGGCGGCGTGACCACGCTCCTCGACCAGTACGACGTGCTGAAGGAGAAGGGCGTACGCCGCGTCTCCCCGCACACCGTGCCGATGCTGATGCCCAACGGCCCTTCGGCCAACGTGGGCCTGGCCGTGAACGCCCGCGCGGGTGTGCACACGCCGGTCTCCGCCTGCGCCTCCGGCGCCGAGGCCATCGGCTACGGCATCGAGATGATCCGCACGGGCCGCGCCGACGTCGTCGTCTGCGGTGGCACGGAGGCGGCCATCCACCCGCTGCCCATCGCCGCATTCGGCAACATGATGGCGATGTCGAAGAACAACGACGACCCGCAGGGTGCGTCGCGCCCCTACGACACGGCCCGGGACGGCTTCGTCCTCGGTGAGGGCGCGGGCGTCATCATCCTGGAGTCGGCCGAGCACGCCGCCAAGCGCGGCGCCCGCGTCTACGCGGAGGCCGTCGGCCAGGGCATCTCCGCCGACAGCCACGACATCGTGCAGCCGGAGCCGGAGGGCCGCGGTATCGCGCACGCCCTGCAGAACCTGCTGGACAACACCGACCTGGACCCGTCGGAGATCGTTCACGTCAACGCGCACGCGACGTCGACGCCCGCCGGTGACATCGCCGAGCTGAAGGCGCTGCGCAAGGTGTTCGGTGACGAGGCCGACCACTTCGCCGTCTCCGGCACCAAGTCGATGACCGGGCATCTGCTCGGCGGCGCCGGTGGTGTCGAGTCCGTGGCGTCGGTGCTCGCGCTGTACAACCGCGTGGCTCCGCCGACCATCAACGTCGACAACCTCGACCCGGAGGCCGTGGGCACCGCCGACGTCGTCCGTGGTGAGGCGCGCAAGCTGCCGGTCGACGGCCGGATCGCCGCGTTGAACGACTCGTTCGGCTTCGGTGGGCACAATGTGGTGTTGGCCTTCCGCACGATCTAGCGCTCCGCTGAACGTGGGAGTGGGCCCGCCCCGGGTTTCCGGGGCGGGCCCACCTCTTTTCGCCTGAGCGTGTGGCGCGGATGCCTGTATCGCGTGTGCGGTTCTCGTCGGTGCCGGTTTGCGCAGTTCCCCGCGCCCCTAAAAGATGCGCCCACGCGGCGGAGCCGCAAATTGACACAGCCCCGCGCCCCTAAAATGCTCCTCCCGGAGCCCCTGCAGAGCCCTCACACCACCTGGTGGAGCCAGCGGACCGGGGCGCCCTCGCCTGCGTAGCGGAAGGGCTCGAGTTCGTCGTCCCAGGGTTTGCCGAGGAGGGTCGCGAGTTCGGCTTCCAGGTCTGTCTTGTCGGCCTTGGAGCGGGTCAGTGCGGCGCGCAGGCGGTCCTCCGGGATGAGGATGTCGCCGTGGATGCCGGTGATGGCGTGGAAGATGCCGAGTTCGGGGGTGGCGCTGTAGCGCTCGCCCTCGGCGGCGGTGCAAGGTTCGGCCGTCACCTCGAAGCGCAGCAACTGCCAGCCGCGCAGCGCGGAGGCCAGCTTGGCCGCGGTGCCCGCCTCGGCCCGCCAGGAGAACTCGGATCTCCAGGTGCCCGGCGCCGCAGGCTGCCTGATCCAGTCGAGGCTTACGCGCGCGCCAAGTACGCCCGCGACCGCCCATTCGACGTGCGGGCACAGCGCGCGCGGAGCGGAGTGCACGTACAGAACTCCACGTGTCGTCACCGGGACCTCCAGTGTGGGTCGAGGTTCGCCTTCCCCAGCGGCCTCGCGCCCGTGCCGAGCCTTCTTCCCCTGTTGCCCGGAACGAAAAGGTCCAGACAAAAAGGGACACATCTGACGTGTAGTAATTTAGCGGAACCGGTACAGCGGACCCCCAGTGGGTCGACCGGGGATCCCGGGGCGAGGCTATCGCGCAGCAGCGCAAGGAGTGTGACGTACTGTCGGTCCCGGGGGTCACAAACACCGACCTTTCACCCGCGGGACGCAACCCCGCCCCCGCATACGACGTCAGACGGGGCGGGGCGGTGAGTAAGAGGGCAGGAGGGCTGATGCGGAAGCGTAGCGACCGGTCGTTCGCCGTTCGGGCCGCTGTCGCCGCTGTGACGGCGGCCGTGTGCGGTGTCGCCTCGCTCGCCGCGTGTGACGCCACGGGTGGCAGCTCCCCCGGCCCTTCCGGATCTCCGAGCGCCGCGAAGCCGTCACCGAAGCCCACTCCCACGTGGGACACGAAGCCCCGCTCGGTTGCCGCGGTGGGTGACTCGATCACGCGCGGCTTCGACGCGTGCTCGGTGCTCTCCGACTGCCCCAAGGCGTCGTGGGCGACGGGGACGGACAAGTCGGTCAAGAGTCTGGCGGTACGGCTGCTCGGTGAGAGCCGTGCCCAGACGCACAGTTGGAACCACGCGCGGACCGGGGCGCGGATGGCCGATCTGCCCGAGCAGATGAACCGGGCGGCGGCCGAGAAGCCGGAGCTGGTGACGGTCATGGCGGGTTCGAACGACGCGTGCCGGCCTACGGCCGCCGGAATGACCCCTGTCGCGGATTTCCGGGCCGATTTCCAGGAATCCCTGCGGCAGTTGCGGCGCACGGCACCCAAGGCGCAGGTGTACGTACTGAGCGTGCCGGACCTGAAGCGGCTCTGGTCGCAGGGGCGGGAGAATCCGCTGGGCAAGCAGGTGTGGAAGCTCGGCATCTGCGCCTCGATGCTGGCCGATCCGGACGATCTGAAGTCGGCGGCCACCGCGCGGCGGGACTCCGTGCAGGCGCGCGTGGTGGCGTACAACGAGGTGCTGCGCGAGGTCTGCGCGAAGGACAAGAAGTGCCGGTACGACGGCGGGGCCGTGTTCGGGTACAAGTTCGGGCAGGCGCAGTTGAGCGAGTGGGACTGGTTCCACCCGAGCGTGAACGGGCAGGCGCGGCTCGCCGCGCTCGCGTTCCGCGGGGTGACGGCCGAGCGGCCGTAGCAGCCTCACGGCCGGGGTCCGGGCGTGCGGGCGTAAAGTCGCGATCATGCGCAGCGAACTCTTCGGCACCCTTCCCGACCCCGACGGCACGCCCGTCCACCGCTGGACCCTGGAGCGGGACGGTGTCCGGGTACGTGTCCTGACGTACGGCGGAATCCTGCAGTCGGTGGAGGTGCCCGACCGGGACGGCGCCGTGGCCGACGTGGTGCTCGGGTTCGCCGATCTGGACGGGTATCTGGCGCACCCGGAGCCGTATCTCGGGGCGATCGTCGGGCGGTACGCGAACCGGATCGCCGGCGGCCGGTTCGAGCTGGACGGGCGGATCTACCACCTCGCGCAGAACAACGGGCCGAACGCGCTGCACGGCGGCGAGCGCGGCTTCGACAAGCGGGTCTGGAACGCGGAGGCCTCCGGCGAGTTCGGGGTGCGGCTGAGCCGTGTGTCGCCGCACGGCGAGGAGGGGTACCCGGGGCGGGTCGAGGTCTCGGTGACGTACGAGTTGGGGGCGGGCGGTGTGCTGCGGATCGGCTACGAGGCCGTGACCGATGCGCCGACGCATCTGAACCTGACCAATCACACGTACTGGAACCTCGGTGGAGCCTCCTCCGGGAGTGCGGTGGGGGGACATGAACTGCGGATCGACGGTGGGCGTGTGACGGCCGTCGACGAGGGGCTCATTCCGACCGGTGAGCTGGTGGACGTGGCCGGGACCCGGTTCGACTTCCGGGAGAGCCGGAAGGTCGGGGCCGGGTACGACCACAACTATGTGCTCGACAAGGGGGTTGGCGGTGAGGCGGTGGAGGTCGCGGAGTTGCGGGATATGGCGTCGGGGCGGGTGGTGAGTGTGGCGACGAGTGAGCCAGGTGTGCAGTTGTATACGGCGGATGGGTTCGATGGGGCGGTGGGGTTTGTGCCCGGTGGTGGGATTGCGTTGGAGACGCAGTGCTTTCCGGATTCGCCGAACCGGGTGGAGTTTCCGTCGACCGTGGTGCGGCCGGGGGATGTGTATCGGTCGGAGACGGTGTATCGGTTCGGGAACCGGGGTTGACGTTGCGGGGCTCTGCCCCGGACGCCGCTGCTCAATCGCCGCAGGGGCTTGGATTGGCTCGAGCGTCCCTGAGGCTTGAAAAGCCTGCTCAATCGCCGCAGGGGCTTTAATCGGCTGGAGTGGTGCGCAGTCGGGTGTCGGTCAGGGAGCGGCCTGCGAGGACCTCGTATGAGGCGGTCGGTACTGTCCACCCGCTCGTGGACTCGTCCCAGGTTTCGAAGGTTCGGTGGGGGATGTCGATGGTGGTCGATACGGTCTCGCCGGGGGCCGCCGTGACGGTTGTGAAGCCGGCGAGCCAGCGGGCGGGGCGGGTCGTGTCGGGGGCGGTCGGGGATACGTAGAGCTGGACGACCTCGCGGCCTGGGCGGTCACCCGTGTTGCGGATGCGGATCGTCGCCGTAGTGCCGTGGAGGTCGAGTGACTCGTACGTCCAGTCGGTGTAGCCGAGGCCGTGGCCGAAGGGGTAGGCCGGGGTCGCGCCGGACTTGTCCCAGGCGCGATAGCCGATGAAGGTGTCTTCGGTGTAGGGGAGTTGGCCGTCCACCGGTGTCACCTGCGTGACCGGGGCGTCGGCGAGTGCGCCCCACGTGGTGGGGAGGCGGCCGCCCGGTTCCTCGGCTCCGGTGAGTACGTCGGCGAGGGCGGCGCCGCCCTCCTGGCCGGGGAACCATGACAGCAGCACCGCGGCGACGTCCTCGCGCCACGGCAGCTCCACCGGGGAGCCGGAGTTGACGACGACCACGGTGTTCGGGTTGGCGGCGGCGACCGCTCGTACCAACTCGTCCTGGCGGCCGGGGAGTCGGAGGTCGGCGCGGTCGAAGCCCTCGGACTCCACGCGGTCCGTCGTGGCGACCACGACGACGGCGACCTCGGCGTCGCGCGCGGCGGCGACGGCCTCCGCGAGCAGCGCGTCCTCGTCCCGGCGCGGGTCGAGGTGCACGAGGCTGAAGAGGACGGCGGGCAGTGGCATGGCGAGGGACTTGTCGAGGGTGTGGAGGAGTGAGACGTCGACCGGGTGGCCTTCGGCCAGGGGCACCTTGCCGCGTTCTTCCGGGGCGCCGAAGAACGCCTCGAAGGGGTCGGACTCGGCGCCCATGGCCTGGACGCCCTCGTAGAGGACCGTGCCGTCGACGGTGAGGGTGAAGGCGCCGAGGCCGCGGGTGCCGAAGGCGTGGTCGCCGCTCTCGCGCGGGGTGAAGGTGCCCGTCACCTCGATGCTGTGCAGGGCGTCGTGGGTGACTCCGGGCGGCAGGTCGGCGCCGAACCACTGGACCTGGCCGTTCGGGAGCGTGCCCTCGCCGAGGACGGCGCCTTCGGCGTCGCGGCAGATGGCGCGGAGCGTGAACCCCTTGTCGGCGACGGCGAGTTCGTCGCTCGGGTCGGCGCCGACGCTGTACGTCAGGGACGGCAGCGCGGCGCTCAGGCCGTCGAGCGGCGAGACGATCCGGGGCGGGAAGACGGTGGCGGATCCACCGCCGAGGACGCGGGCGTCGCGCGCGGCGGCTCCGATGAGGGCGACCCGCGCGTCCGAACGCAGCGGCAGCACACCGGAGTTGCGGACGAGGACGAAGGCGCGGTGGGCGATCTCGCGGGCCAGGGCCTCGCCGTCGACCTCCGCCGGGAGGTCCGTGACGGCGGGTTCCGCGCCCTCCAGCGCGCCGACCCGCGCCGCGAGCCGCAGCACATTGCGTACGGCCCCGTCGACCTCGGACTCGTCGACCTCGCCGGAGCGGACTGCCTCGACCAGCGCCGGGCCGTACACCGTCAGCGGGCCGGGCATCGCGACGTCCAGGCCGCCCTTGATGTCTCCGACGGTCGAGCGGGCGGCCATCCAGTCGGAGACGTTGAAGCCGTCGAAGCCCCACTCGTCGCGCAGGATCTCGTTGACCAGGTAGCGGTGTTCGGTCATCGAGGTGCCGTTGACGGAGTTGTAGGCGGTCATGACGCCCCACGGGTGGGCGTTCTTGACGATGGCCTCGAAGGGCGCCAAGTACAGCTCGCGCAGGGCCCGTTCGGAGACCAGGTTGTTCACGGTGAAGCGGTCCGTCTCGGCGTCGTTCGCCACGTAGTGCTTCATGGTCGTGCCGACGCCGCCGGACTGGACGCCCTGGACGTAGCCGGTGCCCATGAGCCCGGCGAGGTACGGGTCCTCGCTGTACGTCTCGAAGTGCCGGCCGCCGAGCGGGGAGCGGTGCAGGTTCACGGTCGGGGCGAGCAGCACGTGGACGTTCTTGCGGCGGGCCTCCTGCGCGAGCAGCACACCCGCGCGGCGCGCGAGCGAAGGGTCCCAGGTGGCGCCGAGCGCGGTCGGGGACGGCAGCGCGATCGACGGGTCGTCGGCACTCCAGCGCACGCCGCGCACGCCGATGGGGCCGTCGGACATGACGAGGGACTTCAGGCCGATGTCGGGGACCGCGGGCAGCGACCACATGTCCTGGCCGCCGAGCAGCCGGGCCTTGGTGTCCAGATCGAGCTTGCCGAGCGCGGCCTCGACCGCCGCCTCGCGGGCCCGGTCGGCCCGCCCCCTGCCGTCGTCCGCCTGCTGCGCCATGTCGGCACCTCCTCGTCGAAGTGTGGGCACGTCCATCCTGCACCCGCGACTTGTGGAGCGGTAGGTTTTGTTATCTTGCCGTTACGAACGGGGTCGGGGAGCGCTCCGACCGTGTCGTACCGTGACCGCATGAGCAGCACCAGGACCGCCAGGAGCCAGGAACGTCGGGCCGAGATCTTGCGGGCCGCGCTCGACGTCATCGCGGAGCGCGGGTACCGGGGCGCGAGCCTGGCGGCGGTGGCCGAGCGCGTGGGACTGACCCAGCAGGGGCTGCTGCACCACTTCCCCACCAAGGAGGCGCTGCTCGTCGCCGTCCTTGAAGAGCGCGACCAGTGGGACTCGGTGCCGAGCAGCCAGTGGCGGCTCGATCTGCTCGGCACGCTGGTCGAGTACAACGCGATGCGGCCCGGGATCGTGCAGACGTTTTCGGCGCTGCTCGGCGAGTCGGTGACCGAGGGGCACCCGGCGCGGGAGTTCTTCACGCGGCGCTACGCCGACGTGCGCGGGTCGATGGCCGAGGTGCTGCGCGCCGAGTACGGGGAGCGGCTGCCGGGCGGGCTCACGCCCGAGCGGGCCGCGCCGCTGCTCGTCGCGGTGCTGGACGGCCTGCAGTACCAGTGGCTGCTCGACCCGGAGGCCGTGGACATGCCCGGCGCGGTGCGCGACTTCCTGGAGCTGCTGGCGGTCGAGGGCTAGTTGGTCCAGCCCTGACCCTGGCCTTGAACATGTCCCTGGCCATACCCCTGGCCATGAGGGGCCGGCCACTGCGCGTCGGGGCCCGGAGGCTGCGCGTGTGCCGGGTCCTGGGCCCGCGGCTCGCCCTCCAGCTCCCGCACCATCAGCGTCGCCCCCGCCACCGCCCCCGGCATCAGGAACACCGCGACGAACGGCACGAGGAACGCGAGGGCGAGCGGCGTGCCGAAGCCCCACGCGAGGCCCTTGCGGGAGCGCAACAGGGCCAGTCGTTCCCGGACTTCACGGCCCCGGCGCTGCCACGCCACCGACGTCAGCTCCTCCGTGAGGAAGTAGCCGGTGACGAAGAAGCCGATGACCGGGACCACGGTCTGGCCCACGAAGGGGATGAACCCGAGCGCGAAGAGGAGGATCGCCCAGAGGACGGCGCGCACCAGCAGCCGCAGGCTGTCGCGCGTCGAGATCCACAGTTCACGCCAGAGCGGGAGGCCGGACTCCGGCGCGTGGCCGCCGCTCTCGGTCCGGTCGACCTCCTCGGACAGCGACTCGTAGAAGGGCTGGCCGATCAGCAGGGTCACCGCGGTGAAGGTGAGCACCGCGAGAAGCAGAGCGAGGGCGAACAGGACCGCCGTGAGGAAGCCGCGGAACAGGCCCTGCCACGGGGACGTCCAGCCGTCGGCGAACGGGGTGGACCAGGAGACGAAGTCGCCGCCCCAGACCCCGAGGCAGACCAGCGCCGCCGCGTACAGGACGAGGGTGATCAGCCCGGGCAGCAGGCTCCAGCCGTACTGCTTTCCGTGCTGGGCAACCCAACGTTGCCCCTTCATCAAATAGTTGAAGCCCGCCCCGAGATCACGCATGGCGCACACCCTACGGGACGGGCTCCGGCCCCCGAAAAGTACGGGGATCAAGCTCAGACGGAGAGCGTGACCGTGATGTTGTCGCGGGTCGCCTTGGAGTACGGGCAGACCTGGTGGGCCTTCTCGATCAGGGACTTGGCGGCGGCAGCGTCCACGTTCGGGATCGCGGCCGAGATCTCGACGATGATGCCGAAGCCGTCGTCGTTCTTGCCGATGCCGACGTTGGCGGTGACGGTCGAACCGGAGACGTCGACACCCTCCTGGCGGGCGACGACGGCGAGCGCGCCCTGGAAGCAGGCGCTGTAGCCGGCCGCGAAGAGCTGCTCGGGGTTGGTGCCCTCGCCGGAGCCGCCCTGCTCCTTGGGCGGGTTGACGACGAGGTCGAGCTTGCCGTCGCTGGTGGAGACGCGGCCGTCGCGGCCGTTCTCCGCGGTGGCGGTGGCGGTGTAGACGACGTCCGACTGCGTGATGGCCATGACCGGCTCCCTCGTTCGCGCGTAATACTTTCGGTTAGCGGAACGAGGTTACCGAATCATGGAATCAATGCATGTGGCGGGGGTCACTCACAGCTTGACGATCATCTTTCCGGTGTTGTCGCCGCGCAGTACCCCGAGGAACGCCTCCAGGTTGTTCTCGACGCCCTCGACGAACGTCTCGCGGTACTTCAGCTCGCCGGAGCGCACCCAGGCGCCGACCTCCTGCACGAACTGCGGCTGCAGGTCGTAGTGGTCGCCGACGAGGAAGCCCTCGATGCGGCCGCGGGTCTGGATGAGGCGGGAGAGGTTGCGCGGGCCGGGGGCCGGCTCCGTGCTGTTGTAGACGGAGATCGCGCCGCAGATGGCGATGCGGCCGTCGCGGTTCAGGCGGGCGATGGCGGCCTCCAGGTGGTCACCGCCGACGTTGTCGAAGTAGACGTCGACACCGTCGGGAGCCGCCTCCTTCAGGAGCGTGTGGACGTCGCCCGTCTTGTAGTTGAACGCGGCGTCGAAGCCGTACTCCTCCAGGAGCAGCTTGACCTTCTCGTCCGAGCCGGCCGAGCCGATGACCCGCGAGGCGCCCTTGAGCTTGGCGATCTGGCCGACCTGGCCGCCGACCGCGCCCGCGGCGCCTGAGACGAAGACGCTGTCGCCCTCCTTGAAGTCCAGCGTGCGCAGCAGGCCCGCGTAGGCGGTGAGGCCCGTCATGCCGAGGACACCGAGGTACGTGGAGAGGGGCGCGGCGTCCGGGTCGACCTTCACGGCCTGCTTCGCGTCGAACGTCGCGTACTCGCGCCAGCCGAAGAAGTGCAGCACGTGGTCGCCCACGGACACGCCCTCGTCGTTCGACGCCAGGACGACGCCGACGGCACCGCCCTGCATGGGCTTGCCCAGCTCGTACGGGGCCACGTACGACTTCGCGGCGCTCATCCGGCCGCGCATGTACGGGTCCACGGAGACGTACAGGTTCTTGACCAGCACCTGGCCGGGGCCCGGCTCGGCCACCGGGGCCTCGCGCAGCTCGAAGTCCTCGGGCTTCGGCCACCCGACGGGGCGGCTGACCAGGGTCCACTCGCGGCCGGTGGCGGGGATCTGGGGGGTGTCGGCGGTCATGCGCTGATCCTTTGTCGAGGGGGCGGAAGCACGTGGGCCGAAGCATCCGAAAAATACTTCAGTACCTGAAACAACAATGCTCCTGAATATTTCATGATGTCAAGTAACTGGGTACTCTGGTGGACATGGCCGCAACGAATTCCCCCCGCACGGAACCGCTCACCCTCGAGGTCGTCGAGCTGATCGGGGAGATCGTCGCGCGCTACCACCAGGAGTACGAGGAGGCCGCATCGCGGCACGGGCTCACCGGCGCGCAGGCGCGGGTGCTCGGACTGCTCTCCCTGGAGCCGCTGCCGATGCGGCAGGTGGCGCAGCGGCTGAAGTGCGAGCCGTCGAACGTGACGGGGATCGTGGACCGGCTCGAGGCCCGCGACCTCGTGGAGCGGCAGCCCTCGCCGGGCGACCGCCGGGTGAAGGTGGCCGCCGCCACCGCTCAGGGGCGGCGGATCGCGCGGGCACTGCGCGAGTCGCTCGACTTCGCGCGCGAGCCGCTGGCGGGACTTTCGCAGGATGAGCGGGTCGCGTTCCGGGACATGTTGCGGCGGATGCTCGGCACGGGCTGAGACCGGCCCCTACATACACCACACCAACCCATTGACACCCCGTGAGGGTCGATTTACTGTCACGCCAGCATTTCGAACGCGTGACGACATTTCGAACAGCACAGGGGGCAACTGCCTTGCGGATCACGGGAATCAGCACGCACGTGGTCGGGACTCCGTGGCGGAACCTGACCTACGTACAGGTGCACACCGACGAAGGACTCACCGGTGTCGGCGAGACCCGGATGCTGGGCCACACCGACGCGCTCGTCGGCTACTTGCACGAGGCCCAGGCCAACCACATTGTCGGCTCCGACCCGTTCGCCGTCGAGGACCTCGTACGGCGGATGAAGTACGGCGACTACGGCCGGGCCGGCGAGATCGTCATGTCCGGCATCGCGGTGATCGAGATGGCCTGCTGGGACATCAAGGGCAAGGCCCTCGGCGTACCGGTGTGGCAGCTGCTCGGCGGCAAGGTGACCGACAGGGTCAAGGCGTACGCGAACGGCTGGTACACCACCGAGCGCACACCGGAGGCGTACCACAAGGCCGCGCAGGCGGTGGTGGAGCGCGGGTACAAGGCGCTGAAGATCGACCCGTTCGGCACCGGTCACTTCGAGCTCGACCACGAACAGTCCCTGTACGCCGTGTCGTTGATCGAGGCCGTGCGCGACGCCATCGGGCCCGAGGCCGAGTTGATGCTGGAGATGCACGGGCGGTTCTCCCCCGCCACGGCGATCCGGCTCGCCCGCGACCTGGCGCCGTTCAACCCGGCGTGGCTGGAGGAGCCGGTGCCGCCGGAGAACCTCAAGGCACTGGAGAAGGTGGCCGCGAAGGTGGAGATGCCGGTGGCGACCGGTGAGCGGATCCACGACCGGATCGAGTTCCGGGAGCTGTTCGAGAGCCAGGCCGTCGACATCCTGCAGCCGGACGTCGGCCACATCGGCGGCATCTGGGAGACGCGGAAGCTGGCCGCCACGGCGGAGACGCACTACATGCTGGTGGCTCCGCACAATGTGGGTGGGCCTGTGTTGACTGCCGCCTCCTTGCAGGTCGGGTTCTCCACTCCGAACTTCAAGATTCTTGAGCACTTCAACGACTTCGCGGACGCCGAGATCAAGAAGGTCGTGAAGGGCGCGCCGACGGTCGTCGACGGCTACTTCGAGCTGTCCCACGAGTCGGGTCTCGGTGTCGAGCTCGATGTCGACGCGGCGGCCGAATTCCCGCAGCAGCAGGCCCGGTTCGACCTGTGGGCCGAGGGCTGGGAGAAGCGCGATCCGAAGGCGGCGTCGTGAGTTCCGGCGTCGCGAGTTCCGCCGTCGTCGTCGAGGCGCCGGGCAAGCACCGGATCGTCCCGCACGAGCCGGTGGCACCGGGCCCCGGCGAGGCGCGGGTGCGGGTGCACGCCGTGGGGATCTGCGGCAGCGACCGTGAGGTGTACCAGGGCAACCGGCCCGAGGGGTACGTGCGTTACCCGCTGACGCCGGGGCACGAGTGGTCCGGCGTCGTGGACGCGGTGGGCGACGGGGTGCCCGCGTCCCTGGCCGGGCGCAAGGTCGTGGGGGAAGGCTTCCGCAACTGCCAGGTGTGCGCGCGGTGCCACGCCGGTGAGACGACGCTGTGCACCGACGGGTACGAGGAGACCGGGTTCACTCAACCGGGGGCCATGGCCGCGACGTTGACGCTTCCAGCGCGGCTGTTGCACGTGCTGCCCGACGACGCCGACCTCACCGCCGCGGCGCTGCTCGAACCCGCCGCGTGCATCGCCGCGGCCGCGCTGAAGGCGGCGGCGGTGCCGGGGCAGCGGGTGGGGGTGGTCGGGACCGGGACGCTCGGGATGTTCGCCGTGCAGTTCCTCGCGGCGGCCTCGCCGGCGGAGCTGGTGGTGGTCGGTACGCGGGGTGAACGGGTGGCGCTGGCACGGCAGTTCGGCGGCACCGACTTCCGGTTGCGTACGGATGTGCTGCCGGACGATCTCGACGTGGTGATAGAGACTGCCGGGTCCGCGTCCGCGGCGCGTACCGCCGCGTCGTTGCTGCGGCGGGGCGGGCGGCTCGTGCTCACCGGGATTCCGGCGGCCGGGGCGGCGGAGGGGCTCGACCCGACGGATCTCGTGGTGCGGCAGCTGGAGGTGCGGACGGTGTTCGGGGCGGCGGCGGATGCGTGGGGGCATGCGGTGCGGATGTTCGGGGCGGGGTTGTTGGATCCGTTGCCGCTCGTTACACATGAGGTGGCGTTGGAGCGGTTTGCCGAGGCGATCGAGTGGGTGGGGGCGGGGGACCCTGCGGTGGGCAAGGTGTTGTTGCGGCCCTAGCCACGCGGGAGGCCTGCGGCAGCGGGTGGGTGGGCCTCGCTCATCCGGAGCGTCGCGGTCGACCGGGGTCTTGTGGGGCTCTGCCCCACACCCCGCTGCTCAATCGCCGCAGGGGCTTGAAAGGCCCGCACCCCGCTGGCTCTCATCCCCGAGCGGGGCTTGAAGTGCCCGCGCCGCCCGCCCCAAGCGAGGCGGCTTGATATGGCCGACCGAGCTCAAGCGTCTCGAACCTCATCCGAAATTTCGAACGATCCGTAAAGGAACACCGTGACCGACGCACCCCGCCGACCCGGCGAACCCGCACTCTCCGCTCTCGGTCTGAGCGGTCCCGACCAGCAGGATGCCGACACCTCCCCCCACACCTTCCCCGACGGCGGCACCTGGCGGACCGAAGTTCCGTCGGTGGAAGGGCCGGAGGCCGTTGGGGTCGTGCTCAAGGAGGCGTCGCGGCTCGACGTGCCCATTCACCGGATCAGCCAGGGCAGCGGCATCTGGATGCTGCGGGACACCGAGATCCAGGAAATGGTCGAGGCGACCGCCGAACGCGACATCGAGCTCTGCCTGTTCACCGGGCCGCGCGGCAGCTGGGACACCGGCGCCTCCGTGCGGACCGACTCGGGCGGCGCGGGGCTGCGCGCCCGTGGGCACGACGCCGTCGCCGGATGCGTCGAGGACGCCGTGCGGGCGACGGAGTTGGGCGTCAAGTGCCTGCTCGTCGCCGACGAGGGCGTGCTGTGGACGCTGCACCGGGCGAGGCAACAGGGCGTCATCCCGGGCGACACCACCCTCAAGGTGTCTGCGCTCGTCGGGCCCGTGAATCCTGCCTCGTACGCCGTGTACGAGCGGCTCGGGGCCGACTCGTTGAATGTGCCGAGTGATCTGACGCTCGCGCATCTCACCGAGATCCGGCGGGTCTCCGCCGCGCCCATGGACATGTACGTCGAGGCGCCCGACGACCTCGGCGGCTATGTCCGGATGTACGAGATCGCCGAACTGGTCCGCCGCGGCGCCCCGTTGTACCTGAAGTTCGGGCTCGCCAAGGCGCCGGCCATCTACCCGTACGGGGCCCAGCTGCGCGACGTCACCCTGGACACCGCCCGCGAGCGGGTGCGCCGGGGGCGGCTCGCGCTCGACCTGCTGGAGCGGCACGGGGCCGACGGCGGAATGTCGCCGGTGGGCTCGCGGCTGCCGGGAGCTCTCAACCGGTTCGACACGGGCCAATAACGTTCCGGGCGCGGAACTTCCCAGAACTGGACAGGGCCGCGCAGAATCCAACGCATCTCCACTCGGTCAACCCACGCTCCGCACAGGGGACTTCGCACCGCCCGCAGTTGTGCACTCACACATCAAGGATGATGACCATGCGAAACCGCCGAGCCGCACTCACCGCGATAGCCGCTTCCGCCTCCCTCGCGCTCGCCCTGTCCGCCTGCGGCCAGAGCGGCGAGGGCGGGAGCAAGGACGAGAAGAAGAGCGCGAAGGGCTCCACCGTCGGCATCGCGATGCCGACCAAGTCCTCCGAGCGGTGGATCGCCGACGGCAACAACGTTGTCAAGTCGCTGAAGGCGAAGGGTTACAAGACGAAGCTGGCGTTCGGTGAGGACGACCCCGACCAGCAGGTCTCGCAGATCGAGAACATGATCACCCAGGGTGTCTCGGCGCTGATCGTCGCCTCGATCGACAACAAGTCGCTCACCAACGTGCTCCAGGAGGCGAAGGACGCGAACATTCCGGTGATCGCGTACGACCGCCTGATCCTGGACTCGAAGAACGTCGACTACTACGCGACGTTCGACAACGAGAAGGTCGGCGAGCTGCAGGCCGGCGCCATCGTCAAGAAGCTGGGGCTCGACAGCGGCAAGAAGGGCCCGTTCAACCTGGAGCTGTTCGCCGGCTCCAACGACGACAACAACACCAAGTACTTCTTCAACGGCGCGATGTCCGTGCTCAAGCCGTACATCGACAAGAAGCAGCTGGTCATCAAGTCGGGGCAGACCAAGCTCAACCAGGTCACCACGCTGCGCTGGGACGGCGCCACCGCGCAGAAGCGCATGGACGACATCCTGACCTCCACGTACAAGAGCACGAAGGTCGACGCGGTGCTCTCGCCGTACGACGGCATCTCCATCGGCATCCTGTCCGCCCTGAAGTCCGACGACTACGGCACGAAGGCCAAGCCGCTGCCGGTGGTCTCGGGCCAGGACGCCGAGGTCGCCTCCGTGAAGTCGATCATCGCGGGCCAGCAGTACGCGACCGTCTACAAGGACACCCGCAAGCTCGCCGAGGTCTCGGTGGACATGGTCGACGACGTGCTCAACGACAAGAAGCCCAAGGTCAACGACACCAAGACGTACGACAACGGCGTCAAGGTCGTCCCCTCGTACCTGCTGACCCCGGTCAGCGTCGACAAGACCAACTACCAGAAGACGCTGGTCGACAGCGGCTACTACTCCAAGTCCGACCTGGGCCTGAAGTAGTCCGTACACGCCTCATAGAAGGGCACGACCATGGCGGGACCCGTCCTGGAAATGCGCTCGATCGTCAAGACCTTTCCCGGCGTCAAGGCGCTGTCGGACGTCTCCCTGAGCGTCCGCCCCGGCGAGGTCCACGCCATCTGCGGGGAGAACGGCGCCGGAAAGTCCACCCTCATGAAGGTGCTCTCCGGCGTCCACCCGCACGGGAGTTACGAAGGGGACATCCTCTTCGAAGGAGAACACTGCGAGTTCAAGGACATCAACGCCAGTGAGGCGCGCGGCATCGTCATCATCCACCAGGAGCTGGCGCTCGTGCCGTTCCTGTCGATCGCCGAGAACATGTTCCTCGGCAACGAGCACGCGAACCGCGGCTTCATCAACTGGCACGAGACCCTTGGCCACGCGACGCGCCAGCTGCGCCGGGTGGGCCTGAACGAGAACCCCAACACCCGCGTCACCGACATCGGGGTGGGCAAGCAGCAGCTCGTGGAGATCGCCAAGGCGCTCGCCAAGGAAGTGAAGCTGCTGATCCTGGACGAGCCGACGGCCTCCCTGAACGACGAGGACTCCGACACGCTCCTCGATCTGATCCTTGAGCTCAAGGATCAGGGCATCACCTCGATCATCATCTCGCACAAGCTGAACGAGATCCGCAAGGTCGCCGACTCGGTGACGATCCTGCGCGACGGGCGGACCGTCGAGACCCTCGATGTGCGGGCCCCGGAGACCACCGAGGACCGGATCATCTCCGGCATGGTCGGCCGGGACCTGGACAACCGCTTCCCCGACCGCACGCCGCACCAGCCGGAGGCGGGCGCGGCGCCGGCCATGGAGATCCGCAACTGGACGGTGCGCCATCCCATCGACCGCGAGCGCAAGGTCGTCGACGACGTCTCGCTCACCGTGCGCCGCGGCGAGATCGTCGGCATCGCGGGTCTGATGGGCGCTGGCCGCACCGAGCTGGCGATGAACGTGTTCGGCCGTACGTACGGCAGGTACGCGGGCGGAAGCGTCCTGAAGGACGGCGCGGAGATCAGTACGCGGCATGTCTCCGAAGCGGTCGGCCACGGGATCGCGTACGTCACCGAGGACCGCAAGCACTACGGCCTCAACCTGATCGACACCATCGGCCGCAACATCACGATGAGCGCCCTGGGCAAGGTCGCCAAGCGCGGCATCGTCGACGAGCACGAGGAGCGGCAGGTCGCCGAGAGCTACCGCAAGTCGATGAACATCAAGGCCCCGACGGTGTTCGAGCCGGCGGGCAAGCTGTCGGGCGGCAACCAGCAGAAGGTCGTCCTCAGCAAGTGGATCTTCGCGGGCCCCGATGTGCTGATCCTCGACGAGCCGACGCGTGGCATCGACGTCGGCGCGAAGTACGAGATCTACACGGTCATCGACAAGCTCGCGGCCGAGGGCAAGGCGGTCGTCTTCATCTCATCCGAGCTGCCCGAGCTGCTCGGCATGTGCGACCGCATCTACACGATGGCCGCGGGCCGCCTGACCGGCGAGGTGCCGCGCGCCGAGGCGACACAGGAATCGCTGATGCGCCTGATGACGAAGGACAAAGAGGTAGCGCGATGAGCACGAACGTGACGGACAAGATCCCGGCGGCGGCGCCGCCACCGCCGCCACGCAAGGAGGGCGCGGCGGCCGGAGGCGGCCTGCTCCAGCTCGTCGTCGCCGGCATGCGCCGCAACATGCGCCAGTACGGGATGCTGATCGCGCTCGGCCTGCTGGTCGCCGTCTTCGCCGTGTGGACCGACGGCGACCTGATCCTGCCGCGCAACGTCTCCAACCTGGTGCTGCAGAACAGCTACATCCTGATCCTCGCGATCGGCATGATGCTGGTGATCATCGCGGGCCATATCGACCTGTCCGTCGGCTCGTTGACGGCGTTCGTCGGCTCGATGGCCGCGGTGCTCACGGTCAGCCACGAGATCTCGTGGCCGGTCGCCGTGATCCTCTGCCTGGTGATGGGCGGCATCGCCGGTTCGATACAGGGCTGGCTCATCGCGTTCGGCGGCATACCGTCGTTCATCGTGACCCTGGCGGGCATGCTGGTGTGGCGCGGGCTCACCGAGATCCTGCTCAAGGGGCAGACGCTCGGCCCGTTCCCGGACGGACTCCAGAAGATCGGCAACGGCTTCCTGCCGGCGGTCGGCCCGAACACCAACTACCACAACCTCACGCTGCTGCTCGGCGTCGTGCTGGCCGCCGCCGTGGTCTGGCAGGAGATGCGGGACCGGCGCAGGCAGCGCGAATTCTCCCTGGACGTCGTCCCGTTCAACCTGTTCGTGCTGAAGCTGGTCGCGATCGTCGCGGCGATCGCGGTCGTGACGCTGCTGCTCGCCAGCTACAAGGGCACCCCGATCGTCCTGATCATCCTCGGCGTCCTCGTGGTCGGCTACGGCTACGTGATGCGCAACTCGATCTTCGGGCGGCACATCTACGCGATCGGCGGCAACCTCCCGGCGGCGAAGCTCTCCGGTGTGAAGGACAAGAAGGTCACCTTCTACGTCTTCCTCAACATGGGCGTGCTCGCGGCCCTGGCGGGCCTGGTCGTCGCGGCCCGCCTGAACGCGGCCTCGCCGAAGGCGGGGCTCAACTTCGAACTCGAGGCGATCGCCGCGTCGTTCATCGGCGGCGCGTCGATGAGCGGCGGAGTCGGCACCATCCTCGGCGCGATCATCGGCGGTCTCGTCCTCGGCGTGCTGAACAACGGCATGAACCTGCTCGGCGTCGGCTCCGACTGGCAGTCGGTGATCAAGGGCCTGGCCCTGCTCGCCGCGGTCGGCTTCGACGTGTGGAACAAGCGCAAGTCCGGTTCGTAGGTCTTCTTCCTGTTGGCAGGTCTTCTTAGGGAGCGGCACAGATGGAACTGAGCAGACGCAACGTCATCGCATCCGCGGCCGCCGCCGGGGTCGCCGCCACGGCCCTGGGCGGCACGGCCCACGCATCGGGAACCACCTCCGGAGGCAGAAAGCCCGTGAAGGAGTCCTTCGGCAAGCTCGCCGACGGCACGAAGATCTACCGCTGGTCGCTGGAGAACGGCGGCACGCGCCTGAAGGTCCTGAACTACGGCGGCATCGTCCAGTCGCTCGAACTCCCGGACCGCCACGGCAAGTACGTGAACGTCTCCCTCGGCTACGACACCGTCGAGGAGTACATCGCCGGCACCACGTTCTTCGGCGCCACCATCGGCCGCTACGGCAACCGCATCGCCAAGGGGAGGTTCACCCTCGACGGCAAGGCGTACCAGGTCTCCGTGAACGACGGCGAGAACTCGCTGCACGGCGGCGCCAAGGGCTTCAACACGCGGGTGTGGGACATCGAGCCCTTCACGTCCGGCTCCGACGTCGGCCTGCACATGCACTACACGTCCGTCGACGGCGAGATGGGCTACCCCGGCACGCTGAAGACGACGGTCACGTACACGCTGACGGCGCGCGGCGACTGGCGTATCGACTACGAGGCGACGACGGACAAGGCGACCGTCGTGAACCTCACCAACCACACGTACTTCAACCTCGCGGGCGAGGGCAACGGCACCATCTACGACCACGAGCTGTCGCTGGCCGCCTCCCGCTACACGCCCACCGACGCGGGCCTCATCCCGACCGGTGAGCTGGCGAAGGTCGCGGGCACCCCGTTCGACTTCCGCAGGGCGAAGCCCATCGGCCGCGACATCCGCGCGGCCCACCCGCAGCAGATCCTCGCGAAGGGCTTCGACCACAACTGGGCGATGGACAAGGGCAGCACGGCCAAGCCGGTCCTCGTCGCGACGCTGCGCGACCCGTCCTCGGGCCGCAGCCTGAAGATCGCCACGGACCAGCCGGGGCTGCAGTTCTACTCGGGCAACTTCCTCGACGGCACGCTCGTCGGCCAGTCGGGGCGCACCTACCGGCAGGGCGACGGCCTGGCCCTGGAGACCCAGCACTTCCCGGACTCGCCGAACCAGCCGAAGTTCCCTTCGACGGTGCTGCGTCCGGGCGAGACGTACCGGACGACGACGGTGCACTCGTTCGGCGTGTGAAGCGGCGTCCGACGTCGCTCTGAACCGGTGAGCGGCCGGGGCCCTGCGGGGTCCCGGCCGCTCCTGTGTTCCGATTCAGTACGCGACCGGCCAGCCACTCCCCCAGTTCAGCAGGTTGACGCCCATCTTCGGCGCTCCGCCGTCCGTCCCGTCGTAGTAGTGGTAGACGAGCAGATCGCCGTCGGAGTCCGAGAGCACGGACTGGCCGCCGGGCCCGATGTACTTGCCGTGCGTGGCCAGTACCTCGGTGCCGCCGTTCTCCGTCATCCGTACGCCGCTCTTGTCGACGTACGGGCCCGTGGGTGAACTCGCCCTGCCCACCTTGATCTTGTAGGTGGACGAGGTGCCGGCGCAGCAGGTGTCGTAGGAGGCGAGGAGGTAGTAGTACGAGCCGTGCTTGACGACGGCGGGCCCCTCCACGGCCTTCGTACCGGTCGGTCGCGCGGCCAGCGGGCGGACCGTCGTGTCGGCGGCGTACTGCTTGCCGGTCGACGGGTCGAGCCTGATCATCTTGATGCCGGAGGACCAACTCCCGAACGACAGCCACCACTTGCCGTCACCGTCGACGAAGAGGTTCGGGTCGATGGCGTTGTAGTCGGAGGACGTGCTCGTGGCGTGCACGACGCCGTGGTCGGTCCAGGTACCCGGCTGCCCGCTCGGCGAGGACGCGAAGCCGATCGCCGAGTGCGTCGAGCCGAAGGTCGAAACGGCGTAGTACATCAGGTACTTGCCGCCGCGGTACGAGACGTCGGGCGCCCACACGTCCTTGTCCGGCGAGTACGTCGACCACCACGACGGGAGCGTCGTGAAGGCGGCGCCCGCGCGCTTGAAGGCCGTGCGGTCGGTGGAGGTGCGGGCCTCGACGCCGTTGTGGGTGGAGTAGACGACGTAGCCGCTCGACGTCTTGACCATCGACGGATCATGTACGGAGACGTCGCCGGTGAGCAGGCCCGAGCCGGGGTAGGCCGCCTGGGCGGTGCCGGGGACGAGGGCGTAGGCGGTCGCGGCGGCAGCGGCGGCGAGTACCGGGAGCAGGCGGCGCTTGCGGGTCTTTTCCTTCATGCAGGTGAGTCGCCGTGGGCGGCGCGGGGGTTGCCTCGTCGGCGTCACGCACGTCACATTCGCCCCACGCGCTGAACATCGCCCGCCCCGTCCTCGTACTCATGCCCGACACCCGGCCGATGGGAGGCATTTCATGAGCGGAAGCGTCGTCTCGCTGTTCCAGGGCTCGACCGCCCACTCCCCCTCGTACGGCCAGCTGACTCGGGCCGGGGCGGGTGACGGCAGCGGCGGGGTCGTCGACTTCTGCATCCCCTGCAACCCCTACTTCCCCACCCCCGCGATGCTGGACGCGCTCCGCGGCCGGCTGCACGAGATCCTGACGTACTACCCCAGCAGCACCGAGCACATCACCGCCGAGCTGTGCCAGGTCCTCGGCCTCAACCCGCAGACCGTGGCGATGGGCAACGGCTCGACCGAACTCATCACCTGGATCGACCACTTGCTCGTCCGCGAGTCGCTCGCCGTGCCCGTACCGACGTTCGGCCGGTGGACGGACCAGCCGATGGAGACGGGCAAGCGGGTCGACATGTTCCCGCTGCCCGAGCGCGACGCCTTCGCGCTCGACCCGGCCGCGTACGCGGAGTTCATCCACGCGCGCGGCTCGCGGGCCGCCGTCGTCTGCAACCCGAACAACCCCGACGGCGGCCTGCTCCCGCGCCGGGCCCTGCTCCCCCTCGTCGACGAGCTGCGGCACCTCGATCTGGTCGTGATCGACGAGTCGTTCCTCGACTTCGCCGACGCCGAGGGCGGGCAGGACCCCAGCCTCGTACAGGAGGCGATCCTGCGCCCGAACGTGATCGTGCTGCGCAGCCTCGGCAAGAACTTCGGTCTGCACGGCGTGCGCTTCGGCTACCTGGTCGCGAACCCGGGCCTCGCGGGAAAGGTGCGCTCCGCACTCCCCAAGTGGAACCTCAACTCCTTCGCGGAAGCGGTCGTCTTCATGCTCCGCGAGCACCGCCAGGAGTACGCCGACAGCCTGCGCCAGGTGTGCCGCGACCGCCAGGACATGCGCTGGCACCTGGCGCGCCTGTGCCCGCTCACCGTCTACCCCTCGCAGGGCAACTTCCTCTACGTGCGCCTGCCGGACGGGGTCGACGGCGTGACGGTCCGCGACCGGCTGCTCGCCGGGCACGGCGTCCTGGTGCGCGAGTGCGGCAACAAGATCGGATCGTCCAGCAGCTTCCTGCGCCTCGTGGTGCGACCCCAACCGGACGTCCTGCGCCTGGTGGCCGGTCTGGAGTCGCTCATGGGGACCGGGAGGGGAGCCGCCGTGCCCGAGCTGAACGGAGGGACCACCTACAGCTCGGGCACGGCGGCGGTCGACCGCCTCATCCGGTCCACAGGCTCCTAAGGGTTGCGCCAGGCGGCCGGGTCCTCGGCGAGTTCCTTCACCGGGTCCGGCAGCCGGTCGTGCGCGAGGTCGGCGAGCGTGACGCCCTCCAGGATCTTGCGCACGTTGGCCCGCAGCGCCACCCACAGCGGGAGGAGCGGTTCGGCGGGGCCCGTGTAGCTGAGCGCGTTGGGCCGCTCGCCGCGCACCGAGACGATGGGGCCCTCCACGGCGCGTACGACGTCGGCGACGGTGATCTCGGCGGCCGGGCGGGCGAGCAGATAGCCGCCGTTGCCGCCCCGCTTACTCACGACGATGCAGCCGCGCCGCAGGTCGCCGAGGATCCCCTCCAGGAACTTGTGCGGAATCTCCTGTGCCGCGGCGATGGCCTCCGCCTTGATCGGAACACCGTCCCCCTCGGCATGAACGGTGATTTCCAGGCAGGCACGTACGGCGTAGTCGGCGCGGGCGGAGATCCTCATGGGCTCATTGTGGTGGACGCTCGCGGCGCGCGGTGCGGTGGATCTTGCTTGAGCCCCCTCGGGTCTTCCTCGGGTCTTCCAGCATCTGGGACACACAGATCTTCCCTACCTTTCCCATAGGGATGGTGCGTACAGTCGCCGACATGGACTTCTCCTGGGCGATAGTCGTCGCGGGCGCGCTCGTCGGGGTGGCGGTGGGCCTCACCGGCATGGGCGGCGGTGCGCTGATGACGCCGATCATGGTGATGCTGTTCGGCGTCAACCCGACGGCCGCGATCGGCAGCGACCTGGCGACCTCGGTGTTCATGAAGCCCTTCGGGGCGGCCGTGCACCAGCGTGCCGGGACCGTGCGCTGGGACATCGTGCGCTGGCTGCTGCCGACGGCGATGCCCGCGGCGGTCCTCGGCGCGCTCTGCCTGGGGCTGCTCGGCGACGGGGATCAGCTCCAGGAGCGCGTGAAGTACGTCATCGGTGGCGCGCTCGTCCTCGCGGTCGTCGGGATGCTGGCCCGCATGTGGTTGGACGCGCGGCGCGGCACGGGCGCGGAGGAGGCGGAGGACGCACACGTGGCGGTCCGCCCGCTGGCCACCCTCGCCATCGGCCTGATCGGCGGCTTCATCGTCGGCATGACGTCGGTGGGCTCCGGCTCGCTGATCATCGTGATGCTGATGCTCGCCCACCCGCGCCTGAAGGCGAACCACCTGGTCGGCACGGACCTCGTGCAGGCCATCCCGGTGGTCGCTGCGGCGGCCCTCGGCCACGTCCTGTTCGGCGACGTCGCCTTCGGCATGGCCGGCACGCTGCTGATCGGCGCGATCCCCGGCGTGGTGGGCGGCGCTCTCCTCTCCACCCGCATCTCGGGCCCGGCCCTGCGCTGGGCCCTGGTCACACTCCTCGCGGGCTCGGGCCTGGCGATGTGGGGCGTATCGGGGATCCCGCTGCTGGCGGTGTGCGCGGCGTTCGCGGCGGTCGGCACGGTGGTCACGCTGCGGGGCCGGAGGAGTCGGTCGCTGGTGGTGGCGGGCGCCCCGGCGCCCGCGCCGTCCGACACGGAGAAGACGGTGTCGGAGGCGGGCTCCAGGGTGTAGCCGCGGCTACGACCGGCCGGGACTGTGACGCAGAACCACGGAAGTATCGCGGTTCTGCGTCACAGTCCCGCGGTCACGCCAGCCGGATCACGTTCCACGACAGGGGTTCGAGCGGCGCCGTCAGCGTCCCGTCTTCCAGGGTCGTCCCCGATGCCGCGTGCGGTACCACGCGCTCCGGGTCCGCGAGGGTGTTGCGGGCGTCCGGGTCGGGGTCGGAGAGGACGCTGTGGTCGGCCACGCGTGCGAGGTCGAGCCCGTTCAGGGCGACCTCCAGCGGGAGGGTCTCCGTCTGGCTGCGGTTCACCGCGAAGACGGTGACCGTGCCGTCCTCCGCGCGGACCGCCGTCGCGTGCAGGAGGTCGGCCGTGCCGTGGCGCTGCGTGTCGTGGGTGGGTCCTGAGACGCGGACGTCGAGGACCTCGCCACGGCCGTACCGCGAGGCCGCGGCGAACGGGTAGAAGGTCGTCTGCCGCCACGCGGGGCCGCCCGGCTCGGTCATGATCGGGGCGATGACGTTGACCAGCTGGGCGAGGCACGCCACCGTCACGCGGTCCGCGTGGCGCAGGAGCGCGATGAGGAGCGAGCCGAAGACGACCGCGTCCGTCACCGTGTAGACGTCCTCCAGGAGGCGCGGCGCCTCCGGCCAGTCGAGGGCCGCGACCTCGGACTCGGTACGCGACTGGTACCAGACGTTCCACTCGTCGAAGGAGAGGTTGATCTTCTTCGACGACTTGAGGCACGCGCCCACGTGGTCGCAGGTCGCCACCACGTTCTCGATGAACGACTCCATGTCGACCGCCGAGGCGAGGAACGAGTCCCGGTCGCCGTCGTGCTCCTCGTAGTAGGCGTGCAGCGAGATGTGGTCGACGAGGTCGTACGTCTCGGCGAGGACCGTCGCCTCCCATCCGGCGAACGTCGGCATCGCCTGGCTCGAGCTGCCGCACGCGACCAGCTCCACGCCCGGGTCGATCTGCCGCATCGCGCGCGCCGTCTCCGCCGCGATCCGCCCGTACTCCTCGGCCGTCTTGTGGCCGGTCTGCCAGGGGCCGTCCATCTCGTTGCCGAGGCACCACAGGCGGATGCCGAAGGGGTCCTTGTCGCCGTGTTCCGCCCGCAGGTCCGACAGGGCGGTCCCCGAGGGGTGGTTCGCGTACTCCTGGAGCTCGATCGCCTCCGCGACGCCGCGCGTGCCCAGGTTCAGGGCCATCATCGGTTCGGCCTGCGGGCCGAGCTTGCGCAGGAAGGCGATGTACTCGGACAGGCCGAAGCGGTTCGACTCCGTGGTGCGCCAGGCGAGGTCCAGGCGGGCCGGGCGGTCATCGACGGGACCGACCGAGTCCTCCCACTTGTATCCGGAGACGAAGTTGCCGCCGGGGTAGCGGATCGTCGTCACCCCCAACTCCCGTACCAGGTCGAGGACATCGGTGCGCAGCCCGGCCTCGTCCGCGCTCTCGTGACCCGGCTCGTAGATGCCGGTGTAGACGCAGCGGCCGAGATGCTCCACGAACGAGCCGAAGAGCCGGGGGTTGACCGTGCCGACGGTGAAGGCGGGGTCGAGGGTGAAGCGTGCGGTGCGCAAAGCGTTCCTTTCGACGTGGGACTGAATGCTGGCGTGGGACTGACTACTGGCGCGGGGCCGACTACTGGCCGGCGAGGCCCGTGTGGGCGACGCCCGCCACGATCTGACGCTGGAAGAAGACGAAGACGATGATCAGGGGCAGGCCCGCCATCAGGCCACCGGCCATCAGCTGGGCCCACTGGATGCCGTAGGAGTTCATGACGGTCGCGATGCCGTTCGGCATGGTCATCAGGTCGGGGTTGTTGGTGACCATGTACGGCCACAGGAAGTTGTTCCACGAACTGATGAAGGTGAAGATGCCGACCGCCGCGAGCGAGGGGCGGGACAGCGGCAGGATGACGGTGAAGAAGACCCGCCAGCGGCCCGCGCCGTCGATGAAGGCCGCCTCCTCCAGTTCCTTCGGGATGCCCTGGAAGAACTTGTAGAGGATGTAGACCATCGCGGCGGGCGCGCACTGCGGAAGGATCATGCCCCAGTACGTGTCGACCATCCCCATCTGCTGGACCGTGGTGAACAGCGGGACGCCGAGGACGGCCGGGGAGATCATCAGGCCCGCCATCACCACGCCCATGAGGAAGGCCTTGCCCCTGAACTCCGTACGCGCGAACCCGTATCCGGCGAGTGACGCGACGAAGAGGACCACCGCCGTCACGACCACGGAGACGACGACGGAGTTGACGAACCAGTTGGTGATGTTGCCGGTCTCGAAGAGGGCCTTCCACGCCTGGCCCGTCCAGACCTCGGGCAGCCAGTGCGTCGGCACCTCGACCGCCTCGGTCTCCGACTTGAGCGAGGTGAACAGGGCCCAGGCCAGCGGGGCCAGCATGACGGCGGAGACCGCAGCGCCGAGCAGCGTGAGGACGATCTGGCTGGGCGTCCAGGGCCTGCGAGCACGTGTCCGAACCACGGCGCCGCTCATCGCGCGCCCTCCTCACGGTTGCGCAGCAGCCACATCCGCGCGAGGGCGACGGCCGCGATGATCACGAAGAAGAAGATGGAGACCGCGGAGGCGTAGCCGACGCGGTAGGCGGTGAAGCCCTCCTCCAGGGTGAACTGCACAAAGGTGCGCGTGCTGTCCTCGGGCCCTGGACCGAAGTCCATCATCACGACCGCCTGGTCGAAGACCTGGAGCGAGGCGAGGATCAGCAGGGCCACGACGAGGCCCGTGATGTTGCGGAGCATCGGCAGCGTGATGTGGACCATCCGGTGCCAGGCGTTGGCGCCGTCCAGCTTCGCGGCCTCGTACAGGTGGACCGGAATGCCTTGGAGGGCGGCCAGGTACAGCAGGAAGCTGAAGCCCGCCGTCCACCACACGGTGCAGATGACCACGCCGAGCAGCGCGTACGACTTGTCCGACAGCCAGGGCGTGTCGATGCCGAGGACGTGATTGACCATGCCCGTACCGGGGTTGAACAGCCACTGCCACAGGTTGCCCGCGACCGTCGAAGGCAGCAGGAACGGCAGGAAGAAGCAGAGCCGCCACAGCCACTTTCCGCGCTCGATGTGGTGGGCCAGCATCGCGAGGAGGAAGGCGAGGACCGTGATGGAGGGCACGACCAGCAGCGTGAAGTACGCGCTGTGGCCGAGCGAGTCCCACATCAACTGGTCCTGGAGGGCCTCCTTGTAGTTGTCGAGGCCGACGAAGTTCGCCGCGTCACCGGAGATGTTGGCGTCGGTGAAGGAGAGGTACACGCCGCGGATCAGCGGCCAGATCACGAAGAGCGCGAACACGGCCAGGAACGGGGCCACGAACCAGCCCCCGTGCTGGAACCCCTGCTTGCGGCGGACCGTCGTACTGGCGGCGGCGGTCTTCGCGCGCGGCGGTACGACGACGGTCTCGGCACTGGTCGTCGTCATGCGACCGCACCTCCCTGCGCGTGACGCGGACCGGAAAGGGCCTGGGCGGCGGTCTTGCCGTCCATCGGATTCTTGGATGCGAGGAGCTGGGCCAGCGTGCCCTTCAGGCGGCGGGCCGCGGCCTCCGGCCTGCTGGAGCCCGCCGTCGAGGACATGACGATGGGCCCGGTGCGCTGGGCGAGCAGCCCGGTCGATCCCGCGAACCACACTTTCGGCTCGGTGGCCTGGTGGTTCATCGCGGACACGTACTCGCTCTGCGGGTGCATCTTCTTGTACGCGGCCGAGGCCAGGGTCGGCGTGTTCGCCGGGATGTGTCCGCCGAGCGCCCACTTCCGGGCGTGCTGGACGACGTACGCGGCGAGTTCGTGCGCCGCCTCGTTCACCGCGCCGCCGCGGCCCTCCTGGTGCGGCAGGACGAAGGAGTGCGACTCGGCGTGGGTGGCCTGCTTGCCGAAGACGGGCGGCAGCGGGGTCGCTCCGTACTCCACCTTGGCGCCGTCGAAGACCGGCACCGACCAGTTGCCCTCCCAGTCGAACGGCGACCCGTTGATGAACTGCTCGGCGTCGGCCGCGCCCGAGATGGTGTAGCCGTCGGTGATGTGCTTGCGCAGGAACTCCAGGACCTGGGTGGCCTTGCCGGTGTCGAAGGTGACCTCGGCGTTGGCCTTGTCGAACCAGGTGCCGCCGAGCTGTGTGTAGAAGGCGACGAACATCCACCACTGGATGTTGAGGTCGTTGACGTGCAGGCCGAGGGTCTGAAGTCCCTTCTTGGTGGCCTTCTTCGCCTCCTTCAGCATGTCGAACCACTCGTCGGTGGACGTCACTTGGAGCATCCGTCCGTCACCGTCGAGCAGACTCGCCTTCTTCAGCACGTCCTTGCGGTAGTAACAGAGCTGTACGTGGATATCGAGCGGCAGCGCGTAGAGCTTGCCGTCGATCACCGCACGCTTCCACAGCTCGGGGTTGTAGTCGGCCTCCTTCACGCCGTACTTGGCGAGCAGACCGACGTCCCACGGGTCCAGGAGGCGGCCGGGCGAGAAGCCGGTGAGGCGGCCCAGGTGCATCACCGCGAGGTCGGGTGCGCGGTTGCCCGCGGCGGCCATCGCGAGCTTCGTGTAGTACGGGGTGCCCCACTGGAGCGTGGAGTCCTTCACGTCGACGTCCGGATGTTCCTTACGGAAGTCGTCCAGCATCGAGATCATGTTGTAGCCGTCGCCGCCGCTGAAGAGGTTCCAGTAGCGCACGCGGGTGTCCGCGCCCGAGGCGAGCGCGTCGGCGCCCGTGCCCAGTGCCGCGAATCCCAGGCTTCCCGCGACCGCCAACCCGCCCGCACCTGCGAGGAGTTGTCTGCGGTTCAGGCCAGGTCGTCCCACAACCGGCCCCTCCCTACGTTCGATATTTCGAATGCCGCTCGTAACTTCGAACGGGACCGTAAAATCGAAGCGCTTCCGCGTCAATGGGTCGCGCGGGAATCGCGGGAAAAAGTACGGGGCGCACGACGCGAACGCCGTACGCCCCCGCCTCCTGGAAGTGGCTTCGCCGAAGTCTCAGCCTCCGAAAGCCGCCTGGGTCACCCCTTGCCCAAGTCCCGGCAGTACGAGCAGCGAGCCCGCGAGCGGCTCCGGCCGCTCCAGGCCGACCCGCGCCGACGTCACGTACAGATCCGTCAGGTCGGGACCGCCGAAGGCGCAGGCCGTCGGGCGCGAGACCGGCAGCCGTACGACGCGGTCGAGGGCGCCGGACGGTGTGTAGCGGCGGAGGGCACCCCCGTCCCACAGGGCCACCCACACGCAGCCGTCCGCGTCGACGGTCAACCCGTCGGGCGAGCCCGCTCCGCCCTCGACGGCCACCAACTCCCCGCGGTTTCCTATCCGTTCACCGTCCACGTCGAAGACGTCGATACGGCCCGTCGGTGTGTCGACGTAGTACATGCGGGCGCCGTCGGGGCTCCAACCGGTGCCGTTGGAGATCGTGACGTCGTCGAGGGCCTCGGTCACCGCGCCGTCGGGTGCGACGCGGATCAGGTTGCCGCCGCCGGGCGTCTCGTCGTACGGCATCGAGCCCGCCCACAGCGCGCCGTCGGGGGCCACCGCCGCGTCGTTGCCGCGCCGGCCGGGGACGGGCTCGCGGTGCAGCCATGCGAAGGCCCCGTCCGGGCCGTAACTCCCCACGCCGTCACGGAGGTTGACGACCAGGCCGCCTCCCGCGCGCGGCTTGGCGGCGCCCACGTGCTGTTCGGTGGCGAGGACGGTGCGGCGGCCGCTGCCCGGCTCGTAGGTGTGCACGCGGGAGTTCAGGATGTCCACCCAGATCACGCGGCCCGCGGCCGGGTCCCAGGTCGGGCCCTCGCCCAGTTCCGCCGAGGCCCGCACGGCCTCCTCGACGCGGACCGTCATCGCGCGGCCCCCCGGTGGCCGAGGCGCTCGGAGAGGTCGGCGGCGCCCTTCGCGGCGAGCCCCGCCAGCTCGTCCTCGCGCGCGTCGCTCCAGCGGATCATCGGTACGGAGATGGAGAGCGCGGCGACGACCCGGTTGGTGCGGTCGCGGACCGGCGCGGCGACGCACGACACGTCCGTGTTCGACTCGCGGCTCTCCACGGCGACGCCGCGCTCGCGCACGTCCTCCAGGTGCGCGCGCAGGGCCGCCGGGTCGGTGATCGAGTTCTCGGTCATGGCGATGAGGTCCGCGTCGTCCGGGATCCGCGCGGTCAGCTCGGCGTCGGGCAGCGACGCGAGCAGCATCTTGCCGACGGACGTGCAGTGCGCGGGGAGGCGGCGCCCCGCGGCGGACACCATGCGCACGGCGTGCGTGGAGTCGACCTTCGCGATGTAGATGACGTCGGTGCCCTCGAGGATCGCCACGTGGACGGTCTCGTCGCAGGTCTCCGCGACGTCGCGGGCGACGTGCTGCCCCTCGGCGGCGAGGTCGAGCTGCTCGGCGTACCGGCTGCCGAGCTGGTACGGGCGCACGCCGAGCCGGTAGCGGCCCGGCTGGCTCGGGACCTGCACGATGTACTGGCGGGCGGCGAGCGTGGTGACCAGTTCGTGGACCGTGGTCCGCGGAAGCTGTAGCTTGCGGACGATGTCGGGGGCGGACAGCGTGCCGTCCCCGTCCAGGAACAGCTCCAGTATGTCCAGAGCGCGGGTCACGGCTGGCACGAGACGTCCCACAACCGACCCCTCCCTATGTTTCGAGTCGTTCGAGATTTCAACGGACGGTCGGTATCACGAACATAGGCTAAGCGCAGGGGCATTGACCGGGCAATGGGTGTTCCCGTGCCCTGTACACGGTCTGAACGGGCCGCACGGTCTACACAGGCCCGAGCTCCCCCCGAAGGCGCCTGGCCCGCAGCACCAGTTCCAGCTCGAAGCGGCGGTCCGGGTCGTCGACCTCATCGCCCCACAGCTCGCGGATCTGGCGCAGCCGGTAGCGGACGGTCTGCGGGTGGACGCCGAGCCGGGCCGCGACCTCGGGGGCACCGCCGCGGGTCTCCAGCCAGGCGAGCAGCGTCTCGGCGAGCCGCCGCGCATGCGCGGGGCCGCAGCGGCCGAGGGGTTCGAGGGCGCGCCGCGCGAGATCGTCGACGAGCTCCTCGGGCTGGAGCAGGACGAGGGCCTGGGTGTGCTGGGTGCACTGCACCACTTCGGCGTCGGGCAGCAGTCCGCGCTCCATGAGGCCGACCGCGGCCTCCGCCCAGCGCAGCGACTTCGCCGCGTCGGCGGGCGCGACGGGCGGCCCGATCGCCCCGGTCCAGCCGGACAGCGCGCGGCGCAGCAGATCGGCGCGGCCCGCCGCGTCGGGTTCGGACAGGACGAGCCGGGGCCGCTCCGGCTCCATGTCGAGGAGGACGTCGGACCCGACGGCGGGGGCGACCGCGTCGCGGGCGGGCCGGAGCAGCACGCCGACGGCGACGTGCGCGGGCACCGGCCATCCGACGCGCGCCGCGCGTTCGGTGAGCGCCTGCACGGGGTCGCGGGGTGCGGCGGTCCGCCCTTCGAGGAGCAGGTCCATCAGCTTGCGCTGCTGACGCAGACGCTCGCCGGCCTGCCGGGCGGCGGCCTCTGCGTAGCCGCGCACCGACTGGTCGACGAGGCCGTCGAGGTACTCGTAGCCGGCCTCCGCGAGTTCGTACATCGCCGGGGGCGGGATGTGCAGCCGCTGCCCGATGTCGGCGAGGCGGCGCCAGGACATCTTCACGCCGAGCCGGTACATCGCCTGGAGCGAGTCGAGGCTGCGGCCGTGCAGGGACTGGCCGCGTCCGAACTCCTGGAAGAGGGCCGGGGCATGGCTCTCCGGGAGGCCGTCCGCGGCCCCGTCGGCGAAGCCGCGCACGAAGTCCTCGACGGCGCGGCGGATGCCGACGAGGGCCACCGCCTCGCCAGACTCGTCGAGCACGACGGGCAGTTGGGGGAACTCGCGGTGGATCTCGTCGAGGATGTCCCGGGCGAGCCGGGGTGCCTCGTCGAGGGCGAGCGCCACGAACTGCTTGGCCTGGAGGCGCGGCACGTCGCACCATGCGGAGCGAGCGGTGGCCGGCACGGATCAGCCCCCTTGGCCGGGCGTCTCGTAGGTCACCAGGGGCGTATTGGGCTGGTCCGGCGTCACGTTGATCAGCGCGAGCACGCCGAAGGCGGCCGCGAGGGCGAGCGCGGCTCCCGTGGCCGCGGACAGCGCGGCGGCGAGCAGTCGGTTCATCGCAGGGTCAGCCTCTCGTCGGTGATCCCGAGGTCGTTCCAGAGGTCGTTCCCCACCCGTGCGATGCGACGCGCGAAGCACTGCACGTCCCAAGTACCCAGTCTCCGCAGCACATTGACACTTCGTCAAGGGTACGTCTACGGTTCCCGGCCCAAAGGACCCTTCTGACGGATCCTGCTGGAGTCGCGGGCCCTGGCACGCACATCTGCTGCATTGTCGTCGGTTGCCCGATCCGTCAGAAGGGTCCTCACCGGCCGACCGCGTAACAGCACGCGAAGCCCCTTCTCCCAGGAGTGCCGGATGCGCCGTACAGCCTCACCGAACTCGCTGGTCATGACGGGTCTCGGCACCTTCCTCCTCGTCCTGGCGGCCCTGCTCGCCTGGTACGTCGAACCGCGTGCCGAGCGCACCCCCGTCGACGTCGACACGACGACCGTGTTCACCGGAACCGGCAGTTATTTCGACACCGCGAAGATCAGGACCGTGCGCGACCGCAAGCTGATCATCACCCGACAGGCCCGCGGCGACGTGGCCGAGAGCGAACGCAGCGGCCGGGCGGTGTGGGACGTCACGACGTCCGTCGACACCGCGAAGACCCTCCCGGCGGCCGATCCGCACGACGCGCTGCAGTGGACCCTGGAGCGCTGGGTCACCGACCGGAGGACGAACGCTCCCGTGCACTGCTGCGGCGAGCAGCCCTCCTTCAGCGGCGAGGCCTACCTGAAGTTCCCCTTCAATGTGCAAAAGCGCACCTACACCTGGTGGGACAACACGCTCGGCGCGACGGTCCCGCTCCGCTTCAGCGGCACGACCAAGGTGCAGGGCTACGAGGGCTACCGGTTCACCGGCACCGTCCCCGCCGCCAGGACCGGCTCCCGGCTCGTGCCGGGCCGGATCGTGGGGCAGCCGAACAAGAGCCAGGTCCTCGCCGAGGAGTGGTACGCCAACCACGGCGTCGAACTCGTCGTCGACCAGCGCACGGGCCGGGTCATCCACGCGGCCATCGGCCCCCGCAAGACGCTGCGCGCGCCCGGCGAGGACAAGGACGCGGCGGTGCTCCTGGACAGCCGGAGGATCGCCTTCACCCCGGCCACGCAGCGCGACCAGGTGGCCCTGGCGAAGGACGACAACGACCGGCTCACACTGCTCGGTACGACGCTGCCGCTGGTGGCGGGTGGTCTGGGTGTGCTGCTCGTGGCGGCCGGTCTCGTGTTCGTCGTACGGGGCAGGGGTGGCAGGCCGGAGCCGGAAGGGTCACAGCGTCCGGATCCCGATACGTCCCCGACGACCCTGGAAACGTCCACGATGTGACGGTACGTCAGTCAAATACGGACCGAAACTTGTCACGCGGGTGAGTAGCCGCATCGAACAGCGGGGCGAAAACTGTCCCTCCCCACCCCGTGCACAAGCTCCGCACAGCTTCGGCACCGTACCTCCCAGTACGCCCAAGTACGCCTGAACACCCGCGTACGCCCGACGAGTTGGAGCACCCATGCCCCAGCACGTGCCCCTCCCGCTGCGCGCCACGGCTCCACCCGGCGCACGGCATCCGCGACACGACCCCCCACACCCGCGCCGCATCGTGTTCCTCGCCCACCGCGACCTCGGCAACCCGGCCGCGGGCGGCTCCGAGCTCCTGGTCGACCGACTCGCCGAAGGACTGACCCGCCGGGGCCACCAGGTGACGCTGCTGTGCGGCGGCCCGGCGGCCTTCCGCGACTACCGGGTCGTCTCCGCCGGCGGCGAGCACGCCCACTACCTGCGGGCCCGCTCGGCCTTCGCCCGCCAGGTCGGCGACTGCGATCTACTCGTCGAGGTCTGCAACGGGATGCCGTACCTGGCCCCGCTGTGGCACCGCGGCCCCACGCTCTGCCTGGTCAACCACGTCCACACGGACCTGTGGCGGATGCGCCTTCGCGGACCGCTCGCACCCGCCGCCCACCTCGGCCGAAGACTTGAGCACTGGGCGCTCTCCGGCGCCCAGCGCCGCAATCTGCTCGTGGCCGTCTCGCCGTCGACGGCGCACGCACTGCACGCCATCGGCGTGGACCAGGACCGGATCCGCCTCGTGCCGAACGGCGTCGAGGAGCCGGGTCCGTGCGCGGACCGCTCCCCGGACCCGCTGTTCCTGGCGATGGGCCGGCTCGTCGAGTACAAGCGGATCGACCTGCTCCTGCGCCTGTGGGAACGGGTGCGTCCGGTGACGGGCGGCCGGCTCGTGATCGTCGGGGACGGACCCGAGGCGCCGCGCCTTCGCCAACTGGCGGGCGAAGGCGTCGAGTTCACCGGACACGTCTCCGAGGCCGAGAAGCACCGCCTGCTCTGCGAGGCCTGGCTGCTGCTGCATCCCTCGGCCGTCGAGGGCTGGGGCCTGGTCGTCACCGAGGCGGCGGCGCGCGGCACACCGGCGGTCGGCTTCGACGTGCCCGGAGTGCGCGACTCCGTCGAGGACGGCGCCACCGGACTGCTCGCGCGCGGCGAGTCCTCCTTCGCGGCGGCCTGGTGCACGCTCGCCCTGTCCGGGCACCGCCGCGAGCTGATGGGCAAGGCGGCCCAGGAACGGGCCGCGGGCTACCGGTGGGCGCACACCGTGCGGCAGTTCTCCGCGGTGGCGGCGGAGGCGGTGGGGGCCCGTGTCTGAGCCCCTCATGGGCCGGGCGCCATGACGGTGGTGGCCGGGGTCACCGGCTTCAAGGACCCGTCGTTCAGCCGGTCCCTCACCCTCTTCAAGGCGTTCCTGCGCGAGCAGCGCGACCCCGAGACCTGTTACGCGCTGCTCGCCCGGGACGCCGCCGACCAGGTGGAGGCGTACGGGAAGGTGGCGGGGAAGGTCGTCGTGGACGTGGGCGGCGGCAGCGGGCACTTCACGCGCGAGTTCCGGGCGCGCGGCGCGCAGGCCCTCCTCTTCGAGCCGGACACCACCGAACTGGGCCAGGACCCGCCGGCCGGCACGGTGGTCGCGGACGGCTATCTGCTGCCGCTGCCCGACGCGTCGGCGGACGTCACGTTCTCCTCGAACGTCCTGGAGCACGTCGCCGACCGCGACACGTTCGTGAGCGAGCTGATCCGGGTCACGAAGCCGGGCGGCCTGATCTACGTCGCGTTCACCAACTGGCTGTCCCCGTGGGGCGGTCACGAGTGGGCGCCCTGGCACTATCTGGGCGCCGACCGCGCGCAGGCCCGCTACCGGCGGCGCACCGGCCGCGCGCCCAAGCACACCCTCGGCGAGAACCTCTTCGCCCATCACATCGGCCCCACCCTGCGCCATGTGCGCGCCCGCGACGACGTGTCGGTCGTCGCGGCGCGTTCCCGTTACTGGCCGTTCCTCGCGGAGTCGGTCACGCGGGTCCCCGGCGTGCGCGAGTTCGCCACCTGGAACCTCCTCCTCATCCTCAGGCGGTGTCCCCCATGACGACCATGGTCCAGGCCCCACCGGCCGCGGCGACGCACCCGGACCCCGAGCCGGGTGCGCGTCCGCGCCGCTGGCTGTTCGCGTTCTGGGCCGTGTCGTTCGTCGCGTTCTGCGCGGTGCAACCGGGGCGTGCGACGTTCGAGACGAAGCTCGGCGTCTCACAGGATCCCTGGAAGTTCCTCGGTGACCTCGGGGAGCTGTGGCACGACAGAGCCGGTTTCGGCGGGATCTCCGACCAGTACATCGGCTACGCGTTCCCGATGCTGCCGTACTACGGCCTGACCGATCTGTTGCAGGTCCCGGTGTGGCTGGCCGAGCGGCTGTGGATGTCGATCGTCGTGACCGTCGCCTTCTGGGGCGCCCTGCGCCTCGCCGAGCGTCTCGGCATCGGCACGTCGGGAAGCCGCCTGCTCGGCGCGGTGGCGTACGCGCTGTGGCCGACGTTCACGATCGTCGTCGGCTCGACGTCGGCGGCGGCGCTGCCGGGCGCGTTCCTGCCATGGGTACTGCTGCCGCTCACCAACCCCCGTACGACGGCCCGCATTTCGGCGACCCGCTCGGCACTCCTGATCCCATTCATGGGCGGCGTGAACGCGGCCTCGACGCTGGCTTCCCTCCTTCCCGTCGGCCTGTATCTGCTCTCCCGGCCGCCGTCCGCCCGCAAGCGCCGCCAGATCGCGTGGTGGGCCCCCTCCGTGGTCCTGGCGACGGCCTGGTGGACGATCCCGCTCGTCCTGCTCGGCATCCACGGCGAGAACTTCCTTCCGTTCGTGGAGAGTTCACAGACCACGACGGACACCATGTCGGCGACGGAGACGCTGCGCGGCTCCGGGAACTGGGTGGCGTACCTGCACCTGGGCGACGCCTGGCTGCCCGCCGGCTGGGCCGTGGCGACGTCGGTGGTCGTCATCGTCTGCTCGGCGCTCGCCGCCGCGCTCGGCCTCGCGGGCCTGGCACGCCGCGACATCCCGGAGCGCCGCTGGCTGCTGCTCACCGTGATGGCCGCGGCCCTCATCACCCTTGCCGGCTACGGGGGTTCACTCGGCGCGCCCTTCCACGACACGGTGCGGTCGTGGCTGGACGGGGGCCTCGCCCCGTTCCGCAACGTCTACAAGTTCCAGAGCGGGCTTGCACTGGCCCTCGTGCTCGGCATCGTCCACCTCGTGGGCGTGGCCGCGAATCCGCGCGGCGCCCGTCCCGTGCGCGGGAGGCGGTACGCCACACTGATCGCGGCGATCCTCATCGTGCCGGGCCTCGCCTGGCCGTACCTCAACGGCTCGATCCTGCAACCGGGCGCGTTCCAGAAGCTCCCCACGTATTGGGAGACGACGGCCGACTGGCTGAAGAAGTACTCGCCGGACTCCCGCGCCCTCGTCGTGCCCGCGACCGCCCACGGCATCTACACCTGGGGCTCCCCCATCGACCAGCCGCTCGACGTGCTCGCCGACTCCCGCTGGGCACAGCGCGACTACGTCCCGTTCGGCACCCGCGGCAACCGGCGCGCCATGGACGCCGTCGAACAGGCCCTGATGAGCGGCACCCAAGTACCGGGTCTCCAGGACTACTTGAGCCGCTCAGGCCTGCACTACGTGGTGGTCCGCGGCGATCTCGACCCCGACCAGTTCGGCTACGTCCCGACAGCCACGGTCAAGCGGACGCTGACCGAGTCGGGCTATGAGCGGGTGACCGGGTTCGGCCCCAAGGTCACGGGCGGCCGCATCGCGGAGAAGACGCCGGTCCAGATCGAGGGCCTGTACCCGCGCAGCCGCGCCGTCGAGATCTACGCGCCGCGCGACGCCTCCGACCGTCCCGGCCAGGCGGGCCTGCTCCCGGTCCAGAACACGGCGGAGGTCAGCGGCGGCCCCGAGGCCCTGCTCCGGCTCTCCTCCGACCCGTCCTTCCTGAACCGCCCCGCCGTCCTGACCGGCGACAACCACCCCGGCATCGGCAACCCCGCCCTGAAGATCGCCGCCGACGGCCTGCGCCGCGCGGACACCCGCTTCGGCCTGGTCAACACCAACACCTCGTACCCGTACACGCCGAAGGAACGCAACAGCCCGAACGCCTCCGAGAACCCGGGCGAGGAGCCGAAGCAGATCCTCCCGACCGACGGCATCGCCCATCAGACGACGGCCGACATCCGGGGCGCCCGCTCGGTGACAGCCTCCTCCAGCGGCAACTGGCTGCTGCACCTCCCCCAGTTCGACCCGGTCAACGCCTTCGACAAGGACCCCGACACGGCGTGGGCGGAAGGCGCCCCCGACTCCGCCAAGGGCGAATGGGCGCGCATCGACTTCTCCGAACCGACGCGGATCCCCGCCACCATCCACCTGACACCACTGCCGCAGAACAACGTGCGGGCGGCCCCGACCCGCGTACGGATCGAGACGGACAAGGGCTCCACGACGGCCAACATCCAGCCGAACGGCAAACGCCAGAAGATCAAGTCTCCTTCCGGTACGGCGAATTGGCTGCGCGTGACGATCCTCGACGCGCAGCGCGCCCGCCCCGGCCTGACCGGCGCCGGATTCACGTCCATCGACATCCCCGGCGTCCGGGCGACCCGCGCGCTGCGCCTCCCGGCCGACTCCGAGCAGGCCGACCAGTACTCCTTCCACCGCGCCACGAGCGACGGCGGCCTCACCCTCACCGACACCGAGCGCTCCCTGAACCGCGTCTTCACGACGACCGGCGAATCCACGTACGACTTCGAGGCGAAGGCCGCCCCCACCCCCGGCCCCGCGCTCGACAAGCTCCTCTACGACCTGGCCCCCGACCAGCGCCGCAAGATGACGGCGACCGCGGACTCCACGGCCGAACTCGGCCTCAACACCACGCCCCGCAACCTCACCGACGGCGATCTGACGACGGCCTGGATCGCGGGCGACGACCCCACGATCCACCTGCGCTGGCCGGACAAGCAGCCCGTCTCCACCCTCGTCCTCGCCGGGGCCGGCGGCCTCACCACCCGCCCCGAGAAGATCGAGATCAGCAGCCCGGACGGCGCGGCGGTGGCCGGCGTCGACGAGAACGGAGTGGCCCGCTTCGACCCCATCACCACGAACCGCCTGGACATCACCATCACGAAGTCGGCCCCGCTCAAGGTCCACAACCCGGTCGCCGACAAGGACCTGCAGCTCCCCGTGGGCCTGACCGAGGCCTACATCCCCACCCTCGACGCCTACCGCGTCGAACAGCCCACGCCAGAGCGCAGGTTCAGCCTCCCCTGCGGCAAGGGCCCGACGGTGACGATCGACGGCACCCGCCACCGCACCTCCGCGAGCGGCACCCTGCGCGCCCTGACGGAACGCCGCCCGGTCACCGTGAAGCCGTGCGGCGCGGCCCTGGACCTCCCGGCGGGTCCGCACACCCTCAAGACCTCCCCCTCCGGCCCGCTCTCCCTCACGGACATCACCCTCACCAACACCACAGCCACCACGGAGGCCGCGCCCACCGTCCGCGGCCTCACGGTCCGCGACTGGCTCGGCGACCGCCGCGAAGTACGGGTCGACGCGGGCGAGGCGACGTACCTGACCATGTACGAGAACGCCAACGACGGCTGGGAGGCGACCCTCGACGGCAAGAAGCTGTCCTCGCTGCGCCTGGACGGCTGGCAGCAGGCGTGGCTGATCCCCGGCGGAGCGAGCGGCACGGTCAAGCTCTCCTACGCCCCGGCCCGCACGTACGAGATCGGCCTGTTCGCATCGGGCGCGGCGATCCTGGCACTGGGCGCGCTCTGCCTGTGGCGCAGGCGGGACACGGAAGCGGCGCCCCCGGCCCCGCCGCCGGCGCCCGGCTGGATCATCGGCACGGCCCTCCTCACGGCCATCGGCATCGTGATCGCGGGCCCCTGGGCGGCCCTGGTCCCGGCCCTCGCCCTCCTCGCCTGGAAACGCCACGCCCTCCTGGTCCCGATCGCGTTCGCGGCGATGACGGCGGCTGGCGTGGTGGCGGCGACGGGAGCGGGCGAACCGGTCCGGGAGGGATCGGGCGCATACGGCGCGACTCCCCAACTCCTGGCGCTACTGGCCCTGTTCGCAGCACTGGTGACGGTTCATTCAGCCCCGCCGGCGATTGAGTCGCGGGGCCCAGCCAATCAAGCCTTGCCGCCACATGAGGCGCAGAGTCCAACTATTCAAGCTCCTCCGGCGATTGAGGAGCGGGGTCCGGGGCAGAGCCCCGCGACCTCGACCGAGTCGGCCGAGACCTCACGGAAGGGCGCCACCCCATGACCGCCCTGGACCGCCCCACCCGGGGCAACCACAGCAATCGGCCCAGCCGAATCCCCTTCCCGACCGTCGACGAGGTCTCCCGCCACTGCCTCCAGGACCGCGAACCGGAAACCGTCCACATCGAGATCCACCTCACCGGCACCCTGAACCCCACCCGCCTCACCACCGCGTTCACGAACGCCCTCCACCACCACCCCCGCATCCTCATGCGCGAGGCCCCCCGCCCCTGGTACAGCCGCCGCTACGAGTGGGAACTGACCCCGACCCCGGACACCCCCTCCGTCTCCTTCCCGGCCCCCACCCCGAACGCCCTGCACGAGGCCCGCACCCGCTCCCTCGCCGAGGCCCCACCCCTCACCGCCTCCCCACCCGTACGCCTGGAGGCGGTGGAGCACCCGCTCACACACACCACCGTGCTGTTCCTCACCATCAACCACACGGCCCTCGACGGCCCCGCCTGCCTCCGCGTCATCGCCACCGCGGCGGAACTGTACGGAGGCCGCGACAACTCCCCGCCCCCCGGCGGCGCACCGCAACCACCTCCCCCGCCACCGGAGGCCCAGCCGTCCCCCTGGTCCCGCCCCGCCCGCGTGGCGACCGGCACCCCGGACCCCCGCCCCGGCAACGGCCTCCTGGTCACCGAGCTGTCGGTGCCCCGCCGCCCCAAGGGCGCCCCGTACACCGTCAACGACCAGCTGATGGTGGCCACGGCCCGCACCATCGCCGACTGGAACGAGGAGCACGGCACCCACCACACCCACCGCCCCCTGCGCGTCACCATGCCGGTGGACGACCGCCCGCGCGACACGACGATGCCCATCGGCAACGGCACCCGCCTGGTAGAAGTAGCGCTCACCCCGACCGAGTTGAGCTCACCGACCCCCACCCTCCTCCGCCTCACCGCCACCCGCACAGCCGCGCTCAAAGGCCAACCACGCCCCCAACTCGGCCACGGCGCCGCCCTGTTGACCAGCCCCTACGCCCCGGTCGCCTGGCGCGCCGCCGCCACCCGCGCCCTGCGCACGGCAGCTGCCCCGTGGACGTCGACGACCCTGCTCAGCAACATCGGCCGCATCCCGTACCCGCTGGACTTCGGCGACGGCGGCCACGCCCGCGCCGTCTGGTTCTCAGCCCCGGCCCGGATGCCGCGCGGCCTCACCTTCACGACGGCGGCCACGGCGGGCCGGCTCCACCTGGCCCTGCGCTGGTCGCGCACGCTGCTCGGCCCCGGCGACGGGGCCCGCCTGCGCGACCTGTTCGAGCAGCACCTCCACGCGACGCAGGAGGAGGCACCATGACAACGACAACGCACCCCGAACCCGAGTCCCCACCAAAGGACTTGAGGGACTTCTACGAGAACCCGGCCGTCCCGGTGGCCTCCGGCACCCCCCGCACCCGCCGCCAGGCCCGCATCCTCGCCGCCGCCCTGTCCGGCACCCGCCACGCCACCGTCCTGGACATCGGCTGCGGCGACGGCACGGCCGCGGCCACCACCGCCCGCCTCCTCCCCGGCACCGACGGCCACCGCCTCATCGGCGTCGACTGGTCACAGGACGCGCTGCGCCGCGCGGCCCGCCGCGTCCCCGGGGTCGTACGCGGTGAACTGACGGGCCACGGACTGCCGTTCGCCGACGCATCCGCCGACGCGGTGTTGCTCTCCGAGGTTGTCGAGCACCTCGTCGACCCCGACGCCGCGCTCGACGAGATCCGCCGCGTTCTTCGCCCGGGCGGCCATCTCATGCTGTCCACCCCGAACCTGGCCGCCTGGTACAACCGGGCGCTGCTCCTCGCCGGAGTGCAGCCCGTCTTCTCGGAGGTGAGCCTGCGCGCGATCCACGGCAGGCCGGGCACCGAGGTCGTGGGCCATCTGCGCCTCTACACGCCGCGCGCCTTGCGGGAGTTCGTCGCCGCGTCGGGCTTCGAGGTCGTACGCCTCGCGGGGGCACCGTTCCACGGAGTGCCACGCCCGCTCCGCCCCCTCGACCGGCTCGCCTGCGCGGCCCCTTCCCTCGCCTCGATCCTTCTCCTGCACGCGCGAAGGACGTGAGGGGCGATGCCCGCCGTGGCATGGGGAGTCGGCGCGGCACTGCTCGCCAACACGCTCTACAGCGTCGGCTTCGTCCTGGAGAAGCGGGCCCTCACCAGCCTGCCCGAGGTGAGCGTGCGCCGCCCGGCCCACCTCCTGCGCCAGGTGGTGACGAGCCCGCTGTGGCTGGCCGGTTCCATCGCCCTGGCCTCCGGCTTCGGCGCCCAACTCGCCGTCTACCGAACGCTTCCCATCGCCGCGGCCCAGGGCATCTTCGTCTCCGGCCTGGTGCTGCTCCTGCTCCTGTCGGCCCGGCTCCTCGGCGAACGCACCTCGGGCCGCGAGCGCTACGCCATCGCCGCGATCCTGGCGGCGCTGCTCATGGTGGTGCTCTCGCTCCAGGGGAACGAGGAGAACGCGGACGCGGTGGGGCACACCTCGCCCGCGCCCCTCATCCTCCTGGTGTGCGTGCCGTCGCTGGCGGCGGGCCTGTCCCTGTACGCCGCCGCGGAGCGCCGCGCGCGGCACCGCCACCGGCTCCCGACCACGGGCGTCGAGTACGGGGTCGCGGTGGGCCTGCTCTACGGGGTCAGCTCGCTCGCCATCAAAGGTGTGTCGGGCGTGCTCCCGGACATCCCGGCCCTGCTCACCTCGCCGTACCCGTATCTGCTGATGTGCACGGGCGCGTTCGGGCTCGTCATGTCGCAGGCGGCCCTGCAACGCTGCCGCGCCTCGCTGATCGTCCCGGTGTGCACGACGGTGACCTGCCTGTTCACGGCGGTCCTCGGCACGCTCGCGTTCGGCGAGTCGCTCCCCCACGAACCGGTGCCCCTGACGCTGCGCGTGACGGGCACGGCCCTCGCGGTCGCCGTGCTCCTCCTGATGCCGAAACACGACGCCTCCCCACAACCCGACCAAGAGCCAAGGGAGTTGCTCCCGAATGAACCCTGACGACCCGCTGCTCAAGATCCTCGCCTGCCCGCTCGACAAGGGGCCGCTGCTCCTGCTGCCCGCACCGGAAGGAGTCGCGGGCGACTGCCTCTACAACCCCCGGCTGCACCGCCGCTACCCCATCGTCGACGGCATCCCGCAACTCCTCCCTTCGTCCGGCGAACAGGTCCCGGAGGGCGAGCACGAACAGCTCCTGCAACGGGCGAAGCGGGCCCTGCCATGACGACGCTCGCCGCCCGGATCGCCCCCTGGCTGCCGGCCCGGCTGACCGCGGCGACGGCCCGCGCCCTGTACCCGCGCTTCGAGCCGGAGCTGACCCGGCTCGCCGACATGCTGCCCGCCGCGGGCTCCTGCGGCACGGCAGTGGACGTCGGCGGCTGGTACGGCCCGTGGACCCACCGCCTCGCGGGCCCGGCCCGCCGCGTGATCACCCTCGAACCGGTCCCGCACCTGGCCCGGGTGCTCGCCGCCTCCGCTCCGGCGAACGTACGGGTCGTGCGGGCGGCCGCCAGCGACCGCCCCGGTACGGCCCCGCTGTGGCAACCGCCGCACGACGAGCGCGGCGAACGCGGAGTGTCGTCGCTCGTGCGCCGCGAGGGCCTGCACGCGCCGTCCGGCCGCGCCGTCCCCTGCGTGACGCTCGACGAACTCGCCCTCCACGACGTGGACTTCATCAAGGTCGACGTGGACGGGGCGGAGCTGCGGGTGCTGCGCGGCGCCCGCGCCCTGCTCGCCCACGACCGACCCGCCCTCTTCATCGAGCTGGAGACCCGTATCCAGCCGATCGCCCCGGTCGTCGACCATCTGCGGGCGCAGGGCTACGAAGGCTGGGTCCTGCCATCCGCCGGCGCCGACACCGACTGGCTGCCGCTGCCCTCCTACGATCTGGCGGCCCATCAGCGCGGCACCTCCCACATCGCGTCGCAGGGCCTGCTGCGCCGGGCCCTCACCCCGGCCGGGCGCCGGCCGCGGTACGTGAACTCGGTGCTGTTCCTGCCGGACGGGCGGGCCCCCGGCGGCGTACGCCACCATGGGGCGCATGCCAGGACGCCCCGCTGACCCCTTCACTCCGCTGGACTTCCAACTGGTCCTGCTGCGCCGCATGGCCGACCACAACCCGGAGCTCGTGGAGACCGCCCGCGCCGACCTCGGAGTCGCCGTCGCCGACATGCGGGAGGCGAACCGCCGTTGGCAGGCGAAGCTGCACTCGCGTCACGCGCGGGGAGCGGTCTCCCGCTACCGGTCCGTGCTCGGCGCCCCGGAGCGCACCCTGATCCGCAAGGTCGGCGACCTGGAGTGCGAGGCGCTGCTGTGGCCGGTGCCGCTCTGGCCCGACCTGCGCTTCGAGGTGCTGCTCGCACCCACGGGCGGGATCTGGAACGAGTGGCTGATCCGCGCTCCGGGCACCCCGGGCCCGGCCCTGCGCACCCTCGCCGATCTGACGCCCTGGTCCTGCACGGTGGACGAGGCGGCCCGCGCCTTCGCCCCGGCCCGCCCCCTCGAAGGCTCGGCGCCCACCCGCTGGGGCCTGGCGTTCCGCGCCCCCGACGAGTCGGGGACGCCCCGCGAGGTGCGGGCGGAGTTCACGTGGGGACTGCTTCAGCGCTGGTACGAGGCGTAGAAGCAGCCAAAAAGATAAACGAACGCCGAAAACGAACAGTGGCGCAGTTGTTCCCTGGAACAGGTGATCGTCGCCCAGAAGTTTGCGCCGCCGACCCGCGACGAACGATGCTTACGGAGCGCAAGCAACGGGCTGCAGACCGTAGCGACCGCATCGCGATGCACATCTCAAGTCCCAAGTCCCATATGCACTTTGCACCACCAGTGCACTTTGCATCATCGCTAGGAGAACGCGTCACATGAACGTCATCACCGACATCGTCGCCGGCCTCGCCCACTTCCTCGGCTGGCTGGTGTAGCACCGTCGGACACCGAAGCGGCGCCGTCTCCCACGTCCCACGGGAGGCGGCGCCCCGGTGTTTCCGGACCGTTCCAGACCCACCCGGCCTACTCCAGCGGGCGACCTCCCGCGCGCGACCGCAGGATGCCAGAAGGGTCGCCGCCCGGCGAGCCCACTACGGTCCGCGCTCTCGGGAGGATCTGCCATGACCGCCAGTCTGGAGCAGTTGCGCCGCTGCCACTTCGCCGTCGATCTGGGTGCCGCGCGCACCCGCGTGTACGTGAAGGGCGCGGGCCTCGTCGTCGATGAACCGAGCGCGGCGGCGGTCAACACCCGCACCGGCGCGCTGATCGCGGTCGGCGAGTTCGCCGAGCGGATGACGGGCCGCACCCCGCACTACATCCGCGTCGTGCGCCCGGTCTCCGGTGGCACGGTCGTCGACATCGAGATGGCCCAGCGGATGCTGCGCCACCTGCTCGGCGACAAGCTCCGCCGCACCCTTCGCCGCAAGCCCCGCCTCCGCGCCGCGGCCGCCGTGCCGCACGACGCGGACCCGCTGGCCCAGCGCGCCGCCGTCGAGACCCTCGTCGGCCTCGGCGCCCGCCGCGTGGAGCTGGTCGACACCCTGATCGCGGCCGCGGTCGGCTGCGGCCTCCCGGTGGAGCAGCCCGAGGCCACGATGATCATCGTCTGCGGCGCGGCCACCACGCAGATCGCGGTCCTCTCGCTCGGCTCGATCGTGACGGCCGCCCGCATCCCCGTTGGCGGCGACGCCATCGACCACGCGGTCGTCCAGCACCTGCGCCAGCACCACGCGCTGATGCTGCCCTCCCAGTCCGTACGCCCCCTACAGCTCGCCCTGAGCGGCAACGGGCTCACCCCGCTGGGCCCGGAGCAGACCGAGATCCACGGCCGCGACGTGGCGACGGGCCTGGCCCGCTCCGTGCACGTGGACACGGCCGCCGTCCGCAGCGCGATCCACACCCCGCTGACCGCCGTCCTCGACGGCATCGGCAGGGTGCTGCGCGACTGCCCGCCCGACCTGGTCGCCGACCTCGCGGAGCGCGGCATCATGATGGTCGGCGGCTCCGCCCTGCTGCCGGGGCTCGACCAGATGCTGCGGTCCGCGACGGGCGTCCCGGTGCACATCGCCGAGCGCCCCGACGTGTGCGCGGTGCGGGGCCTCGGCGAGATGCTGGAGGGCCGGATCCAGCCAATGGCCCTGAACCCGCTGGCCGACTGACAGAAACGCCGAATGGCCCGTCACGGCTTCCGTGACGGGCCATCAGCTTGCGTACGAGCCGGTCGCATCGTTTCTGCGCCACGTACATACGGTGGGGCGGGTGGGACTCGAACCCACGGCCGACGGATTATGAGTCCGCTGCTCTAACCGGCTGAGCTACCGCCCCGTTTCGGCGTGGCGCGTACAAGTGTGCGCGCCGTCTGCCGCAGCATAGCCGCTCATACGATCTCCTGCCTCGGATGGTCCGGCTCTGCACGACCATGAGGACTCCCCTGTCGAGCCGGTGGTTCCACCAGGCAAGAAAAAGCCCTCCGGAGGGGGCTCCGGAGGGACTTGTTCACAGCTCTCCCGACTGGACTCGAACCAGTAACCTGCCGATTAACAGTCGGCTGCTCTGCCAATTGAGCTACGAGAGATCGAGCTCCCCCGACTGGACTCGAACCAGTAACCTGCCGGTTAACAGCCGACTGCTCTGCCAATTGAGCTACAGGGGAATGACCTCGTCGCATCGAACGAACTCACCTGGGTACTCCCCAGGCGGCGTGCGCTCGCTGCGACACATACATTAGCGCAAGGAGGGGGGTGCTCCGCCAATCGGTACCCCTCAGGTGATCAACAAGTTCGACGGTGACCGCACCGACCACGAAGCCTCGCTACGGAAAGGGTGGCCGACCATGCGCTATCGGCTCACATTCATCGCCGGTCTGGCCCTGGGATACGTGCTGGGCACGAGGGCCGGCAGGGAGCGTTACGAGAAGCTGAAGAAGTCCGCGCGGGAGATCGCCCAGAACCCGGCCGTGCGCAATACGGCGGAGACGGCGGCGCAGCAGACGCGCAACGTCGCGGGCAAGGCCTTCCACTCGGTGAGCGAGAAGGTCGAGAGCAAGGTCCCGGACTCGGTCGCCGGCCGGGTGCGCACGCTGCGCGAGCGCGGCGGCCCGGGGGACGGCGCGGCGACCGACGACTGGGGCACCAGCAACACCTGACGGCACAGAAGCGTCCGGCGGTACGGCAGTATTTCAGTCATGGGGATAGTCGCCGGGCTGGACAGTTCGCCCGAATTTACGCGCATAGTCGTTTGTGACGCCGACACCGGGGCCGTGCTGCGGCAGGGGTATGCCCCGCACCCGCTGGAGGCACCGGAAGGCGGCGGACGGCCGTCCGACGTGGATCCCCAGGCGTGGCTTCTCTCGCTCGGCGAGGCCGCGGGCGGAGGGCTGCTCGAAGGCGTGCAGGCCATCGGGGTCTCCGCGCAGCAGAACACCGTGGTGCCGTTGGACGCGCACGGCAATACCGTGCGCCCGGCGCTGGTCGGCGGGGACAAGCGGGCGCAGGTCGCGGCCGCCGACCTGGTCGACCGGCTCGGCTCGCGCGAGGCGTGGGCCGAGGCCGTGGGGAGCGTGCCGCAGGCGGCGCTGCCGGTGACCAAGCTGCGCTGGCTGGCGCGGAGCGAGCCTTCGAGCGCCGAGCAGGTGGCCGCCCTGATGCAGGCCCACGACTGGCTGGTGTGGCAGCTCCTCGGCCGGCCCGCGCGCCGGACCACCGACCGTGGCGGGGCCTCGAGCACCGGGTACTGGTCGGCGGCGAGCGCCACGTGGCGGCCCGATCTGGTGGAGCTGGCGCTCGGGCACCAGGTGGCGCTGCCGGAGGTGATCGGCCCCGGTGAGGCGGCCGGGCGGACCCCGGAGGGCCTGGTCATCTCGGCCGGGACCGGGGAGACGATGGCCGCCGCGTTCGGGCTCGGCGTGCAGTCCGGGGACGCCGTGGTCTCCCTCGGGGCCTCGGGCTCCGTGATGGCCGTGCACCATGAGGCGCTCGTGGACTCCAGCGGTTCCATCACCTCGCTCGCCGACGCGACCGGAATGCACCTGCCGGTGGTCCATACGTCGAACGCGGTACGGGCGCTGCGGGGCACGGTCGACATGCTGGGGCTCGACGGAGGCCTTGAGGAGCTGTCCGAGCTGGCCATGAAGTCGACGCCGGGCGCCCACGGACTCGTACTCCTGCCCTATCTGGAGGGCGAGAAGACGCCGAATCTGCCGCACACCGCGGGGACGCTGAGCGGGCTGCGCCGGGAGTCCATGAAGCCGGAGCATCTGGCGCGGGCGGCGTTCGAGGGCATGGTGTGCGGGCTCGCCGACGCCATGGACGTGCTGCGGGGCCGTGGCGTGGAGATCCGGCGGGTGTTCCTGCTGGGCGCCGCCGCCGAGCTGCCGGCCGTGCAGAGCGTGGCGCCGGCCCTTTTCGAGGCGCAGGTCGTGGTGCCGCAGCCCGCGGACTACGCGGCGATCGGTGCGGCGCGACAGGCCGCGTGGGCGCTGAACGGGCAGCTGCCGCAGTGGCAGGGCGCGGCCGCGCAGGTCTTCGAGGCGGGCGACGAACTGCCGGTGGGCAAGGCGGTGCGGCAGCAGTACCGGGCCGTACGGGACCAGATCCACCCCGGCGCGTTCGCCTGAGGGACCCGGTCTCCCGGCGTTCCGGAAGCTCCGGGTCCGCCGATCCTTTGAGTGCTCTTGGTTAATTCGGTTGAGGTAACGCGGGTGGAGTGTTCGACGATAGGGGTCCATGCGTCGCCGTTTCGGCGTCGGCGCGGATCGATCCCCCTCCCCGAACACCGCTCCGCCCACTACCGCCGACCCCGAGAGACCGAGCGTGCTCATAAGACTTCTGCGGACCCACCTGAGTCCGTACAAGAAACCCATCGGACTCCTGGTGCTGCTGCAGTTCCTGCAGACCTGCGCCTCGCTGTATCTGCCCACCCTGAACGCCGACATCATTGACAACGGTGTCGTGAACGGCGACACCGGCTACATCCTGGAGTTCGGCGCCCTGATGCTGGGCGTCACCGTCGTCCAGGTCGTCTGCAACACCGGCGCCGTCTACTTCGGCGCGCGGACCGCCGCGGCGGTCGGCCGGGACCTGCGGGCCGCGATCTTCGACCGCGTGCAGTCCTTCTCGGCCCGCGAGGTCGGCCAGTTCGGCGCCCCTTCGCTGATCACCCGCACCACGAACGACGTGCAGCAGGTCCAGATGCTGGCCCTGATGACGTTCACGCTGGTGGCCTCGGCGCCGATCATGTGTGTCGGCGGCGTCGTCATGGCGCTCGGCCTGGACGTGCCGCTGTCGGGCGTGCTGCTCGCCGTGCTGCCCGTCATGGCGATCGTCCTGTCGCTGATCATCCGTAAGATGCGGCCGCTGTTCCGGTCCATGCAGGTCAAGCTGGACACGGTGAACCGGGTGCTGCGCGAGCAGATCACCGGCAACCGCGTGATCCGCGCCTTCGTGCGCGACGACTTCGAGAAGGACCGGTTCGGAGCCGCGAACCGGGACCTGACGAACGTGTCGGTCGCCACCGGCCGGATCATGGCGCTGATGTTCCCGTTCGTGATGACGATCGTGAACGTCGCGTCGATCGCCGTGGTCTGGTTCGGCGCGCACCGCATCGACAGCGGCGGCATGCAGATCGGTGACCTGACCGCGTTCCTCGCGTATCTGATGCAGATCGTGATGAGCGTGATGATGGCCACGTTCATGTTCATGATGATGCCGCGCGCCGAGGTGTGCGCCGAGCGCATCCAGGAAGTGCTCGGCACCGATTCGAGTGTGGTGCCGCCGCGGCCCGACGCCTCGGTGCGTGAACTGCGCCGCCACGGCCACCTGGAGCTCAGGGGCGCCGACTTCGGCTACCCCGGCGCCGAGGAGCCCATCCTGCGCGGCATCGACATCACGGCCCGCCCCGGCGAGACCACGGCGATCATCGGTTCGACCGGCAGCGGCAAGTCGACGCTGCTCGGCCTCGTACCGCGGCTGTACGACACCACGGCCGGGACGGTCTACGTGGACGGCGAGGACGTCCGCGAAATCGATCCGGCGCTGATGGCGAAGACGGTCGGGCTCGTACCGCAGAAGCCCTACCTGTTCTCCGGCACCGTCGCCACGAACCTGCGCTACGGCAGCCCGGACGCCACCGACGAGGAGCTGTGGCACGCGCTGGAAGTGGCGCAGGCCAAGGGCTTCGTCGGCAAGCTGGAGGGCGGGCTCGACGCGCCCATCGCCCAGGGCGGCACGAACGTCTCCGGCGGCCAGCGCCAGCGCCTCGCCATCGCGCGCACGCTGGTGCAGCGGCCGGAGATCTACCTCTTCGACGACTCGTTCTCCGCGCTCGACTACGCGACCGACGCGGCGCTGCGCCGGGCGCTCGGCGAGGAGACCCGCGACGCGACCGTGGTGATCGTGGCCCAGCGGGTCTCGACGATCCGCGACGCCGACACGATCATCGTGCTCGACGAGGGCCGTGTCGTCGGCACCGGACGCCATCACGAACTGATGGCCGACAACGAGACGTACCGGGAGATCGTTCTCTCCCAGCTGACGGAAGCGGAGGCCGCCTGATGAGTGGGCCCATGGGGCGAATGGCGGCCGGTGCGCCCGGTTCGCGTTCGATGGACTTCAAGGGGTCCGGCAAGCGGCTCCTGAAGCGGCTCGCCGCGCACCGCGCGGCGGTCACCGGAGTGCTCGTCTCCGTCGTGATCAGCGTCGGCCTCTCGGTGGTCGGGCCGAAGATCCTCGGTCACGCCACCGACCTGCTGTTCGGCGGGATCATCGGCGGGCGGATGCCGGCCGGGCAGACCAAGGAACAGGTCCTCGCCGGCCTGCGGGCCAAGGGCGACGGCGGCGCGGCCGACATGCTCGGCGGCGTCGACTTCACACCCGGCCAGGGCGTCGACTTCGGCGCGATCGGCGAGGTGCTGCTGCTCGGCCTCGCCGTGTTCGCGGTCGCCGGTCTGACGATGATGATCGGCACGCGGCTCGCCAACCGGACCATCAACCTGGCCGTGGGGCAGCTCCGCGCCGAGCTGCAGGACAAGCTGTCGCGGCTGCCACTGTCGTACTACGACAAGCAGAAGCGCGGCGAGGTGCTGAGCCGGGCGACCAACGACATGGACAACCTCGGGCAGACGCTCCAGCAGACGATGGGGCAGATGCTCAACTCGCTGCTGACCGTCATCGGCGTGCTCGCGATGATGTTCTGGATCTCCTGGCTGCTCGCGCTGGTCGCGCTGGTGACGGTGCCGCTGTCGGTGTTCGTCGCGGCGAAGGTCGGGAAGCGTTCGCAGCCGCAGTTCGTGCAGCAGTGGCGGGCGACCGGCGCGCTGAACGCGCACATCGAGGAGATGTACACCGGCCACAACCTGGTGAAGGTGTTCGGCCGGCAGAAGGAGTCGGCGGAACTGTTCGCCGAGCAGAACGACGCACTGTACGACGCGTCGTTCAAGGCGCAGTTCAACAGCGGCATCATGCAGCCGCTGATGTTCTTCATCTCGAACCTGAACTATGTGCTGGTCGCGGTCGTGGGCGGGCTGCGGGTGGCCAGCGGCTCGCTGTCCATCGGTGATGTGCAGGCCTTCATCCAGTACTCGCGCCAGTTCTCGATGCCGCTGACGCAGGTCGCGTCGATGGCGAACCTGGTGCAGTCGGGTGTCGCCACGGCCGAGCGGGTCTTCGAACTGCTCGACGCCGAGGAGCAGTCGGCGGAGCCGGTGCCCGGCGAGAAGCCGGACCACCTGCGCGGGCACGTCGAGTTCGAGCACGTGGCCTTCCGCTACGAGAAGGACAAGCCGCTCATCGAGGACCTGTCGCTGACCGCCGACCCCGGTCATACGGTGGCGATCGTCGGGCCGACCGGCGCGGGCAAGACCACGCTGGTCAACCTGCTGCTGCGGTTCTACGAGGTGACCGGTGGCCGGATCACGCTCGACGGCGTCGACATCGCGAAGATGTCGCGGGAGGAGCTGCGCGCCGGGATCGGCATGGTGCTCCAGGACACCTGGCTGTTCGGCGGGACCATCGCGGAGAACATCGCGTACGGCGCCCCGAAGGACGTCACCCGCGAGGAGATCGAGGAGGCGGCGAAGGCCGCGCACGCGGACCGGTTCATCCGGACGCTGCCCGACGGGTACGACACGGTGCTCGACGACGAGGGGACGGGGGTCAGCGCGGGTGAGAAGCAGCTGATCACCATCGCGCGGGCGTTCCTGTCGGATCCGGTGATTCTCGTGCTCGACGAGGCGACTTCGTCCGTGGATACGCGGACCGAGGTGCTGATTCAGAAGGCGATGGCGCGGCTCGCCGCGGGGCGTACGTCGTTCGTGATCGCGCACCGGTTGTCGACGATTCGGGACGCGGACACGATCCTCGTGATGGAGAACGGGGCGATTGTGGAGCAGGGGTCGCACGACGCGCTTGTCTCCGACGGTGGGGCGTATCAGCGGTTGTACGAGGCGCAGTTCGCGCAGGCGGTCGCGGAGGTGGACTGAGGTTCGGCCAGTTCAAGCCCCGCCGGCGTTTGAGGCGCGGGGTCTGGGGCAGCGCCCCAGGACCGCAACGCCGGTGGGGCTTGAGTGGCGCCGAACCGGCGTTACGGACGCGGGGCTCTGCCCCGGACCCCGCTGCTCAAACGCCGCAGGGGCTTGATTGGCGGGGCTTGAGGTCAGTCCAGGTAGCCCCTCAACTGGTCCGCGAACGCGTGGTCGCGGAGTTTGTTCAGGGTTTTGGATTCGATCTGGCGGATGCGTTCGCGGGTGACGCCGAAGATGCGGCCGATCTCCTCAAGGGTGCGGGGACGGCCGTCCGCGAGGCCGTAGCGGAGCTGGACGACCTTGCGCTCGCGCTCGCCGAGCGTGGAGAGCACCGCCTCCAGGTGTTCCCTGAGCAGGAGGAACGCCGCCGACTCCACGGGGCTCGTCGCGTCGCCGTCCTCGATGAGGTCGCCGAGAGCGACATCGTCCTCCTCGCCGACAGGGGCATGCAGGGAGACGGGTTCCTGCGCCAGGCGGAGCACCTCGCTGACGCGCTCGTGCGGCAGGTCGAGGTGGGCGGCGACCTCCTCGGGGGTCGGTTCGTAGCCGCGCTCCTGGAGCATGCGGCGCTGGACGCGGACGACGCGGTTGATCAACTCGACGACGTGGACGGGGACGCGGATGGTCCGCGCCTGGTCGGCGAGGGCGCGGCTCATGGCCTGGCGGATCCACCAGGTCGCGTACGTCGAGAACTTGTAGCCGCGGGCGTAGTCGAACTTCTCGACCGCGCGGATCAGGCCGAGGTTGCCCTCCTGGACCAGGTCGAGCATGGTCAGGCCGCGGCCCACGTACCGCTTGGCGACGGAGACGACCAGGCGCAGGTTCGCCTCGATGAGGCGGCGCTTGGCCATTCGGCCCATGACCACCAACTTGTCGAGGTCCAGTGCCAGTTGGGAGTCGAGGTCGGGCGCGTGGGCGAGCTTCTCCTCGGCGAACAGACCCGCCTCGACGCGCCGCGCGAGATCCACTTCCTCGGCCGCGGTGAGCAGCGGGATCCGGCCGATCTCGCGCAGGTACTGGCGGAACAGGTCCGAGGACGGACTGCCGGTGTCGGCGCGGGAGGCACGCACCCGCTCGGGCGGGTCCGCGGACCCTTTGGGGCCGGCCGGTTCCGGTTCCTCCGGCTCGGCCTCGGGATGGTGCGCGACGCGGCTCTGCGAGGGCACCGAGGCCAGCACTTCGCCCTGCGGCACGGCACCCTCGGGCGCGGCTTCGGGGTCGGCGAGGGCCTGCGCTGTGCTGTCGCTCTGGGTGAGGGTCTGGGTCTGCACGGGGGCGACCTCCAAAGTGATCGCATCTGAGGCGTGCGGCAGGGGGGCGGGAACGACGGCCTCGCCGCTGTCCGTCCCGTACGCGATGAGCGGAACCGCGGGGGTGTCGGACCCGTTGTCCGGGCTCCGGCCGCGCTCCGAGGACTCAGGCACCGCAACCCAGTGTGGAGTACGACACAGTGCCGCCACGAGGGGCGTGCGTTGACTTTTTGAGTCCAGTGCGTGACCGCGCGGTTACCGTGCTGGACGGTTACCCGCCTTTCCCCGACCCGAACACGGCCAAACACCCCGGGGCTCCGCCCCGGACCCCGCGCCTCAAACGCCGGCGGGGCTTGAAATACCAACCGTCGGCCTTTCAAGCCCCTGCGGCGATTGAGCAGCGGGGGCCGGGGCGGAGCCCCGAGGCCGGGGGGGCGACGGGGCTACAGTGCTTCCGCGCCCCGTTCGCGGAGGGCCTGTCCGTACTGCTGCAGCACCCACAACTCGTTCTGCACCGCCGCCAGTTGGTGCGGATCGCCACCCGCGCCGAGGCGGGTGAGCGTGCCCTGGACGTCGCGGATGCGGCGGTCGACGGCCCGCTTGCGCACGGTCACCAGCTGCTCCCCCGCATACGCCTCGTCGACGGTCTTGCGGCGGATGGCCTCGACGGCGAGCTCCGTCACCATCGCCCGCACCGCGTCGTCGGGCGCCGCCTCGCGCACCGCGATCAGGTACTCCTGCGGGTCGTGGACGCCCTGCTCGGCGCCGCCCGCGTCCAGGACGGCCTGGCGGACGGCGGCGTACGGATCGGCCGTGAACTCGTCCATCCCGTACGCGTCGAAGGCCGGGGAGACCAACTGCGGGTACTGCAGGGCGAGTTTGAGCAGTTCGCGTTCGGTCGTGAACACCGGGTTGCGCAAGGTGAGCGCCGGGCCGCCGAAGGGGCGGGCGGGGGCCGTGGCGGGGCCGGCCTGCGGACCGCCACGCCCCGGGGCGGGCGCGGGCCCGCGGCCACCGCGCTCGCGGGCCCAACGGGCGAGCTGCCCCACTCGCTTGACCACGAACTGGGTGTCGAGGATGCCGAGCATGCCCGCGAGCTGGACCGCGACCTCGTGCTGCGAGGCACTGTTCTTGATGCGGGCGACGATGGGCGCCGCCTCGTCGAGCGCGGAGGCGCGGCCCGCCGGGGTCTCCAGGTCGTAGCGACTCACGATCTGGCGCAGCGCGAACTCGAAGAGCGGCGTGCGGGGTTCGACCAGGTCGGAGACCGCGTCGTCGCCCTTGGCGAGGCGCAGGTCGCACGGGTCCATGTTGTCCGGCGCGATCGCGATGTACGTCTCGGCGGCGAACTTCTGGTCGTCCTCGAAGGCGCGCAGGGCGGCCTTCTGGCCCGCCGCGTCGCCGTCGAAGGTGAAGATCACGCGCGCCGAGCCGTTGTCCATCAGGAGCCGGCGGAGGATCTTGATGTGGTCGCCGCCGAACGCCGTGCCACAGGTGGCGATGGCGGTGGTGACGCCGGCCAGGTGGCAGGCCATCACGTCCGTGTACCCCTCGACGACGACCGCGCGGGAGGACTTGGCGATGTCCTTCTTCGCGAGGTCGATGCCGTACAGGACCTGCGACTTGCGGTAGATCGGCGTCTCTGGCGTGTTCAGGTACTTCGGTCCGTTGTCGTCCTCGCGCAGGCGGCGGGCGCCGAAGCCGACGACCTCGCCGCCGATGTCGCGGATCGGCCACATGAGCCGTCCGCGGAAGCGGTCGATGGGGCCGCGCCGCCCCTCCTGGGAGAGGCCGGAGAGCAGGATCTCCTTGTCGCTGAAGCCCTTGCCGCGCAGGAAGCGGGTGAGGTGGTCCCAGCCGGCCGGGCTGTACCCGACGCCGAAGTGCTGGGCCGCGGCCTGGTCGAAGCCGCGCTCGGCGAGGAACTTGCGGCCGATCTCGGCTTCGGGTGACTCCAGCTGGTCGACGTAGAACTGCGCGGCGACCTTGTGCGCCTCGACCAGCCGGATGCGCTCGCCGCGCTGGTGGGTGGGGTTGTACCCGCCCTCCTCGTAGCGCAGCGTGATGCCCGCCTGACCGGCGAGGCGCTCCACCACTTCGGAGAAGGAGAGGTGGTCGACCTTCATCACGAATGTGATGGTGTCGCCGCCCTCCTGGCAGCCGAAGCAGTGGAACAGGCCCTTACTGGGGCTGACCTGGAAGGACGGGGACTTCTCGTCGTGGAACGGGCACAGACCCTTGAGGTTTCCGCCGCCCGCGTTGCGCAGTTGCAGGTACTCGGAGACCACGGCGTCGATCGGGACCGCGTCCCGAACCGCCTTCACGTCCTCGTCATTGATCCTGCCTGCCACGCGGTAAGTCTACGGGCGACGACTGACACTCCGGTCACTGCTCCAGAAGATCACTCAGCGGGACCGAGGGGTCCGACAGGCGCTCGACGCCGGGCTTCGCCCCGGACCTGATCAGCCGCTGGATCTGCTCCGTGACGTCCCACACATTCACGTTCATCCCCGCGAGGACCTGCCCGTCCTTCAGCCAGAACGCGATGAACTCGCGCTTGCCCGCGTCCCCGCGCAGCACCACTTCGTCGTACGAGCCCGGGGGCGCCCAGCCCGAGTACTCCAGGCCCAGGTCGTACTGGTCGGAGAAGAAGTACGGCACACGGTCGTAGGAGATGTCCATGCCGAGCATGGCGCGGGCCGCAGCTGGGCCGCCGTTCAGCGCGTTCGCCCAGTGCTCGACGCGCAGCCGGTCGTCGAAGAGCGGGTGCTGGACCGCCGCCACGTCGCCCACCGCGTAGATGTCGGGGTCGGAGGTGCGCAGCGTCGCGTCCACGGCGATGCCGCCGCCGTGCGCCCGGTCGGCGAGGTCGAGGCCCGCGGCCTCGGCGAGCGCGGTGCGCGGGGCGGCGCCGATCGCGGCCAGCACGTCGTGCGCCGGGTGCTCCTCGCCGTCGTCGGTGAGCGCGGCGAGGACCATGCCGTCCTGGCCGGTGATCTCCGTGAGCCGCGCGCCGAAGTGGAAGCGGACGCCGTGGTCGCCGTGCAGCTCGGCGAAGATCTGGCCGAGTTCGGGGCCGAGCACGGAGTGCAGCGGCGTGGCCTCGGGCTCGACGATGGTGACCTCCGCGCCGTACTCACGGGCGGCCGCCGCGACCTCCAGGCCGATCCAGCCGGCGCCGGCGATCACCAGGTGCCCATTGTCCCTGCCGAGCGACGCCAGTACGCCCTTCAGGCGCTCGGCGTGCGCGAGGCGGCGCAGGTGGTGGACGCCCGCGAGGTGGGTGCCGGGAACGTCGAGGCGGCGCGGCTCCGCGCCGGTGGCGAGCAGCAGCTTGTCGTAGCGGACCACGGCGCCCTCGCCGAGCCGCACCGTCTTGTCGGCGCGGTCGATCTCGACGACCGTCTGGCCGAGGTGCAGCTCGATGTCGTTGCTCGCGTACCAGGCCGGTTCGTGGACGAAGACGCTGTCGCGCTCCTCCTTGCCCTGGAGGTAGCCCTTCGACAAGGGCGGCCGTTCGTACGGGTGGTCCCGTTCGTCACCGATGAGGATCACCCGGCCGGTGAAGCCCTCCGCGCGAAGTGTCTCGGCGGTCTTGGCTCCGGCGAGCCCTCCCCCGACGATGACGAACGTCTGGTCCGCGTCGACCACTTGATGCCTCCTCATAGCCATGCCGTCATATGCGAGCGTCCCGCACGCAGCGTAATGCGGGAAGGGGGCGTGGCCCGATCAGGGCATCTTTTCGTCACGCCCAGTGGTCGCGTCTCCTTCCCGATGATGCCCGCCGACGGTAAGCCGCGCGTGAAGGGAACGGGCCGAGGGGTCGGTCAGCGACGCGATCTGGTCGATGATCACCCGCTTCCTCGCGCGGTCGTCGGGCGCGGTCTCGAACAGGGCGCGGAACTGCGGGTCGAGCCCTTCGGGCGCGCGGGAGGTCAGCGCCTGCGCCAACTCGGCGACCACGATGCGCTGGTCGGCCCGGAGCCGCTCCTGCTGGGGTCGCTGCATCACATACCGGTCGGCGACCGCCTTGAGCACCGCGCACTCGTACCGGGCGGCGCGCGGCACCACCAGCTCCGCCTCGTAGCGTGTCAAACGGCCCGAACCGTGTCTCGCGCGTGTCGCGCCCTCGGCGGCGAGGCAGAGGCGCCCGATCAGCTGGCTGGTCGCGTCCTTGAGCCGGGCCTGGGCGACCGCGGTGCCGTCGTAGCCGTGCGGCCACCACTCCTGGTCGAGGAGCCGGTCGAGGGCGGCGGAGAGCTCGGCGGGATCCGTGCCCTCGGGAACGTAGCGCCCGATGGCGACCGCGAAGATGTCGGCGCGCTCGGGTTCCGCGTGCAGCACGTTCGGGTCCAAGTGCCCCGCGTGCAGGCCGTCTTCGAGGTCGTGCACGGAGTACGCCACGTCGTCCGACCAGTCCATGACCTGTGCCTCGAAGCAGGTGCGGCGGCCGGGTGACGTCCTTCTGATCCAGTCGAAGACCGGCCGGTCGTCCTCGTAGACCCCGAATTTGTGCGACTCGGGGTCACTGGGGTGCTCGCCGCGCCCCCACGGGTACTTCGTCGCGGCGTCGAGCGCCGCCCGCGTCAGGTTCAGGCCTACGCTGGTCAGCTCGCCGGAACTGTCGTCGCGCACGAAGCGCTTGGGCTCGATGCGGGTGAGCAGGCGCAGCGACTGCGCGTTGCCCTCGAAGCCGCCGCAGTCCTGCGCCACCTCGTTGAGCGCCTGCTCGCCGTTGTGCCCGAAGGGCGGGTGGCCCAGGTCGTGCGAGAGGCAGGCCGTCTCGACGAGGTCGGGGTCGCAGCCGAGCGCGGCGCCCAACTCCCGCCCCACCTGGGCGCATTCGAGGGAGTGCGTCAGCCGCGTGCGCGGGCTCGCGTCCCAGTGCCGGCTCCTCGTCCCCGGCGTGACGACCTGGGTCTTGCCCGCGAGGCGGCGCAGCGCCGACGAGTGCAGCACCCTGGCCCGGTCGCGCTGGAACGCGGTGCGCCCCGGGCGCTTGTCGGGCTCGGGGGCCCAGCGCTCGGCCGCCGCCTCGTCGTACGTGTCGCTGCCTACGCTGTCTTCCATGGCCCGACAGTAGCGACCTGGGGAGAAATAGGGCTCGGGAGAAGGAGCGGCGTCCGGTGCGGCAACGCCGCGAGCGGCCGCACCGGGCGTCGCGACGCCGAGCCCTATTTCTCCCCAGGTCGCCAGGGCGACCACCGACAATCGGGGCCCGCGACGGCTCAGACGGCGGCGGTCCGCGCCACTGCGTACGCCTCCGTGGCGTACGTCTCCGTGGCCGGGGCCCTGTCGTAGCGGTGCAGGACGAGACGGGCCAGCGCGGGGTGGGTGCCGAGCGGGGCGGCGGCGATGCCGGGGGCGGCCGCGGCGGTCTCCGTGGCGAAGCGGCCGGGGGCCGTGAAGTACGAGGCGACGGCGATCCGGTCGCGGCCGCGTGCGGCGAGGGAGCGGGCGGCGGTGGCGACGTCGGGCGCGGTGGCGGAGGCGTAGCCGGGGACGACGGGGACGCCGAGGCGGCGGGCGAGGAGGTCGGCCGTGCGGCGGACGTCGGCGGCGGCGTGCGGGTCGCGGGACCCGGCGGCGGCGAGGACGACTCCGGCGCGGCGGCGGTCCCGGTCGTCGGCGGTCCGCTCGGGCCAGCCGGCCTCGACGAGCCGGTCGTGGAGGGCCTCGACGAGCAGCGGGTGCGGGCCGAGCGGGTCAGCGACGCGGGTGCGCAGGTGCTCGGCGGCGTCGGCGGCCCGCGGCAGGTCGTGCTTGACGTGGTGGCCGCGGGAGAGGAGCAGCGGTACGAGTACGGCGCGGGCGGCGGGCAGCGCGGCGAGGGTGTCGCCGAGCAGCGGCTCGTTGAGTTCGATGTGGCCGAGGCGGACGGTGAGGCCGGGGCGGCGCTCACGTATCCGCTCGACGAGTTCCGAGACGGTGGCCAGGGCCCGGGGGTCGCGGCTGCCGTGCGCCACGAGTACGAGGGCGGGCGGCTGCCGGTGCCCGTTCCCGCGCAGCGGGGACACGTGGCTGAGCCTGCTGCCGAGCTGGTCGCTGATCATGCTGAGGAGTCCCGCCGTGCCGACTGTGTGATCCAGGTGGGTCGTGCCGTGGTCCATGGGGCCGTACGACTCATCCGTCATGAACAGATCGTGCCGGTCGGGGGTTGCCGGGTCGTTGCGCGCCGGTGACGAGTGGTTGCCGGGGGTTCACGGAGTGGCCCGGGGCGCGGTGAGCGCGGCTTCCGAATGTCCTGCCGGACCCCGCTGCTCAATCTCCCCCAGCTAACGCTGGGAGGTGCCCCCTGCAGGGGCTACAAATAGCCCCTGCGGCGATTGAGCAGCGGGGTCCGGGGCGGAGCCCCGAGGCGTAAGGCCGGGTGGCGTGAACCATCGGGGTGGCGGGGGCGTCTTAGGGCGAGCCCGTACCAGTCCGGCTACCCAGGGGACCGCGATGCGCCTGCCACGTACCCGAAGAGCCCAGCGCAGGATCACGCAGGCCCTGATGGCCACCTGCGTACTCGCCCTCCTACCGGCAACCTGGCTGCACACCTCGACCGGGGACCACCTCCGTACGGTCGCATCCACCCCACACACCAACACCACCATCGTGTTCGGCGCAGGCCTGCAGAACGGCACCCCCTCCCCCTACCTGGCCCACCGCCTCGACACCGCAGCAGATCTGTACCGCACAGGAAAGACCCGCGTCCTCCTGGTCACAGGTGACAACAGCCGCGAGGAGTACGACGAACCCGACGCCATGCGCGCGTACCTGACCCGCCACGGCGTGCCCTCCCGGGCCGTCGTCAGCGACTACGCGGGCTTCGACACCTGGGACTCCTGCGTCCGTGCGAAGAAGATCTTCGGCGTCGACCGGGCCGTCCTGGTCACCCAGGACTTCCACGCGCGGCGCGCGGTGGCGCTGTGCGAGGCGGCGGGCGTCTCCTCGTACGGGGTCGGGGTCGCCGAACCGCACGACGTGACCTGGTACGCGGGCGGCGCGCGGGAGACCCTCGCGGCGGCGAAGGCGGCGCTCGACGTACTCGTACGGCCGGATCCGCACTTCCTGGGCCCCGAGGAGAAGGGCGTGCGCGAGGCCCTCGCCGCGACCTCACGCCGTCCGTAGGACGGCCGGGAGATGCTCGTTCCGGCTACGTAACCTCCAGGCACGCCGACCGGCAACACACCCCCCGCACCCTCAAGGGCATGCTCAACACCACGGCGACGCCCACCCACTGCCCGTACTGCGCGCTGCAGTGCGGCATGAACGTGCTGCCCGGCACCGGGGCCGAGGTCCCCACGGTCGAGGGCCGCGCGGACTTCCCGGTCAACCAGGGCGCGCTGTGCGGCAAGGGACAGAGCGCCGCGTCCGTGCTCTCCTCCCAGGTACGCCTCACGGAGCCGCTCGTGCGCAGCCCCGTCACCGGTCGGCTGACACCCGCCACCTGGGAAGAGGCCCTTGACAGGGTCGCGGACGGCCTGTCACGCGCGCGTGCCGGGCACGGAGCGGACGCGTGCGGCGTGTTCGGCGGTGGCGGCCTGACGAACGAGAAGGCGTACGCGCTCGGCAAGTTCGCCCGCATCGTGCTCGGCACCTCGCAGATCGACTACAACGGCCGGTTCTGCATGTCGTCGGCGGCGGCCGCCGGGCAGAAGGCCTTCGGCCTGGACCGGGGGCTGCCGTTCCCGCTGGAGGACATTCCGCGTACCGGATGCGTGATCCTGGTCGGCTCGAACCTCGCCGAGACCATGCCGCCCGCACTGCGCTACCTCTCCGAACTCCGGTCCAACGGCGGCACGTTGATCGTGATCGACCCCCGCCGCACCCGCACCGCGGAACAGGCGGACCTGCATCTGGCACCCCGCCCCGGCACGGACCTGGCGCTCGCGCTCGGGATGCTGCACCTGGTGGTGGCGGACGGCCGCGTCGACGAGGAGTACGTACGGGAACGTACGCAGGGCTGGGCGGAGGCCCGGTCGGCGGTGATGGCGCACTGGCCGGAGCACGTGGAGCGGGTCACGGGTGTGCCGGTGCCCCAACTGCGCGAGGCGGTCGGCATGTTCACGGCGCCGGAGCGGGCGATGATCCTCACCGCACGTGGACCCGAGCAGCAGTCCAAGGGCACGGACACGGTGGGCGCGTGGATCAACCTGGCGCTCGCGACGGGGCGGCCCGGCCGCCCGTTCTCCGGTTACGGGTGTCTGACCGGTCAGGGCAACGGTCAGGGCGGCCGCGAACACGGCCAGAAGGCGGACCAGTTGCCCGGCTACCGCAAGCTCACGGATCCGGCGGCCCGCGCACATGTGGCGGGGGTCTGGGGCGTGCACCCCGACTCGCTGCCCGGTCCCGGACGGTCGGCGTACGAGCTGTTGGACGCGCTGGGCGGTGACATCCGGGCGCTGCTGCTGATGGGCTCGAACCCGGTGGTCTCCGCGCCGCGGGCGGCGCACGTCGAGTCCCGGATCCGCTCGCTGGACTTCCTGGCCGTCGCCGATGTCGTCCTGTCCGAGACGGCCGAACTGGCCGACGTGGTGCTGCCGGTGACGCAGTGGGCCGAGGAGACCGGCACGGTGACGAACCTGGAGGGGCGGGTGCTGCTGCGGCAGCGCGCCCTGACACCCCCTTCGGGGGTGCGTACGGACCTGGAGGTCCTGAACGAACTCACCGCGCGCCTCTCCCCCGGCCTGGAGAAGGGTTTCCCGACGGACGCGCGGGAGGTGTTCGACGAGCTGCGGCGCGCGTCGGCGGGCGGCCCCGCGGACTACTCCGGGATCAGCTACGACCGACTGGCCGAGGGCGAGGGCGTCTTCTGGCCCTGCCCCGCCGACGACAGCGGCGGTACGCCGCGGCTCTTCCTCGAACGGTTCGCCACGGAGGACGGGCGGGCGCGGTTCGTGCCTGTGGCGCACCGGCCCGCGGCGGAGGAGCCGGACCCCGAGTACCCCCTGTACCTGACCACGGGCCGAGTGGTGGCCCAGTACCAGTCGGGGGCCCAGACGCGGCGCGTGCCGGAGCTCAACAAGGCGGCTCCCGGGGCGTTCGTGGAGCTGCATCCGAGGCTGGCGGGGCGGCTCGGGATCGCGCAGGGCGACGCGGTCGCGGTGACGTCGCGCCGCGGCCGGGTCGAGGCCCCGGCCCGCGTCACCTCCACGATCCGCCCGGACACCCTCTTCATGCCGTTCCACTGGCCGGGGGCGGGACGGGCCAACACACTGACGAACCCGGCCCTCGACCCGACATCCCACATGCCTGAATTCAAGGTGTGCGCGGTGCGGGTGGAGCGCGTGGGCTGACCGGGTCGTTGTTGCGCGGCACCGGGGCCCCAAGGCGGCGGACCACTTCCGACTGTCCTGCCGGACGGGCCTGTAGGGCCGGTGCCGGTCAAGACGTCTCCGCCCGGACCCAGCTCCTTCACAGGTCCGACACCGCGGATCCCTGGACTCCATTTGTCATGGCCCCCTAAAACTGAATCAGCGTCAGGATTTCGCCGGTCGCCCCACCGCCCCCACGCGTCCCCACGGAGCCGCCCGATGAGACCCGTACGGACCATCACCACCCTGGCCACCCTCCTCGCCGCCACCCTCGCCCTCGCACCCGCGGCAACGGCGGCCCCCGCCTCCGCCGAGGCCACCTCCGTACGGGACGTGATCACCGACCCCGACGGGTCCCGGCACATCCGCTACGACCGTACGTACGGTGAACTCCCCGTCCTCGGCGGGGACTTCGTCGTCCACGAGGCCGCGGACGGCACGTACGAGGGCACCGACCGCGCCGTCCCCGGCAGCGTCTCCGTCCCCACCACCACGCCCCGCCTGTCCGCCCCCAAGGCCGCGGACCTCGCCACGACGCTCCTGCGCAAGGCCAACCCCGGCAAGGTGCTCCGCAGCCTCATGGCCAAGCCGCGACTCGTCGTGGACGCGCTGCACGGCAGCCCCAAACTGGCCTGGCGGACGACGGCCGCCGCGAAGGACTCACTCGGCAACCCCATGGCCCGCACCGTCCTCACCGACGCCACCACCGGCGCCGGGATCGACGCATGGGACAGCCTCGAAACCGCCACCGCCGGCGCGGCCACGGGCGACGGCCGGTCCCTCTACTCCGGCACCGTCCCCCTCACCGCCACCCGCACATCCTCCGCCTCTGGCGGCTACGAGCTGAACGACTCCACCCGCGGCAACACCTACACCGGCGACGCCGACAACAAGACCGACACCTGTGTCCTCGGCATCTGCCTGGAGCGCGCCCCCGCCGAGGTCTACACGGACGCCGACAACCACTGGGGCACCGGAAAGGCGGCGGACCGCAGCACGGCCGCCGTGGACGCCCAGTACGGCACGGACCAGACGTGGGACTACTACAAGGACGTCCACGGCCGAATAGGGATAGCCGACGACGGCAAGGGCTCGTACAACCGCGTCCACTACGGCAAGGACTACAACAACGCCTTCTGGGACGACAACTGCTTCTGCATGACGTATGGGGACGGCGACGGCAAGACGTTCGGCCCGCTGGTCGCCCTCGACGTCACGGCCCACGAGATGTCCCACGGCGTGACCTCGTCCACCGCGGCCCTCACCTACTCCGGCGAGTCCGGCGGCCTCAACGAAGCCACCTCCGACATATTCGGAACGCTCGTCGAGTTCCACGCGAACAACGCCTCCGACCCCGGCGACTGGCTCATCGGCGAGAAGATCGTCAAGCCCGGAGCGAAGGCGTCGGCCCTGCGCTACATGGACAGGCCGAGCCGCGACGGGAAGTCGGCGGACTGCTGGAACTCCAAGGTCGCCGGCCTCGACGTGCACTACTCCTCCGGCGTCGCGAACCACTTCGCGTATCTGCTCGCGGAGGGCAGCGGCCCGAAGACGGTCGGCGGCGTCCAGAACGACAGCCCCACGTGCGACAAGTCGAAGCTCGCCGGCATCGGCAAGGAGAAGCTCGGCAAGATCTGGTACCGCGCGCTGACCGTCTACATGACGTCGTCGACGGACTACAAGGGCGCGCGCACGGCGACGCTGAAGGCGGCCAAGGACCTGTACGGGTCGGGAGGCAAGGAGTACGCGGCGGTGGCGGCCACCTGGTCGGCGGTGGGCGTGAACTGATGGGGCATCACTCGCGTGCCGCCTCCGTCACCCGGTCGCACGCCTCCCCGCCCGGTTCGGACACTTTCCACCGAACACGCCGCTGACCTGCTGGAACGCACCCGCCGACTCGTCAGAAGCGGCCCGCTTCCAGGCCTCCTGACGTCACATCAGGAGGCGCCCCGCCACAACTGGCACTTGTCTCGACCTTGGCAGGGCGCGTCCGACGCCCGCAAAGGAGCGTGGACGATGCGCGTGCGCAGGGGCATGGGCCGACCGCTGGCCGCGGCGGCGTTTCTCACCACCGCGGCCGCGACGGCGGTACTCGCCGTCGGCGCCCCCGCGACCGCCGCGCAGGGCGGCCTGGAGGTCTACCCGGCGACGGCCTCCCCGGGCGACCGGGTCACGGTGGACACCACCGCGTGCGCCGGGAGCGACACGGCGACGGGTGACGCCAGCGCGGTCGGCGCGGGTACGTTCACGCTGGCGCCGGACACGGATGCCCCGGCCGCGCCGAACGCCACGGGGCAGTTCCGGGTTCCGGTGTCCGCGCAGCCGGGAACGTACGAGGTGGTCGCGAGGTGCGCGGGCGGTCCCGAGGTGACGGGCGACCTCATCGTCTCCGTGACCGGCTCCGGCGCGTCCGTCGCCCAGCTTCCGAAGGGCCACGTGGACACGGGCGTCGGCGGCGCGCTCGGCCCCGAGCCCACGCGGACCTCCGCGGGCGTGGCGGCGCTGGCGCTGGCGGCCGCGGGCGGCACGTGGCTGCTGCACCGCAGGGCGCGCGGCGAACGTTTCTGAGCCCAGGTCAGCCCCGCCTGCACCCGGCCTGCGCCCGCGCCGCGAAGAACTGCGAGGAACCCCAGCCCCCATGCACAACCCCGCGCGCAAGCCCGAGCGCCCCAGCACACGCAGGCGTGCCACGAACCGCGCCAACGCCGCCATGGGAGCGGCCACCGCCCTGGCCCTCGCCGCCGGCGCCTGGCTGCTGGCCAGCGGGGCGGAGGGGCAGCCGCCGCCCCAGCCGTCCGCCGCGCAGGCACACGTCGACCGGGACCGTGAACCACCGGCCGCCGCGCCCCTGGCCCCGTCCCCGCCGGACCGCGTCCGCATCCCGTCGATCGGGGTGGACGCCCCGCTGATGGGTCTCGCCCTGACCCGCTCCGGCAGCCTCGACGTACCTCCGCCCGACAGGAAGAACCTCGCGGGCTGGTACGAGTCGGGCACCAAGCCCGGCGAGACGGGTACGGCGGTGATCGCGGGCCACGTCGACAACGCGCGCGGCCCGTCCGTCTTCTACGCCCTGGGCTCCCTGAAGCGCGGCCGCACGATCGAGGTGGAGCGGCGGGACGGTTCGGTGGCGGTGTTCACGGTGGACGCGGTCCAGGTGTACGACGCGAAGCACTTCCCCGACGCAAAGGTCTACGGCGCGGCCCACCGCCCCGAGCTCCGCGTGATCACCTGCGGCGGCCCGTACTCCAGCAAGACGGGCTACCAGGGGAACGTGGTGGTCTTCGCGCACCTGACGGGTGGCCGCTAGCTCTCACCCGGCGAACAGCCCCCGGGCCTCCGACACATGTACGGCCCGCTCGGCCCACACCGTCAACTGGTCGCCGTCCGTGCACGCCATCACGCGTTCGCGGACGTCGTCGGGCACGGGAACGCCGCGCCACTCCAGAATCCGCAGGGTCATCTCGGCCCGGTCCTCGATCCGGCCCACCTCGCGACCTTCCTCGCGACCTTCTTCGCGGCCCTCCTCGCGCAGGCCCTCGGCGACGGGGTTCCGGAAGAAGTAGTTCTTCGTTGCCATCAGGTTCCTCCAGATGTCTCGGGCTACGCCGCCGCCAGTTCGCACCACACGTACTTGCCGCGGTTCGCCCCGTGTCCCAGCGGGTGCCAGCCCCACCCATCGGCGCAGGCCCGTACGAGCACGAGCCCTCGCCCCTCCTCCGCCTCGGCACCCGACATCTGCGGTCCCGGTGGCTCCGGTGGTTCGGGGTCGGTGTCCCACGCGCCAAGACGCAGCACCCCGCCCGCGCAGCGCAACCGCAACGCCGCGGGGCCCTTTGTATGCCGTACGGCGTTGCCGACCAGCTCGGCGGCGAGGAGCTCCGCGACGTCGGCCAGGCGGATCAGGCCGTGCATGGTGAGGATGAGGCGCAAGGTGCGGCGGCAGATCGGTACGGCGCGGGGATCGTTGGGGATGTAGAGGCTGTACTCCCACGGTTCGGTTTCGGGCATGGGGCATCAACTCCGTTGAGGTGAGGGTGGGTTCGCGAACGGCGGACGGCGGCATGCCGCGTCCGCCATGGCAGGGCAGAGCGGTGCGCTTCCGACTCCGCGGCGATTCGCAGCGTGTAGTTTGCGTCACTGACAGTAGGGTCCAATTTTGTCCCCACGCAAGCCGTTGGCGTAATCTGTCGCCCGAACGAGGCGCCTCAGCGATGCAGTTGGGGCCAAGGAGGTCACATGCCACGTAGGCAGCAAGCCAACGCCCGGCAGGAGCGCCTGGGCGCGGAGCTGCGGAAACTACGCGAGGCGGCAGGACTCAAAGGGATCGCAGCGGCCGCGCTGCTCGGAACGGACTCGGCGCAGATCAGCCAGACCGAGGCTGGCCTCGCAGGCGTCAGCGAGGAGCGCCTGCGGCGTATGGCGGCCCACTACGCCTGTACGGACCAAGAGTTGATCGAGGCGCTCGTGGTCATGGCCACCGACCGGACACGTGGTTGGTGGGAGGAGTACCGCGGCTCTCTTCCGACGGTCTACCTCGATCTCGCCGAGCTGGAGCACCGCTCCACGTATCGGCGCGATGTCGAGTTTCTACACATCCCCGGCCTCCTCCAGACGGAGGACTACGCCCGCTCCGTCTTCTCGTACCAGGTACCCGCCCTACCGGAGGCGGACCTGGCTCTACGCGTACGGCATCGCATGCAGCGCCGGGCCGTCATCGAGGAGCCCAGCCCCGTCGCCTACGAAGCCGTCATCCACGAGGCGGCTCTGCGCATCAGAACCGGCGACCGCGCCGCCGCGCGGGTCCAACTCGACCAGGTCCTGGACCTCTCCGGAACCGAGCACGTCACGGTTCGGGTCATCCCGTTCGATCTCGACGGGTTCGGCGGAGCCTGGAGCGCCATGATGTACGCAGGCGGGGGCGTGCCCAAACTGGACACGGCGGTACGGGATTCGCCGCACGGAACCACGTTCATCGATTCCGAGGCTCAACTCAGCGCGTTTCGAGCCCTTTTCCGTAAAATCGAATCCGCGGCGCTCACTCCCGAACGCTCGCGTGACTTCATCCACCGACTGGCCAAAGACCTGTGAGGGACGCCGTGACCACCCCGTGCAACTGGCAGAAGTCGTCCTACTCCGGCGGCGGCGAGGGCAACAACTGCGTAGAGGTCGCCCACCTCCCCGCCCGTACAGCCATACGCGACTCCAAAGTCCCGACCCAAGGCACCCTGACCTTCCTCACCGGCGCCTTCACCACCTTCGTCGACGCCCTCAAGGGCCCCGACCGCTCCATGTCCAAAGACCTGTGAGGCACACCGTGACTGTTCCCGACAACTGGCGGAAGTCCTCCTACTCCGGCAGCGGCGACGGCAACTCCTGCGTGGAGATCGCCGACCTCCACCCCCGCGTAGCGATACGCGACTCCAAAGCACCCACCCGCAGCGCACTCACCTTCCCCGCCCCCGCGTTCACCGCGTTCACCGCATTCGTCGAGGCCGTCGTCCTCACGCCACCCACTGCTCGTACGCCATCTTGACCACCAGCGCGCACACCACCGTCAGCAGCACCACCCGCACGAAACCGGCCCCCCGTTTCAGGGCCGTATGTGCGCCCACCATGCCGCCCGCCAGGTTGAACACCGCCATCAGTGCCGCGAGCTGCCAGTAGACCGTGCCCTTGAAGGCGAACATCGCCAACGCACCGGCGTTGGTGCAGCAGTTGACGATCTTCGCCGTGGCGGAGGCCGTGACCAGGTCGAGGTGGAGGATCGCGGTCAGGGCGAGGACGAGGAACGTTCCGGTGCCCGGGCCGATCAGGCCGTCGTAGAAGCCGATGCCGAGGCCGGCGAAGCCGATCGCCGCCCAGATCCGGCGGGGCGAGGCCGGGACGGCGGTCGGCGCCGTGCCGAACGACGGGCGGAAGATCACGAACGCGCCCACCGCGACCAGCACCACCATCACGACCGGCTTCAACACCTCCGTGCTCATGCCCGCCGCGAGCAACGCCCCGCCCGTCGAGCCGATGAGCGCGGCCGTGCCGATGCGCACGGCGAGGCGTACGTCGACGGGCGCCTTGCGCGCGTACGTGACCGCGGCGCCGGTCGTGCCGACGATGGCCACGGCCTTGTTCGTGCCGAGGGCGTACGCGCCCGGCGTGGAGTGCGGCAGGCCGAGCAGGAGGGCGGGGAGCAGCAGCAGGCCGCCGCCGCCCACCACGGCGTCGACCCAGCCGGCCGCGAGCGCGGCGAGGCAGAGGACGACGACGGTGGTCAGGGATATGTCGGGCATGATCGCGAGCTTATGGACGCGATCCGTGCCCCGTCCACGAATATGTGACGAACTGAGCATCCACTGAGGTGTCCGGTCCGGTATGTGGGACGGTCCGGTCCGGGGCCGGTGGCGCCGCCGGGTCGACGGTCAGCGCGAGGCACGTCGCGAACAGTGCGCTGGCCGACGCCAGCCCGGCGGCGAGTCTGCGGCGGGCCTGGATCGTGGGGGCGTGCGCGGTACGGGTGGGTCTGGTGTGGCGGCCCATCAGGGGTGTCTCCTCTTCTCCGGGAGGGGGCGGACATGGCCAGTACGTGCGTCAGTACGTGAAGGACTCCGCGTGGATACGGGTCTCGGGCACGCCCGCCCTCACCAACGCCGACGTCGCCGCCTCCGTCATACCGGGCGGGCCGCACAAGTAGACGTCGTGGGAGGCGAGTTCGGGCACCAGCGCGCGCAGCGACTGCGGGGCGAGCGGGTCGAAGGACGTTCCGGAGGAGCCGAGCAGGTAGTGCAGGGACGCTCCCCGGCTGCCGGCTATGGAATCCAACTCCTCGCGCAGCACCAGCTGTTCGGTGCTGCTCGCGCGGTAGAGGAGCGTGATGTCCCCGGGGGCGCCGGGCAGCGTCTCGAACAGGGCCCGGAGTGGCGTGATGCCGACTCCCCCGGCCAGCAGCAGCACCTTGCGGCGGGTACGGCGGTGCGCCGTGAGCGCGCCGAACGGGCCCGTGGCCACCACCTGTACGCCCGGACGCAGCCGTCGTACGCGGCGCGTGTGGTCGCCGACCGCCTTCACCGTGATCCGGACGTGGTCGCCGTCGACCGGCGCCGACAGGGAGAAGGGGAGCGCCGTGTGCCACAGGCGCCGCGTCAGGAACCGCCAGCGGAAGAACTGGCCCGGTTCCGCGCACAGCTGCCCCAGGTCGGTGCCGCGCATCAGGACCGAGGCGACGCCGGGGCCCTCCTGCCGTACGTCGACGATCCGCAGCCGGTGCCGCAGCGCCTGCCGCACCGGCACGACGAGGCGGTACCAGACCAGCAGCACCGCGACGGTGGCGTGCAGCAGTGACCACAGGCCGAGGGCGGCGGGGTTCGACGCGATGTCCGGGCCGGAGAGCTGGTGCGCGAAGGCCAGCGCCGCGGCGACGTACGTCAGCAGGTGCAGCCCCCGCCACGCGCCGTGCCCGACCCGGCGGCGGACGGCGCGGGCACTGCTCACGCCGACCGCGGCGAACAGCGCGGTACCGGCCGCCGCCGCGGCGAGCGCCGGGTAGCCGAGCAACTCGGTGAGGGTGCCGACCAGGTCGGTTCCGGTGTGCGCCGCGTAGCCGCACAGGGCGAGCACGATGTGGGCGGCGCAGAGGGTGAGGACGTGGCGGCCGCCGCGTGCGTGGTGGCGGGCGAGGCGGTCGGCGCCGATGCCGTGCTCGACGGCGGGCACCCGGGCCATGAGGAAGAGCATGACCAGGATTCCGTACCCGGCGAGCAGGCCGGTGAGGTGGGCGCCGGTCGTGAACAGCGCGTCGATCCGTGCAGACGGGCGGATTTGCGCCATCCACAGGGCTGTCACGAGCAGCGCGCCCGCACGGATCCCGGCCCGCAGTTGGTACGGGGTGAGCCGGGCGGGCGCGGCTGGCCGCACACGGGGTGCCCTGCGGGGGCGCGGCGGGATCGGCGGTGCCTCGCGGCGCGGCTCGGTCTGTCTGCGGTAGGCCGACAGCGCGGGATGGCGGGGAAGTTCGGAGTCGGCGGCCTGGATCGTCACGCCCGCACACTAGGCTCCGCCGAGCCGCGATTTCGGCTGGTCAGGACCTCAGCGCCGATCCTTAAGGCCCCCTTGAGGACGGCCTGACCACGGATTAAGCCATCGCCTGGCCAGGGCTCGCCCAGGACGCTGTTGGCGAACCGGCTTCCCCTCCCGGGAGCACTACCCTCCCCCAGAAAAATGTCGCAGTGTTACGTATAACTGCGACACTTTTCCGAGCCCACACCTCCTCCGGGAGGCCTCGCCCGGATTCACCGGACACCCACCCGCCCCTCACACCGGCCCACCGCGCACGCTGAGCCCACCGTTCCTCACGGGAAATCATCGGGACGCCACCGGGAAACACCCGCCCCGCAGTCTGCGATGCATGACCGCACCGTACGAGCACGACGACGCCACGACCGGCCCCGGCCCCGGCCGCGTCGTCGTCATCGGTACCGGCCTCGCCGGCACCCGCGTCGCCCACCGCCTGGGCGAGCGTGCCACGCTGATCGGCGAGGAGACGCACGCCCCGTACAACCGCGTGCTGCTCGCCGAGGTGCTGGCCGGGACGTACCCCCCTGAGGTCATCGAGCTGCCCCGCGCCACCGGCCCGCACCTGCGCACCCGCGCCGTCCGGATCGACCGCGAGCGGCGGCTCGTGCAGTGCGAGAACGGGGACGAGCTCGGCTACGACACCCTCGTCCTCGCGACCGGCTCGAACCCCGTACTGCCGCCACTGCGCGGCCTGTTCGCGCCGGGCGCCACCGAACTGCCCGGTGGCGTCCACGCGTTCCGCACGATGGACGACTGCCTGGCGCTGACCGAGGCCGTCTCCCACAAAGCGGAAGGCACTCGCGCCGTCGTCATCGGCGGCGGCCTCCTCGGCGTCTCGGCGGCCCGCGCGCTCGCCCGGCGCGGCGCGCAGGTCGTCCTCACCCAGCAGTCCGAGCGGCTCATGGAGCGCCAGCTCGACCCGCGCTCCTCCGAACTCGTCCGCCGCCACCTCACCTCCCTCGGCGTGGAGATCCACACCGAGTGCCGGGTGCGCGGCGTCGGCGTCGTCGAAGGACACGTACGCCGCGTCGAACTGCACGACGGGTACGTACTGGGCACCGACGTCACCGTCCTCGCCTGCGGCGTCCGCCCGCGCGCCGGTCTCGCGCAGGCCGCCGGGCTCGACGTCCGCAAGGGGATCGTCGTCGACGACACGCTGCGCACCAGCGACCCGCACATCCGCGCGGTCGGCGACTGCGCCCAGCACGCCGGCACCGTCTACGGCCTCGCGACACCCGCCCTGGAACAGGCCGACGCGCTCGCCGACGTACTCACCGGCACGACAGGCGCCGCGTACACCGGCACCCGCACACTCACCCGGCTCACCCTCCCGCACGAGGCCGGGCCGCTGGACCTCGCCGCGTTCGGCGAGACCGAGGCGCTGCCCGGCGACGACGTCGTACAGCTCGCCGATGCCACCCGCGGCACGTACCGGAAGGTCGTCGTACGCGGCGACCGCCTGGTCGGCGGGGTGCTGGTCGGGGAACTGGCCACGGTCGGCGCCCTCGCGCACGCCTGGGAGTCCGACGAATCACTGCCCGCCGACGACGCTGTCGGCGCGCCTCTGCTGCACCTGCTCACCCACGACGGAGGCCTCTGACATGGCGACCATGGCGACCTCAATGCCCACCCTCGTACTCGTCGGCCACGGCATGGTCGGGCAGCGTTTCCTCGAAGCCGCCGCCGAGCGCGGGCTGACCGGGACGCACCGTGTGGTCGTCCTGTGCGAGGAGCCGCGTCCCGCCTACGACCGCGTGCACCTCACCTCGTACTTCTCGGGCACCACCCCCGAGGAACTCTCCATGACGGACCCGGAGTTCATCGAGAAGCACGGCATCGAGCTGTACGTCGGCAATCCCGCCGTGGTCGTCGACCGCGAGTCCCGCGTCGTGCACACACGCTCCGGACTCAAGGTCCCCTACGACACGCTGGTGCTGGCCACCGGCTCGTACCCGTTCGTCCCGCCGGTGCCCGGCAAGGACGCGACCGGCTGCTTCGTGTACCGGACGATCGAGGACCTGTACGCGATCGAGGAGTACGCCAAGAACAACGCGACGGTCGGCGCCGTCGTCGGCGGCGGGCTGCTCGGGCTTGAGGCCGCGGGCGCGCTCCAAGGGCTCGGACTCGCCACCCACATCGTCGAGTTCGCGCCGCGCCTCATGCCGGTGCAGGTCGACGAGGGGGGCGGCGCGGCCCTGCTGCGGACCATCTCCGACATGGGGCTCGACGTGCACACGGGCGTCGGCACCCAGGAGGTCGTCGCGGACGGCGACTCCGGAGCGGTGCGCGCCATGTTGCTGTCGGACGGCAGCGAACTCGCCACCGACCTCGTCGTCTTCTCCGCCGGTGTCCGCCCCCGCGACCAGCTCGCCCGCGACATGGGCCTCACGGTCGGCGAGCGCGGCGGCATCACCGTCGACGAGCGGTGCCGCACCAGCGACCCGGACGTATTCGCGATCGGCGAGTGCGCGCAGGCCTCGGACGGCCGGGTGTACGGGCTGGTGGCCCCCGGTTACGAGATGGCGCTCACGGTCGCCGAGACCATTGCCGATGCGTCGAAGGGCGCGTCCTTCATCGGCGCCGACCTGTCCACCAAGCTCAAGCTCCTCGGCGTCGACGTCGCCTCGTTCGGCGACGCGCACGGCGCCACCGACGGCTGCCTCGACGTCGTCTACTCGGACTCGCGCTCGGGCACGTACAAGAAGCTCGTGATCGGCGGCGAGGGCGAGCTGCTCGGCGGCATCCTCGTCGGCGACGCGGAGGCGTACGGGACGCTGCGCGCGCTCACCGGGACCGTGCCGCCGATCGCTCCCGAGCAGCTGGTCCTGCCGGCCGGTGCGGGCGCGCCCGCCCAGCTCGGCCCGGAGGCGCTGCCCGACGACGCCGTCATCTGCTCCTGCCACAACGTCACCAAGGGCGCGATCTGCGAGCACACGTCGCTGCCCGAGGTGAAGAAGGGCACCAAGGCCGGTACCGGCTGCGGGAGTTGCGTCAAGCTCATCGGCCAGCTGCTGCCGAAGTCCGGCGACGACGGGCTGTGCGGCTGCTTCAAGCACACGCGCTCGGAGCTGTACGAGATCGTGCGCGTCAAGCGGATCACGACGTACGCGCAGCTCCTCGACGAGCACGGCCGGGAGGGCGCGCGCGGCGGCGAGGGCTGCGAGATCTGCAAGCCGACGGTGGGCTCCATCATCGCCTCGCTCGCCCCGTCGATCGGCGCCGACGGCTACGTCCTGGAAGGTGAGCAGGCCGCGCTCCAGGACACCAACGACCACTTCCTCGCCAACCTCCAGAAGAACGGCTCGTACTCGGTCGTGCCCCGGATCCCCGGCGGCGAGATCACGCCCGAGAAGCTGATCGTGATCGGCGAGGTGGCGCGGGACTTCGGCCTCTACACGAAGATCACGGGCGGCCAGCGCATCGACCTGTTCGGCGCGCGGGTCGACCAACTGCCGACGATCTGGGCCCGGTTGGTGGACGCGGGCTTCGAGTCCGGGCACGCGTACGGCAAGTCGCTGCGCACCGTGAAGTCGTGCGTCGGGCAGACCTGGTGCCGTTACGGGGTGCAGGACTCGGTCCGGATGGCCATCGACCTGGAGCTGCGCTACCGGGGCCTGCGCTCGCCGCACAAGCTGAAGTCGGCCGTCTCCGGGTGCGCCCGGGAGTGCGCGGAGGCCCAGTCGAAGGACTTCGGCGTCATCGCCACCGCCAACGGCTGGAACCTGTACGTGGGCGGCAACGGCGGCATGACACCACGTCACGCCGACCTGCTGGCCCAGGACTTGAGCGACGCGGAGCTGGTCCGGCTCATCGACCGGTTCCTGATGTTCTACATCCGCACCGCCGACCGCCTGGAGCGCACCTCGGTCTGGCTGGACCGGATCGACGGCGGCCTCGACCACGTACGGGACGTCGTCGTGCACGACTCGCTCGGCATCTGCGACGAGCTGGAGGCGCTGATGCGTGAGCACGTCGCGCACTACCGCGACGAGTGGTCCGAGACCATCAACGACCCCGAACGCCTGTCCCGCTTCGTCTCCTTCGTCAACGCCCCCGACACCCCGGACCCGACGGTCCGCTTCATGCCCGAGCGCGACCAGATCAAGCCCGAGCTGCCGCTGATTCCCCTGGCCTCCATGGAAGGACTGGCTGTCCGATGACCATCGCCCCTGAAGTGACCACCCTCGTACAACTCGACGTGGACGGCGAGCTGTTGTCCGTGTGCGAACCGTCCCGCCTGAGCGCGGGCCGCGGTGTCGCCGTCCTGCTGCCCGACGGCCGGCAGGCCGCGGTCTTCATGGACCGCACGGGCCGCGTGTACGCGATCGACAACACCGACCCGTTCACGGGGGCGTCCGTGCTCTCGCGCGGGCTGCTGGGCTCGGCGGAGGGCCGGCCGTTCGTGGCCTCGCCCCTGCTGAAGCAGCGGTTCGACCTGGAGACCGGGCGCTGCCTGGACGACGACGGGGTCGCCGTCAGGACGTACGCGGCACGTTGAGACCGGCAGTGACATCAGTCACAGAGAAAACACAGGGATAGAGAGCAACTTTCACAATCCGTCCGTATTTCATCTCCAGTAAGCGCAGAACACCGCTCACACCCGGACAGAAAGCCACGCACGGGCGCCCTCGAACCGCCTTAGGATCTCGGCACCTCAGCGCTTACACGCGCCTTACTCCGATCCGAACAGAGGGCGTCCCGTGCAGATCCGTCAGATTCTCGCGACAGCCGCAGTCGCCGCCGTGACCGCTCCGGTGGCGCTGCTGTCCGTCTCTCCGGCGTACGCCGGGACCACGTCCACCGTGCAGAGCCAGGAGCAGTCCTCCATAGCCGAGCTCGAGCAGGCCGTGAAGGACGCGCAGAAGGCGTACGACGACGCCGTGGCCGCCAAGAAGGCACTGGTCGACGAGCTCGAGGCCACCAGCGAGCCGACGTTCCCGCTGCGCGTCACCGCCGTGGCCGCGGCGGAGGCCGCCAAGAAGGCCGGCGCCGACAAGACCTCCGCCGACCAGGCCGTCGCCGACGCGCAGAAGGTGCTGGACGCCGCCACCACCGACGAGGAGAAGGCCGCGGCCCAGCAGAAGCTGGACGAGGCCGAGACCGCCGCCACGGCCGCGGACGCCGCGAAGACGGCGGCCGACGCCAAGGCCAAGGAGACGCAGACCGCCCTCGACGACCACCGCGTCGGAATCGCGAAGAAGGTCTACAAGGTCGACCAGGACATCGACGCCGCGCTCGCCACGAAGAAGGCCGCCGAGAAGGCCCTCGCCGACGCGAAGGACGAGACGCCCGACCCCGACGAGCCGACGGACCCGCAGTGCACTGAGGGCACCGACCTCAAGGCCGCCCTCTCCGGCCTGCCCTCCAAGGTCGCCGCCGGCTCCTCGGTCGACTTCAAGCTGCGCCTGACCAACACCACCACGAAGACCCTCGACGAGGTGCTGCCCTTCGTGATGGTGCTCGCGGCCGACAAGTCCGGCGAGAAGGACATCAGCAGCAAGCTGCACCTCAGGTCCAAGCAGGACGGCAAGTGGAAGTCCGTCGAGGAGGGCGAGTACGCGGGCGAGTTCACCAACGTGAAGGCGGGCGCACACGTCGACCTGCCGCTGCGTCTGTCGATCGACCGCTCGGCCCCGGCCGGCCAGGGCGTCAGCTTCGTCGCCGGTGACTACTTCAACCAGGACGAGTCCTGCGGCGGCAGCGAACTCGCCGACTACTACTTCACGATCAACCCGGTCGGCGCCGGCAACTCCGGCACCCCCGCCGACAAGGGCAACAAGCCCAAGCCACAGGGCAGCGCCTCCCCGGTGGCGAACTCCGGCTCGGGCAACGGTTCCGCCGACACGGACGGCTCCCTCGCCACCACCGGCTCCTCCTCCGCCCTGCCGACGATCGGCCTCGCGGGTGGCGCCGCCGTCGTGCTCGGCGCCGGTGCGGTCTACGTGGTGCGCCGCCGCAAGGCCGACGCCAACAGCTGAGGCCCGCACCACCGATGGCCGACGGCGGACCCGCGCCCCTGCTGGAGGGGGCGCCGGTCCGCCGTCTTCATCGGCCCTGCCGACCGGTCGCCGTCACCGGTCGAGCACCTTGAAGTCCACGCCCGTCAGCTGCTCCGACGCGGCCCACAGCCGCTCCCCCGCCGCGTCGTTGACCGTCCACGACGCCCGCCAGGACGTGACGGGGGCGCCGCGCCACATCGCCACGCGCGGGCCGTAGAAGTCGTCGGGGCGCACATCCGGGGCCGTGGCCGCGCGCAGCGTCGGCAGTGCCCCGGCCGCGGCGGGCTGCCCGACGAACCGGTTGCCGACCGCGTAGAACCGCTCCATGCCCTTGCGGCCCTCCATCCGGGCGCTGCGCGCCTGTAGCTCCGTGGCCGCGTAGCCGGGATGCGCGGCGGCCGCCACCAAGCTCGAACCCGCCGCCCGCGCCCGCCGCGCCAGCTCGTGCACGAACAGCAGGTTGGCCGTCTTCGACCGCCCGTAGGCGACCCAACGCCTGTACTGCCTCTCGCTGTTGAGGTCGGCGATGTCGATGTTGGCCAGGGCGTGCAGCGCGCTGGAGACGGAGACGACGCGGGGCGCGGGCGCCGCGAGCAGCGCCGGCAGCAGCAGCCCGGTGAGCGCGAAGTGCCCCAGGTGGTTCACGCCGAACTGGGTCTCGAAGCCGTCGACGGTGCGGCCGTACGGGAGGGCCATCACGCCCGCGTTGTTGACCAGGAGGTCGAGCGGGCCGTCCTGGCGGGCCTCGGCGAAGGCCCGCACCGAGGCGAGATCACCGAGGTCGAGCGGCGCGAACTCGGCCTGGGCTCCCGGGACTTCGGACGTCAGGCGCTCCAGGGCCGCGGTGCCGCGCGACTCGCTGCGGCAGGCCAGGACCACGTGGGCGCCCGCGCGGGCCAGTTCGTGTGCGGTGACGTAGCCGATGCCGGTGTTGGCCCCGGTGACCACCGCCGTACGGCCGTGCTGGTCGGGAATGTCGGTCGCGCTCCAGCCGCTCATGGGTCGGCTCTCCTTCGGGGGGGGGGGACGTCGTCTGTGGGGGATGTGGGGATGTGGGAGTTACCGAAGGGTACGCACGCGCGGAAAAGGGCGGCACCCCCCGCACAGGGGTGCCGCCCTTTCCTGGATACGTAGACGTCGCTACGTGGATACCGGAGCCGTCGCGAATCGGTGAGGGTCGGGGACTCGCGACGGCCCCGGAGTTCAACCGCCGGTCAGCGGTGGTCGCTGCCCGCCGAAGTGGACGCCGCGCGGCCCGCCTCCAGGCGGGCGACCGGGATGCGGAACGGGGAGCAGGAGACGTAGTCGAGTCCGACCTCGTGGAAGAAGTGGACCGACTCCGGGTCGCCGCCGTGCTCGCCGCAGACGCCGAGCTTGAGGTCGGGCCGCGTGGCACGGCCCGCCTCGACGGCGGACTTCACGAGTGAGCCGACGCCGTCCCTGTCGATCGTCTCGAACGGCGACACCCCGAAGATGCCCTTCTCCAGGTACGCGGTGAAGAACGAGGCCTCCACGTCGTCGCGGGAGAAGCCCCAGACCGTCTGCGTGAGGTCGTTGGTGCCGAAGGAGAAGAACTGGGCCGCCTCGGCGATCTGCCCGGCCGTGAGGGCGGCGCGGGGCAGCTCGATCATGGTGCCGATGGCGAGCTTCAGCTTGACGCCGGTGGTGGCCTCGACCTCCGCGATGACCTGGTCGGCCTCCTCGCGGACGATCTCCAGCTCCTGGACGGTGCCGACGAGCGGGATCATGATCTCGGCGCGCGGGTCGCCCTTGGCGTTCTTGCGCTCCGCGGCGGCCTCGGCGATGGCGCGGACCTGCATGGTGAACAGGCCGGGGATGACGAGCCCCAGGCGTACGCCGCGCAGGCCCAGCATCGGGTTCTGCTCGTGCAGCCGGTGCACGGCCTGGAGGAGGCGCAGGTCGTTCTCGTTGTTGTCCTTGCGGGACTCGGCGAGCGCGACACGCACCGACAGCTCGGTGATGTCCGGGAGGAACTCGTGCAGCGGCGGGTCGAGCAGGCGGACGGTGACCGGGAGGCCGTCCATCGCCTCGAACAGCTCGACGAAGTCCTGCTTCTGGAGCGGCAGGAGCTGCTTCAAGGACTCCTCGCGCTCGCTGTCCGTGTCGGCCAGGATCAGCTTCTCGACCAGCTCGCGCCGGTCGCCGAGGAACATGTGCTCGGTGCGGCACAGGCCGATGCCCTGCGCGCCGAAGCGGCGGGCGCGCAGCGCGTCTTCCGCGTTGTCGGCGTTGGCGCGTACGCGCAGGCGGCGTACTCGGTCCGCGTAGGCCATGATCCGGTGCACGGCGCCCACGAGTTCGTCGGCGTCGTCGGCGCCGGCGTGCATCCGGCCCTCGAAGTACTCGACGACCGGGGACGGCACGACGGGCACCTCGCCGAGGTAGACCTTGCCGGTGGAGCCGTCGATGGAGACGACGTCGCCCTCCTCGACGACGGTCTCGCCGATGGTCATCCGGCGGCGCTTGGTGTCGACTTCGAGGTCCTCGGCGCCGCAGACACAGGTCTTGCCCATGCCGCGCGCGACAACGGCGGCGTGCGAGGTCTTGCCGCCGCGCGAGGTCAGGATGCCCTCGCAGGCGATCATGCCGTCGAGGTCGTCGGGGTTGGTCTCGCGGCGGATCAGGATGACCTTCTCGCCGGAGCGCGACCACTTGATGGCGGTGTACGAGTCGAAGACCGCCTTGCCGACCGCCGCGCCCGGAGAGGCGGCGATGCCGCGGCCGAGCAGGTCGACCTTCGCCTCGTCGTCGAAGCGCGGGAACATCAGCTGGGCGAGCTGCGCGCCGCTGACCCGCTGGAGGGCCTCGGCCTCGTCGATCAGACCCTGGTCGACGAGCTGCGTCGCGATCCGGAAGGCGGCACCGGCGGTGCGCTTACCGACGCGGGTCTGGAGCATCCACAACTGGCCGCGCTCGATGGTGAATTCGATGTCGCAGAGATCCTTGTAGTGGTTCTCCAGGGTCTCCATGATCTGCATGAGCTGGTCGTACGACTTCTTGTCGATCTGCTCCAGCTCGGCGAGCGCCACGGTGTTGCGGATACCCGCGACGACGTCCTCGCCCTGGGCGTTCTGCAGGTAGTCGCCGTAGACGCCCTGGTGGCCGGAGGCCGGGTCCCGGGTGAAGGCGACGCCCGTGCCGGAGTCGGGGCCGAGGTTGCCGAAGACCATCGAGCACACGTTGACGGCCGTGCCGAGGTCGCCGGGGATGCGCTCCTGGCGGCGGTACAGCTTGGCGCGGTCGGTGTTCCACGACTCGAACACGGCGTTTATGGCCAGGTCCATCTGCTCCCGCGGGTCCTGCGGGAAGTCGCGCCCTGCCTCGGTCTTGACGATCTTCTTGAAGCGCGTGACGAGCTTCTTGAGGTCGGCGGCGTCCAGGTCGGTGTCGACCGCGACCTTCTTCGCCTCCTTGGCCTTCTCGAGCGCGTCCTCGAAGAGCTCGCCGTCGACGTCCAGGACGGTCTTGCCGAACATCTGGATGAGGCGGCGGTACGAGTCCCAGGCGAAGCGGTCGTCGCCGGCCTGCTTGGCGAGACCCTGCACCGACTTGTCGGAGAGCCCAATGTTGAGGACGGTGTCCATCATGCCGGGCATGGAGAACTTCGCGCCCGAACGGACCGACACCAGAAGGGGGTTGTCGGGCTGGCCGAGCTTCTTCTCCATCTTCTTCTCGAGCGCGTCGAGGTGCTGGGAGACCTCGTCACGGAGTGCCACCGGCTCCTCGCCGCTGTCGAGGTAGACCTTGCAGGCCTCGGTGGTGATCGTGAAGCCCGGAGGAACGGGAAGGCCCAGGTTGGTCATCTCGGCGAGGTTCGCACCCTTGCCGCCGAGGAGGTCCTTGAGGTTCTTGTTCCCCTCGGTGAAGTCGTAAACGAACTTCGCTACCTGAGGATCTTTGTTTTCCGACACGGGTCTCGACTCCTCGAGGCTCGGGTGGCTGCCCTGACGGCGAGGAACATACCCAGATCCAAGGCTCATGGGTACGTCCACTCAGCTGTCATACGGGCGTAACCACCCGTCCGCCAGGAGATCGAAATCGCTGGACGGGAGTGGGCACCCCCACCGCTATCTTCACTACTTGAAGGCACTACCCCCGTAGACCCCGCTAATCGCTCAGATGAGCGCGTCATGCTCGTTTGTGCGTTCAGATCATAAATGATCGAGCGGTGGCACTGAGTGCCAGGGCTTGGAGAAGTGCAGACGAGCTTCAAGCGCTCGTTTGAGCGCAACCCCGATCAGAGGTGGCGAGAATCACGCCGAAGAAAACAACTCCCGGACGCCCCCGTTCCAGCATGCGGACGCCGGCCCGGTGGGGATCTTGTTTGTCCGGCGCGCGGCTGGACACCCGACCTGCGCACCGTCGAACCGAACGCAGGACGCTGTGACGGCACGGCGTCACCGCTTGATCAAGGCGAGCCCGACGGCGGTGTGGGAGGTCCTCGCCGACGGCGGCACGCTGCACAACGCGGGCATCGAGGTGCTGATCCAGCTGCGGCACCGGACGATGCCGGCCCGGCTGGCACGGCTGTGCGAGGAAGAGGCGGCGCGTCCAGGCGGTGCCGGCGGCGCCTGACACGGTCGTCGTCAGCCGCCGGACGTGTCCAGTTCCGCGTCCTCGGAGAGGCCCGCGCAGTCGTACGGGTCCTTCAGCCAGCCGTCCGGCAGGACCACCCGGCCGTTGCCCGACGTGCGGCCACGCGGGCCGTCGGCGCCCGCGGGCCACCCCTGGTCGAGGTCCAACTCATCGAGCCCGTACCGGAGTTCCTCCAGTGACGACGTGGTGGCGAGCCGCTTGCGCAGCTCACCCCCGACCGCGAAGCCCTTCAGGTACCAGGCCACGTGCTTGCGGAAGTCGATGACGCCGCGCGCCTCGTCGCCGATCCACTCACCGAGCAGCGCGGCATGCCGCACCATCGCGTCGGAGACGACCCGCAGCGTCGGCCGGACCCGCTCCTCGCGGCCCTCGAACGCTGCCACCAGGTCCGCGAACAGCCACGGGCGGCCGAGGCAGCCGCGCCCCACCACGACCCCGTCGACCCCGGTCTCGCGGACCATGCGCAGCGCGTCGTCCGCCGACCAGATGTCGCCGTTGCCGAGCACGGGGATCTCCGGGACGTGCTCCTTCAGGCGCGCGATCGCGTCCCAGTCCGCCGTGCCGCCGTAGTGCTCGGCCGCCGTACGACCGTGCAGCGCGATCGCCGTGACGCCCTCCTCGACCGCGATCCGGCCCGCGTCGAGGAACGTGATGTGGTCGTCGTCGATGCCCTTGCGCATCTTCATCGTGACCGGCAGGTCACCGGCGCCCGCCACCGCTTCCCTGAGGATCGCGCGCAGCAGCGGGCGCTTGTACGGGAGCGCCGAGCCGCCGCCCTTGCGGGTCACCTTCGGGACCGGGCAGCCGAAGTTCAGGTCGATGTGGTCGGCGAGGTCCTCCTCCGCGATCATGCGGACGGCCTTGCCGACGGTGGCCGGGTCGACCCCGTAGAGCTGGATGGACCTCGGCTTCTCACTCTCGTCGAAGTGAATGAGCTGCATGGTCTTCTCGTTGCGCTCGACCAGCGCCCGCGTCGTGATCATCTCGCTGACGAAGAGGCCCTTGCCACCGCTGAACTCCCTGCACAGTGTGCGGAACGGCGCGTTCGTGATCCCTGCCATGGGGGCGAGGACCACCGGCGGCTGCACGTGGTGGGGGCCAATGTTCAGAGCGGACATCGCAGGGCTCTCCGGGACGGACGACGGGGTGGGGGCAAGCATCCATTGTCCCTCACTCCCCGCTCAGCCCGTCACGGCCGTCAGAGCCGCCAGTTCCGCCAGGCGCCCACCGGTCTCCTCGTCAGCGGGAACGTACGCGACCAGGCGGTACGCGCTGCTCTCCGGCGAGAGCCACAGGTTGCGGTGCTCCAGGCGCAACAGGCCCACCTCGGGGTTCTGGTATCGCTTCACGTGCGGCACCATCGGCGCGACCTCGTGCCGCTCCCAGATCACGCGGAACTCCGCCGACACCTCCAGGAGGCGGGCCACCCGCGCCTTCCAGGCGGGTTCGGCGACGTGCTCGGCCATCGACGTGCGGTACTTGGCGGCCAGGTCGCGCAGCATCTCGTCACGGTCGAGGAGCTGCTCGCGCCACCGGTCGCTCATGGCGAGCAGCCACATGCAGTTGCGCTCGTCGGGAACGAGTTCGGCGGGGTCGCCGAAGACGTCGGCGTAGGGGCGGTTGGAGGCCAGCACGTCGTAGCGGGCGTTCTGCAGGGCCGCCGGGTAGGGCGCCAGGCTCTCCATGAGGCGCAGCCTCGTCGGCGTGACGGCCGGGCAGACGGTCTCCGCGTGCGGGTCGGTGGTGCCCGCGAGCGCGAAGGCGTGGGAGCGCTCGGTCGGGTCCATCTGGAGGGCGCGGGCGATCGCGTCGAGGACGCCGGGCGAGACGTTGATCGCGCGGCCCTGTTCCAGCCACGTGTACGACCTCCTCGCGGCGCAGGCCGGGGGTGCGGCGGCGCCGTTGGCGCTGCACGGTCGTGATTCCCTTCCGGCCGACCACTCCCACGCCTCGGGGCTCCGCCCCGGACCCCGCTGCTCAATCGCCGCAGGGGCTTGATAGATCAAGGCTCGCCGACGGTTGGTATTTCCAGCCCCGCCGGCGATTGAGGCGCGGGGTCCGGGGCGGGGCCCCGGTCTTCTGGGCCCACCTCGCCTGCTCGTCGCACAGCGGATCCCGCTACTGTCGAAAACATGCCCGATGCACGACAAAACCTGACCCACCGCAGGCGGATGCTCATCCTGGCGATCTGCTGCATGAGCCTGCTGATCGTCAGCCTCGACAACACCGTCCTGAACGTCGCCCTCCCCTCCATGGCGAAGGACTTCGACGCCACGCTCTCGGGCATGCAGTGGACGATCGACGCCTACACGCTGGTGCTGGCCGCGCTGCTGATGCTGGCCGGTTCGACGGCGGACCGGATCGGGCGGCAGAAGGTCTTCAAGGTCGGCCTCGTCATCTTCACGGCGGCGTCCGTGGCCTGCTCCCTCGCGCCGAACCTGGAGTCGCTGGTCGCGTTCCGGATGTTGCAGGCCGTCGGCGGCTCGATGCTCAACCCGGTCGCGATGTCGATCATCACGAACACGTTCACGGATCCGCGCGAGCGGGCCCGTGCCATCGGCGTGTGGGGCGGCGTCGTCGGCATCTCGATGGCGGCGGGCCCGCTGGTCGGCGGGGTGCTCGTGGACTCGATCGGCTGGCGGTCCATCTTCTGGATCAACCTGCCGGTCGGCCTCGCGGCGCTGCTGCTCACCATCCGCTACGTCCCCGAGTCCCGCGCCCCGAAGGCCCGCCGCCCCGACCCGGTCGGCCAGCTCCTGATCATCGCGCTGCTCGGCTCCCTCACGTACGCGATCATCGAGGCGCCCAACGCGGGCTGGACGTCCGTGCGGATCCTGATCTTCGCGGCGGTCGCCCTCGCCTCGCTCATCGGCCTCCTGCTCTACGAGCCGCGCCGCGAGGAACCCCTCATCGACCTGCGGTTCTTCCGTTCGGCGCCGTTCAGCGGCGCCACCGTGATCGCGATCTGCGGCTTCGCGGCGCTCGGCGGCTTCCTCTTCCTGTCGACGCTGTACCTCCAGGACGTACGCGGTTTGGACGCGCTGCACGCGGGCCTGTGGATGCTGCCGATGGCGGCGATGACGCTGGTGTGCGCCCCGCTCTCCGGCCGCCTGGTCGGCAACCGCGGCCCGCGGCTTCCCCTGCTCGTCGCGGGCGTGATGATGACGGCGAGCGGCGTCCTCTTCGCCGCGTTCGACGCGGAGACCTCGAACACGACGCTCTTCATCGGCTACGTCCTGTTCGGCATCGGCTTCGGCTTCGTGAACGCCCCGATCACCAACACGGCCGTCTCCGGAATGCCCCGCGCCCAGGCGGGCGTCGCCGCGGCGGTCGCCTCCACCAGCCGCCAGATCGGCCAGACCCTCGGCGTCGCGGTGATCGGCGCGGTGCTCGCCTCCGGCGTCGCGGGATCCTCGTACGCGAAGGCCTTCGTCGGCGCCAGCCGGACCTGCTGGTGGATCATCGCCGGGTGCGGTCTCGCGGTCCTGGTACTCGGCGCGCTGACCAGCGGCCACTGGGCACGGGAGACGGCGCGGCGGACCGCCGAGCGGCTCGAGGAGCCCGAGGACGCGGCGATCAGCCGGGCGGCCGCCGGGTCATGAGGCACTCATGAGACGTGGCCGAGCGCCAACTCCTGGAGCCGGTCGAGGCGTTCGCGGGTCGCGTCGTCCGCCGGGGTGTACGTCACCAGGCGCGCCCCGCAGTCCCGGCCCAGCCACAGGTCCGTGTGCACGACGGAGACCGGACCGACCTGCGCGTTGCGGAAGTGCTTCACCTTGCTGGGCACCGCCCGCGCCACCTCGTACCGGTCCCACATCTCGCGGAACTCGGCGGACTCCGCAGTCAGCCGCTTGAGGATCAACTTCCAGGCGGGCTCGCCGAGATGGTCCGCCATCGTCGCGCGGAACTTGGCGGTCATCATGGGCAGCACCTCGTCCAGGTACACGATCGAGGAGCGCCACTGTTCGTTCGTGAACGCCAGCAGCATGCAGTTGCGGTCCTCGACGGGAACGGCGTCCAGGTCGCAGAAGAGCGTCCCGTAGGTGCGGTTGTAGGCAAGGATGTCGTAGCGGCTGTTCTGCACACAGGCCGGGAACGGTTCCAACTGGACCATCATCCGGCGCAGTTCGGGCGTGAGCGTGGTGCAGCTCGCCGCCGGGGTCGGGTCGATCGCCCCGGCCAGGCCGAACAGGTGGGCGCGTTCGCTCCCGTCGAGCCGCAGCGTCCGGGCGAGCGCGTCGAGGACCTGCGCGGAGACCTGGATGTCGCGGGCCTGCTCCAGCCACGTGTACCAGGTGACACCGACCGCCGAGAGCTGCGCGACCTCCTCACGGCGCAGACCGGGGGTGCGGCGGCGCCGGCCGCGCGGAAGCCCCACTTCCTCGGGCGTGATCCGCTCGCGCCTGCTGCGCAGGAAGGCCCCCAGCTCGTGCCGCCTGATGTCAGCCGAACCGCTGTCCCGTCGGATGCCGGCCGGAGCACTGTCCCGCACATCCGGTACACCCCGTGTCATCGTGGCCATTCACCCAGGATGGACCCGCCCGGAGCCTGTTTCCAGGTGGCGCTGCTACCAGGATAAGAACACTCTGGTACCCGTCTCGGAACCGGCGGACGCTCGACGGCATGACGACCCACACCCAGAGCCGGCCGGCGCACACCGGCGACCGGACCCCGCCGGCACTCGGCGGCCTCGGCCTGCTCACCGTGCTGCTCGGCGCGGCCCTGCCTCTGATCGACTTCTTCATCGTCAACGTCGCCCTGCCCACCATCGGCCGCGATCTGCACGCGAGCGAACCCGTCCTCGAACTCGTCGTGGCCGGCTACGGGATCACGTACGCGGTCCTGCTCGTCCTCGGTGGCAGGCTCGGCGACCTCCTCGGGCGCCGCCGCCTGTTCGTCCTCGGCACGGCCGCCTTCGGACTGACCTCGCTGGCCTGCGGACTGGCGCCGACGGCGTGGGCCCTGGTCGCCGCCCGGATCGCGCAGGGCGCCGCGTCCGCGCTGATGCTGCCGCAGGTCCTCGCCACGATCCAGGCCACGACGAGCGGCCCGCACCGGGCGCGCGCCATGAGCAAGTACGGTGCCACGGCCGGGCTTTCGATGGTCGCGGGCCAGGTGCTCGGCGGCCTGCTCGTCTCGGCCGACCTGCTCGGCACGGGCTGGCGCTCGGTGTTCCTGGTGAACGTGCCGGTGGTCGTCCTGGCCCTGGTGCTCACCGCCCGTACGGTCCCGGAGACCCGCTCGCCGCACCCCGAACCCGTCGACGTGCCCGGCACCGTGCTGCTCGCGGCCGCCCTGATCGCACTGCTCGCCCCGCTGACCGAGGGCCGGGCGGCGGGCTGGCCGCTGTGGACCTGGGCGTGCCTCGCGGCGTTCCCGTTCCTCGCGTACGCCTTCTACGCGGTGGAGCGCGCGGCCGACCGTGCGGGCCGCACCCCTCTCGTACCGCCGTCGCTTCTCCAACTGGCGTCGCTGCGACGCGGGTTGGTGATGGTCGTGCCCTTCTCCGTCGGCTTCAGCGGCTTCATGTTCGTGATCGCGGTGGCGCTCCAGCGCGGCGAGGGCCTCGGCGCGACGGAGGCCGGGCTGACGATCGCGCCGATGGCGGCGGTCTTCTTCGTGACCTCGCTCGCGGGGCCGCGCCTGGTGGCCCGCTGGGGCGCGCGGGTCGTCACGGTGGGCGGACTGCTGCAGGCGGCCGGGGTGGCGCTGATCGCGCTCGCCGCGTGGCGCGCCTGGCCCGACCTCGGGATCCTGGAGATGCTGCCGGGCGCGGTGCTCGCCGGGGCGGGCCAGGCCCTCCAGCTCCCGATCATCTTCCGGATCATCCTCTCGGAGGTTCCCGCGGCGAGGGCGGGTGTCGGCGGCGGCGTGATGACGACGACACAGCAGGCGGCGCTCGCCCTGGGCGTGGCCACGCTGGGCTCGCTCTTCCTCTCCCTGGCCCCGAGCATGGGCACGCGCGACGCCCTGGTGCTGACCCTGCTGGTCCAGCTCGCGACGGTGGCACTGACGGTGGGGCTGAGCCTGCGGCTGCCGCGGCGGATCGCGTGAGAGCCACCACTGCCACATGACAACTGACAGATATTGAAATCTGTCAGTTGTCATGTGATGCTGGAGTCATCCACTCGAAGGAGCCACTGATGACCACCGCCCTCCCCACCCGCACCCTCGGCACCACCGGCCCCCGCACCGCCGCCCTCGGCCTCGGCTGCATGGGGATGTCCGCGCTGTACGGCGAGGCCGACCGCGCCGAGTCCATCGCCACGGTGCACGCCGCGCTCGACGCCGGGGTCACGCTCCTCGACACCGGCGACTTCTACGCGATGGGCCACAACGAGATGCTGCTCGGCGAGGCCCTGCGCACCGCCCCCGCCGCGGCCCGCGAGAACGCGCTGACCAGCGTGAAGTTCGGCGCCCTGCGCGGCCCGGACGGCGCGTGGAACAGCTATGACGCCCGCCCCGAGGCCGTGAAGAACTTCGCCGCGTACTCGCTGCAGCGCCTCGGCGTCGACCACATCGACATCTACCGGCCCGCCCGCCTCGACCCCGAGGTGCCGATCGAGGAGACGGTCGGCGCCATCGCCGAGCTCGTCGAGCAGGGCTACGTACGCCACATCGGCCTGTCCGAGGTCGGCGCGGACACCATCCGCCGGGCGGCGGCGACGGCCTCGATCTCGGACCTCCAGATCGAGTACTCGCTCATCTCGCGCGGCATCGAGGACTCGATCCTGACCGCCACCCGCGAGCTGGGCATCGGCATCACCGCGTACGGCGTGCTCTCGCGCGGCCTGATCTCCGGCCACTTCACGCGCGACCGCGAGCTCGGCGCGGGCGACTTCCGTGCCTTCAGCCCGCGCTTCCAGGGCGAGAACCTCCAGCACAACCTGGACCTCGTCGACCGGCTCCGCAAGATCGCCGAGCAGAAGGGCGCGAGCGTCGCGCAGATCGCGATCGCGTGGGTGACCGCGCGCGGCGAGGACATCGTGCCGCTGATCGGCGCCCGCACCCGCGAGCGCCTCACCGAGGCCCTGGGCTCGCTCGACGTCACCCTGGACGCCGCCGACCTCGCCGCCATCGAGGAGGCCGTGCCCGCCGACGCCGCGGCCGGCGACCGTTACCCGGCGTCCCAGATGGCACACCTCGACAGCGAGCGCTGATCAGCGCCGGGTAACTTCATAGCCATGGCCCCCGAGACCCTGACCCCCGAGCGCATCCTCGCCGCGACCGAGGACGTGCTGCGCCGACACGGCCCCGCGAAGGCGACGGTCGTCGACGTGGCCCGCGCGCTCGGGGTCAGCCACGGCTCGGTGTACCGGCACTTCCGTACGAAGGCGGAGCTGCGGGACGCGGTCACCAAGCGCTGGCTGGACCGGACGACGGGCGTGCTCGCCGAGGTCGTCGCGGGCGACGAGGCCCCCGCCGCCAAGCTGCGAAGCTGGCTCTCGGCCCTCTTCGAGGCCAAGCGCCACAAGGCGGGTGACGACCCGGAGCTGTTCGCCACGTACTCGGTGCTCACCGAGGGGCAGGGCGGCGTGGTCGACGCACACATCGCCGAACTCACGGGCCAGTTGACGGACATCGTCCAACAGGGCGTGGACAGCGGCGAGTTCGAGTCGCCGGACGTCTCCGCCACGGCCCGCGCCGTCTTCGAGGCGACCGCCCACTTCCACGACCCGGCGTACGCGGCGACGTGGTCGCGCGAGGACGCGCAGCCGGCGTTCGCCGCGCTGCTCTCCCTCATCCTGCGCGGCCTCGAAACCCGCTGACCCGTAAGGCCGTTAGATCTCTTCCGGGGCGGCCGGGTCCACGGTCGCCTGATGGGCCTCCCCCAGATGTTCCTCGGCCTTGAGCCACGGCAGGAACTGCGCGGCCTGCTCCCACCCGCACGTCTCGCACGTCAACTGCCGCCGCACACCAGCCTTTTCAACCCGCACGACGTGGTTCCGCCCGTGCTGATCCCACCGACTGACCTTGCTGCTCGTCATATGAGGCATGCCGGCCAGTGTGCCGCACCACCGAACTCTTCAAGCCCCTGCGGCGATTGAGCAGGCTTTTCAAGCGCAACGCCGCCGGGGCCCGCCCCACCGCCACAGCGATGGAACGGACCCCGGCGAACAGAACCCGCAGCTCTACGTCAGCAACCGACCAGCCGACTGGCCAGGTACCCCTCGATCTGGTCGAGCGACACCCGCTCCTGCTTCATGGTGTCGCGCTCGCGCACGGTCACCGCGTTGTCGTCGAGCGTGTCGAAGTCGACCGTGACGCAGAACGGCGTACCGATCTCGTCCTGGCGACGGTAACGACGGCCGATGGCGCCCGCGTCGTCGAAGTCGATGTTCCAGTTCTGCCGCAGCGCCTGCGCGAGCCCCTTCGCCTTCGGCGACAGCTCCGGGTTGCGCGACAGCGGAAGCACCGCGACCTTCACCGGAGCGAGCCGGTGGTCGAAGCGCATGACGGTGCGCTTCTCCATCTTGCCCTTGGCGTTGGGCGCCTCGTCCTCGACGTACGCGTCCATCATGAACGCGAGCATGGCGCGGCCGAGACCGGCCGCGGGCTCGATGACGTACGGCGTGTAGCGCTCGCCCTTCTCCTGGTCGAAGTAGGAGAGGTCCTGGCCGGAGGCCTTGGAGTGCGCCGACAGGTCGTAGTCCGTGCGGTTGGCGACGCCCTCGAGCTCGCCCCACTCGTTGCCGCCGAAGCTGAACCGGTACTCGATGTCAGCGGTGCGCTTCGAGTAGTGGGAGAGCTTCTCCTTCGGGTGCTCGAACCAGCGCATGTTCTCCTCGCGCATGCCGAGGCCCGTGTACCAGTTCCAGCGCTGCTCCATCCAGTACTCCTGCCACGCCTCGTCCTCGCCGGGCTTGACGAAGAATTCCATCTCCATCTGCTCGAACTCACGGGTGCGGAAGATGAAGTTGCCGGGCGTGATCTCGTTACGGAACGACTTGCCCGTCTGCGCGATGCCGAACGGCGGCTTGCGGCGCGAAGTCGTCTGCACCTGGCTGAAGTTGGTGAAGATGCCCTGCGCGGTCTCGGGGCGCAGGTAGGCGACCGAGCCGCTGTCCTGCGTCGGGCCGAGGTGCGTGGAGAGCAGGCCGGAGAACTGCTTGGGCTCGGTGAACGTGCCCTTGTTGCCGCAGTTGGGGCAGCTGAGGTCGGCGAGGCCGTTCTCGGGGAGCCGGCCCTTCTTCGCCTCGAACGCCTCCTCCAGGTGGTCCGCGCGGAACCGCTTGTGACAGGAGGTGCACTCGGTGAGCGGGTCGGTGAACGTGGCGACGTGGCCGGAGGCCTGCCAGACCTCGGTCGCCAGGATCACGGACGAGTCGATACCGACGACGTCCTCGCGCGAGGTGACCATGTAGCGCCACCACTGACGCTTGAGGTTCTCCTTCAGCTCGACGCCCAGCGGCCCGTAGTCCCAGGCGGCGCGCTGACCACCGTAGATCTCGCTGCAGGGATAGACGAAGCCACGGCGCTTGCTGAGGCTGACGATGGTTTCGATCTTGTCGGCGGCCACGGTGCTCTCTTCATTACGACGACGGTGAGCGCGCTGGATACGCGCTCCGGGAGCGAATGCTTCAGGTTACCGGCGGGCCTACCCCCCGAACCAAATCGGTTCGCGGGACCGAGCATGACGAAGGCCGTGACGAAGGCCTCGACGGACGCCTTGTTGACAACGGTTTCCAGTTTTGTTGAAAATGACTGTCATGAACGTACGCATCCCCCGCCGCTCCCGCCGCCTGATACCCGTCGCCGCCGTCACCGCCCTCGGTCTCGGCGCCCTGACCGCTTGCGGCAGCTCCGCCGCGCAGGACAAGGGGAGCGACGGCAGGCTGAGCGTCGTCGCGTCGTTCTATCCGATGCAGTACCTCGCCGAGAAGATCGGCGGCGACCACGTCGACGTCACGAACCTGACCGAGCCCGGCCAGGAGCCGCACGACCTGGAGGTCAGCGCCAAGCAGCGCGCCCAGCTCGAGGAGTCCGACGTCGCGGTCCACCTGAAGGGTCTCCAGCCCTCCGTGGACGAGGCCATCGACCAGTCGGACATCAAGACGAAGATCGACGCCGGCACCCTGACCTCCCTCGAGAAGCACGGCACCGAGGTCGACGGTCACGACCACGGGCACGCCGAGCACACCCACGACGAGGAAGCCGCCGACCCGCACATCTGGCTCGACCCGGTGAAGTACGCCGAGGTCGCCGAGGGCGTCGGCAAGGCCCTGGAGAAGGCCGACCCGGACCACGCCGCCGACTACAAGAAGAACACCAAGGCCCTGGTCGGCGAGCTGGACGAGCTCAACACCAAGTTCGAAAAGGGCCTCAAGAACACCAAGTCCTCGACGTTCATCACCACGCACGCCGCCTTCGGCTACCTCGCCGAGCGCTACGGCCTCACCGAGGAGGCCATCAACGGTCTGGACCCGGAGAGCGAGCCCAGCGCGGCCCGCGTCAAGGCGCTCCAGAAGATGGCCAAGGACGACGGCGTCTCCACGGTCTTCTACGAGACGCTCGTCAGCGACAAGACGGCCAAGACCCTCGCGAACGACGCGAAGCTCAAGACCGATGTGCTCGACCCGATCGAGGGCATCACGAAGAAGTCCAAGGGCGACGACTACGTCTCGGTCATGGAGTCGAACCTGGCCGCACTCCAGAAGGCGCTGGGCACCAAGTGACCCCGGAGGAGGGCGACATGGGCGACACGGGCGATCGGGAAGCCGTCATCTCGCTGAGCAACGTGACGGCCGAGCTCGGCGGGCGCCCCGTGCTGCGCGGCATCGGCCTCACCGTGCACCGCGGCGAGGTCGTCGCCCTGCTCGGGGCGAACGGGTCGGGCAAGTCCACCGCCGTCCGCAGCGTCATCGGGCAGGTCCCGACCACCGGCGGCGGCATCGAGATCTTCGGCACGCCGCGGCGGCGCTTCAAGGACTGGGCGCGCGTGGGCTACGTACCGCAGCGCACGACGGCCGCGGGCGGCGTGCCCGCGACGGTGTCCGAGGTCGTCTCCTCGGGCCGCCTCTCGCGCGCCAGGTTCGGCATCCTGCGCAAGGCCGACCGGGACGCGGTGACCCGTGCCCTGGAACTCGTCGGGATGGCGGACCGCGCGAAGGACTCCGTGGACGCGCTCTCCGGCGGCCAGCACCAGCGCGTGCTCATCGCGCGCGCCCTGGCCTCCGAGCCCGAGCTGCTGATCATGGACGAGCCGATGGCGGGCGTCGACCTGGCGAGCCAGGAGATCCTCGCGGCGACGCTGCGCACGCAGGTCGCGGCCGGCTCCTCCGTCCTCCTCGTACTCCACGAACTCGGCCCGCTGGAACCGCTGATCGACCGCGCGGTCGTGCTGCGCGACGGCTGCGTGCTGCACGACGGCCCGCCCCCGAAGGCCGTCGGCCAGCACGCGCTGCCCGGCCACGACCACATCCACCCGCACACCCACGCGGGCGCCGAACCGATCCGCACAGGACTGCTGAGCTGACTGCCATGGAACTTCTCTCGTACGACTTCATGCAGCGGGCGCTGCTGGCCGCCGTCCTCGTCGGCATCACGGCCCCGGCCGTCGGCATCTACCTCGTGCAGCGCCGCCAGGCCCTGATGGGCGACGGCATCGGCCACGTCGCGATGACGGGCGTCGGCCTCGGCTTCCTGCTCTCGACGTCCCCGGTGTGGATGGCGACGCTGGTCTCGGTCCTGGGCGCCGTGATCATGGAACTGATCCGCTGGTACGGGAAGACGCGCGGCGACATCGCGCTCGCGATGCTCTTCTACGGGGGTATGGCGGGCGGCGTCATGTTCATCAACCTGGCGCCCGGCGGCTCCAACGCCAACCTGAACTCGTACCTCTTCGGCTCGCTCTCGACGGTGTCGCAGAGCGACGTCCTCGCCATCTGCCTGCTCGCGGCCTTCGTGGTGGTCGTGACGGTCGGCCTGCGCAAGCAGCTGTTCGCGGTGAGCCAGGACGAGGAGTTCGCGCGGGTCACGGGCCTGCCGGTGCGCTTCCTTAACCTCCTGATCGCGGTCACGGCGGCGGTCACGGTGACGGTCGCGATGCGCGTCGTCGGCCTGCTCCTGGTCTCCGCGCTGATGGTGGTGCCGGTGGCCGCCGCCCAGCAGCTGACCCGCAGTTTCAAGGCGACGTTCGTGCTCTCGGTGGCGCTCGGCGTCGCGGTGACACTCGGCGGCACCGCGACCTCGTACTACCAGGACGTGCCGCCCGGAGCGACGATCGTGCTCCTGGCCATCGCGGCCTTCATCGTCCTCGCACTGCTCGCGAAGCCGCTCGCCCGGCGCAGGGCCCGAGCCGTCCCGGCGGCGCCCTCCGAGTGCCCGATCCCGGAGCAGGCGGCGACTCCTTCGCTTCACGGATGACCCGCGCACAGCGCCGCCTGGCACAATGGCGGCGATACGTACGTGCAGGGATGTGAGGAGGAACCCGTGGCAGCCCCAGTTCGAGGCAGGTCGACCCGCCAGCGTGCGGCCGTGGCGACGGCGCTCGACGAGGTGGACGAGTTCCGCAGCGCCCAGGAGCTGCACGATGTCCTCAAGCACAAGGGTGACTCGGTCGGGCTGACCACGGTCTACCGGACGCTTCAGTCCCTCGCCGACGCGGGCGAGGTCGACGTCCTGCGCACCGCGGAGGGCGAGGCGGTCTACCGCCGCTGCTCCACGGGTGACCATCATCACCACCTGGTCTGCCGCGTCTGCGGCAAGGCGGTGGAGGTCGAGGGCCCCGCGGTCGAGAAGTGGGCCGAGTCGATCGCCTCCGAACACGGATACGTCAACGTGGCCCACACGGTCGAGATCTTCGGCACGTGCGCGGAGTGCGCAGCTTCCTAGGCCCGGTTCGGCCAAATCAAGCCCCTGCGGCGATTGAGCAGCGGGGTCCGGGGCAGAGCCCCGAGGCGTCAACCACGCGGAGCCGTCGGGGCGCTGCCCCGAGCCCCGCTCCCCAATCGCCGGAGGGGCTTAGGTCACTTGGCCGCCTCGTTCGGGATCGCCCCGCCGAACCGCCGGTCCCGCGACGCGTACTCGACGCACGCCCGCCACAGATCCCGCCGATCGAAGTCCGGCCACAGCACATCCTGGAAGACCATCTCGGCGTAAGCGCTCTGCCACAGAAGGTAGTTGGACGTGCGCTGCTCACCACTGGGCCGCAGGAACAGGTCCACATCCGGCATGTCCGCGTAGTACAGATACTTCGCGAACGTCTTCTCGCTCACCTTCGACGGATCGAGCCGCCCCGCCTTCACATCCTCCGCGAGCGCCTGCGCCGCGTCGGCGATCTCGGCACGGCCGCCGTAGTTCATGCAGAAGTACAAGGTCAGCTTGGAGTTGTCCTTGGTCTGCTCCTGGGAGATCTCCAGCTCCTTGGCGACCGACTTCCACAGCTTGGGCATCCGCCCCACCCACCGCACCCGCACACCCAACTCGTCGAGCTGGTCACGGGTCTTGCGGATGAAGTCCCGGTTGAAGTTCATGAGGAAGCGGACCTCGTCGGGCGACCGCTTCCAGTTCTCCGTGGAGAAGGCGTACAGCGAGATCGCGCCGACGCCCATCTCGATCGCGCCCTGCAACACATCCAGGACGCGCTCGGCGCCCACCTTGTGGCCCTCGGTGCGCGGCAGGCCGCGGTCCTTGGCCCAGCGTCCGTTGCCGTCCATCACGATCGCCACGTGCTGGGGCACCAGCTCGCCGGGGATCTTCGGCGGCCGCGCGCCCGACGGGTGCGGTTCGGGCGCTGTGTACTCACGGCGGTTCCGTCCGAGAATTCCGCGACGTGCCATGTTCCGGCCTCTCCCCTAGCTCAGTTCCAGCTGCCAGCTCTCGCTAGCTCTTCTCTACGTAGCGCAGTGAACGCAGTCCGCGCTCGAGGTGCCAGTGCAGGTAGGCCGACACCAGCCCGTTGCCCTCCCGTACGTACCGTGCCTCGCACGTGTCCGCCGCCTCCCAGTCTCCGGTGAGCAGCGCACCGAGCAGGTCGAGGGCCTGCGGTGAGGGTACGACGCTGCCCGGTACCCGGCAGTCGACGCAAACCGAGCCGCCCGCGCCGACGGAGAAGAACCGGTTGGGACCGGGCATTCCGCACCTCGCGCAGTCGCCGAAGCTCGGGGCGTAACCGTTGACCGCGAGCGAGCGCAGCAGGAACGCGTCGAGCACGAGGCCCGACGCGTGCTCGCCGCGCGCGAGCGTACGCAGGGCGCCGACCAGGAGCAGGTACTGCTGCACCGCCGGCTCGCCCTCGTGGTCGGTGAACCGTTCCGCCGTCTCCAGCATGGCGGTCCCCGCGGTGTACCGGGCGTAGTCCATGACGATGCCGCCGCCGTACGCGGCGATGGTCTCGCTCTGCGTACAGAGCGGGAGCCCGCGCCCGATCAGCTCGCTGCCCCGCGCGAAGAACTGCACGTCGACGTGGGAGAAGGGTTCGAGCCGGGCCCCGAACTTGGACTTCGTGCGCCGCACACCGCGGGCGACGGCACGCACGCGCCCGTGGTTGCGGGTGAGCAACGTAATGATGCGGTCGGCCTCACCGAGCTTCTGCGTACGCAGCACGACCCCGTCGTCGCGATAGAGACTCATCGCACGCCCACCTCCTGGGTGCGCGGCACGACGCCGTCTTCGCGGTACAGACTCATGCCCCCCATTGTCCCTTACGGACGACGCCCCCTTGCGAGAACAGGCCCCGGATGTGGCACCCGGCACACCACCACCTGTCCCCTACGCCCCTTCCTCACCCAGAACCTCCTGGGCGACACGGGCGATGTGGCCCACGGCAATGGTCCAACAGGCTGTTGGACCATTGAGTCCCGCACGTGAGGCCTCCCGACCGCCCTACGGCACCTCGCCCCGGCTCCTCCGGTTCTCGTACGCCGTCGCGGCGCTCACCCGCTCGCCCGTCGTCGCCACGCGCAGCACGTCCGGCGGGCAGTCCCACTCGCGCCCGCCCCCGAAGGGCCGCAATTGTACGTACGGCCCCTCATGCCCCATCACCCGTCCCACCTGACCCGTGCTCGTGTCGACCGCGTACGAACCGATCGGCGGTTTCATGGCGTTGCGCTCCTGTCGTCCGTCCCTGCGAGGAGCACGGCGGCGAGCCGGGCCACCGTGTCAACCGGACAACGCCCCAATTCCACCAAGGGACACGGGGCACTCCGTGCGATTGACCCGGGATCGATGCCGAGCGAGGGCAGCACAATTCCCGCTCCGGCGAGTGCGGCTCGCAATGTCTCCACCGTTTCCTCGGCTTCCTCCACGCACAGCGCGGCGTGCTTCGATTGTTCCGTCACGTGGCTCCCCTGCCTCATTGGATTTAACGCTTTGCGTCTCCACGGTGGCGCGCTGTCCCTACAGTGGGGAGAGGTCTGCGCACTACAACTGCGGGGCTCGACTTGGGGGTTGGCCATGGCCAAGGGTTCGCGCCAGGCGGCGTGGGAGTTCTTCGGGGTGGAGCTGAAACGGCGCCGCGAGGACGCGGGGCTGACCCAAGTGGAGTTGGGGATACGGGTATTCGTTTCCGGCGGCTACATCGGCCAATTCGAACAGGCAATTCGCAAGCCGCAGTTGGATGTAGCCCGCAGGATCGACGATTCGCTGCAAACCGACGGTATTTTCGAGCGGATGTGGCGAAGTCTCATCGATGACCGTCGCTACGCGGGGTATTTCGCGGCGGCAGCCGAGCTGGAGGCGCTCGCGACGGAGATCAGCGAATTCGCGCCGGCGCTGGTACCGGGGTTGCTGCAGACGGCGGCTTACGCGCGAGCGGTCACCCTCGCCATGAACCCGTTCGCCACGGACGAGTACATCGAGGAGAAAGTGTCCGGCCGCATGGAGAGGGCTACGGTCCTCAGGGACGCTACCCGGCCCGAGTATTGGGTGATCCTGCACGAGAACGTGCTGCGCATCCCGGTGGGCGGACGCGCCGTGATGGCCGAGCAGTTGGGGCACGTTGCGGCGCTGGCGCGGCGCCGTACGGCCGTGGTTCAGGTACTTTCGTACTCGGCCGGGGCCTACGCCATCATGACGGGCGACCTGAGGCTGATGGAGTTCGAGGACGCCCCGCCAACGGCCTATACAGAAGCGGTGTATTCGGGGAATCTGCTGGACGATCCAGCCGTGGTGCACCGCGCACAAGCGGCATACGATCAGCTCAGGGCCGCCGCGCTGTCGCCGGAGGCGTCCCTGGCCCTGATCGATTCGGCGGCGGAGGACCACAGACGATGCGCGAGTACGACCTGAGCAACGCACGCTGGCGCAAGAGCTCTTTCAGCGACGGCAATGGCGGCAACTGCGTCGAGGTCGCCCACGACTTCGTCGGCGCCGCCCGCTGGCGCAAGTCGGCGTACAGCGGTGGCGACGGCGGCGAGTCCTGCCTCGAAGTCGCCGACGGAGTCCCCGGTGTCGTGCCCGTCCGGGACTCCAAGGTCAGCGACGGTGCCGTCGTGGTCATCGGCGCGGCAGCGTGGTCCGCGTTCGTGACGGGGGCCGTGGCGGCGCCCTGAGCGGGTCGCTACCCCGCGGGGCCGAAGCCCCGACGAGGCCGTGCGGCACGAGCCGGCAGTCGGTCCGGGGCAGAGCCTCGCCCCTTCCAGCCCCGCCGGCGCTTGAGGCGCGGGGCCCGGGGCGGAGCCCCGATCATTCCAGCCCCTGCGGCGATTGAGCAGCGGGGTCCGGGGCAGAGCCCCGCGACCGCGACCCCGGGTCAGCTGGGCGTTCGGGAGGCCGCCGCCAGCAGCTCGCCCACCTCATCCGTGCACAGCGTCAACGCCGCGCCCACCGTGCCGAGCACATCCCGCTCCCCCGCCGAGTACACCCCATCCGCCAAGGCGATCCGCGCACCCTGCAGCAGCAACGACTCCCGCCCCGCCGGAGCGAGATGCTGCGCCAGCGGGTCGAGCGCCTCGTGCAGCTCTATGGCGAGCCCGGCCCCCGCCCCGCACTGCTCGGCCACCCGCCCCGCATCGGTCATCAACGCCTCGACGAGCGCCGCGAGTTGCTCCTCGCAGGAGTCCTCGAACCCGGCCTCCCGCAACGTACCCACCGCACATTCGAGCGCCAGCGGCGACGTGCCGCCGCCCGCGAGTACCGCGAGCACCACCGTGTGCACGGCGTCCCGCAGCATCGCCGAGAAGCGGTGCGTGGTCGGGTGGTCGAGCGCGTCCGTGCCGAACCGGCCCTCACAGGCCGCGCATTCGGCGACCGGACCCTCCTGCCCGCGCGGCAGGACGGGAACGCCGAGCAGCACCAACCGGCGTTTGCCGGTACGCCGTTGGTAGTTGCGATCGCCGCCGCACCCCGGACAGAAGAACTCGCCGTCGCCCACGGTGGTCCATATGGTGTGCACCCCGAACACCCGTGAGAGCCCGGTCAGTCCCATGCGTCCATGATTCGGCAGCACGTCGCACACCTCCCGTCGTGGCACCGCATCATCGCGGCGTTGGCGTGATGTTAGCCACATTGTTGATGCGGCGTCAGTACCTTGGTCACGCCGAGGTCACGGAACTTCTCGTTCCTGGCCGGGACACGACACGGCCCCGCACACCCACAAAAGGTGCACGGGGCCGAGAAGCCGCAGGTCAACTGCCCTAGGACCTGCCCGGCGGGTCCTGCCGCGGTCGCGGGGTCCGGCACGCACATCTGCGGCGTTGTCGTCGGTTGCCAACGCTCCGCGTTGTCGCCCTTCTCCGCCTTGCAGTTGCACGCACCAGACCCCGCTCACCGGCACCGAACATTCGCGGCCACCCGGATGCGGCCCGACCCGCCGGGCAGGTCCTAGCGGGTAGCCCGGTTGACCGCCGAGACGACCGCCTTCAGCGACGCACGTGTCGTGTTCGCATCGGTGCCGATGCCCCACAGAACCTTGTCCCCGATGGCGACCTCGATGTACGAGGCGGCGACCGCGGAGGCGCCCTCGCTCATCGTGTGCTCCTGGTAGTCCAGCAGACGGGCGTCGATGCCGATGCCCTGCAGGGCGTGGAAGAAGGCGGAGATGGGGCCGTTGCCGGTGCCCACCAGGACCTTCTCCTCGCCGTCCACCTCGGCCTCGACGGTCAGCGTGTCCACGCCGTCCGTGTCGGTCGTGGTCTGCCCCGTCTTGACCTGGATGCGGCCCCACGGGTTGTTCGGGTTCGGCAGGTACTCGTCCTGGAAGGTGTTCCAGATGTCCTTCGGCGTGACCTCGCCGCCCTCGGCGTCCGTCTTCTGCTGGATGACCTTGGAGAACTCGACCTGCATACGGCGCGGCAGGTCCAGGCTGTGGCCGTCCTTCAGGACGTACGCGATACCGCCCTTGCCGGACTGCGAGTTGACGCGGATGACGGCCTCGTAGGAGCGGCCGACGTCCTTCGGGTCGATCGGCAGGTACGGGACGGCCCACTCGATGTCGTCGACGGTGACGCCCTTGGCTGCCGCGTCGGCCTCCATCGCGTCGAAGCCCTTCTTGATGGCGTCCTGGTGGGAGCCGGAGAAGGACGTGTAGACCAGGTCGCCCACGTACGGGTGGCGCGGGTGGACCTCCATCTGGTTGCAGTACTCCCACGTGCGACGGATCTCGTCGATGTGGGAGAAGTCGATCTGCGGGTCGACGCCCTGCGAGAACAGGTTCATGCCCAGCGTGACCAGGTCGACGTTGCCGGTGCGCTCGCCCTGCCCGAACAGGCAGCCCTCGACGCGGTCGCCGCCCGCCATCACGCCCAGCTCGGCGGCGGCGACGGCGGTGCCGCGGTCGTTGTGCGGGTGGATGGACAGGCAGACGTACTCGCGGCGCGACAGGTTGCGGGACATCCACTCGAAGCGGTCCGCGTGCGTGGACGGCGTCGAACGCTCCACCGTGGCGGGCAGGTTGAGGATGATCTCGCGGTCCGGGCCCGGCTGGTAGACGTCCATGACGGCCTCGCAGACCTCCAGGGCGAACTCCAGCTCGGTGTCCGTGAAGATCTCGGGGCTGTACTGGTAGCCGAACTTCGTCTCGGGGCCCAGCAGCTTCTCCGCGTACTCCATGACCAGGCGCGTGCCGTCGACGGCGATCTGCTTGATCTCTTCCTTGGAGCCGCGGAAGACGACGCGACGGAAGACCGGCGCCGTGGCGTTGTACAGGTGGACCGTGGCGTTCTTGGCGCCCTTCAGGGACTCCACGGTCCGCTCGATCAGGTCCTCACGGGCCTGCGTCAGTACGGAGATCGTGACATCGTCCGGGATCGCGGCCGGGTCCTCGATGATCGAGCGTACGAAGTCGAAGTCCGTCTGCCCCGACGCGGGGAAGCCGACCTCGATCTCCTTGTAGCCCATCTTGACCAGCAGGTCGAACATCGCGCGCTTGCGGGCCGGCGACATCGGGTCGATCAGCGCCTGGTTGCCGTCGCGCAGGTCCGTGGAGAGCCAGCGGGGGGCGGTGGTGATCCGCTTGCCGGGCCAGGTGCGGTCCGGGATGTCGACCTGGTCGTACCGGCCGTACTTGTGGATCGGCATGCTGCTGGGCTGCTGGCGGTTTGCCATGATGCGTGGGCTCCTCGGAGGTGGCCTTGAAGGCGGCCGACGGCGCAACACCAAACTCCGCGGGGAGGGAGCCGGCCTTGTCTACAGGCCCTCGCCGCGGCAGCTAAGGAGAAGCAGCCCGAATCGCATAGTGCTCTGCACCCTAACCGAGTCCCGTCGTTCGCGAAGGCCCGTATCAGTATGCGGGATCGTGGACAGGTAACGGGTAAGAGGTGATCAATACCTCTATTTCGCTAATCATGGTGGCAGGTAGTGACAGCGTCATCACCCGGTGCCAGATTGCCTCGCATGACCGCAAACCCAACGGGGAACCCACAGGGGTTCGAGCCCGTGTTCTGCACCATCGTGCCGCCCCACATCCTCGACAAGGCAGCTCAGGCCGGGGATTCCGCGATCGCCTCCAGGGCCCGCCGCTCCCTGGAGCGCGACGCCTTCGAGCGCACGCAGCGCCGGATGACGACAGTCATCGGCGCGCCCTCCGTCGCCCCGCCCGCGGGCGTCTCGGGCCAGAAGCCGCACCGCACCATCTACGACGCCCGGCACCGCACGGAGCTGCCGGGGCGCAAGGTGCGCGGCGAGGGCGACAAGCCGGGCAAGGACGCGACCGTCAACCGCGCGTACGCGGGGCTCGGCGCGACGTTCGAGCTGTACATGGAGAAGTTTTCCCGCTACTCGATCGACGGCAGCGGCCTGCCGCTGAACGCGACGGTGCACTACTCCGAGGAGTACAACAACGCGTTCTGGAACGGCGAGCAGATGGTGTTCGGCGACGGTGACGGCGAGATCTTCCTCGACTTCACCATCCCCGTCGACGTCATCGGCCACGAGCTGACCCACGGCGTCACGCAGTACACGGCGAACCTGACGTACTTCGGTCAGCCCGGCGCCCTGAACGAGTCACTGTCCGACGTCTTCGGCTCGCTCATCAAGCAGTACACGCTCGGCCAGACCGCCGCCGAGGCCGACTGGCTGATCGGCGCGGGCCTGCTCGCGCCGCGCGTCACGGGCGTCGCCCTGCGCTCCATGAAGGCGCCCGGCACGGCGTACGACGACGATGTGCTCGGCAAGGACCCGCAGCCCGCCGACATGGAGCACTTCGTGAAGACGGGCCGTGACAACGGCGGCGTGCACATCAACTCCGGCATCCCCAACCACGCGTTCTACATCCTGGCCGATTCGCTCGGCGGGCACGCGTGGGAGCGGGCGGGCCAGATCTGGTACGACACGCTCACCGGCGGCGAGCTCAAGCAGGACTGCCTCTTCGTCGACTTCGCCAAGGCCACGGTGAAGGCGGCGCAGGCCCGCTACGGCGGCGGCGAGGAGTACCAGTCGGTGCTCAAGGCCTGGGAACAGGTCGGCGTCGCTACCCAGTAGGTGCGGGTTGGAGTAGACAGGAACCCATGCGTATTCACGTAGCGCGCACGGGCGGATTCGTCGGCATCGACCGGCACGCCGAGGTGGACACGGCGGGCCGGTCCGATGCCCACGAGTGGCACGCCCTGGCCGAGAAGGCGGTGGCCTCCGGCCGGAGCACGCCGCCGATAGGGGTACCCGACGGCTTCAGCTACACGATCACGGTGGACGACACCACGGTCTACTGCGCGGACCCCCGCCTGACGGAGGAGCAACGCAGGCTGATCTCCCGGGTGTTGAAGGAGGGCGCCTAATTCTCATCCCCCGGGGCTCCGCCCCGGACCCCGCTGCTCAAACGCCGCAGGGGCTTGAGATGCCACCGCCTACAGCACCCCCGCGTCCTGAGCCGTCCACACCGACGGGAAGATCGGGCGGAAGCCCAGTTCGTGGCGGATGCGGCCCGTCGACAGCACCCCGTGCCACGGGTCCGCGGTCTCCTTCTCGTACACCTCCGGAGGCACCGGGACCCCGGCCAGCTGGAAGATGTCGACCGTGGTCACCGGGGCGTCGTCGGCGATGTTGTAGACGCCGGACGCGCCGGACGCGTACAGCAGGCGCCGCAGGGCCTGCGCCACGTCGGCGTGGTGCCCCATGTGGAGGCGCTGCATGGCGGGCCAGGCCGGCGCCCACTCCAGCACGTTGTCCAGATGCGGGTCCCCGTCGCCGTACACGAACGGCAGCCGTCCGATCCGCAGGTCGTCGAGCCCGTCCAGGTCACGAAGGGCGCGCTCGGCCTCCCACTTGGACTGGGGGTAGGCGCCCCACAGGTGGCCGCCCGCCCGCGTCTCGTCGTCCTCGACCAGCGGCCGCCCGCGACCCGCCCCGTACACGAGCCCCGTGCTGACCTGCACGAACCTCCGCACGCCCGAGGCCACCGCGGCCCGCCCCAGTTCGATCGCGGCGTCCCGGTTGACCGCCTGCGCCTCCTCGTCCGGCACACCGCGGAAGGCCGCCGCGACGTTCACCACGGCGTCCGCCCCGGCCGTCGCCTTGCCCAGCACCTCCACGTCCCGCAGGTCGCCGACGACGACCTCCGCGCCAAGCTCCGCGAACCGCTCGCCGCGCGCCGCGTCCCGTACGAGCACCCGTACCCGGTCCCCCTGCGGCGCGCCCTTCAGCAGTCGCGGCACGAAGCGCCGCCCGACCTGCCCCGTCGCACCCGTCACCAATGTCAGCATGGCCGCCTCCTCGATCGATTGCGATGTCGTAGCCATGCCTGAAGCCTGTGGCAGCGGCCGCCGCGGCGGGAGAGACGCGCTTGTCCAGGGACCGGCACTCCCTGGCTGCGCACTGGATCCGCCCGGCGACCCGAGCGATCCTGGAGAGGTGAACCGACCCGAACTCGCCGACTTCCTGCGCCGCTGCCGCGCCCGCCTCAATCCGTCCGACGTCGGCATGGCCGCGGGCCCCCGGCGCCGCACTCCGGGCCTGCGCCGCGAGGAGGTGGCGCAGCTCGCCGGGATGTCCACGGACTACTACACGCGGCTGGAACAGCGCAGGGGCTCGCATCCGTCGCGGCAGATGCTCACCGCGCTGGCCCGCGCGCTGCGGCTCACCGACACCGAACGCGACCACCTGTTCCACCTGGCGGGCGAGGAGCCGCCGCGGCCGGGCGGTTCCTCCGGCCATGTGCGGCCTGGGCTGCTGCTGATCCTGGACCGGCTGCACGATCTGCCGGCGAGCGTGATGAGCGACTGGGGCGAGATGCTCGCACAGAACACGATGTCGGTGGCGCTGACCGGCGAACACACCGGTACCAATCTGGTCCGCCGCTGGTTCACCGACCCGGCGGGCCGCACCCTGGCCCCGCCCGAGAAGCACGAGGCCCACAGCCGGGCCCACGTGGCGAGCCTGCGGGCGGTCAGCGCGGCCCGCCCCGACGATCCGGGGCCCACCGCGCTCGTGGCCGAACTCCGGGCCGCGTCAAGGGAGTTCGACGAGCTGTGGGCCTCGCACGAAGTGGTGGTGCGCCGCCCGTCGCCGAAGCGGTTCCTGCACCCCGTGGTCGGCGCCCTCGACCTGGACTGCGAGGTCCTGGTCGGCGACGGGCACAGCCAGCAGCTCGTCGTGCACTCGGCGCGGCCGGGCACGGAAACGTACGAACGCCTGGAACTGCTGCGGGTGATAGGCCTCCAGGACCTGACGCCGAGCGGCGACACCCAGGCCTGGAACGAGAACTAGAACCCGAGCTTGCGCAGCTGCCGCGGGTCCCGCTGCCAGTCCTTGGCGACCTTGACGTGCAGGTCCAGGTAGACGGGCGTACCGAGGAGCGCCTCGATCTGCTTGCGGGACTTGATGCCGACGTCCTTGAGCCGCTTGCCCTTCGGGCCGATGATGATGCCCTTCTGGCTGGGCCGCTCGATGTAGACGAACGCGTGGATGTCGAGGAGCGGCTTGTCGGCGGGCCGGTCCTCGCGCGGCAGCATCTCCTCCACCACGACGGCGATGGAGTGCGGCAGCTCGTCCCGCACGCCCTCCAGCGCGGCCTCGCGGATCAGCTCCGCGACCATGACCTGCTCGGGCTCGTCCGTGAGGTCGCCCTCGGGGTAGAGCTGCGGCCCTTCCGGCAGCATCGGGATCAGCAGGTCGGCGAGCAGGCCGATCTGCTCGTCACCCACCGCCGACACCGGCACGATCTCCGCCCACTCGATGCCCAGCTCCCTGCCGAGCTGGTCGATGGCGATGAGCTGCTCGGCGAGGGTCTTGCTGTCGACGAGGTCCGTCTTGGTGACGATGGCCACCTTCGGCGTCTTCTTGATCGACGCGAGTTCCTTGGCGATGAACTTGTCACCGGGGCCGAGCTTCTGGTCGGCGGGCAAGCAGAAGCCGATCACGTCGACCTCGGCCCATGTGGTGCGCACCACATCGTTGAGGCGCTCGCCCAGCAACGTACGCGGCTTGTGCAGGCCGGGGGTGTCCACCAGGATCAGCTGCGCGTCCTCGCGGTGCACGATGCCGCGCACCGTGTGCCGCGTGGTCTGCGGCTGGTCGGCGGTGATGGCCACCTTCTTGCCGACCAGAGCGTTCGTGAGGGTGGACTTGCCCGCGTTGGGGCGGCCGACGAAGCAGGCGAAGCCGGCGCGGTGCGCGGGCTCCGGGGAATTCGACGACTGGGACTGCTTGGTACGAGCGCTCATGGCGCCCATTGTCCCCGATGGCGGGGGTGCCGCAGCACAGTGAGGCCCCGGTAACCACCCGGCAACAAGAAACACGGCGGAAACCCGTCCGTGCGGTTCCGGAAACGCGGACCCGTGACGCTGATCCGCATGCCTGCCACGACCGTGCCCCTCGCCGCCCCGGCGCTCGACACCGGCGACACCGCCTGGCTGCTCGCCGCCACCGCCCTGGTGCTGCTCATGACGCCTGGACTCGCCCTCTTCTACGGCGGCATGGTCCGCACGAAGAGCGTCCTCAACATGCTGATGATGAGCTTTGTGTCGATCGCCCTCGTGACGGTGGTCTGGCTGGTCGCGGGTTACTCGCTCGCCTTCGGCGACGACGCGGGCGCAGGACTGATCGGTGGCCTGGAGCACGCGGGCATGGCCGGCATCGGCCCATCCGACGTCACCGGCACGGTGCCCACCTTCCTCTTCACGACCTTCCAGCTGACCTTCGCGATCCTCACCGCCGCGCTGATCAGCGGGGCGGTCGCGGACCGTACGAAATTCGGGGCGTGGCTGGTCTTCGTACCCGTCTGGGCACTGCTCGTATACGTTCCCGTGGCGCACTGGGTGTGGGGCCCGGGAGGCTGGATCAGTACGCATCTCGGCGCGCTCGACTTCGCGGGGGGTCTGGTCGTCGAAATCGCGTCGGGAGCGTCCGGTCTGGCCCTCTGTCTGGTCCTCGGCCCGCGCATCGGCTTCAAGAAGGACGCGATGCGCCCGCACAACCTGCCGATGGTGGTCATGGGCGCGGGCCTGCTGTGGTTCGGCTGGCTTGGCTTCAACGGCGGCTCGGCGCTCGGCGCGAACGGCATCGCCGCGGCCTCCATGTTCAACACCCTGATCGCGGGCTGCACGGGCCTGCTGGGCTGGCTGTTCGTGGAGCAGCGGCGGGACGGGCACCCGACGACGTTCGGCGCGGCCTCGGGCGCGGTGGCCGGTCTGGTCGCCATCACCCCGGCCTGCGGGGTCGTCGGCGTGCCGGGCGCGGCCGTCGTCGGGCTCGTGGCGGGTGTCGTCTGCTCGTACGCGGTCGCCTGGAAGCTGCGCTTCCACTACGACGACTCCCTCGACGTCGTCGGCGTGCACTTCATCGGCGGCGTCGTGGGCACGGTCCTCATCGGCCTGTTCGCGACGTCCGCGATGACCGGGTCCCCGGTGAAGGTGGGCCTCTTCTACGGCGGTGGGCTCGGCCAGCTCGGCAAGCAGCTGCTCGCGGTGCTTGTGGTCGCGGCCTACACCTTCCTCGTCACGTACGGGGTCGCGAAGGCCATCGACAAGCTGATGGGCTTCCGGGCCGCGGCCGAGGAGGAGCTGACCGGGCTCGACCAGACGGCGCACGCGGAGAGTGCGTACGATCACGGCGTCCTGAGTGCCGCCCCCGTCGCCCGAAAGGTCGCGCCATGAAGTTGATCACCGCGGTCGTGAAGCCCTTCCGCCTCGACGAGGTCAAGACCGCGTTGCAGGAACTGGGTGTGGACGGGCTGACCGTCACGGAGGCGAGTGGCTACGGCCGCCAGCGCGGCCACACCGAGGTGTACCGGGGCGCCGAGTACCAGGTCGACCTGGTACCGAAGGTGCGCATCGAGGTCGTCGTCGAGGACGCGGACCTCGACCCCGCGATGGACGCGATCGTCCGCGCGGCCCACACCGGCAAAATCGGCGACGGAAAGGTATGGGCGACCCCGGTCGACACAATCATCCGCGTCCGCACGGGCGAACGGGGCCCATCCGCGATCTGACCGGTTTAAGCCCCCCCCTGTAAGCCCCGCCGGCGATTGAGGCGCGGGGTCCGGGGCAGAGCCCCGATCTTTTGAGCCCCGCTCCGGTACGAGAGCCGACGGGTGGGCAGAGCCCCGGGACCGTAACACCGGCCCCCGGCCACCCGCGGCGCTCACACTGCCACCGTCTCCACCACCACACCGTCCCGCCCGGCCAAGAACACCGGCGTACCGGCCCCACCCAGATCACGTACGGCCGCAAGGTCCTCCCCCGGCAGCGCGTCCACCGCGGAGACGACCGCCGCCGCCTCCAGGGACTGCGCCCCGGACGCCACCGCCATCGCGACAGCCGTCTGCAACGCGCTCAGCTTCAGGGAATCGAGGGCGACGGTACCCGCGACGTACGTGCGCCCCGTCTCGTCCCGCACGGCCGCCCCCTCGGGCACACCGTTGCGGGCCCGCGTGGAGCGGGCCAGGGTGACGATCTTGCGGTCCTCGGGGCCGAGGTCGGTGCTCTCAGTCATGGGGTGAGCATATGGAACGCGCTCGGGTTCACCCTGCGACGGGGTGCATGGAGCCCCGCCGCCCCTCGGGCGAGGCCAGCCACTCCAGCTTCGTGACGGTGTCGGCCTCGGGCAGCGGAGTGTGCAGCACGATGGTGAGGTCCGGCCTGGCCGGGATCTTCATCGCGGTCGACTCCATGACGAGCAGACCGACGGCCGGATGGTCCAGTTCCTTGCGCACCGTTCCCGGCACCTCGATGTCCCGGCGCGCCCACAGCTCCTCGAACTCGGGGCTCGCCGCCTTCACCTGCGCGAGCACCTCCTGGAACCCCTCGTCGTCGGGGCACTCCGAGCAGGCGGCACGGAACTGGGCGACCACGGTCGCCGCGTTCCGACCCCAACTGTTGCTGCGCGCACGGTAGATGGGGTCCGTGAAGAAGTCGACGACACAGTTCCGGGTGCGCTCCGGGCCCATCCCGAAGACGAGCGCGGCGGCGTCATTGGACTTCACGTAGTTGTAGTAGCCGTCCATGATGTGCGCCGGATACGGCATCCAGGCGTCGATGAGCCGCGCGAGCTCGTCGCACATCCGCCGGTCGGCGTCCGCGACCTCGTACGCGGGCGGATTGAGCCCCGCGAGCACATACAGATGGCGCCGCTCCGCGCTGCTCATCCGCAGCACCCGCGCGACCGCGTCGAGCACCTGCGGCGACACCGAGATGTCCCGCCCCTGCTCCAGCCACTGGTACCAGGAGGCGCCCACCCCGGCGAGCACCGCGACCTCCTCGCGGCGCAGCCCCGGCGTACGCCGCCGGGCGCCGCCGTCCGGGAGGCCCGCCTCGGTCGGCGTGACCCGCGCCCGCCGGCTCATCAGAAACTCCCGCAACTCACCGAGCCGGTGCTTCTTCAGCGCTGCGCTCTCGGCCACGTACGACTCCCCCGGTTGTCTGGTGGTGCGACCACCAGCATAAGTTCCCACTCTCCACGGTTATTCCGGTCGTACGAGGCTGTCGGCCATGGCGATCGACACCTCAACCCCGACAGCCCCGACGGCCACCACCCAGGCCCAACTCCCCACCGCGCCCCGCATGTCGGGCCGCGACAAGCTCGTCCTGTTCGTCCTGTGCGCCGCCCAGTTCATGGTGGCGCTCGACTTCTCCGTGCTGAACGTCGCGCTGCCGGTGCTCGGTCCCGACCTCGGCATGGGCCGGTCCGCGCTCCAGTGGGCGGTCACCGCCTTCGCCCTGCCGTCCGGTGGCTTCCTGCTCCTGTTCGGCCGGGTCGGCGACCTGTTCGGGCGGCGCCGGATGTTCCTCGGCGGCCTCACCCTGTTCGCGCTGGCGTCGCTGCTCGCGACCTTCGCCTGGGACCCGGCGTCGTTCCTGACGGGGCGCGCGCTCCAGGGGATCGGCGCGGCGGCCGTCGTGCCGACCGGCATGGCCCTGCTGACGACGACGTTCCCCGAAGGGCCGCTGCGGGCCCGCGCCCTCGGCGTCTTCGGCACGCTGCTCTCGCTCGGCTTCACCACGGGCATGGTGCTCGGCGGCATCCTCACCGAGTCGCTCGGCTGGCGCTCCACGATGGGCCTGCTGACCGTGTTCGCGGTGATCGTGCTGCCGCTGGCGCCGCGCCTGCTGCCCGAGTCCCGCACCCCGAACCGGCCGCGCCTGGACGTGCCCGGCGCGATCACCGTCACCGGCGGCCTGCTGTCCCTGATCTACGCCCTGTCCACGGCGGCCGAACACGGCTTCGGCGGCATCGACGTGATCGTCACGCTCATCGCGGGTCCCGCCCTGCTCGCGGCCTTCGTCGTGATCGAGTCCCGCACGGCCGAGCCGCTCCTGTCGCTGCCGCTGCTGCGCCGCTCCACAGTCGCCTGGGGCAACGTCGGTGGCCTGATCACCTTCTCGATGATGACGACGGTCGTCTTCGTCCTGACCCTCTACCTTCAGGAGGTCCTCCACCTGTCGGCCCTGGCGACGGGTCTCGCGTTCGGCTTCCAGGGCGCGGTCGCCGCGGTGACCGGCACCCTCGTCCCCCGGCTGATCTCCCGCGTCGGCGCGCACCGCACGCTGGTCGCCGCGCTGGCCTGGCAGGGCGCGCTCACGGTCCCGCTCGTCCTGCTCGGCACGAGCGGCGCCTGGGTGTGGCTCGCGGTGATCGCCAACGCCCTCGTCGTCATCGGCCACATGGCCGCGATCATCGCGTACGGGGCGACGGCGACGGCGGGCGTCACGGACGCGGAGCAGGGCCTGGCCACGGGCCTGGTCACCTCGTCCCAGCAGCTCGGCCTCACGATCGGCATCCCGCTGATCGGCGTCCTCGCGACGACGGCTCCGCAGCTGCTGACCGGGGCGCGGACGGCGTTCGCCGTGGACGCGGCCATCGTCCTGGTCGCGGCCGTCCTGGTGGGCCTCGGCCTGCGGACGAAGCGGGCCTGAGGCGGCCTAGGGCCCTATGGCCGGTCGAGCCGGAGCCGCTCCGCCTTCGGGAGGCCCGCCACCACCAGGTCGTACGAGTCCTCGACGAGCTCCCGGACGACACGGTCCGGGAGCTCTTCGGGCCGGTCGACGGTCACCGTGTTCCAGTGCCGCTTGTTCATGTGCCAGCCCGGCACGACGACACCCTCGTACTCGCCGCGCAGCCGCAGCGCGTCGTCGGGATCGCACTTGAGGTTGACGGTCAACGGCCGTGCGTCCAGGGACGTGAGGGCGAACATCTTCCCCAGCACCTTGAAGACCGAGATCTCCGGACTGAACGGAAAGTCCTCCACCGCCGCGTTGAACGACAGACAGAAGGCCCGCAACTCCTGAGGCGTCACCCGGTGCTCTCCTTCTGGCCTCCGACCGGCTCCGAGAGCACGGTCACGATCTTGTTCCGGCGGCCCGCGGGGGCCTCGGCGGTCAGCCGCAGCTCCCGCCCGTCGGGCAGGGTGACCAGCGACGAGGCACCCGCGATCGGCACCCGGCCGAGGGCCTTGGCCAGCAGCCCGCCCACCGTCTCCACATCCTCGTCGTCGAACTCCTCGATGCCGTACAGCTCACCGAGGTCGCCGATGTCGAGCCGGGACGTCACCCGGAACCGCTCGTCGCCGAGTTCCTCAACGTTCGACACCTCACGGTCGTACTCGTCGGTGATCTCTCCGACGATCTCCTCGAGGATGTCCTCGATGGTCACGATGCCCGCCGTGCCGCCGTACTCGTCGATCACGACGGCGACGTGCGTGCGCAGCTGCTGCATCTCGCGCAGCAGATCGCCCGCATTCTTGGTGTCCGGCACGAACGTCGCGGACCGCATCGCGGTGGACACCAACTCGGCCTCGGCGTCCCGGTTGATGTGCGTCTTGCGCGCGAGGTCCTTCAGATACACCACACCCACGACGTCGTCCTCGCTCTCCCCGACCACGGGAATCCGCGAGAACCCGGACCGCAGGGCGAGGGTGAGCGCCTGCCGGATCGTCTTGTGCCGCTCGATGACGACGAGGTCGGTGCGCGGCACCATCACCTCCCGCACGAGGGTGTCGCCCAGCTCGAAGACGGAGTGCACCATGCGGCGCTCCTCGTCCTCGATGAGGGACTCCTTCTCGGCGAGGTCGACAAGCGCCCGCAGCTCGGCCTCGGAGGCGAACGGGCCGCGCCGGAAACCCTTGCCGGGCGTCAGCGCGTTACCGATCAGGATCAGCAGCGGCGGGATCGGCCCCATGATCCTGGCGAGCGGCAGCAGCACGTACGCCGCCGCGGTGGCAGTGTTCAGCGGATGCTGCCGCCCGATGGTCCGCGGGGACACGCCCACGGCCACGTACGACAGCAGCACCATCACGCCGATGGCGACGAGCAGCGCCTGCCAGGTCTCCCGGAACTGCTCCAGGCACGCGTACGTGACGAGCGCGGCGGCGGCCATCTCGCACGCCACACGCACCAGGAGCGCGACATTCAGATAGCGCGTCGGGTCGGCGGCGACCTGGGAGAGCTTGGCACTGCCACGCCGCCCCGACCGCACGGCCTCCTCGGCGCGGAAGCTCGACACCCGCGCGAGGCCGGCCTCGGCGCAGGCGGCGAGCCAGGCGATCACGACCAGCGCGACGGCCCCGGCGATCAGCGAAAAGCTCATGACACGGTCGGCGCCGGCGAGGGCCCCGTCATCCCCTTCTCCGCCCGCCAGCCGTCCACGATGCCCGCCTGAAGACCGAACATCTCGGCCTTCTCGTCGGCCTCCTCGTGGTCGTACCCGAGCAGGTGCAGCACCCCGTGCACGGTGAGGAGCTGGAGCTCCTCGTTCATGGAGTGCTGCGTGGGCGCGTCCTCACCCTGCTGCTTGGCGACCTCGGGGCACAGCACGATGTCGCCGAGCAGGCCCTGCGGGGCCTCGTCCTCGTCCTTCATCGGCGGCCGCAGCTCGTCCATCGGGAACGACATCACGTCCGTCGGCCCCGGCAGGTCCATCCACTGCACGTGCAACTGCTCCATGGCGTCGCCGTCGACGACGATCACCGAGAGCTCCGACAGCGGGTGGATGCGCATCCGCGCGAGCGCGTAGCGGGCGATGTCGAGGATCGCCTGCTCATCGACCTCGGTTCCGGACTCGTTGTTGACGTCGATCGACATGGCGCTGTTGGACTACTTTCCTTGGTTTGCCCTGGGACGGCCCTTGCGGGTGCCGTTCTCCGTACCGTGCTCGGTGTCGTACTTCTCGTACGCGTCGACGATACGGCCGACGAGCTTGTGCCTGACGACATCCTGCGAGCTGAGCCGCGAGAAGTGCACGTCGTCGAGGCCCTCCAGGATGTCCTGCACCTGCCTCAGCCCGCTCTTCGTGCCACCCGGCAGGTCGACCTGCGTCACGTCACCGGTGATCACGATCTTCGAGTCGAAGCCGAGACGGGTGAGGAACATCTTCATCTGCTCGGGCGTCGTGTTCTGCGCCTCGTCGAGAATGATGAACGCCGAATTGATCGTCCTTCCGCGCATATACGCCAGCGGCGCCACCTCGATCGTCCCCGCCGCCATGAGCCGGGGGATGGAATCCGGATCGAGCATGTCGTGCAGTGCGTCGTACAGCGGCCGCAGATACGGGTCGATCTTCTCGTACAGCGTTCCCGGCAGGAATCCGAGCCGCTCGCCCGCCTCCACCGCCGGCCGGGTCAGGATGATCCGGTCGACCTGCTTGGCCTGCAGGGCCTGGACCGCCTTGGCCATCGCCAGGTACGTCTTGCCGGTGCCGGCGGGGCCGATGCCGAAGACGATCGTGTGCTTGTCGATCGCGTCGACGTAGCGCTTCTGGTTCAGGGTCTTGGGGCGGATCGTGCGGCCCCGCGAGGACAGGATGTTCTGCGTGAGCACCTCGGCCGGGGTCTCCTGGCCGTCGCCCTCGCCGTTCTGCGTCGCCTTCAGCATGGCGATGGAGCGCTCCACGGCGTCCTCTGTCATCGGTGCCCCCGTCCTCACTACCAGCATCATCTCGTCGAACAGGCGCTGGACGAGGGCGACTTCCCCCGGCTCTCCGGTCGCGCTGATCTCATTGCCCCGGACGTGGATGTCGGCCTCCGGGAAGGCCTTCTCAATCACTCGCAACAGCGCGTCCCCCGAGCCGAGGACCTCGACCATGGGGTGCTTCGGCGGAACGGTGAACTGTGCGCGGGCGCTGGATGGTGTCTGCGTCATGAGCCGGGCCGGTGGCCCTCGAGTCCTCCCCGTACGGGACTTTCTCTGCGGTGTGTTCTGCGGTGTTGCCCTGCACCGCCAAGGGTACGGCGCGGGTACGACAACGCCGAGTGGGTTACGGATACGGCTGTCGGGCGTCGAGCCGGATGTAGCGGCGGGTGCCACGCGGGCGGAAGCCGACACGCTCGTTCGGCAGCCTCATATGCGGGCTGCAGGATTTCTCACCTCAAAGGCGGTCGAGAAGGTCGGAAGTACGTGCCTGGCGCGACACCGGTTTCGCGTCGGAAGGCTGCGACGAACGCGCTCACGGTCTCGTAGCCGACTGCCCGCGAAACCCGGCTCAGTGGTTCGCCGGCGGCCAGAGCAGGCAGCGCCGCTTGGAGGCGGACGAGCGTACGCCACCGGCCGAAGGGCATGCCGGTGCCAGACAGAAAGAGCCGGGCGAGGGTACGTCCTGAGGCGCCGACCCGGCGACCCCACGCATCCAGCGAATACTGGCAGGCAGGATCGTTCAGGAGCGCCCGCGCGACTTCGCAGGCGCGGGGGTCGGTGGGCAGCGGAGTATCGAGCGTGGTGACCGTCACCGGCTCCAGCAGATCCAGGACCAGGGGTTCTCCGCGGGCCCGTCGGTCGGTGCCCAGAGCTGGGTCGGCCAGGTAGCGGATGAGTTCGGCGAGCAGTGGGGAGACCACGATCGGCTGTAGCCCGGTCCATGATGACGTCGTCTCCGGCACCGTGGACAGGTAGAGCGACATCATGGTGCTGTGGCTCGCCGAGGTCACCTCGTGTGGCACCCCGGCTGGGACCCACAGGGCCCGAGTGCTCGGCAACACCCAGGTCCGGGTGTCGGCGGCGACGGTGAGTGTGCCGCTGGAAGCCCATGCCAGCTGGTGCGTCTGGTGGGTGTGCCGCTGGAACTGCGTGCCCGGCGGCATGGAGTGCGACCGGATGACGAGTGCGCCGCCCTGTCTGTTTCTCGACATCAGGTGGCAGCGTACGGCCTTTGAGACACTGCGGCAGATCTCTAGCGTCGACGGCATGAACAACAACCACGCTGAGTTGTGCGCGAGCCCGCAGTGGGCCGCCCATCTCCACGACGACGTTCTGCCGATCGCTGTTGCCCGGGCCGAGTTGGGGAAGGAGCTGCTGGAGGTCGGGCCCGGGCCAGGTGCCGCGACGGAGTGGCTGCGCACCAGGGTCGATCGCCTGGTGGCCGTCGAGGTCGAGCCGGAGGCGGCCGCACGCCTGGCCGCCCGCTATGCCGGGACGAATGTCGAGGCCCACCACGGAAGCGGGACGGCGCTGGACTTTGCCGACAACTCCTTTGACTCCGCAGCGTCGTTCACGATGCTGCACCACGTGCCGACGGCGGAGCTCCAGAACCGGGTGCTGGCGGAGATCCTGCGTGTCCTGCGACCAGGTGGTGTTCTCGTCGGCGCCGACAGCCTGCCGAGCCATTCGTTGCACGAGTTCCACGAGGGCGACGTCTACAACCCGGTGGAACCCGCAGCCTTCCTTGTGCGCTTGCAGACGCTCGGCTACGTCGACATCACCATCGGCGTGGGGGACCGACTGACATTCTCGGCACACAAGCCTGTCGCGACCGGGCCATGAAAATGAACCGGGCCGCTGCCGGGCGGCTGCTGACGCTCACTCCGGCCCGCCGCCATCCTCCTCGTCCAACTCCGATAGGGCCGGGTCGCGCAGCGAGCGCATGGCGCCAGCGGCTGAGGTGGAGGCGGTGATGCTATAGCGGCTGCGGGGAGTCGCGCGGGGCGCCGGGGACGACCATCTGCCCGATATCCGCGACCTGGTAGTTGACCGTGTTGAGCCAGGTGATGCATCGCCGTGCGCTTCGGCCCCAAGCGGGATCTCCTCGGCCGGGCGCATCCCGGGAGGCCCAAGCCCCCGGAGGGGGCGGGTGGGTGGGAGACGGGCGCGGGCACCCGGGCAGAGCAGACGGGCCGCACCGGGCAGAGGGGACAGGCGGCGGGTGTCGGCTGTGCGGCAGGCCGAAGCCGACCGTTGGCACGGCTTACGCCGACCGGCCGAAGCCGATCGTCCGCGCCGGCCACGCCCCCTACACCGACCGGCCGAAGCCGATCGTGGGGACTGCGCGGCGTAGGGGCCAGGCGCGGGATGTGTCGGGGAGGAGGGGGGACAGGAAGGCGTAGCGGTCCAGGGCGCAGCGGTTCTGGTGGTCGTTGGAGCGGACCTCTTTCCACCAGACCGCGATCTCCGACCAGCCCGGCGCCGACAGGGAGCCGCCGAACTCCTGGACCGAGAGGGCCGCGGTGAGGCCGGCGAAGGCGATGCGGTCGGCGAGCGGCCAGCCGGCCAGGGTTCCGGTGACGAAGCCGGCGACGAAGACGTCCCCGGCCCCGGTCGGGTCGAGGGCCTCGACCTCGATGGCGGGGACGGAGGCCGTTTCGCCGGTCCGGCCGTCCACCGCGTACGCGCCCTCCGCACCGAGGGTGACCACGGCGACCGGGACGTGTTCGGTGAGCGCGTGCGCGGCGGCCCGCGGACAGGACGTGCGGGTGTAGCGCATCGCCTCCTCGGCGTTCGGCAGGAACGCCTCGCAGTGCCGGAGGCCGGGCAGCGCCGCGAGGTCCCAGCGGCCGGTCTCGTCCCAGCCCACGTCGGCGAAGATCTTCGTGCCGGAGCGCGCGGCCGTCGCGACCCACGGCTCGTCGGCGCCGGGCACGAGTGAGGCAACGGCGGCCCTGGCGTGCGGCGGACAGGCCGGCGCAACAGGAGAGGCGGCCCGAAGGGCCTCGGTTGAGGGTGGTGGCGGGAGACGGGAGGGATCGACGGGCGGCGGCTCGTGCCCGTGGCTGACCATCGTGCGTTCGCCCTCGTACGCCATGGAGACGGTGACGGGCGAGTGCCAGCCCGGGACGGTCCGCGCGTAGCTGAGGTCGATGCCCTCGCCGTGTTCGAGGGCGTCCCAGCAGTACTCGCCGTAGTGGTCGTCGCCGAAGGCCGCGGCGAGCGAGGTGCGCAGGCCGAGCCGGGCGAGCGCCGTCGCCATGTTCGCGATTCCGCCGGGGCTTGACCCCATGCCGCGCGCCCATGACTCCGTTCCCCGCACGGGCGCGCTGTCGAGGCCGGTGAAGATGATGTCGAGGAAGACCGTGCCGGTGAGATACACGTCGTAGGGCGGGTCGGCCGTCGTGCGCAGCGCCGCGAGGGGGTCCGTTCCGGGTCGTGTGGAGGTCACGTCGCGCTCCCTGCAATGGTTGGAATCCGGACAGTGTGCACGACCCGATCCCGTCCCACGGGGGACGACATCAACCTGTCACGAAGCGCCCGTGCCGCCGGGATTACGATCGGCGCATGTCAGAGAGCGTCAACACCGGGCCGCAGCGCGGAGTCCGCGAGGTGAAGTCGGCCGCCCGCACCGTCGACCTGCTCGATGTGCTCGCGGCCCGTGGCGACCGCCCGGCGCGCCTCCAGGAGCTCGCCGAGGAACTCGCGGTGCCGCGCAGCTCCATGTACGCGCTGTTGCAGACGCTCATCGCGCGCGGCTGGGTGCGCACGGACGTGACGGGTTCGCTGTACGGCATCGGCATCCGCGCCCTGCTGACGGGCACCAGCTACCTGGACACGGACCCGTACGTACGCTCCGTACGCCCGTTCCTCGACGAGGCGTCGGACGCGCTCGGCGAGACGATCCACCTGGGGCGCCTCGACGGCTTCGACGTGGCGTATCTGGCGACCCGCGAGTCGCACGAATATCTGCGGACGATCACCCGCGTGGGCCGCAGGCTGCCCGCGCACATCGGCGCGCTGGGCAAGGCGCTGCTCGCCGAGCGCCCGGACGACGAGCTGCCGCCGGGCCCGTACGAGCAGTCCACCAGGCGTACGCACGCCACGCGCGAGGCGCTCGCCACCGACCTCGCCGCGATCCGCGAGCGGGGCCACTCGGTCGACCGCGAGGAGGGTGTCGACGGCATCGTCGGCTTCGGCTTCGCGCTGCGATACCCCGACCGCGCCGCCCCGGCGCACGACGCCATCAGCTGCTCGGTGCCGGTGGCGCGGCTCACGCCGGAGCACGAGGAGCGGATCGTGGCGGTCATGCGCGAGATCCGCGCGAGGATCGAGGCGACGGCCCACCGCGGCACGCCGGGCGTGCCGGACTGGCGGTAACCGCCGCCTCTGATCGACGAGTTGGAGCCTCAGCCCGAGATGTCGTCCAGTTCGTACGCCTCGACCTCGGCGATGTAGCGCGCCCGAAGCGCCTCCTCCTCGTCGCTGCCGTCGAGGAACGACGCCACGAAGGAGTTCCTGGCCAGCTCCCGCACCCGGTCGTGGTCGAGGGCGAGGGCCTCGTGGACGGCGTGGAAGGTGTCGCCCGCGTAGCCGCCGAAGTAGGACGGGTCGTCGGAGTTGACCGTGCACAGCAGGCCCGCGTCCATCATCTTGACCAGCGGGTGGTCCTCCAGCATGTCGATGGCGCGCAGCCGCACGTTCGACAGCGGGCAGAGCGTGAGCGGGATCCGGTCGCGTACGAGGCGGGCGACGAGCTCGGGGTCCTCGATGGAGCGCAGTCCGTGGTCGACGCGCTCGACGCCCAGCAGGTCCAGGGCCTCCCACACGTACGACGGGTCGCCCTCCTCGCCCGCGTGCGCGACCTTGCGCAGGCCGAGCGCGCCGGCGGCCTCGTACACCTCGCGGAACTTGGAGGCGGGGTTGCCGACTTCGGCGGAGTCGAGCCCGACACCGACGATCCTGTCGAGGTACGGCTTCGCGGCCTCCAGGGTCTCCATCGCCGATTCGGCGGACCGGTCGCGCAGGAAGCACATGATGAGCTTCGCCGAGATCCCGTGCCGCTCCTCGCCGCGGGCGAGGGCCCGGTGCAGTCCCTCGACGACGGTGCCCATCGCCACGCCGCGCGCCGCGTGCGCCTGCGGGTCGAAGAAGATCTCGGCGTGCCGCACGCCCTGTTCGGCGGCGCGCGCGAGATAGGCGTCGGCGAGCGCCTCGAAGTCGCCCTCGGTGACGAGGACCGCCATCAGCGAGTAGTAGAGGTCGAGGAAGGACTGCAGGTCGGCGAAGAGGTACGCCTTGCGCAGTTCCTCGGTGTCGGCGTACGGCAGGGTGATGCCGTTGCGGCGGGCGAGTTCGAAGGCGAGCTCGGGTTCGAGGGTGCCTTCGATGTGCAGGTGGAGCTCGGCCTTGGGGATGCGTGCGAGTGGTGCGAGTGACATCCGACCAGCGTACGCAGGGCCAGGCCCCAAGGCTCAGCGGCGCTTCGGTACGGGGACGCGGTCCAGGTCGCGGGCGACCGTCAGCTCTCCGTCGAAACCGGCGGTGCGGGCCTGGCGCGCGAACTCCCCCGGGTCGGTGTAGCGCTGGCTGAAGTGGGTGAGGACGAGGTGCCGTACACCCGCTTCGCGGGCGACGCGGGCGGCCTGCGAGGCGGTCAAGTGCCCGTGATCAGCGGCGAGTTGAGCATCCTCGTCGAGGAAGGTCGACTCGATGACGAGGAGGTCGCAGCCCTCGGCGAGCGCCTCCACGCCCTCACAGAGCCGGGTGTCCATCACGAACGCGACGCGCTGTCCGCACCGCACCTCGCTCACCTCGTCGAGCGTGACGCCCCGCAGGGAGCCCTCCTTGTGCAGCCGTCCGACGTCGGGCCCCTTGATGCCGTGCGCGGCGAGCCGCTCAGGCAGCATGCGGCGCCCGTCGGGCTCGACGAGGCGGTAGCCGTACGACTCGACGGGGTGCGAGAGCCGCCGGGCCTCGAGCCGGTACGCGGCGGTGTCCGCGAGCACCGCCCCCTCACCGCTCACCGGTTCCTCCGCGATGTCGACGGTCTCCCGGTACGCGGTGGAGTACCGCAGCCGGTCGAAGAACCGCTGCCCGGACGCCGGGTAGTGCGCGGTCACCGGGTGCGGTACGCGGTCGAGGTTGATGCGCTGGATGACGCCCGCGAGGCCGAGGGAGTGGTCGCCGTGGAAGTGCGTGACGCAGATCCGGTTGAGGTCGTGCGCGGCCACGCCTGCGCGCAGCATCTGCCGCTGGGTGCCCTCACCGGGGTCGAAGAGGATGCCCTCGCTGTCCCAGCGGAGCAGGTAGCCGTTGTGGTTGCGCTGCCGGGTCGGCACCTGGCTCGCGGTGCCGAGCACGACGAATTCGCGTACGGACACGGGTTAACCGGGGGGCCACTGCAGGCCACGGCCGCCGAGGACGTGGGCGTGCGCGTGGAAGACGGTCTGGCCTGCGCCGCTGCCGGTGTTGAACACGATCCGGTAGCTGTCCAGCTTCTCCTCCTTGGCGACCTCGCCGGCCTCGCGAAGGACGTCGGCGGCGATCTGGGGTTCGGCGGTGGCGAGGGAGGCGGCGTCGGGGTGGTGGACGCGGGGGATGACCAGGATGTGGGTGGGGGCCTGGGGGTTGATGTCCCGGAACGCGACGGTGGACTCCGTCTCGCGGACCAGGGTGGCGGGGACGTCCCCCGCGACAATCTTGCAGAACAGGCAGTCGTCCATGTGGTCCCCTCGGCGGTGGTTTTCGGTATGCCCGCATCGTATCGATCACCCCGACCGGCGTTACGGCCACGGGGCTCCGCCCCGGACCCCGCGCCTCAATCGCCGGCGGGGCTTAAAAAACAACCGCCGGCGGGGCTTGATCTATCAAGCCCCGCCGGCGATTGAGGCGATCTTTCAAGCCCCTGCGGCGATTGAGCAGCGG
>NZ_JBSFVM010000013.1:0-180750 GCF_053592315.1 Streptomyces sp. NPDC002754
AGGGCAGAGCCCCGACCCTTCCACCCCCGCCGGCACTCGAGGCGCAGGGCCCAGGGCAGAGCCCCGACCCTTCCACCCCCGGCCCTTCTCGTGTGTCCCGTGCGGCGCCGCTACTCGGCGACCCCGTACATCCGGTCCCCGGCGTCGCCGAGGCCCGGGACGATGTACCCGTGCTCGTTGAGCCGCTCGTCGACCGAGGCCGTCACGACGGTGACCGGCGTGCCGGCCAGCTCGCGCTCCATGATCTCGACGCCCTCGGGGGCGGCGAGCAGCACCACGGCCGTGACGTCGTCGGCGCCGCGCTTGATCAGTTCCTGGATCGCCGCGACGAGCGTGCCGCCCGTGGCCAGCATCGGGTCCAGGACGTACACCTGGCGCCCGGAGAGGTCGTCCGGCATCCGCGTCGCGTACGTCGCGGGCTGCAGCGTCTCCTCGTTGCGGACCATGCCGAGGAAGCCCACCTCAGCGGTCGGCAGCAGCCGCACCATGCCGTCGAGCATGCCGAGGCCCGCGCGCAGGATCGGCACCACCAGCGGGCGCGGGTACGACAGCTTGACGCCGGTCGTCCGCGAGACGGGGGTGTCGATGTCGACCTGCTCCGTGCGCACGTCCCGGGTCGCCTCATAGGCGAGCAGGGTGACCAGCTCGTCGGCCAGGCGCCGGAAGGTCGGGGAGTCGGTGCGCTGGTCGCGCAGCGTGGTGAGCTTGTGCGCCACCAAAGGGTGGTCGACGACGTGGATCCGCATGTCCTCAACAGTAACCGGGCCACAGGGCCGCGGCTGCCCCGCGCGGTGGCATCAATGACCGGTGCGGAGGGAAGGTGGAAGGGACTCGCCGACTGGCGCCGACTGCGCCGACCGGGCGGACTGGGGTGGTGTGGCCGATGGCGGACGGGAAGCGTCGGGAGCGGCCCGAGCACGGGCCGGGCGGGAGCGGGGCCGGGCCCGAGCCGGAGACGGAGCCGGATTCCGGGCCGGAGACGGACGCCGCGCGCAGGCGCAGGCGGGCCCTGTTCCTGCGGGAACTGACCGAGGCGCGGGAGCTGCGCGCCAGGGTCCAGCCGCGCCGCGCCCGGGCCGCACGGATGCGTCAGCAGATGCGGATGCGCACGTTTCGCTGGTGACGGGGCCCGCCGATCCGCCCCCGACCCCCGTCTCGCGGGACCCCGCGGAAGACGCGCCACAAACACAGCGCGCGGAAGACCTCTCTTGGAGCCGGACTTTCTGCCACGATTCCGAGTGGGCGGGGCTTGAACTGCACTCCCCGCCTCCTGACCGGCACACCTGAGACAAGTGGGAGAGTCACGGTGTACTTCGCCGCACTGCTCGCGCGCACCGAAGACGGGTGGGAAGCGAGCGACACAGAGCTCGACGACGTGGAGACCCTGTCGGACCTGGCCGACCTGGCCCGCGAGGCGTTGGCCGAGGCCGGCGCCGAGGACGACACGATCCTCGTCTTCATCGAACAGGAGGACGCCTGGTTCGGCGTCGTCCGCATCGACGGCGAGGAGGACCCTCGCATCTACGTCTCCGACGCAGCCGCTGCCGCCCGCAGCAGCTACGGCGAGATCCTGCTCACCGACGAACTGCTCGGCAAGGCTCCGGACGGTTTGGACGCCGTCGCCGTCGACGAACTGGACGCCCTGGACCTGGACGGGACGGAGGACGGCGAACCGGACGACGAGGAGGCGTCCGGGGACGAGGACGAGGACACCGGAGCCGAGGCGGTGCCGCCCGGCCCGCTCGGCGACAGCGCGGTCCTGGCCGACCTGGGCGTCCCCGAGAAGGATCTGCTCACCCTCGACGGGGCGGACGCGCTGAGCGAGATCGCCGACGCCCTGGGGGCATCGGAGGTCCTGGAGACGGTGCGCTGACCGCCGCGGCGATAGATTCCTCGCCGTGACACCCTCCGACGCCGCTCCCGCCCCCGATCCCGTACGAGACCCCTGGAAGCCGCCGATGCGGCAGGCCCTGGCCGAGGCCGGGCTCGCCGCGGCGGCCGGTGATGTGCCCGTCGGCGCCGTCGTGCTGGCGCCGGACGGGACCACCGTGCTCGCGCGGGCGCACAACGAGCGCGAGCTGACGGGGGACCCGACCGCGCACGCCGAGGTGCTGGCGCTGCGGCGGGCCGCGCAAGAGGTGGGCGAGTGGCGGCTGACCGGCTGCACGCTCGTCGTCACCCTGGAGCCGTGCACCATGTGCGCGGGCGCGCTCGTGCAGTCCCGCGTCGACCGGGTCGTCTACGGGGCCCGCGACGACAAGGCGGGGGCGGCCGGTTCGCTGTGGGACGTGATCCGCGACCGGCGGCTCAACCACAGGCCCGAAGTGATCTCCGCGGTACTCGCCGAAGAATGTGCGATCCAGCTCACCCGTTTCTTCAGGGATACGGATTTCGGAGCACGGCCCCCCATGGGCTAGAGTTCCTCTCGGTAGCGTGTCCGAGCGGCCGAAGGAGCTCGCCTCGAAAGCGAGTGTGGGGAGACTCACCGTGGGTTCAAATCCCACCGCTACCGCCGTTCGAAGGGGCGGATCCGATCGCGGATCCGCCCCTTCGCTTTGCCCGCTGGGCCGGTCGGTCGGCACCCGCGCATACGAAGAGCCCCGGCGCCTGACCAGAGGCGCCGGGGCTCAGCCGTCCCGTTCGGGTCGGGGGGAGCGGCAATCGGGGGGACAAGCCGCTCCCCCCGGTGAGGACGATCTCCCGTAGTCCGCGCCGCTTCTGGGGGGAAGCCGCGGCGCGGACCCCGCAGTCGGGGTCACGTCCCAGCCCATCGGATTCCTGCCAGACCCTCCGGGCTCGTCACCAATACTGCCCCTTTGTGGGGGTGCGGGACGTCGGCAAAGGACCCATAACCGGAGGCCGTTGGTCCTTAAAGGTCGCGTCGGTGATCGTCCGCGTTAGACTCACCGCCGTTCGACAGGGGTCGGACGGGGACCGGACACGGGTACGGGGAGGCAACGTGGTGCAGTCGAAGAAAATAGCGCTCTTCGTCGGGGTGGTCTTCGTGCTCTACGTGATCATCACCGACCCCTCCAAGGCGGCCGATTACGTCCAGATAGGGTTCGAAGGCGTATCGTCCGCCGCCCAGTCCGTGGGTGACTTCATGACCTGGGTCGTCAACGGCGGGAAGTAGGCGGGAAGTAACGGTCCGGCAGACCGGCCGTCAGCACCTCAGGAGCGCCCCGTGATCCGCCATCTGGTCCTTTTCAAGCTCAACGACGGTGTGAGCCGTGACGAACCGCGCGTGGCCGAGGGCGTCGAGGCCTTCCGCGCGCTGGGTGCGAAGATCCCCGAGCTGACGTTCTGGGAGTGCGGCTGGAACATCACCGACCGGCCGATCGCCCACGACTTCGCGATCAATTCGGCCGTCGAGGACACCGATGCCCTGAAGCGGTACCTCGAGCACCCCGCCCACCAGGAGGGCGTCGCGATGTGGCGCGAGTTCGCCACGTGGGTGATCGCGGACTACGAGTTCTGAGGCGCACCCTCCGGACCGTCACTCGTTCGAGAAGCCTCTCACCGGAACGGTGAGGGGCTTTCGTGCGTCCTGAACCCGTCCTGAACCCCCGCCGATGCCCCAACTGAGGCTTCAACACGGAGTTATGCGGTGCTTGCACACAGTGCACATGTCTTGTGATGCTATGACCGCTTTTGACCGATGAGTTGACGGAAACAGAGGTGGAGTTGACCGTGCCGGCCAGTACTGCGCCTCAAGAAGCACCGCCCGCGCCCGAAGCGCCGCCCGCGCCCACGAAGAGCCGGGGCGCCGACGCCCGCGCGCTGACCCAGGTCCTCTTCGCGCAGATCAAGGACCTCCCGCCGGGCAGCCCCGAGCACTCCAGGGTGCGCGGCGCCCTGATCGAGGCGAACCTGCCGCTGGTGCGGTACGCGGCGGCCCGCTTCCGCAGCCGCAACGAGCCGATGGAGGACGTCGTCCAGGTCGGCACCATCGGCCTGATCAACGCCATCGACCGCTTCGACCCGGAGCGCGGCGTCCAGTTCCCGACCTTCGCGATGCCCACGGTCGTCGGCGAGATCAAGCGGTACTTCCGCGACAACGTCCGCACCGTGCACGTGCCGCGCCGCCTCCACGAGCTGTGGGTGCAGGTCACCGGCGCCACCGAGGACCTGACGACGGCCTTCGGACGCTCCCCGACCACCGCCGAGATCGCCGAGCGGCTGCGGATCGGCGAGGACGAGGTGCTCGCCTGCATCGAGGCCGGCCGCTCGTACCACGCGACGTCCCTGGAGGCCGCACAGGAGGGCGACGGGATGCCGGGCCTGCTCGACCGGCTCGGCTACGAGGACCCGGAGCTGGACGGCGTCGAGCACCGCGATCTCGTACGGCACCTCCTCGTGCAGCTGCCCGAGCGGGAGCAACGGATCCTTTTGCTCCGCTACTACAGCAATCTGACGCAATCTCAGATCAGCGCCGAGCTGGGTGTCTCGCAGATGCACGTGTCAAGACTCCTCGCCCGCAGCTTCGCTCGACTTCGGTCCGCAAACAGGATCGATTCCTAGCTCGAACGGGTAGAGAAGACCCGCGGGGCATTTCCCGCGGGAATCCGCGCCATCTCCCGCCACACCCCTTGCTTCCTGCGTCGATCCATCCCATACATGTCGACATGTCACTACAGCGTGTTGCCGACATGTGACATTCTGCTGGAACGGCGTTTGGCGCAGCCCCTCGTCCGGTATTCAGGTGGAGGCTGCGCTCTTACCTGACGGGAGCGTCCGCCGCGACCGTCCGCGACCTCAAGGGGGTGGCATGTCCGCAGACCAGGGCAGCTCGAAGGTGCTCACGCTCACGCCCGGCGCACCCGCCGCGACCGATGACCTGAGCGAGCAGACGCCTGCCGCGCTGATCGACGCTCCTGTTCCCGCTTCGGTTCCGGCGCAGGCCGCCGGGGACCGCGAGGTGTCCGTGACACCTCCGACAAGCGGGTCCATCGACACCCGAACCTTGTCCCGTTCCCTGTTCCTGCGTCTTGCCACGCTCGACGAGCACAGCCCGGAGCGGGCGTACGTCCGCGACACGCTGATCGAGCTGAACCTGCCGCTGGTGCGGTACGCGGCGGCCCGCTTCCGCAGTCGCAACGAGCCGATGGAGGACATCGTCCAGGTCGGAACGATCGGCCTGATCAAGGCGATCGACCGTTTCGACTGCGAACGGGGCGTGGAGTTCCCGACGTTCGCGATGCCGACGGTCGTCGGTGAGATCAAGCGGTTCTTCCGGGACACCTCGTGGTCGGTGCGCGTGCCGCGCCGCCTCCAGGAGCTGCGGCTCGCCCTGACCAAGGCCAGCGACGAGCTCGCGCAGAAGCTGGACCGCTCGCCGACCGTCCCGGAGCTCGCCGTGGTGCTCGGCGTCTCCGAGGAGGACGTGGTCGACGGCCTCGCGGTGGGCAACGCGTACACGGCGTCCTCGCTGGACTCGCCCGCGCCCGAGGACGACGGCGGCGAGGGCTCCCTCGCGGACCGGCTCGGCTACGAGGACACGGCCCTTGAGGGCGTCGAGTACCGCGAGTCGCTCAAGCCCCTGCTCGCCAAGCTGCCGCCGCGCGAGCGCCAGATCATCATGCTCCGGTTCTTCGCGAACATGACGCAGTCGCAGATCGGCGAGGAGGTCGGCATCTCCCAGATGCACGTGTCCCGGCTGCTCACGCGGACGCTGTCGCAGCTGCGGGAAGGTCTGATCGCCGACTGATAGCCGACTGGGCGAAGGCGCTGCATGGGGCGGGTCCGGTGTCCGGGCCCGCCCCGCCGCATGTGTGGCCAACCATCACAACCGCCCCACGGGGTTCCTAATTGACGGGCCGTCAGACACACTGGCGCGATGCTGCGGACTTGGTTGCTCGGTCACAGGAAGGTCGCCGTGGGGGCCGCTTCGGTCGCCGCGGTGTGCGTGAGCGCGGGCGCCGTCGTCGCCCTCGACGGTGACGGCGGTCCCGATCCGTACGTGGCCGTGGGCGCGGCAGGAGCGGCGCCCACGGGACCGGGCGACCGGGTCGCGCCCCACGGCAAGGTGGAGCTCGTACCGCTGGACCCACCAGAGACGGGCAGCCCTGGCGCCTCTGGCTCCTCGGGGAAGGGCGGGACGGGCAAGGCCGCGGAAGACGGTCCGGACGCGGGCGGCGCCCCTCCAGCCCGGGAGGTCCCCGGCGAGTCCCCCGGCGGCGATGGCACAACACCCGCCACAGAGAAGCCCCCCGGCAACTCTGGCAGCGCCGGCGGCTCCGGGAGCGCCGAGAGGTCCGGCGCCGCCTCCGACCGCGGCGACACGCCCTCCTCGTCCCCCTCGGGCCCCGCCCTGCTCAAGGTCGGCGACCCCGTGCTCAAGGACGCCGACAAGCGCTGGTGCCAGGACGTGACGCTGGCGCTGCACAACTCCGGTGGCAGCGCGGTGCGTTCGGGCAAGGTGACCTTCGAGACGCACGTGCTGGGGGCCCTGGGTGTCGACTGGGCGACCGTCGACGTCACAAAGAAGCTCCCCGCGCCCCTCGGGGCCGGGGAGAAGAAGCGGAAGACGTGGACGGTGTGCGTCGACCAGTGGCGCGTCCCGCTCGGCATGCGGCTCGAGACCAAGGACGTCGACGTCGACTGGAAGTGAACTGCCTCGCCGGACCGGCCCCGGAGGTGAACTGCCTCCGGGGGCCGACTACTTGAGTGCCAGCCAGGCCACGCCCGCCACCACCACGATCGCGAGCACGATGCCGATGATCAGGCCGGCGCTCGGCCCGGACTTCGCGGCGGCCTGCTGTCGGCCGGGTCCTGCGGGAGGCTGTTCGTCGACGAAGGCGCGGAACATCTGGGTGTTGCCCGCGGGGTCGTTAGTGCCCTGGGGGCCGGGGCCTTGGGGGTTGTTAGCCATGGGGCAGGACCCTAGCGAATTGCCGTGAAGGACGCCACAGCCCGCGCGCAGGGCGCCTGAGCTGCGACTTTACTGATTTGCACTCGTTCTTTGCCGCGATTTTATCCGCGACCACCCCCTTTCGTTTGCCTGTGGCAACCAACTGCTTCTATGGTTGCCCTAAGCAACAAATAAAGATCTTTTGGTCAGGAGGTGCCGTGGCCGCACAACGTCACTACGACGAGCTGGCGCGACAAATGAGTGCCTTCGGAGCCGTCAAGAGGGACATGGCGCGGATCCTCCCGCCCGACTGTCCGACCGGTTCGGCCGCGGTGATCACGCTGCTCAAGCGCTACGGCGACATGCGGATGAGCCGCATGGCCGAGCTGCTCGCCGTGGACGTGTCCGTGGCCAGCCGGCACGTGGCACACGTCGCGGACCGCGGTTGGATCGAGCGTCATCCCGACCCCGCCGACAAGCGTTCGCGCATCCTCAGCCTCACCGAAAAGGGCTCGAAGCAGATGGAGGTGCTCAATGAACGGAGCACCCAACTGCTCGCCGACCGGCTGAGCGACTGGTCCGACGACGAGGTCGATCAATTGATCGTCCTCATGACACGACTGCGCGAGAGCTTCGGTGACTGCCGCACGACGGGGTCCCGAACGACGGTTCCGCAGGCCGCCACTGAGCCGACCATCCAGTCGACCGCTCAGACCATCACCCGTACACCCGCGTAACACGTAAGAAAAGGAATCCCATGGCAACAACCACACCGTCCGGTGTGCGGGGCAGCCATCCCAAGCATTCAGGGGCCGCCCCCGAAGCGGGCGCCCCGATGTCGCACCGGCAGGTCATGGAGGCGCTGTCCGGGCTGCTGCTCGGCATGTTCGCCGCCATCGTCTCGTCGACGATCGTCACCAACGCTCTTCCCAAGATCATCGGCGACCTGGGCGGCGGCCAGTCCGCCTACACCTGGGTCGTCACGGCCTCGCTGCTCGCCATGACCGCCACCACGCCCCTCTGGGGCAAGATGGCGGACCTGTTCAGCAAGAAGGCCCTGGTCCAGATAGCCCTGGTCGTCTACGTGGTGGGCTCGGTCGTCGCCGGCCTCGCGCAGAACCCGGGGATGCTGATCACCGCCCGTGCCATCCAGGGCATCGGCGCCGGTGGTCTGTCCGCCCTGGCGCAGATCGTCATGGCCGCGATGATCGCCCCGCGTGAGCGCGGCCGTTACTCCGGTTACCTCGGCGCCACGTTCGCCGTCGCCACCGTCGGCGGTCCGCTGCTCGGCGGCGTCATCACCGACACCGACTGGCTCGGCTGGCGCTACTGCCTCTTCGTCGGTGTGCCCTTCGCGCTGATCGCCCTGATCGTGCTGCAGAAGACGCTGCACCTGCCGGTGGTCAAGCGGAAGGCGAAGGTCGACTGGGCCGGTGCCTTCTTCATCACCGCCGCGGTCTGCCTGCTCCTTCTCTGGGTCACCTTCGCCGACGACAAGTACGAGTGGCTGTCGTGGCAGACCTACACGATGGTCGGCGGCTCGATCGTACTGGCGCTGATCTTCACGCTCGTCGAGTCCAAGGCCACCGAGCCGATCATCCCGCTGCGACTCTTCAAGAACCGCACCATCACGCTGGCCTCGCTCGCGTCGCTGTTCGTCGGTGTCGCGATGTTCGCGGGCACCGTGTACTTCTCGCAGTACTTCCAGTTGGCGCGCGGCAAGACGCCCACGATGTCGGGTGTCATGACGATCCCGATGATCGGTGGACTGTTCATCTCCTCCACCGTCTCCGGCCAGATCATCACCCGGACCGGCAAGTGGAAGGCCTGGCTCGTCGCCGGCGGTCTGTTCCTGACCGCGGGTCTGGGGCTGCTCGGCACCATCGAGTACGACACCCCGTACTGGCGCGTCGCGATCTGGATGGCGCTGCTGGGTCTCGGCGTCGGCATGATGATGCAGAACCTCGTGCTGAGCACGCAGAACCAGGTCGCCCCCAAGGACCTCGGTTCCGCCTCCTCGATGGTGAGCTTCTTCCGGTCCCTCGGCGGCACGATCGGCGTCTCGGCGCTCGGCTCCGTGATGACCAGCCGCATCAGCACCCACGCCACCGACACCATCGGCTCCCTCAGCCCGCAGGAACAGCAGGCCGCGGGCAAGGCCATGGGCGGCAGCGCACTGCCGGACATGTCCGTCCTGCCCGGCCCGATCCGCAACTGGCTCGAGGCCGCGTACGGAAGCGGCATCGCCGACATCTTCCTGTACGCCGCCCCGGTCGCGTTCCTGGCATTCGTCTTCACGATCTTCATCAAGGAGGTTCCCCTGCGTACCACCGGAGCCCTCGAACAGGCCGCACAGGGCGACGCGTCGCCCTCGGCCACCCCGGCCCAGGCCGCTGCTCCCGCCCCCGCGCCGGAGCAGGTGCCGAGCCTCGTCGGTGCGGGTGAGCCCGCGGCCGACCACCAGACCCAGCGGCTCGCCGCTGTGGCCTCCGCGGGCGCCGGTGCCCCGGTGGGCGGCGGCACCCCGGTCCACGGCTTCGTCCGCGGTGCCGAGTCCGCCCCGGTGTCCCGCGCCGCGGTCACGCTGATCTCCCTCGGCGGCCGTCAGCTGGGCCGCGCCGTGGCCCAGGGCGACGGTTCGTACGCGGTCGACGCCCCCGGCGCCGGCAGCTACGTCCTGATCGCCTCGGCCGACGGCTACCAGCCGCAGGCGTCCACCGTCCTGGTGGGCGAGGACCCGGTCACGTACGACATCCTGCTCAGCGGGACCAGCGGCCTCACCGGTGTGGTGCGGGCCAGCGAGACCAAGGCGCCGGTCGCCGGGGCGATGGTCATCGTCACCGACGTCCGCGGCGATGTGCTCGCCACTGGTCAGTCCGGTCCGGGCGGCGAGTTCACCTTCGCCGAGCTGGTCCCGGGCACCGTGACCATCGCCGTGAACGCGGCGGGGCACCGTCCGACGGCACTGCCGGTCGAGGTGGGCGGCACGGGTGTCACCCGCGTCGAGATCGACCTGCACTCCGGCTCCCAGGTCCAGGGCACCATCCGGGCCGCGGGCCGCGCGCTGAACGACGCGCGGGTCACGCTGGTGGACGCCGCGGGCAACGTGGTCGCCACCGCCACCACCGGTGAGGACGGCGAGTACGCCTTCACCGACCTGGACGGCGGCGAGTACACCGTGATCGCGACCGGCTACCCGCCGGTGGCCACGGGCCTCAGCGTCAACGGCAGCGGCATCGACGGCCACGACATCGAACTCGCCCACCCCGGCGAGTGATCAGGCCCCGGGCCACCTGAAGGTGTGGTTCGCGCTTTGAGCGGACGCGGACCACACAGGCCCGGTTGTGAGAATGGGCCCCGGACCCGGCGGCGTCGTCACATCGGCAGGGGACGGCCGAGACGCATGCCGGCCGGGGCCCGTCTTCGTAGGGGGAGAGAACGACCGCCCCTCTACGTACGTAAGAACTTGAGCTAGGAGAGCAAAAGCATGGGACTGAGCGCGCGGATCCGCACGCGGGACGGGTGGGCCCTGCCGCACGCCGTCGTCACGGTGACCGACATGACCGGATCGCAGGTGCTGCGGGCAGAGGCCGACGACGAGGGCGCCGTGCACGACCCGGCCGCGCTCACGCCCGGTCCCTACACGGTGATCGTGACCGCCGTCGGCTACGCCCCCGCCGCCTCCACCGCGATGGTGACGGCGAGCGGCAGGGCCGACGTGGGCAGCATTGTGCTGCACCGGCAGGGCGGGGCCGAGCTGCCGCCGCCCGGGCCGTGGATGGTCGACCCGATGCACTCGACGATCGCGGCGACGGCACAGCACCTCGGAATCACGTCGGTGCACGGCCGGTTCACCGAGTTCTCGGCGCGCATCGACATAGCGCAGGACGTGGAGAAGTCGCGGGTCGAGGCCGTCATCAACGCGGCGTCCATCGACACCGGCAACGGCATGCGCGACGGCCACCTGAAGTCCCCGGACTTCCTGGACGTCGAGACGTACCCGGAGATCACCTACCGGTCGACCGGCATCGAGCCCGCGGGCACCGACCGCTGGACCGTGCACGGCCAGCTGAGCCTGCACGGCGTGGCGCGCGAGGTCGACCTCGACCTCAGCTACCTGGGCACGGGCGCCGACCCGTGGGGCGGCACGCGCGCGGCGTTCAAGGCGATCGCCGAGCTGAAGCGCGAGGACTTCGCGATGAACTACAACCAGGTCGTGCAGGCCGGCATCGCCGCGATCGGCGCGACGCTGAAGGTCGAGCTCGACATCCAGGCCGTACAGGGCGACGCGCTGCCACAGATGTGACCCCGGCGATGTCAGCCCCCGCTCGCCTGCACCATGATCCGCCGGGCAGGCCCTAAAGTGCGGGGATGGCTCCGAATATCGCGACCAACACCCGTGTCTCCATCGACGAGTTGCTCGACTTCGTAAGGCCCAGGCACCGCGCCCTCCTCATCACCGCCCGCGCCGACGGCACCCCGCAGGCCTCACCTCTGACCTGCGGGGTCGACGGCGACGGGCGGATTGTTGTTTCCACGTACCCGGAGCGCGCCAAGACGCGGAACGCGAAGCGGGATCCGCGGGTCAGTCTCGTCGTGCTCAGCGACGAGTGGAACGGGCCGTGGGTGCAGGTCGACGGGGTGGCGGAGGTCATCGACTCGCCCGATTCCGTCGAGGCGCTCGTGGAGTACTTCCGGTGCATTTCGGGGGAGCATCCGGATTGGGACGAGTATCGCGAGGCGATGGTCGAGCAGGGGAAGTCGATCATCCGGGTCACGCCGGAGAAGTGGGGGCCGGTTGCCACGGGTGGGTTCCCGGCGAGGCTGTCCTAGGCGGCACCGGCGTTACGGCCTCGGGGCTCCGCCCCGGACCCCGCGCCTCAAACGCCGGCGGGGCTGAAAAGATCGCCTCAATCGCCGGCGGGGCTTGAAATACCAACCGTCGGCGAGCCTTGATCTAACAAGCCCCTGCGGCGATTGAGCAGGCCTTTCAACCCCCTGCGGCGATTGAGCAGCGGGGTCCGGGGCGGAGCCCCGTGGCGTCAAGTGTGGTGGGCCACCAGGGACTCGATGCCGGCGATCTGGAGGTCCAGGGCGACCTGGAAGTCCATGTCGCGCATCGCGTCCACGTCACCCCCCTCCTCCACCGCCTCCATCATCCGATCCGCATGCGAGAAGTCGTCCGCCATCTCCTCCGGAACGGAAAACGCCGCCATCGCCTTGTGGAAGTACTCGTCCTGCGTAAGCCCCACCTCGGCGCAGCGCTGCCGGAAGTGGCCCTCGATGGTGCCGTATCCGTACACGAACTGGAAGACGGACGAGACGGCGCCGCGCTGCTGCGCCAGCGTGAGGCCCGTGCGGGCGATGACCCTCTGTACCGCCCGCGAGAACAGCAGCGACTTCGGGCCGACGTTGAGGTAGTTGCCGACGAGCGGCGAGATCCACGGGTGCCGGACGAGCAACGTCCGGTAGATGGCGGCCAGTTCACGCAGCTGCGTCTGCCAGTCCGGCAGGTCCTCCGCGTCCGTGTCCGGGATCTCCAGCTCGCCGAAGGCCTGGTCGAGGGCGAGTTCGAGGAGGTCGTCCTTGGTGTCGACGTACCAGTAGACGGACATCGCGGTGACGCCCAGTTCGCCCGCGAGGCGCCGCATCGAGAACTTGGCGAGCCCCTCCGCGTCCAGGAGCCCCACCGTCGCCCGGGTGATCCGCTCCCGGTCGAGCCCGCTGGGCTGCTCGGCCCGCCGGCCGCGCGACGCTCTGGGCCTCGGCTCCACGGCGCCATCCGTGTCCTCGAGCCAGACGCTCATCCGCGCTGCCTTCGCCATGGCGTTCCTTCCCAGGGATTCCTCGTACGCGGGCGGATCGGGCCTGCGCACAGGACCGCTCCCCACCCGCACCGATGCTAAGCGGAAGTCACCGCTGCCGGTTCTCCGCTTGTTCCGCCCTGCGCAGCAACGCCGCCGCGAGCAGGCCGCCCGCGAGGACGGCGGCCGCGCCGGCCAGCTGGCTGGTCTCGAGACCTGAGGAGAAGGCTTCGCTGATACGGGCCTTCTCCCCGGCCGAGTCCGCCGCCGCGAGCGCCGCGGGGAACGAGGCCGCGGAGACCGACACGAGCGCGCCGAAACGGGCGTTCAGGACCGCGCCGAGCACCGCGACCCCCAGCCCGTTGCCGAACTCCGCGAGGGTGCCGTTGACCCCGGCGCCCACGCCCGCCTTCTCGGGCGGAATCGCGCTCATGATGGCGTTGGCCATCGCCGGCATCGCGAGCGCCATGCCCGCGCCCATGACGACCAGGCCGAGCAGCATGCCGCCGTAACCACCCCCGCCGAGCAGCGAGATGGCCGCGAGCCCCGCCGCCATGCACGTCATGCCGGACGCGATGGTGACCGGCGTGCCGAGCTTGCCGAGCAGCCGGGGGCCGACGCCCGTGAGGTTGAGCGCGACGACGGTGAGCGCCATCGGCGCGGTGCGCAGCCCCGCCTCCAACGGACCGTATCCGAGCAGGAATTGGAGGTGCTGGGTGAGCAGGAACAGCGAGCCGCCCATGCCGAAGGCGACGAGGATCGCGCCCGTCACCGCGCCCGTGAACCTCCGGTTCCGGAAGAAGTGCATGTCGAGCATCGGATACGGGATCCGCAGCTCCCACGTCACGAAGGCGGCCATGGACACGAGGCCGATCGCGGCCGAGACGAGGACGGGCGCGGAGGTGAAACCGTCGCCGGGGCCCGAGATGATCGCGTACACGATGCCGGTCATGCCGACGGTGGACAGCACCGCGCCGAGCAGGTCCGGGCGGTCGCCGAACGGGTTCTTCGACTCGGGGACCAGGGCGAGCACGGCGACGAGGCCGATGAGTGCGACCGGGATGTTGACGAGGAAGATCGAGCCCCACCAGAAGTGGTCGAGCAGCACGCCGCCGACGAGTGGACCGACGGCGAAGCCGATCGTGCTGACCGTGGACCACAGGGCGATCGCCTTGACGCGCTCGGCCTCGCTGAAGATCTGTACGACGACGGCGAGCGTCGACGTCATCATCAGCGCGCCGCCGACGCCCATGCCCGCGCGGGCCGCGATCAACTGCCCCGTCGAGCCCGCGAACGCGGCGGTCAGCGAGCCGACGCCGAAGATCGCGAGGCCCGCCGCGAGCATCTTCTTGCGGCCGTAGCGGTCGGAGGCGCTGCCCGCGGTGAGCAGCAGGCCGGACTGGACGAGCGAGTAGGCGCTGATCATCCACTGGATGTCGGACGTCGAGGCCTCCAGCTCCCTGGTGAGGGAGGGGATCGCGACGTTCAGGACGGTGTTGTCGAGCAGCACGGTCAGCTGGGCGAGGCAGATGACGCCGAGGATGAGCCAGCGCTGGGGGTGACCCGCGGTGACCTGGGGTGCCTGGGTGGCCGGGTCGGCCGTGGGGGCCATGGGCACTCCTCTACGGTGCATGGGCTGAAGTTTCCCATACACCGTAGAGGATGTGTTGTACGCCGTACAACCGCTTTTACTTGGGCTGGGTCAGGTCGTAGAACGTACTGCTGCCGACCGTCACCAACTTGAAGTTGGCCTCGACCCACTTCGTGATCTTCGTCGACGTGCCGGAGCTGGAGCCGCCCATGCCGCCGCCACTGGATCCGCTGCCGATGAAGTAGTGGATCCTGCCGTCCTCGACGTACTGCTTGAACTGGGCGAGCGTCGGGGACGGGTCGGTGCCGTTGAAGCCGCCGATCGCCATCACCGGGTCGCCGGTGGCCAGTTGGTAGCTCGACTGGTTCTGCGAGCCGATCGTGGCCGCGGCCCAGGTGTAGTCACCGGCGTTCTTCTGGAGCAGCTTCTTGGCCTTGCTGCTGACCGTGGCGCCGTTGAGGAGGCCGCCCATGCCGCCGCCTCCGCCGCCGCCCTTGCCACCGGCCTGAGCACCGGTCTTGCCACCGGCCTGAGCACCGGTCTTGCCACCGCCGGGCATGCCGCCCTGCTGCTTGGAGCCCTGCTTCTGGCTCTGGCCCGGCGTTCCGCCACCGGGGAAGCCCTTGCCGCCGCCGGTCGGGGGTTGCCCCTGCGCCATGCCTCCTCCGGCCTTGCCGCCCTGCTTGCCCGGCATCCCGCCGGGACCGCCGCCCTTGCCGCCGCCACCGGGCCCACCACCAGGGCCGCCCATCATGCTGGACCCGGAGGGCCCCGCCGTCACGATCGACCCGGTGTGCCCGGTGTTCAGCGTCGAGATGGTGTACGCGGTGGGGGCGGCCAGCGAGGCGAGCAGGCCCAACACGGCGGCCCCGAGCGCGAGTTGACGGTTGAGCCGGCCCGCGAGAGCGAGGCCCGCACCCGCCACGAGGCCACCGATCAGCACGACCCAGCGCAGCCACGGCAGATAGTCCGACGTCCGGCCGAGGAGTACGTACCCCCACACGGCCGTCGCCACGACCGAGGCGCCCAGCGTCACCGACCACGCGAGCCGCGCCCGCTCCTCCCACAGCACGGTGGCGCCCATGCCGATGACGGCCGCGAGATACGGGGCCAGGGCCACCGTGTAGTACTGGTGGAAGATGCCGGCCATGAGGCTGAACGTCAGGCCGGTCACCAACAGAGAGCCGCCCCAGGCGAGGAACGCGGCGCGCGCCGTGTCGGTGCGCCTGGCCTTCCACGTCAGGACCACGCCCGCGACGAACAGGATCAGCGCGGCGGGGATCAGCCACGAGATCTGGCTGCCGATCTCGGAGTTGAACATCCTGGTGAGGCCGGTCTCGCCCCACTGTCCCGTGCCGCCGCCCGCGCCGCCGCCACCGCCACCGCCACCGCCACCGACGGAGCCGGCCTCGTCGCCGTTGATGCGGCCGAGTCCGTTGTAGCCGAAGGTCAGTTCAAGGAACGAGTTGCTCTGGGAGCCGCCGATGTACGGCCGCGAGGACGCGGGCCACAGCTCGACGATCGCCACCCACCAGCCGCCCGCGACGATCATCGCGACGGCGGACAGGGCGAGTTGACCGAACCGCTTGCGTACTCGTACCGGCGCGAACACCGCGTAGAGCACCGCCAGCGGCGGCAGGACCAGGAAGGCCTGCAAGGTCTTGGTGAGGAAGGCGAGGCCGACGGCGACGCCCGCCCAGATCAGCCACTTGGTGCGGCCGTGCTCCATGGCGCGCACGACGCAGTACACCGTGGCGGTCATCAGGAGCGCGAGCAGCGCGTCCGGGTTGTTGAAGCGGAACATCAGCGCGGCGACCGGAGTCGTCGCGAGGACCACCATGGCGATCAGGCCCGCCGCGGCGCTGAACCGGCGGCGTACCGCCCCGTACAGGAGACCGGCGGTGGCCACGGCCATCAGGGCCTGCGGAGCGAGGATCGCCCACGAGTTGAGGCCGAAGAGCCGCACCGACAGGCCCATCGGCCACAGCGCGGCCGGCGGCTTGTCGACGGTGATCGCGTTCGCCGCGTCGGACGAGCCGAAGAAGAACGCCTTCCAGCTCTCGCTGCCCGCCTGGGCCGCCGCCGAGTAGAAGGAGTTGGCGTAGCCGGAGGCGGAGAGGTTCCAGAAGTAGGCGGCCGTGATCACGAGGAGCATGCCGAGGAACGCCGGGCGGGCCCAGCGCGGGTCCTCGGGCCTGCCGCGCCACACGCGCGTAGGGAATGCCGCCCGGGGAGGCGACTCGGCGGGAGGCGCGGGAGGCGCCTCGTACGAGGGTCGGGTGTCTGTGGTCATCGCTGGGTCGTCCTTGCCTGCGGAACCTCGGAGTTCCGTACGGGGATGGGGGCGGGCTCGGGGGTGCTCCGGTCGGCTGTCCGGTCGGCGGATTCGGACCGGTCCGAGAACACCCACGCCCGGAAGAGCAGGAAGCGCAGGATCGTCGCCGCGAGGTTGGCCGCGATCAGCACGATCAGCTCGGTGGAGTGCGCGGGCGCGCCGGAGGCCGTCTGAAGCGCGGCGAGCGAGCCGGCGGTCAGGGCCCAGCCGATGCCGAAGACGACGATGCCCTGGGCCTGGTGGCGTACGGCCTTGTCCCGGCCGCGCACCCCGAACGTCAGACGCCGGTTGGCCGCCGTGTTGACGATGGCCGAGACGAACAGCGCGGCCGCGTTGGCGACTTGCGCGCCCGAGAACGAGCGGAAGCCCGAGTACAGCAGCAGATACAGCAGCGTCGACAGGCCGCCGACGACGCAGAAGCCGAGCAGCTGGCGGGCGAGCCCCTTGGGCACGTCGGTGAGCCGCCGGTCACGCGGGTCGTCGCCGAAGGGGCGCGCGAGCCGGTCGAGGGGGAGCGAGCCGGTGGCGAGCGCCTTGCCGACGCGCCAGACGCCCTTGAGGTCGTCGGTCGCCGTCTTGACGATGTGCACGGTCGAGTTCGGGTCGTCGACCCAGTCGACGGGCACCTCGTGGATCCGGAGCCCGGCCCGCTCCGCGAGCACCAGCATCTCGGTGTCGAAGAACCAGCCGGTGTCCTCGACCAGCGGCAGCAGTACCTGCGCCACGTCGCGCCGGATCGCCTTGAACCCGCACTGGGCGTCGGAGAAACGGGCTTGCAGGGAGCCGCGCAGAATGAGGTTGTACGTGCGGCTGATGAACTCGCGCTTCGTGCCGCGCACGACCCGGCTGGCGCGGGCGAGCCGGGAGCCGATCGCGAGGTCGGAGTGCCCGGAGATCAGCGGCGCCACGAGCGGGAGCAGCGCGTTCAGGTCGGTGGACAGGTCCACGTCCATGTACGCGAGGACCGGCGCGTCGGACGCCGACCACACGGTGCGCAGGGCGCGCCCGCGGCCCTTCTGCTCGAGGCGGAAGTACGTGGCCTCCGGCAGTTCGGCGGCCAGTTCGTGCGCCACCTCGGGCGTGCTGTCGGTGGAGGCGTTGTCCGCGACGGTGATGCGGAAGGGGTAGGGGAAGGTGCGGACCAGGTGGTGGTGCAGCCTGCGCACGCACTCACCGAGGTCCTTCTCCTCGTTGTAGACGGGGATGACAACGTCCAGGACCGGCACATCGCCGCTGCCGGCAGGGAGGTGCTCCCGCGCCGGCAGCGCCCCGAACCTCGCGGAGACGGTGGGGTCAATGCCCGGAGAAGAGTCGGTTCGCATACCACCGACATTCACCAACTGCCCTGTTAGGGCTGTGTGGTGAGGCTTTGCCCCGCCTGTGAGTCCATCCCCAACAAAAACCAAGCCGCGTTGGGACGATGACCGGGCAACATCAAGCCCCGCACTCGAGCCAGAGGCTACGAGGGCCGGGCAACGTCAAGCCCCGCTCCTGGACGAGAGGCTACGAGGCCCGGGCAAATTCAAGCCCCGCCGGCGATTGAGGCGCGGGGTCCGGGCAAATTCAAGCCCCGCCGGCGATTGAGGCGCGGGGTCCGGGGCGGAGCCCCGCGTCGTCAACCCCGGGACCCGCCACGAACCCGGCCGCGTACGCCGGCAAGTGCACCGTGAACACGGTCCGGCCGACCACACTGCCCACCGTCACCGACCCCCCGTGCGCCGCCGCAACGGCCTGCACGATGGCCAGCCCAAGCCCCGTGGACCCCGCCTTCCGAGACCGCGAGGAGTCGCCCCTCGCGAACCGCTCGAAGACCCGCGGCAACAACTCCTCGGGGATACCCGGCCCATCGTCCTGCACGTCGAGGCAGACCCACCCACCCTGCCGATGCACGCGCGCGGTCACCGTGGTGCCGGGCGGCGTATGCGTACGCGCGTTCGCGAGCAGGTTGACGAGGACCTGATGCAGCCGCGCGGAATCGGCCAGCACGGCGGCCGGCTCGTCCGGCAGCTCCAGACGCCACTCGTGCTCCCGGTCGGCGGCCCGCGCATCGCTGAGCGCGTCGACGACCAGCGGCGACAGATCCGTCGGCTCGTACGACAGCGGTCTGCCGGCATCGAGCCGGGCGAGCAGCAGCAGGTCCTCGACGAGCCCGGTCATCCGGTCCGCCTCGGACTCGATGCGGCCGAGCGCGTGCCGGGTGTCCGGCCCCGTCTCCTCGCGACCGCGCCTGGTCAACTCGGCGTAGCCGCGGATGGAGGCCAGTGGCGTACGCAGTTCATGGCTGGCGTCCGCGACGAACTGGCGCACCCGCATCTCGCTCTGCTGGCGTGATTCGAGGGCGCCGTGCACATGGTCGAGCATGCGGTTGAGCGCGGCGCCGACCTGGCCGACCTCGTTCCTGGGGTCGGCCAGGGACTCCGGGACGCGTTCGTAGAGGGTCACCTCGCCGCTGTGCAGCGGGAGTTCGGAGACCCGGGTCGCGGTCGCGGCGACGCGGCGCAGTGGCCGCAGGTTGACGCCGACCATGATCGCCCCGGCGGCACCGGCCGCGACGAGGGCCGCGGCGGCGACGAGCAGCTCGGTGGCGATGAGCTTGTTGACGGTGGAGTCGACCTGGTCGGTGGGGCGGCCCACGTAGTAGTCGCCGTTGGAGCCGGAGACGTACTGGACGCGGTAGCTGCCGAGACCCGGCAGGTCGACGGTGGTGGGCTGGGTCCTGTCGTGACTCTGAGGGACGTCGTCCAGGGCGTCGAGCACGTCCTGGGACAGCCCGTCGGTCTGGATCTGCCCGCCGCCCGCGGTGTTCGTTCCCTCGACGCTGACCTCGCCGTCGGTGGCCTTCCCGCCGCTGACCTCCGCCCCGAGGGTCCCCGCGGGGGAGCCCATCGTCACGAAGGCCAGGTCGCCGAATTCCTGTTGGCCACGGGGCCCGGACCCGCCGGGAAAGTCACCCTTCGGCCCGCCGGCCCGCATCGCTATGCCGGACACCTGCTTGTCGAGCTCGTCGTACAGGTACGAGTGCAGCGAGACGGCGGACACGACTCCGATCACGGACGCCACGACGGCCATCAGCGCGACGGCCGTGACGACGAGCCGCGTCCGGAGCGTCTGAGGCCGGCCCCTGCGCTTCACGACGTCGTGCTGGCGGCCATGGCGGGCTTGATCAGATAGCCGGCGCCGCGCCGGGTGTGGATCATCGGCTCGCGCCCGGCGTCGATCTTCCTGCGCAGGTACGAGATGTAGAGCTCGACGACGTTCGCCTGCCCGCCGAAGTCGTAACTCCACACGCGATCGAGGATCTGCGCCTTGCTGAGCACGCGCCGCGGATTGCGCATGAGGAAGCGCAGCAGCTCGAACTCGGTGGCGGTGAGATGGATGTTGTCCCCACCCCTGGACACCTCATGGCTGTCCTCGTCCAGCATCAGATCGCCGACGGCGAGCACGGACTCGCTGCGCCGGTCGGCGGCGCCGGTCCTGCGAATGAGCCCACGCAGCCGCGCGACAACCTCTTCGAGGCTGAACGGCTTGGTGACGTAGTCGTCGCCACCCGCCGTGAGCCCCGCGATCCGGTCCTCGACGGCGTCCTTGGCGGTCAGGAAGAGAACGGGCACTTCCGGCAGCTCGCGGCGCATCCGCCCGAGCACGCTGAGCCCGTCCATGTCCGGCAGCATCATGTCGAGCACGACGGCGTCGGGCCGGAACTCGCGGGCCGTCTGCATGGCCCCCGTCCCGTCCCCCGCGGTGCGGATCTGCCAGCCTTCGTAGCGCAGGGCCATGGACAACAGCTCGGTGATGGACTGCTCGTCGTCCACGACAAGCACCCGGACGGGGCTTCCGTCCGGCCTCAGCAGTTCGGTACGCCCCTGGGGCGAGGTCGCGGTCATGGCGCAAGCTTGCGACGCGCCTCTGAGAGCACCCTTTCCCGTACCTGTGAAAACTCTGAGAAACGAATCCGAGAAACGAACAAGGGGCCGTGCTCAGTAGAGCCCGAACAGCGTTGCGGCATTGTCCCTGCACACGGCCCGCACCCAGTCGTCCCCGAGGCCGAGCCGCTCGATGGCCTCCAGCTGGTGCAGGTACGGATACGGGATGTTCGGGAAGTCGCTGCCGAGCAGCACCCGGTCCCCGAGGTCGACGAGCCGCCCCAGCTCGTCCCTGGGGAATGGGGAGTGCCGCTCGACGAAGTCGGTGAACGCCATGGTCGTATCGAGCCGCACCTGCGCATACCGCTCGGCGAGCGCGAGGAAGTCGGTGTACTCGGGCATCCCCATGTGCGCGACGACCAGCGGCAGCCGCGGATGCCGGGCGAGCAGCCGCGCGATCGGCTCGGGCCCGGTGTGCTTTCCGGGCGCGGGCCCGGACCCGCAGTGCGCCACGATCGGCACCCCGGCCTCGGCGAGCAGCCCCCACACGGGATCGAGCAGCGGATCGTTCGGGTCATAGGCACCCACCTGCACATGCGCCTTGAACACCCGCGCCCCCGCGTCCAGGGCATCGCGCACATACGCCTCGACGCCCGGCTCGGGGAAGAACGTGGCGGTGTGCAGACAGTCGGGCGTACGCGCGGCGAAACCGGCCGCCCACTCGTTCAGCCAGCGCGCCATGCCCGCCTTGTGCGGGTACAGCATCGACGTGAAGGCCTCGACGCGGAACTCCCGCAGCCGGGCCAGCCGCTCGCTCTCCTCCTCGCGGTACGTGATCGGCCACTCGGCCCCGACGAGCGGCCCGGCAGAGTCGAAGTACGCCCACACCTTGCGGAGCACGCGCTCGGGCATGAAGTGGGTGTGCACGTCGACGAGGCCGGGGAGCCGGTACCGGTCGAGGAACGCGGCGACCTGCTGGGGCTCGGAGTCGAGGCGGTCGCCGTGGTCGGGGCCGGGCTCAGTCACGCTCGAACCCCTGACTGCGCTCGACCTTGGCGACGTGCACGGTGTACCGCTCGTACCACTCGGCGCGGCCCTGCTTCTGCACGGCGCGGTGCTCGCCGACGGAGCGCCACTGCTCGATGGCGGCGGAGTCCCGGAAGTACGAGACGGTGATCCCGAGCCCACCGGGATTGCGTGCGGACTCGTGCCCCAGGTACCCCGGTATCTCCTTGACCAGCTCGTCCATCCGGTCGGCTGCCTCCCCGTAGCCACGGTCTCCCGGGGTCCGCACGGAGCTGAACACCACGACGTAATAGGGCGGTTCGAAGGCGGGCAACGGCCGGACTGCCGGCCCGTCAGTCGCATACGCGTGATCACTCATGTCCCTACGATCCCTCGTTCCCCGGCGTACCGGAAGGGAATGGACCAGCCGGTCGGCCGACCCGCTAGAAGAGCCCACCCTGCACCCCCGGAACTTCCCGCACCTCGAGCCTCGCCCCTCCGACCCCGCTCTCCCCCTGCGGCACCCGCTCCAACGGCCACCCGGCGAGCACCCGCGTATCGACGACGAGCCGCCGCTCTCCGCCGGCCTCCACGAGATGCAGATCGGGCCCGGCGGCGGCGACCACCCGCCCCGCGACGACGTCCCCTTCACCGAGCCCGCCCACGACGGCATCAACACGATCGATCCCGCCGAGCCCGAAAACCTCCCCGTGATCCACCACCTGCCACGGCAGCCGCTCCAACGATTCGGGCCACTGCTCGAGCCCCGCCGCGACGCCATGCACCCGCACCAACTCGGCGCCCCGCTCCTCGACCCCCGGCAACCCGCCCCGCACGGCCCGCTTCCTCTCGTACGGAATCCGGTCCGGCACCCCGAGCGCCACCCGCAGCAACTCCTCGGCCCGCCGCGCCGCCATCAGGGGCCCCCGCCCCAGCCATGTAAAGGCAACGGCCCCCTGCTCAAGCAGCCGGTCAGGGCCCCTCCGAGTGCCCGTGATCCCCACCTTCACGAGCCCATCCCCGAACCACGCCAAATACACGTGGTACGGCCGCGGGTCATCGGCGATGGTGTCCGCGGCCACGGACCGCGACCGGTCGATCGCGGCACACTCCGCGCACTGCGCCCGCGTCCCCCGCACCGGCACGGCATCCCGCCCGGGACAGACGGTCCACCGCCCCGACCGCCACACCCCGAGACACCGCCGCTCCCCACCGACCCGAAACGCGACGCCCTCCCCGAACCGCACCCCGCTCTCCCGCTCGGCCCCGCCGTCCCCCACCCACCCGAAGACCGGCCCGCCCCCACGCCACCGCATCCCGGTGCACCACCACGTCATAGAGCCAGGATGACGCACGCCACTGACAACACCCGAAAACGCAAGAGGCCCCGGACTCATCGTCCGGGGCCCTCTGACCAGTGTGCACTCGGCAGGATTCGAACCTGCAACCTTCTGATCCGTAGTCAGATGCTCTATCCGTTAAGCTACGAGTGCTTGCTTTTTTCTATTTTTCCTTGTCCCCGCTCCCGGCCTTTCGGCCCGTCCCGGCGACAAGAAGAACATTACATGACTGCCGCCGCCATGTGAAATCCGATTGCCCCACCTGGCCTGACCTGCGAAAACGCACTTCGAGGCAGTCAGCGGCCACCCCCGAAAAGCACCGAAGCCCTGGCCCCCAGGACCGTGTCTTCGGATCTTGCTGCGGAGACGCAGGGACCGCCCCTCGATGGGGGTAAACCCCACGCCGCATCAACAACGGTCTGCCCCTCGCCGAACGACCACGAGGGGTGACTCCCCCCAAGCACGTCATCGCAGGTCATTCAGAGAGGCTGGCCCACACCGGCGACTCGCGGCCAAGGGCGGCTGTGCCAGTCGCCTGCCATGACGAGGCACGTCGCCCCGAGGTATGTGGGACCCACAACGAACCCCTGTGATCAACTTTCGTCCGCCTAGCCCCGCCGCTAAGCGTCCCCCGCACACATCGACAGCCGGGGGGGGGATTATCGAGCGGGAGTGAAGACAGTGAGCCGCATGCCGAACACAACCGGCGAGGCCCTTCCTGGCGGCGACCTCTTGATCGTGATCGGGATCTGCATCCTCATACTGGCTGGGCTCGCCCTCTACTCCAACTGCCGGGGGCGCAAGTGAAGCCGCGCACACGCGTTGAGCGGACGCGGCCATGCTTGCGCGGACCGGGCGGTACAAGCATCGCGGCCTGCGCGACGCGCACCGGCTTCTACTCCTTGGGTCACCGCTCCCGAAGCCGGGTCAGGAGCCCTTCGTCGTCGACGTTGAAGCCTGATCGACCTGACGACCTCTCCTGAGAAGCACTAGGCATTCGCTCGGCGGAGACGTTCGTCTGCTTGTGCGCGGACGGCGTCACCGGACTTCGGGGGGTCGTCGTGCAGCGCCTCCCAGCGGGCATTGTGCGCCGCCGGCCACAAGCTGGCGGCCCACGCGATCTCCTGCTCCTCCACGGTGAAGCTACGACCTCGGAGATCCTGATAGGCCTCCAGGAACGCGGAAGAACTCTCGACCGGGGCCAATGTCGGCGGCGAGACGCTGGCGAACGCCCCGCACGCCGCACCCACCAGCGCCGCCTCCGGCTGCCACGCCAGGCTGTCCCAGTCGTGCACGGCCCACACGTCATCGTCGTGCCAGCGGAGGTTTTGCGCTTCGAAGTCGGCGTGGCCCAGCACGCACGGTAAGCCGGTGGCCAGCAGCCGCGTCCGGGCTCGCTCGGCTGTCTCGACGACATACTCAGGCACAGCGCTCTGGTCCCGCTCATCGAGGAAGTCGATGGCCGGCCACGTCCCTGAATCCGCATGGTCCCAACGCACCCAGCGCGGATTCGGCGGCGGCGCCGGGGTCACATCGGCGAGTTCGGCCATCAGCCAGGCGAACACCGCCGCGTAGCGCACAGCGACGTCCGGCGAGTTGCCGCCCAGCAGTTCCCCGCCTGCCCGAGACTCCTCGGCGTGTACGGCCAGCGCACCGACGCCGACCACGGGCGTGAGCGGCCGGGCGCAAGGAAACCCGCGTTCCGCCAACCGGGCCTGGGCGGCGAGACACGAAGCGGCCCGGCCGTCGGCCTCCCGCGCTTTCACCACGACGTCTCGTCCATCGACCAGCTTCAGCCCGAACACCGCCGATAGCGACCGCCGCTCGAACAGCACACTGGCCGGCTCGTTACCCAACTGGTCCACACACCAGCCGCCCAACCAGCGCGGCAGGTCGTCCAACGTCATAGCGGCGACTGTGCCATGTGCGTCGGGTGCAGCGAAGGCGATCAGACGAACCGCCTCACCCCGGCGAACAAATCTGGCCCAACTGGACACTCGGCGCGGTCACTGTCGGATGGCCCGGACGATCAAGGTTCCGATGTGCTGTGAATTCGCCCCGGAAACGACCGAGGGAGCCCATGCCGAATGACATGAACTCCCTGGTCAGCGTGCGGAGGCGGAGGGATTTGAACCCTCGATGGGGGGTAAACCCCAAACCGCATTAGCAGTGCGGCGCCATAGACCGGACTAGGCGACGCCTCCAGCGCAGCTCCCTCTCGCGGATGCGCGAGTGGGTGCGTGCAGATGATGACACAGCTGAGCGGCGCGTCACCAATCGCCTCCTACGGTACTAGGAGGGCAGGCCACAGGGCAAAGCCGGGGGTGTCGGGCCGCAACGTCGGGGTGGGTACGGGCGTTGAACACGGCATGTTCATGCGCATCTCTTCTCGACTCATCGCCTCCGTCGGCTCCGTCGCGTCCGTCGTCGGCCCGCTCGCCCTCCTCGCGGCCACTCCCGTCGCCGCGCACGCGGACACTGGGCTCGATCACCTGACCGTCACCGTCGCCGACTCGGACAACGGCGGCGACGGGACGTACGAGCTGGAGTGTTCGCCGGTAGGCGGGACGCACTCGGATCCCGGCGCGGCCTGCGGGCGGCTCGGCGAGCTGGAGGCACAGGGCGTGGACCCGTTCGCCCCGGTGGCCGACGACGCGCGCTGCACCATGCAGTACGGGGGCCAGGCCACCGCCCGCGTCACCGGGACCTGGCACGGGCGCTTCGTCGACTCCTCCTACTCATTGAGCAACGGGTGCGAGATCGCCCGGTGGCAGCAGCTCGAGCCCGTGCTGCCTGCGACGGGGCCGTGACCCTCGGTCCCACGGTCACAGACTCGTGACTCGGCCCGCCCGGGATCCCCACATCCTCTACGTGGGCTCCGTCGCATCCGGCGCCTCGAGTTCAACCTCTGCCCGTAGACTCCCTCCCGTGATACGTCGTGGGCCACGAGGCAAGATGGTCCACGCGGTCGGCAAGTCGCAGTAATCAGGGAGGAACCGTCGTCGTGAGCAGCAGGCCATCCCGAGGCGCTGCTCGCCTCGCAGCCATACTTGACGCGCTTCCGGACGGGTTGTTGCTCGTCAACACCAACGGAACCGTGGTCAACGCCAACTCCATTGCCCTGGAGTCCTTCGAGGCCCCGGGCACGGCACTTGTGGGGCGCGGCCTGCTCGACCTCCTGCCCGAGTTCGACTCGCGGCTGATCCCCGGCTCCATGCGCCGGCCCGACACCGCGACCGACGAACGCGGGCGGACCAAGCCGACGCGGATGACCGCGCGCCGCACCGACGCCGTCGAGTTCCCCGTCGAGGTGACCTCCGCCAATCTCTCCGACGGCGCGCGCGAAGCGATGGATCCGTACGGCACCGGTGGCGGCCAGAGCTACAGCGGCTCCGAGCTGCTCATGCTCGTCGTACGGGACCTGTCGGGGACCGTCGACACCGAGGCCGAACTGGCCCGCTCGCAGCGGCAGACCGAGATGATTCTGCGCGCCGCGTCCGAGGGCGTCGTGGGCACCGACACCGACGGGCGGATCGTGCTCGTCAACCCTGCCGCCGCGCAGATCCTGGGCTTCCGGGCCAGCGATCTGGGCGGGCAGGAGCTGCATCCGCTCATCCTGCACTCGCGTCCGGACGGTGAACCGTTCCCGTACGAGGAGTCGCCGCTCGCCGACACGCTGCGCTCCGGGCGCAAGCACCGGGTGCGCGGACAGGTGCTGTGGGCCAAGAGCGGCGCGAAGGTGCCCGTCGACATGACGACGGCGCCGGTCCGCGACGGGGACCAACTGGTCGGCGCCGTCATGACGTTCGCCGACCGCCGTTCCGCCGAGAAGCAGGCCGTCGAGCACGCCGAGGAGATCGCCCGGCGCGACGAGGCCGCAGAGCAGGAGCGCGAGGAGCACGCCGCCGAGCTGCGGCGGGTCGGTGAAGAGGGCGCCGCCGAGCTGGCGCGGGTGCGCGAGGAGCTGGGCTCCGAGCTGACGTCCGTACGCGAGGAACTGGGCTCCGAGCTCACGTCCGTACGCGAGGCGCTGACCGGTGAACTCGCCGCCGTCCGCGAGCAGCACGCCGAGGAGCTGTCCGCCGAGAAGGAGCGGGGCGCCTCGCTCGCGGAGCGCGAGAAGGACCGCTACGAGGCTTTGGCCGCACGGCACACGCAGCTGCTCGCCGTGCTCGGGCAGTCGCTGCGCGGCCCGTTGGACGAGCTGCGCCGCGAGCTGAGCCAGCTCGCCGCGGACGACGCCGGCCAACTGTGGCCCGAGGCCAACCAGGTGCTGCACCACCTGGCCGCCGGGTACTCGCGGATGACAACGCTCGTCGACAACGTGCTGGCCTATCAGACCTTGGACGAGGGCGGTTCCCTGCTCTCCCGTACGAAGGTCATGTTCGACGCCGTCGTGGCCGCCGGTGTCGACGGGGCCGTCGAGCTGATCGGGCCCGGCCGGGTGCAGTTCGCCGTGCACGCGCCGCCGATAGAGGCCGAGGTGGACGCTGGGCGGCTCGCGACCGCGCTCGCGCATCTGATCGCCGACGTCGCCGGGATCGACGCGACCGGCAACGCCCGGGTACCCGCTACCTCCGGGTACGTCGACTCGACCGTCGTCGTGGCCGCCGCGCAGCGGGGCGCGAACGTACGCATCGAGGTGCGCGGTCCCTACTCGGGCGGCGACCCGGTGCACGAGCCGATCGTGCACGGCATCGTGCGGGCGCACGGCGGTGTGCTGCAGACGCACGAGATGCCGGGGATGAGCGGCAGCGCGTACGTCCTCGAAGTACCGATCGGGACGGGGGCCGGGGTCGTTCCTGATGGTGGGGGCGTTCCTGCCGCCGGGGTCGTTCCCGGGGCCGATGGTGGTCTCGATCAGGAGGCGGGGCCCGATGAGGCTCCCGGCGGTGTGCCCGCCAACGTCTCCGTCGAGGGCTCCGAGGCCACCGATTCGCACGATGCCTCCGCCAAGGCGAACCCGAACCTTCCCGCGCAGGCCACCGGTGGCGGCAGCAGGCGCCGCAGGGCGCGGCGGGCCGCCGGGCCCTCGACGGACGCGTTCCTGGAGAGCAGCGTCTCGGGCGGTGGGCAGCCGGAACCGGCTCCCTCCAGCGGTACGGGCCGCAGGCGCGGACGACCTGCCCCGGAAGAGAACGCCGCCCGGGGCGCCGTGGTGACCTCGTCCGAACACGATGCGGCTTCCCCGACGTTGGGTGAAACGGTGCCGCCGCAGGGCGTGCCCTCGCCGACCGGGCGCAGGGCCCGGCGCGGCGGGCATCAGGAGCAGGCCGCCCTGCCCGCGCTGCCGTCCGGGTCCACCCCAGCGGACGAGCAGGGCGCCGAACCGGCTCAGGGCGAGCTGGAGTTGGCCGGTGCCGGGGCCCCGCAGCCCTCCGGGCGCCGAGGCCGGCGCGCGCTCAGCAACGCGCAACCGGCACAGGACGCGCAGGGCGCTCCGGCGGTGCGCGGGCAGCAGGCGAAGGAGCAGCAGGCGGGTCCGCGCGAGGTGTTCGCGCTGCCGCCCGCCGAAGCCGACCGCACGCCGGAGTACCGGGCAGAGGCCAAGGCCGAGGCCGAAGCGCGGGCCGAGGCGCAGGCGGGCGAACAGGCCGGTCGGCAGGCCGATGTGCAGCCCGCTCCCAGTGACGTACCGCAGGACGCCCCTCAGGAACGCGGCGCGCAGCCACAGCCGCAGCCCCTTCCGGTGCCGGACGAGGCGCACCAGCACGACACCGCCGAGGCGCACCCCTCCGCGGGCCACACGCCGCCGCAGCCGCACCCGGCGCAGCCAACTCCCGCCCTGGGTACGCCCACGACGGGTGGCGCGGGCGCCGCGCTGCCGCCGGAGAACAAGCCGGGGAGCGAGCCGGGTACGGAACCGGGTACGGAACCGGTCAGCAAGCCGGAGGAACCGGCGGCGGACCAGGACCTAGCCCAGGCCCCTGCCCCTGCCCCTGCCGCGATGCAGGCGAAGCCCCAGCCGGAACCCGAATCCGCGGCCCAGCCCGAACCCCAGCCGCAGACCGCCCCGGCCGACGAACCGGAAAGTGACCCGGCGGCCCCGGCCGAGAGCGCCCCGACCCCCGCCGCGGCCCAGCCGCTGCCCGCCGAGGCCCCGAAGCCGCAGGCTCAGGCTCAGGACCCGGCCCCTTCCGGTGACACGAACTCGACGCAGGGGCGGGCCTTCAGCGTGCGGACGCTGGGGCAGGGCGTGCCGTTCGGGCGCCAGGTCGCCTCGCAGCAGCGTCGTCCGCAGCCACCGGTCCAGCCGCTGCCGCCGCAGGCTCCGCCGAAGCCGGGCGCCGCGCCGCAGCCGAGCCCTGCGGCAGGCCAGACGCAGGGCCAGACACAGGGCGGCTCCGGCACCCTCGGTGGCTCCGGACGGCGCCGCAAGCTGTCCAACCGGCAGGAGAACCGCAAGGAGCAGCCGGACACCGGCAGCACCCCGCAGCCCCCGGCGCAGACCACCCCGCCGCCGAGCACCCGGGCCCAGGGCACCCCGCCCCAGGGCGCCGCTCCCGGCACGCCTCCGCAGGGCACCCAGGCCGGTGCCCAGGCCCGGCCGCACCCGCAGCAGACCCCGCTCCTGTCGCCGAACGCCTCCGAGGGCGGCGGTCGCGCCTACGCGATAGGCGCGCCCGACCAGGACGGCGTCGAGGGCCCGGAGCCGCTGGACGGCCCCGGCGGTGCCGTGGAGGTCGCGAACCGGCCGCAGCCGATGCCGATGGACGACGAGTTGCCGCCCGAGCCGCTCGACAACCCGCGCCGACTCCTCGTCTGGCCCGCGCCGGACGTGTCGACGCAGCAGGCGCTCAGCGACCGCGGCTACCGCCCGGTGACCGTGCACTCCCGTGAGGAGGTCGACGCGCAGATCGCGGCGTTCCCCGCCGCACTGTTCGTGGACCCGCTGACCGGGCCGATCACGCGGACCGCGCTCCAGTCGCTGCGCCAGGCGGCCGTCGCCGCCGAGGTGCCGGTCCTGGTGACCGCGGGCCTCGGACAGGCGACGCGCGAGGCCGCGTACGGCGCCGACCCCGCCGTGCTGCTCAAGGCGCTCGCCCCTCGGGACAGCGAGCAGCACCCGCCGCGGGTGCTGCTGATCGAGGAGCACGAGGAGATCGCGCTCGCCCTGACCGCGAGCCTGGAGCGGCGCGGGATGCAGGTCGAGCGGGCCGCGAACGACGCGGACGCGGTGGCCATCGCGTCCGAGCTGCGGCCGAACCTCGTGGTCATGGATCTGCTGCAGGTACGTCGCCGGCAGGCAGGCATCATCGACTGGCTGCGCGCGAACGGGCAGTTGAACCGCACTCCGCTGGTCGTCTACACGGCCGCCGTGGAGCCCGCCGAGCTGCCGCGGCTCGCGGCGGGGGAGACGGTGCTGTTCCTGGCGGAGCGGTCGACGAGCACCGAGGTGCAGGGCCGGATCGTGGACGTACTGGCGAAAATCGGCACGAACTGAATCTCGAGCCCTGAATTTCGGGTCCTGAGCCTCGGGCTCCGAGCCTCAACACACGTACGGGGGCGGCCCTTTCGAGCCGCCCCCGTTTCACGTGAAACAGGCCGTCACAGCCTGGTGACGTCCAGGTCCCCCTCCGCGTACTGCTTGCGCAGCACCTTCTTGTCGAACTTGCCGACGCTGGTCTTCGGGACCGCAGGGATGATCGTCCAGCGCTCCGGCAGCTGCCACTTCGCGACCTTCTCGGCGAGGAACGAACGCAGCGTCTCGAAGTCGGCGCTCGCCCCCTCCTTCAACACCACCGTGGCGAGCGGCCGTTCGCCCCACTTGTCGTCGGGGACGGCGACGACCGCGGCCTCGGCGACGTCCGGGTGGGACATCAGCGCGTTCTCCAGGTCGACGCTGGAGATCCACTCACCGCCGGACTTGATGACGTCCTTCGCGCGGTCGGTGAGCGTGAGGAAGCCGTCGGGGCTGATGGTGCCGACGTCGCCGGTCTTCAGCCAGCCGTCCTCGCTGAACTTGTCCTCCGGGCGCAGCACTTCATTGCCGGAACCGCCGTAGTACGCGCCCGCGATCCAGGGGCCGCGCACCTCCAGCTCGCCCGCGGACTCGCCGTCCCAGGGCAGTTGCTCGCCGCCGGGGCCGGTGAGCCGCCCCTCGACGCCGGCCGGGAAGCGGCCCTGCGTGAGCCGGTACGCGAACTCCTCCTCGCTGCCCGGTGCGGCGCTCGCCGGGGGACGGGCGACGGTGCCGAGCGGCGAGGTCTCCGTCATGCCCCAGGCGTGGCAGACCCGCATGCCCAGGTCGTCGAACGCCTTCATCAGCGAGGGCGGACAGGCCGCCCCGCCGATGGTGACCTGCGTGAGCGTGGAGACGTCGCGCGGCTTGGCGGTGAGCTCGGCGAGCAGGCCCTGCCAGATGGTGGGGACGGCGGCGGCGTGCGTGGGGCGCTCGGACTCGATCATCTCGGCGAGCGGCGCGGGCTGCAGGAAGCGGTCCGGCATCAGCATGCTCACGCCGGTCATGAACGTGGCGTGCGGCAGGCCCCAGGCGTTGACGTGGAACTGGGGGACGACGACGAGCGAGGTGTCGGCGTCGGTGAGGCCCATCGACTGCGTCATGTTGACCTGCATGGAGTGCAGGTAGATGGAGCGGTGCGAGTAGACGACACCCTTGGGGTCGCCCGTGGTGCCCGAGGTGTAGCACATGGCGGCGGCCCGGAGTTCGTCCAAGTCGGGCCAGTCGTAGGTGGTCGGCCGGTCCGCGATCAGCTCCTCGTACTCGTGCACCTGCGCGGAGGCGCCGTCGAGTACGGAGCGGTCGCCGGGGCCTGACACCACGATGTGCTCGACCGTCGGCAGCTTCGAGAGCAGCGGGGCGATCATCGGGAGCAGCGAGCCGTTGACGAGAACGACCTTGTCGGCGGCGTGGTTCACGATCCACGCCAACTGCTCGGCGGGCAACCGCAGGTTGAGCGTGTGCAGGACGGCGCCCATGCACGGCACGGCGAAGTACGCCTCGACGTGCTCCGCGTTGTTCCACATGAGAGTGCCCAAAACATCCGACTCGCTCACTCCCAGTTCGTCGCGGAGTGCGTTCGCCAGTTGTGCGGCGCGGTTGCCGATCTCGGCGAAACTACGGCGGTGCGGTTCAGGCTCGCCGGTCCATGTGGTGACCTGAGACGAACCGTGGATCTTCCGGCCGTGTTCCAGAATCCGCGAGACAAGCAGCGGTACATCTTGCATCGTGCCGTACACCGGTGGGCCTCCCCATTGAGTTACGCGGCGGTAGCGCCTGTCCGCGATTCTCGGGGCATACCACGCGGTATGTCACTACCTCGGGGGAATCTGTTCCCAGGTGTCTGGACGTGTCCAGAGTTCGGCGGACAGCCACAGGCCGGCCGTAGCGGTCCCAAACGGCCCTCGACAGATACGGGCCCGCTCCCACGGGTCCGGCTCCCACAGGGGGTGCACCGTCACCGCGACGCCCTCGCCACCCGGGATCGGCTCGCCGTTCTCGTCCTTCTTACGGGACAGCACGACGCGCCGTACCAGTTGCTTGATCATGGCGTTCCGCTCGGACGTGTTGAACGTCTTCCACTCGGCCGCGGTGCTCACGACCAGCCGGTCGAAATCTGAGCGTCGGGGCGCCTCGGCTACGTCGGCCTGCTTCTCAAGCTCGCGCTTGATCCGCTCCTGACGCTGCACGTAGGTGTCGCGCGCCCGCTCGAACGCCCCCGCCGGGTACTTCTCGGGGTGCTCGGCCTGGTCCATGATCAGGCGGGTAAGGGCGGCCTCGGCCGTCTCATACTCCGCCGTGAGCCTGGCGCGGGCGAGCTTGGCGAGGGCCCGCTCGTCGACCTTCACCTGTTCCTTTTCGGTCGGCGGCGCGGTGTCGACGCCCGGCGCGGCCTCACGCATGAGCCACTTCTCGACCTCCTTCTCGACGGGGACGCGCTGAATCCAGATGCCTTCGCACTTGGTGCCGCCGGACGCTGCACGCTGCGAACAGCGGTAGGCGTGACCGTTGAGGTTGATCACCTCGCCGGCGGCGTTCCTCCACCTGTTGGTGGTCATGCTGGTACCGCCGCGGCACGCGTCGTGACGGACGATGCCCGTCAGTTCGTACATGGCGTTCCGGGCCCGTGGCGGGGTGTTCTGGACCTCCGTGCGCCTGGCGCGGTACTTCTGCCACAGGTCGTAGTCGATCAGTTCCTCGTGTGCGCCCTGCGCGAAGAAGTAGTTCGGGCAACTGCCGTTCGTCCTCCTTCCGTTGCACTTGCAGTCGTCGTCATGGATGCGGAGCAGGCCGGCCGGGAATCCGCCGTCCATGTAGCGGGTGAGGGTTTGCGTCGTCCACAGGGTGCCGCGGGTGGTGCGGTGCCCGTTGTTGTTGAGCCACCCGCAAAGCGAGGCGAACCCCTTCGGCTTCGTGGGGTGCGTGTACATGCGATACAGCTCGGCGACGATCGGGCCGACCTCGTGGTGAGGCTCGTACTTCTCGTCTTGCAGCTTCTCGGTTCGGGCGTCCCATCGGCGATGCCAGATGTACCCGAATCGGGGGCGCCCGGTGGCCGGGAGTCCCTGTGCCCGGCGGTGCTGGTGCGTTTCGGCCCATGCCTCGCCGATGCGGTCGCTTTCGAACGCGGCGAACTCAAGGATCATTCCGCGCTGGAAACGGCCGATAGCGGTCGTGGCGTCGACCGGTTCGGTCGCGCTGACCAACTGTCCGCCGATGGATTCGACGCGCGCGAGGTTGATCGCGTTGCCGGCGCGGTCGCGTCCGAAGCGCGAGTATCGCCATACGGCGATGCCCTTTTCTTTCCCCTTCTCGACGATCTCGATCGCCCGCATGATCTTGCGCTTGAAGTTGCGGCCGGTCGTGTCGAGGTCTTCGATCCATTCGGTGATCTCGGCCCCGTTGCGCTTGGCCCATTCGAGGATCGCCGCGCGCTGGATCTCCGGACTGATCTTCTCCTCTTTCCAGGTCGAGACCCGGATGTATCCGACGTACGGAGCCAGCTTCGTACGTTTGAACGTGGCAGGTATCTGCGCTGTTGTCACAGTGCCTTCCGTTCGGGTTGGTGGATGTGGTGCGGGCGCAGTGTGATCACGTTGCCCGCGACCTGCTCGCGGTCGGTGCGCCGGCCGCCGTGGGGCGACTGGGGTACGTCGAGCAGGCCGCGCGCGACGTGATCGAGGGCCCGGATGTAACCCGCCTGGTCCGCCGCTTCGAGCTGTTCGCGACTTACGCGCTGGGAGTTGTGCACGGCGCGGATGACGAACAGCGGTACGGCAGTGAGGACACAGAACAGACCCACCCGCCATAGATCGTCGTTGGTGCCGAGGAGGCCCATGACTCCCGCGGACAGTCCCACCAGAAGTAGGGCGATGGCGAGAACGGGCATGTAGCGGTGAGTCACTGTGCGGCCTCCGTGCACGTGCGGGTTAGTTCTCGGCGATGCGTCCCTCGCCGTTTTCGGCTCGCTGCTTTCGCAGGGTCTCGGTCATGGAGACGAACAGCTCGACTTTCTGGGGGTCGGTGATGCCCAGTTCCTCGGCTGCTGCCTCGGGGGTCAATGGGTCGGTGCGGGGGGTCTGTTGGCGGATGGCGAGCAGCACGTCGCGGGTGAGGATGCCGGCGGCGACCAGGACCTCGGCGAGCGGGAGGTCGAGGGTTTCGGCGAGCGCTTCGAGTACGCGCGTCTCTGGCATCCCTTGGCCGCGGAGCATGCGGCTGATGGATGCCTGTCCGATGCCCGAGTCGGCGGCGAAACGTGTCTGCCCGCCGCCCCTAGGTCGTAGGTCATAGCCGCGACGTTCGAGTTGCGCTCTCAGCCAGTCGGCAAATTCTTCGGGCGTGGCCCGGTTGTTCCGCGGGGGGTTCGATCGATCCATGGATGGAACATACCGCGCGTGGGGCGTGCCTACCACATGATCGTTTAAAGGCGCCCGGAATATACGCGTTTGCCACGGTCCACCCCCCTGAGCTGCGGCGTTGCAGTCGAACAGGTGACCGATTGTTGTCGGGCATATGCCGCCTGTCAACAGACTTCGGAGGTTCGCCCTCCGCTCGCATATGCCAGACCGAACACCCGTCCGTCGTGCTAACGTTCCATCCGTGGATAGAACAAACCATCCACGGAAGGACGATGCCGCTATGTACGACCGCGCCACTCTGGTCACAGCCGCCCAGGCAGCAGGCGACCGCAACCCGTCAGACACCGCAAGGCGGTTGAAGGTTGCACGTAATACCGCATGGCGTCTGTGGCACGGACGCACCGCCCCAAGTGCCGCCATTGCCGCGGCAGTTGAGGAGCACTACGGCGTAACCGCTGGTCAACTGGTCAAGCGGGCCGCCGCATGACTGGCCCCGTGATCTCCCGCGAGCAGGCGTTCGCCAACGCCCGCCGGGTCCTCGACGCCGCCCGCGACCGCCGCGACAGCGACCGCGCCGCCGGCCGCCTCGACCCCGAGGCCGAACTCATCTTGCGCCGCCTCGAACGGCAGCAGCGCGCCGAGCAGGCGCCCGCCGTCGAGCACCGCGCCGCCGCCTGAAACGCGCGAGGGCCGCCCGGAAGCGACCCGGACGGCCCCGCCCGACCGAACCCCGAGAGGTACCGATCGTGAACACCACCCAGCCTACCGCCGCCCCCCGCGCCGCCCAGGCCGTCGAGGGCGCCCTCGCCGCCCGTAAGCACCTCGCCCGCACGGGCGTGATCGCCCGACAGCTCGACCAGATCGCCCCCGGCACCGCCCGCGTGCGGATCGTCCCCGTGACCACCGACCGCGACGGCGAGCAGCGCGTCGCAACGTGGGTCGGCCTCGACGACGCCCTCGGCCTGCCGCTCAAGGCCGACCGCGCCGCGCACCGCGCCGCCCGCGGCCTGCTCCGCCGCGCCTTCCCCGCCGCCGACTGGACCCGCCCCCACGCGTACGACGTCGCGGCCGGCGACCTCGCCCTCGACGCGCCGACCCTGCCCGAGGAGCTGCACCAGTGATCCGCCCCCAGCTCAGCGCCGACGGCCTCGCCGTCCGCCTGCCGATCGCAGCCCGCGCCGAGTCCCTGCTCGACGACCTCGCCCTCGCGTACGCCGAGGACCCCGACACCGTCGGCGCCCTGCTCACCCACCACGGCGACAACGTGCGCGCCCTCGACCACGCGATCTATGCGGTCGACATGCCCGAGTACGAGCGCGCCATGAGGGCCGCCGCCGCCGACGGGAGTCGCGAGGCCCTGGCCGCCGAGTGCCCGATCGCCGTCGACCTCGACGACCTGCTCGACCCCGACTCGGCGATCACCCTCGCCGGCCGGATCACCAGGCTCGCCGGCCGTATCCGCCACACCCCCGCACAGAACAGGAACACCCGCTCGTGACCGTCACCACCCTGCCCACCGCCCACGCCCCGGCCGCGGTCGCGCCCGCCCGCGGGGGCGCCCTGTCCCTCTCCCAGATGTCCCCTTACGAGGCGTGGCAGTTCTGCGAGTCCCTGGCCAACACGCCTCTACTGCCTGACGTCTACCGCAAGAACCCCGCATCCGTTCTGTGGGCACTGGAGTACGGCCGCGCCCTCGGCCTCGACGTCGTCACCACCATCACGACGATTCACGTGATCAAGGGCAAGCCGTGCCAGTCCGCCGACCTCATGCTCGGCCGCGCCCGCTCCGCCGGGCACCGCGTGCGGATCAAGTCCGAGCGCACCCGGTGCGAAGTCCGTATTCAGCGCCACGACGACCCGGACGACGAAACGGTCGTCGAGTGGACCCTCGACGACGCCGTGACCGCCGGCCTGTGCACGCTCAAGAACGACCGCCCGTACGCCCGCGACAAGCACGGCGACCCCACCCCGTGGGAGAAGTTCCCGCGCGCCATGCTGCGGGCCCGGTGCATTGCCGAGGGCGTGCGCATCGCGTGCCCCGAAGTGCTGCACGGGGCGATCTACACGCCCGAGGAGTTGGGCGCCGTCGTCGACCAGGAGGGAAACCCGGTCGCCGTCGAGCGGACCGACGCCCCGCCCATGCAGCAGACGGCGACCGTCGTGCAGTCGACGCCGAACGGCCCCCCGGCCGCGACCGCGCCGACGCGCGACTACCTCGCCGAGGCCGCGGAGACGGCCGACGCCGACCAGCTCGCCGCGATCCTCGCCGACGCCGAAGCGGCCGGCGCCCCCGCGGACTACATGACGTGCCTCGGCGAACTCCGCGACGCGCACGCCGCCGAGACCGTCGGCCCCGTCCGCGAGCTGCACGCCGCCGCCAAGGCCCGAGGCGTTCACCCCGACCACCTCGCCCGCCTGGTCGCCATCGGCGCCACCAAGCCGGGCGCCAAGCAGCAGACCGGCGGGGGCGAGGAGCGGTCGACGCCCGAGGAGCAGGGCCCCCCGGCCGGACCGACGCCGCACTCGGTTTCCGACGCGGTCGCCGCCGAGGGCGCCATACCGGCCGGCGTTGCCAACGCCGAGCAGGTCGCCGCCGAGGCCGAGAACCGGCTCAGGCTCGCCGCGAGCCGCGCCCAGCTCGCCAACCTCGACGAAGCGTTCGAGCGCGTTCACGGCCTGCCGATCGAGCACGCCCCGGCCGCCCAGCTCGACGCATTCCGCGCCATGATCGAGAACGGGGGCGCCCAGTGACCGAGCAGCCCCAGACCGAGCAGGCCGAAGCCAAGCCGACCGCACCCGACCCCGTCGTCGTCCGCGACGCCGTGACCCGACAGGCCGTCCTCGGCGCCCTGCTCGACCACGTCAAGGACGCGTACAAGGACGCCAAGAAGACCGCCGACGACCTGCTCGACAAGTCGCACAAGGCCGGCGGGACGACTCAGGTCGACGCCCTGTTGCCCGACGGGACGAAGGTCGGTTCGTCGTCCCGTTCGGGGGGCGAGCGCGAGGCCCAGGTCGTCGACGCCGAGGCGTTCCGCGGGTGGGTCCGGGACAACTACCCGACCGAGCACGTCGTCGAGTTCGTGCCCGCCCAGGTGCTCACCAGCGTGCGCCCCGGTTTCGCCGGCAAGGTGCTCGCCGAGGCGACCGCGGCCGGTACCTCCCAGTTCGTCGACGGGACGTCCGGTGTCGTGCACGACGTGCCCGGCGTCGAGTTGAGGCCGTCGAGGGCCGCCTCGCACCGCCTCACCTACACCCGGGGGAGCAAGGCCCAGCCGACCAGCGGGCGCGACCTGGTCGCCGCCGCGTGGCGTGCGGGCGTCCTGGTCGAGTTCCTGCCCGCCCTCGCCCCGGCCGCGCCGACGGCCGCGGCCACCGCGCCGGCCGAGGAGCCCGAGCAGTGACCCGGGCGACCGCCGCGAGCCTCGCCGCCATGCGTCGCCGCCTCGACGAGCCGCCGCCCGAGAACGTGCCCGGTCAGCTCGCCGTCGACGTCCCGGCCGGCGAGGAAAAGCCGCCGCCCGCGTGCGGCCACGGGAACCCCCAGTGCGGCGCCCGGCCCGTCCGGTTCTACCCGTGCGGCCACCGGTGCGAGGAGCACCAGCCCAGCCGGACCCGCCCGTATTTCACTCCCTCGCCTTGACCGGCCCCCCGGGGGCGAGGCCGCCCTCGCCCCCGGGCCCCCAGCACGACAGGAGCGCCACCCCGTGACCCTCGACGCCATGGATTGGGTGTGGACCCGCGCGAAGGCGCGCGGGAACGCCCGCCTAGTCCTGCTCGCCGTCGCCGACGCCGCGACCGGCCCCGAGGCCACCGCGCGCATGGGTACGGCCGAGTTCATGCGCCGCCTCGCCGCGTCCCGCTCGACCGCCCGCGCCGCCGTCGACGCCGCCCTCGCCAGTGGCGAACTGGTCGAGGACGAGCCCGCCAAGGGCAGCCGCGCGACCCGGTACAAGCTCCCCGGAGCCGTCGGGTACCGCCGGACCGCCCGCGCTACCGGGCCGGAATCCGGCCCCATAGCCCCGGAGACCCCCGGGCCGGAATCCGGCCCCCTACCGGCTACCGGGCCGAATCTCGGCCCCTCTACCGGGCCGGAGTCCGGTCCCCTCGCAGATACCCCGGAGACCGGTTACCGGGCCGAATCTCGGCCCCTTTGGGGACCGGATTTCGGCCCCCAACACCCACCCATAGAGGGATTGAGTGAAGGAGGGAGCGAGCGTGCACGCGACGCGGTCGCAGTGATCCCCGAGTTCGCCCGCTCCCTGGTCGACCAGATCACCGCCGCCGGCGTCCTGGTCGCGTGGAACCTCGCCCCGGCCGAGTGGTTCATCGTCGACGCCCTGGTGAAGCGGTCCGGCCTCGACATGCTCGCTACCGCCGCCGTGCAGGCCGCCGCCCGCAACCGCAAGGGCGTATCGCACGCCCGGTACTTCCTGCGGGCGTGGCAGTCGCTACCGCCCGCCCCGGCGCCCGGCACCGTCCCGGCCGCCGCTCCCGCCCGGCCCGCCTCGAACGTGATCCCCCTCGACCGCGCCCAGCCCCGCGGACGCGTCGCCCAGTCCGCCGACTACCTCGCCGAAGCCCTCGCCGCCATGGAGGCCCAGCCGTGACCCCCCGTGAAGTTGCCGCCCTGATCGCCTACGTCGTCAAGCTCGACCCGCGCCTCGCCCTCGACGACCAGGCCGCCGCCGCCGAACGGCTCGCCCAGTGGTGCGACCTGCTCAGCGACGTTCCCGCCCAGGCGCACGGGTGGGACGCCGCCCGCGTCGCCCGCGACTACATAGCCCGCAACCCGTACCGCATCCAGCCGTCGGACGTGTCCCGGCCGTGGCACACCCATAAGGCCGACGTGATGGGCCGGCACGTGGGCACGTTCGAGCCCACCGCGCACCCGGAGATCGACCCGGACGACGAGACCGGCGACGCGTATGTCGCCGCACTGCGCCGCGAGCGCGAGGCCGTTGCCGCGGGCCGGATCGCACCCGTCACGCTCCGCGCCATCACTGCGGGCCCGGCCGCCGCCGAGGTCGAGCGTCGCCTCGCCGCCCTCGGCGAGTACATGCCCCGCAGCGTCAAGCAGGTGCTTGCCGAGCACCGGCCGCGCCGGACCGAACGCGAGCGCGCCGCCGTCGAGGACCGCCCCGACGCCCTCGACGTGTCGTGCGCATACGAGCACTGCCTCGCCCCGGTCGGCGAGCCGTGCCGCAATGCCCGCCGCCAGGTCCGCGCCAAGCCCCACCCGACCCGCCTCGACCGCGCCACCGTCCACCACGCCCGCCGCCAGGAGCAGGAGACCGCAGCATGAGCCCGACCCCGAAGCAGGCCCGCACCCACCGCCGCAAGGCCGCGACCGGCGACCGGACGAAGAACGTCACGTTGTGGCGCGTCGAGGCGAGTTGGGACCACCGTCCCGACGCACCGGTCGTCATCCGGACGTCGGACAAGAGGCAGGCCCGCCGCAAGGTTGCCGACCTCGCCGACAAGGGCGCGTACGTGATCTTTCAGGAACACGAGGGGTGGGACCGGTGGCGCACCGTGCGCGAGGTCGACGGCGCCGCCCTGCTCGCCGAGCGCGAGGCCGAGCAGCAGCTCGCCGCCGCCGGGCACCCGCCGGCCCCGCCCGCGTACCGGCCGGACGCCGACGACCGACACCGCACGTGGCTCGCATGGATGAGCGCCCGCGCCGAGGCCGACCGCCGCGCCGCCGAGCAGGCCGCCCGCGAGCAGGCCGAGGCCGGCGCCCGCCGCCGTCGCCTCGCCGCCGAAGCGCACCGCGACGCCCGCGCCCTGATGTGCCCGCCGGCAATCGTCCGGCCCGAGAACCGGCAGCGCGCCCGGCACATCACCGGGGCGCAGCGATGACCCCGGCCGCCCTCGCCGTCGTCCGGGCCGCTGTTGAGGACGCCCAGCGCGACCACGTCGAGCAGCCGGCCGCGGTCGTCGACCGGATCGCCAGGGAGCTACGCCACCAGGGGTGGACGCTCGCCCCGCTCGAACAGCCCGAGCCGCACGCAGCCTGACGCCCAGCACACGGGGGCGAAACCGATCGAACAAGGGTCGCCCCCGTGCTGTATCTTCCATCCATGGATGGTTCGAGCCATCCGAGAAAGTACGTCCAGTCGTCGACCACATCCCGCGGAGGTACGTCCATGAGCCGGCCCACAGCCGCCGAGCGCTTCGCCGCCAAGACGACCCCAGGGACCACCCCCGACGGCCCCAACACCCCAGACTCCCCGTGCCTGTTGTGGCCCGAGGGCAGCCTCGACCGCGACGGTTACGGCCGCTTCTGGATCGACGGCCGAGTCGTCCCCGCGCACCGCTGGTCGTTCGAGCAGAAGCGCGGGCCCATACCGGCCGGCCTCGAACTCGACCACACGTGCAGCGTCCGCCGATGCGTCGCCGACGACCACCTCGACCCCGTCGACCACCGAACCAACGTGCTCCGCTCGACCGGCCCCTCGGCGATCAACGCCCGCCGCACCAGATGCGTGAACGGCCACGACCTCACCGACCCGGCCAACGTCCGCGTGAGCTACCCCCCGTCGCACCCCAACGGGATGCGCAAGTGCCGCACATGCGCCCGCGACCGCGCCCGCCGCACCCGCGAGCCCCAGCTCGCCCCCGTCGCCACCCTTCCCACCCGCACTACCCCCGAGAGGACCGCCGCGTAATGGCTGGAGAGACCCCGATCACCGTCGTTGGCAACGTCGTTGCCGACCCCGAGTTGCGATTCACCCCCGCCGGCGCCGCCGTGGCGAACTTCCGGATCGCCTCGACGCCCCGCACGCTCGACCGCGCCACGAACGAGTGGAAAGACGGCGACACCCTGTTTCTGTCCGTCAGCGTGTGGCGCCAGCAGGCCGAGAACGTCGCCGAGTCCATCAAGCGCGGCGACCGCGTGATCGTCGTCGGCCGCCTCGGACAGCGCCAGTACGAGAAGGACGGCGAGCGCAAGTCGTCGTACGAGGTACAGGCCGAGGACGTCGGCCCCGCGCTCAAGAACGCGACCGCCCAGGTCTCCAAGAACGGCCAGCAGAACGGCCAGCAGCGCGCCCAGGGATACGGCCAGGGGTACGGCCAGCAGGCCCCCCAGCAGGGCTACGGAGCGCCCCAGGCCGACCAGTGGAGCACCCAGCAGCCCCGCCAGGGATACACCGACGAGCCGCCGTTCTAGGCCCTCGCCGCGACCGGTCGCGGGCCGCCCCATGCGCGGGCGTGCGCGCGTCTACCACCCACCACTGACACAGGAGCGAACCCACCATGACCCGCATCCCCGACGCCGTCGCCGTCGCCTCGCTCGACACGCACCGCCTGATCGTCGCCGTCCCGAACCACGGCCCCGCGGAGGTGTCGTGCAACCTCCCGCGCCCCGTCGCCGCGTCCGTACTGCGACAGCTCGCCGACGGCCTCGACAGCCCGGCCGGCCAGTGCGAGACCGCGCTCATAACCGGCCGCCCGTGCCCCGTGCACGACGCCCCCGCCTCGCCGTCCCAGGCGCAGCGCCCGGCCGGCCTCGACGCCCTGCTCGGCTACGTCGCCGCGAGCATGGTCGACGAGGAGCAGGCCGCCGAGGAGCCGGCGCCGCTCACCCCGGGCGACGTACGCGACGCCCTCGCGTTCAACGCCGACGAGCGCGACCAGGTGCTCGCCACGCTCCGCGACGTCCTGCTCGACACCACCGCGCCGCGTGACCCCGAGCAGGCCCTCGGCGCCGCCCGCATCATCCTCGCCGCGCACGCTCAGCAGCTCGCCGCCCTGGTCGAGGTCGAGCGCGCCGAGACTCACACCCGATGGGGACTCAACCGCTCAACTCGCGGAGTGCTCACCGGGTACAGCAGCGCCCGCCGCACCATCCGGACGTACGCCGACCGCCTCGCCGACGAGCAGGCCCTCGCCGAGGGCGCAGCGAACGAGCAGGCCGGCCAGTGACCCCGGCCGTCGCCACCGCGGCGAACCTCGCCGTCGCCGTCGTCCTGCTCGCCGCCTCGGCCCGCCTGATCGTGTGGGCCCTGTCCGGCGAGCCCGGCCGCGTACACCACCCCCAGCACGACGACCAGGAGCAGCCGCCCGCATGAGCCCCCGCACCCAGCAGCGCGCACCCAAGGGACGCGACCGCGACCGCGTCGACCGGCGGGCCGTCGTCGACGTCCTGCTCGCCCGTGCACACCGGGGCGTCCTGTCCACGGCCGAGGGCGCCCTACTCGCCGAGCACGTGCGCACCGAGCAGCACCTCGCCGACGAGACCCGCCGCGCCATGGCCGGCACGACACAGGCCCTCGAACGCGCCCGCGCCCAGCTTGCCGCCGCCGAGGCCGCCATCGTCGAGGCCGAACGCGACCGCGACCAGGCCGAGGAGCGCGCCACGGAGGCGAAGCGCGTCGCCGGCGAGCAGGCCGCCGCCGTCGCCCGCGTCGTCGCCCTGGTCGGCCGTCACGCCGCCGTACCGGCCCCCGCCGTATGGGCCGCCGTCGACGCCGACCCCGTCGAGCACCGGACCGCCGACGACCGCGCCCGCCGATGGAAGGCCGAGCAGGGCGCCGCCCTCGACGCCGTGTCCCGCGTGCGCGTCCTCGCCCAACGGATGCGCGCCGGCTCGCCCCAGGGCGCAGCAGCGATCTACGCCGACCGCATCGAGCAGGCCCTCGACAACGACCGCCGCGCCCTCGACCCCGACACCGCGATACGTGCCCAGTTTCTCGACGCCGCCGACTCGACGACGGCCCGCCTCGCCGAGCAGAAGCGCGAGCACGACGTCGCCCTCGCCACCGTCGAGGAGCGCGCCCGCCGCCTCGGCGCCACCATGCAACGCACCGTCGACCACTACCGCGAGCAGGTCGTCGCCGTCCGGGCCGCACTGCCCGACGAGCCCCGGCCGCGCCTCGGCCTACCGACCGACCTCGCGTACGCCAACGGCCGGCACGACCTCGCCGAACGCATCCGGTACGTCCTCGACCAGGCGCAGCAGACATGACCAGCCCGCCCCCGACCCCACCGACCGTCGACCCCGAGCAGGTGCGCGCCGCCGTCGAGGAGGTGCGCACCGCGCTCAGGGCATGGGCCGAGGCCGTCGCCCCCGCCGTCCGGGCCGCCGCCCAGGCTTTCGCCCAGCTCGCCGAGGCCGCGCGTACGGCGAGCAGGGACGACTACGCCCTCGCCCCGCCGCGCCCCGGCCGCCGCGACCGCCCCGCATGGCAGAGCCCTTACGGCCCGCCGCCCCGCCGCCGTCAGCACTGAGCACCAGGAGCAACCGCACATGACGACCACCCCCGGCCAGCGCGCCGCCGACGACCTCGCCGCCGTGCGTGAGTCGTGGGGCGACCTGCTCGCCGCGATAGCCGAGCCGCCGCGCGCCGCGGAATGGATGCCGTACGAGCGCCGCGGTTTCCTCGACCAGCTCGCCGCCAACGACCGCGCCGACGACGACCAGGCCCTCGCCGAGGCCGCCGTCGGCCGTCTGCCGCTCATCCTCCGCGAGCACCCCGCACCGGCCGATCTGCGGGCCCTCGACGCCGCCCTCGACGTCGAGCGCGAGGTGTTCGACATGTGCGACACCGTCGCCGAGCGCGTGCAGCTCCCCGCCCGCGACCGGCACGGCCGTTGGACCCTCGGCAGCGCCCCGAGCGACCCGCGCTTGTGGAGCCTGCCCACGTACCGCGACGCGGGCCCGACGACGATCGCCTCGACCGGATCGCGCGTGTTCGGCCTCCATTGGGCCGCCGTCTGGTTGGAGGGCCGCGCCCTTGACGACCAGGCCGACCGCGACTTGTTCGCCCCCACCCCCGCGACCCTGGTCGACCAGATCGCCGAGGTCGCCCGGACCGCACGCCGCCGCGTCGAGGGCGCCCTCGGCCGCACCGCCCGGACGATCACGCTCGACGAGCCGTGCCCGTTCTGCCGCGCCGGCCGCATCACCGTGCACAACGGAGGGGGCGACCCCCAACAGGCCGTGGCGACCTGCTCGACCGGGCCGACGTGCCCGGCACCGGTCGAGGCCGAGCGAGGCCGCCGGGCGTGGCGAGGGCCCGCCCTGGTCGGCCTGTTGACCGCGCTGGAGTCGAGGCGCACCGCCCCGGCCGCGTAGGGCGCAGCACCCCCACACCCCCGGGATACGGGCCCCGGGGGTGTTGGCATGCCGTCCCCGAACCGGCCCGATCACGGTTCGGTAACGCTTGCTGCAACCGTTGCTGTAATGACTACAGCAACGGTTAGTGTTGGCCTTCCTGACGGGTCCTCACCCCGACAGGACCGCCGGCCCTCACCCGGCACCGACACGAACCAAGGGAGCGACCCCATGGACCTGTACCGACCCGCCAACCCCCGCAGCCGCGGCGCCGGCCACTACCGCCGCCCCGGCACGTCCGCGAGCTACTGCGGGCGCACCGTGCAGGCGCAGCCCGTCACCGAGGCCGACGTGACCGGCGTGTGCCAGCAGTGCGCCAAGGGCGAGCAGCGCGACCGCGTCGAGGCCGAGCAGGTCGTCGCCGACCGCAACCTCGACGGCCCGACCCTCGCCGAGCGCGCCGGCGTCCGGTACTGCCTGGTTGGCACCGGCCGCCGCGTGCACTACTCGAACAACGACGACACCCTGTGCGGACGCGAGGTCACCCAGTACACCGACGGCCCCGACAAGCGTCACGACTTGCTGTGCTCGCCGTGCATCAAGGCCGCCGAGAAGCGCGCATACGCCCGCGCCCTTGCCGCCGCGTCGCCGCTCGCCGCCGCCGCGGTCGACCTCGCCGAGACTGTCGAGCAGGCCGACGCAGAGCAGGCCGCCGAGGAGCGCGCCGAGCGCCGCCAGCACCTCGCCGACTCCCGCGGGGCGAACGCTTACGAGCTTGCCGTCGCCGCCGTCCGTCAGGTCGTCCGCGAGTTGCCCCAGGCCGGCACCTACCGTGTCCGCGTCGTCGAGGGCAGCCCCGAGGCGACCCTCGCCCGCGACGACCTGCACGCCCTCGCCTACAGCGGACACACCACCGCCGACGCCGTCGCCCGCGTCCGCACCGCCGTCGCCGCGCACATCCGGCACGGGGAACGCGAGGTGCACATCATGTTCCCCGCCCTCGGCATGCGCCCCGCCCTGTACCTGCCCGACGTCATGGCCCTGTTGAACCGTTGGGACGACCAGGCCGTCGCCGAGGCCGGCGAGCAGTTCGACCGCGCCGCCCGCGCCGTCGACGCCGTCGAGCACGCCGAGCAGGTCGAGGCCGGCGTCGAGACCGTCGAGGACGCCGAAGCCCTGTACGCCGCCGCCCTGGTCACCGAGGCCGAGGCCACCGAGGGCACGTGGCGGGGCGCGTGGATCGGCGAGCAGCCGGCCGCCGACGTCCTGTTCGCCGTCGAGGGCACGGTCGAACAAGGCGCCCTATTCGCCCCCGTGGCCACCGTCCGCGAGCCGATCGTCGCCCGCGCGAGTTTCCGCCCCGCCGACCTCGCCCGGATCAAGGAGAAGGCCGACGCCGACCGCGCCGCGTACCGCGCCGAGAGCGACGACCGGATCGCCGCGGAGTGCGCCGCCCACGGCGTGGCCCCGTCACAGGGCGTACGGGACCGGATCGCCGCCCGCGCCGCCGAGCAGGCGCCCGCCCGCCGCGTGATCGAGGGCGTCATCGTCCAGCACGCCGGCACCGCCGAGGGCAGCACCCCGAGCAACGCCTCGCACCCCGACGTCGTCGCCGCCCGCGCCGCCCTCGACGGCCTCGCCGTCGCCACCATGACCGACCACCACGACGTGACCGAACCGACCGAGGACGAACGGCACGTGCGCGGGTACCTGGTCGACCCCCGCGAGGGCGCCCGCGTGGCTGTGTACTGGCTTGAGGGCGGGCGCATCATCCGCCGCGACGACTCGTGGCACGGCCCGAGCCTCGATTGCCTCGCCGACCGCCTCACCCGCCGCGGCTGGACCGTCGAGAAGATGCTCAAGTCGTCGCAGTGCGTCTTTGCCCACCGGCCGGCCACCGACTGACCGCCGACCGGCCCGCCCTCGCCCGAGGGCGGGCCCCGTACCACCGACAGGAGCCCCCGAGATGAGCAACGAGCAGCCGCACGACGACGAGCAGGGCGTCGAGCCCACCGCCGCCGAGTACACCCGCGCCGACGCGTCGAAGTTCCCGACGACACCGGCCGGGCAAGAGGCCGCCGTCGAGGGCATGGCCGCCGCCAAGGGGTGGACGTCCGGCCAGATCAGCCGCGCCGTCCGCGCCGCCCGCGTCGAGCCGACCCTCGCCGAGTTCCGCGAGCACCTGGTCGAGGGTGCGCAGCAGGTACCCGCGTTGCAAGCCGGCATCCTGCGGGCCGTCGTCGACCTGGTCGACAACTACACCGCCGACCGCGCCGGCCGCCCCCGGGGCGAGAGCGCCGCCGCCGACGGACCGGCCGATGTGCTCAGCCGCGCCGCCCTGGTCAACCTCGCCCGCGACCATCGCACCGTCATGCGCCCGGATGTTGGCGGGCAGGCGTACGACGACCTGATCGAGGAGGTCGCCGACACGTTCACCCTGTCCGACGTCCGGATCATGCGGGGCGCGTGGACCGCCGTTACCGAGGCCATGCCGCGGATTGCGTACGTCGCTCGCCAGGGTGGCAAGAGCCCCGACGAGATCGCCCAGGCGACCGGCTACACGTCGAGCAGGGTCGCCCAGTTCATCCGGCAGGAGAAGGAGCGCGCCGCCGCCGTCCCGCTCACCCGGTACACGTTTCGCGTCGACGTGATGGGCGCCGAGGGCGAGTGGACCGACCGCGAGGTCGGCGAGGAAGAACTCGACCCCAACAACCTGCCGGCCGAGGCGAACCGCCTGATCGACGAGAGCGGCGCCCGCACGGGCCGCGCCCGCATCTTCCTGTGGGAGGGCGACGAGGGCGACGACGCCGACGCCGCGCACACCGTCGACCGCACCCGCCACTAGGCCCGCAGACGCAAGCGGGCCCGCCCGGTCCCTCACAGACCGTATGGGCGGGCCCTGACCACCGCAGAAGGAGCGACCCAACCCGATGGCTACCGAGAAGCGTAACCAGAAGACCAGCCCGCCCAAGCCGGGCACCCGTCCGTCGATCCGAGTCGACGACCAGCTCGCCGCCGACCTCGCCGTCGTCATGCGTACCGACGTCAACCTGTCCGACGCCGTGCGACGGGCCGTCCGACAGCTTGCCGACATGTACCGGACCGGATGGGCCGAGGGTGTCGTCGCCGAGGGCACCGCGCCGACCCTGCTCGCCTACCAGCTCCAGCAGGACCCCGCCATGTTGCCGCCCCGTCCGACGCCCGCACCGGCCCCGACCAGCGCGTATGACGCCCGTCGGCAGCCGTCGGCGCTCCCCGTCGGACGTCCGGCCGCACCGGTCGCACGCCCATGGGCACCGGCCCCCGGCCGCGGGCCCCAGGTAGCACGCTCCGGCCCGATCCCGGGCGTACCCGTCCGACAGCCGTAGGACAGCGCGCGGGGACCGTCCGACAGCGCGCGACCGGACGCGCCCCCGCGTAGGCGCGCGCGCCCCCGAACGGACTTGCGCCGTTATCGATCTGTGACCTAATGTTGGGGCCGTCTCCGGCGTGCCCGGAACTCCCCAGACCGCGCCCCCGCGAGCGACTACCGCCCCCGGGGGCGCCGACAACCCGAACGCCCCGTCGGCCCACCCCCGGCGGGGCGTTCGCATGCTCGGCGAGGAGGTGTCGCCGATGGCTCGCCCCATCACGGCCGCCGACCGCCGCAAGGTGCGCGAGCTGCACGCCGCGGGTGAGTCCCGCAACGCAATCGCCCGCACGCTGAAACGTTCCCCCTCGACCGTCTCGAAGATCGCCGGCAACCTCGACCCGCCCCTATCGTTCGACCGCGCCGAGCAGGTCGAGGCCGCTACCCGCGTCCGTACCGCCGACCTCGCCTCACGCCGCGCCGGCCTCGCCCTCGACCTACAGGCCGCCGCCGAGCGCCTGCTCGGCCAACTATGGGAACCGACCACGCACGGCGAGTTCGCCGGCCGCGAGGGCGAGTGGCACGAGACCCACCTACCGCAACCGCGGTTCGGCGATCAACGGGCGATCGTCGCGTCGGTACAAACCGCCGTCGGCACCTCGCTACGCCTCGCCCCGGCGGAGGGCGGAGAGAACGCCGAGCAGGTGCGCAGCATGTTGGGCGCCCTCGGCGAGGCCCTGACACAGGCCGCCAACGACGACCAGGCCCTCGACGACGACGGGGGCGACGCCGGGGGGTGAGCCGTCGTGCTCGACCTCGACCGTCTGCCCCTGTCCCGTAAGCAACTCCGGTCGATCGGCCAGGCGACCGCCCGTATCAACTTGTGGCATGGGTCGGTCCGGTCCGGCAAGACGATCGCCTCGCTACTCGCTTTCGTGATCGCCGTCGCCACCGCGGGACCGTCCGGCCTGATCATCATCGTCGGGCGCAGCCTCCAGACGATCGAACGCAACGTTCTGGAGCCCCTACAGGATCACGCGTTGTTCGGGCCCCTCGCCCGGCACGTCGTGCACACCAGGGGCGCCACGACGGCGACGATCCTCGGCCGCACCGTCCACCTGATCGGCGCCGCCGACGCGCGGGCCGAGGGCCGCCTACGTGGCCTTACCGCCCAGCTCGCTTACGTCGACGAGGCAACCCTGTTGCCCGAAGGGTTCTGGACCCAGCTACTTGCCCGGTTGAGCGTCCCGAGCGCCCGCCTGTACGCCACCACCAACCCGGACAGTCCGAGGCATTGGCTCAAGGTCGGATACCTCGACCGGATCGCCGAACTCGACATGCGGGCGTGGCATTTCAAGCTCGCCGACAACCCGTCGTTGTCGGCGGAGTACGTCGCATCGCTCGCCGCGGAGTACACCGGCCTATGGCGCCGGCGCATGATCGACGGCGCGTGGGTCGTCGCCGAGGGCGCGATCTACAGCGAGTGGGACGAAGACCGGCACGTCGTCGACGAGTTGCCCGCGATCCGGCGCCATTGGGTCGGGATCGACTACGGCACCACGAACCCGTTTAGCGCGATCTTGCTCGGCCTCGGCGTCGACGACCGCCTGTACGTGTGCGCCGAGTGGCGATTCGACTCGCGCACCGCCCACCGGTCCATGACCGACGCCCAGTACAGCGCCGCCGTCCGGGCGTGGCTCGCCGACCAGGGCGTCGGGCCCGAGTGGACGTTCGTTGACCCCTCGGCGAAGTCGTTTTCCACCCAGCTATGGCAGGACGGACACCCGGGCCTCGCGCGCGCCGACAACACGGTCGCCGACGGCATCCGGTCAGTGGCCGCCCTGCTCGCCGCCGGCCGCCTGTACGTACATCGGTCGTGCGACGGCCTGCTCGGCGAGATGCCCGGCTATTCGTGGGATCCCAAAGCCACCGAGCGAGGCGAGGACGCCCCCTTGAAGATCAACGACCACAGCGCCGACGCACTGCGGTACGCCGTCCACTCGACGTCGCACGAGTGGCGCCACCTGCTCAGCGCGCGCCAGTCCGACCCCACGACCAGGAGGTGACCCCATGGCACTGCCCGAGAACGGCGCAGCGTGGCCGCCCCCCGAGTGGGCCGCGTACTACGACCGGATAGCCGTCGACGACGCGTGGTACTCCGGTGACCGGGGCCGCCTCGCCCGGATCTACGGCCGCGAGCAGAAGACACCGCGCCGCCGCCTGTGGGCCCGCCGCAGCACCGCGCACCGGCCCGGCCGGGACACCCGCCTACACGTCCCCCTCGCCGGCGATATCGCCCAGACGTCCGCCGACATGCTGTTCGCGGACATGCCGCGCGTCGTCGTCGAGGACGCCCGGACACAGACCCGCCTCGACCAGTTGCTCGCCGACGGGCACACACAGCAGATGCTTTTGTCGGCCGCCGAGCAGTGCGCCGCCCTGTCCGGGGTCTACCTCCGGGCGACGTGGGACCGCGACCTAGTCGACCGTCCGCTACTCACCGCCGTGCAGCCCGACAACGCCATCCCCGAGTGGCGATTCGGGATGCTCGCCGCGGTGAACTTCTGGCGGGAACTGTCCGGCAGCACGACACAGGCCGTATGGCGACACGTCGAGCGGCACGAGCCCGGCCGGATCGCCCACGCGCTCTACCAGGGCAGCGGCGACAACATCGGCCGCCGCGTCCCGCTCACCGAGCACCCCGACACGGCCGCCCTGGTCGGCAGCATCGAGCAGGACGGCGAGTCGACGACCACCGGTATCCGCCGGCTCACCGCCGCGTACATCCCGAACATGACCCCCAACCGGCTGCACAGGGGATCACCGATCGGGCGCAGCGACTACGCCGCGCCGATCTATGACCAGCTCGACAGCCTCGACGAGGTGTGGACGAGTTGGATGCGCGACATTCGCCTCGCCCGCGCGCGCCTGATCGTTCCGGACGGGTACCTACGGAGCAACGGCCCCGGCCGCGGCGCGTCGTTCGACGAGGACGCCGAGGTATACGCACAGCTCAACATGCCGCCGACCGAAAACGGCGGCATCACCTTGAGTCAGTTCGAGATCAGGGTCGAGGAGCACCAGCGCACGGCCGAGGCACTGACCAGGCAGGCCGCCCAGTCGGCCGGCTACGCGGCACGGTCGTTCGGCCTCGACCAGGACGGCGGCGCCGCCCGGACCGCGACCGAGGTCGACAGCGACGACGACAAGAGCACGATTACGCGCAGGAAGAAGGCAGGCCACTGGAAACAGGGCATGTCCGACGCCCTGTTCGCCGTGCTCGAACTCGACGTCGCGCACTTCGGCAGCGGGGCGCCCGCGGAACGCCCGCGGGTGGAGTTCCCCGACGGAGTCGCCGAGTCGCCGCTCGACACCGCGACAACCCTTGACCTGCTCAACCGCGCACAGGCCGTGTCGACCGCAACCCGGGTCAAGATCCTGCACCCGGATTGGAACGACACGGAGGTCGCCGCCGAGGCCGCCGCGATCCTTCGGGAGACCGGCACCGCCGCCCCGGACCCCGGCGACACGTACCCGCTCGCCGCGTAGACGACGAGGGGGTGCGCCGTGCCGATTCACCCGGGCATGGTCGAGGTTCTGGCCGAGACGACGCGCGACACCTACGCCTCGGCCGAGGAGCGGCTGTTGGGCATCATCGCGCGCCAGCTCGCCAAGGGACTTGACGCGCCCGGGTGGGTCGAGGCCAAGCTCGCCGCCGTGCAGCAGGTACGCCGCGCCGCACAGGCCGTCGTCGACGAGTTGGGGAAGGCGACCACCCTCGACGTGTTCGACGCGGTCGCCGAGGCGTACAACGTCGGGCACCGGTCGGCCGTCGCCGAGTTGGGCGCCCTGTCCGACGAGGCCCGCGCCCTGGTCGACGAGCGCACGCCGAACGCCCAGGCCGTCGACAGGTTGGCGCAAGAGGCCGTCGACGTCGTCACCGCGACGCATCGGTCGATTCTCCGCGCCGTCGTCGACGGTTTCCGGGCCGTCATCGCGTCCGTGGCCGCCACGCCCCTACTCGGCACCGGCACCCGCCGGCAGGCCACACAGGACGCGATGCGGGCGTTTGCCGACCGCGGGATACAGGCGTTCGTCGACAAGGCCGGCCGCCGCTGGTCGCTTCCCTCTTACGCCGAAATGGCAGTGAGGACCGCGACCGCGCGGGCCGCGACCGAAGCGCACATGCGGACCCTGGAGACCGCCGGCGTCGAGCTGGTCGTCGTCAGCGACGCCCCGCGCGAGTGCTCCTTGTGCGCCCCGTGGGAAGGCCGCGTGTTGACGATCAGCGGGCCCGCGGGGGCGCGCACGGTCGAGGCCGAACACGCCACCGAAGACGGCCGCATGGTGCCCGTCCGCGTCGCCGGCAGCCTCGACGAAGCGCGCGCCCGTGGGTTGCAGCACCCGAATTGCCGGCACTCTGTGAGCCTGTACTCGCCCGGCCTCACCCGGATCGAGCAGGCGACCAGCGACCCGGACGGGTACGCCGCCGGGCAGCGACAGCGCGAGATCGAGCGGACCATACGCAAGTGGAAGCGCCGCGAGGCCGCCGCCGTCGACCCCGTCGGGCAGCGCGTCGCCCGCGCCAAGGTACGCCAGTGGCAAACCGCGATGCGCGACCACTTGAAGGCGCATCCGGACTTGCGCCGCCTCCCGCACCGCGAACAGCTCGACCCGTCGGAGCAGCCCGCGAAGAAGCGCGAGGAGGCCCGCCGGCAGAACCCCGACCCGACCCCCGAGCAGGTCGAGGCCGCCCGCGTGTGGTCGGGCGACGACGCCAGCGTGCGCGCCATGAGCGACGACGACCTCGCCGCCGCCATGCGCTCGAACCTGCTCGACGACCGCGCCCGAGCAAGGATCGAGGCCGAGGCCGACCGCCGCGACCTCGACGCCCTGCTCGACCGCGCCGCGCCCCGCGGCACCCTCGCCGCCGACCTCACGCCGTTCAGCGACAGCGAGCTAGGCCGCGTGATCGGCCACGTCGACGACGCCGACGCACTGCGGATCGCCGCCGAACTGGACCGCCGCGACGTCGCCGCCCGACTCCCGGGCGTCCGCCCGGATCTGGTCGGCCTGTCCGACGACGAACTCGCCGCCCGCGTCCGCCACGCCATCGAGCACGGGACCGACGACGTCGACCAGCTCGCCGCCGAGGCGCACCGCCGCGACATGCTCGCCGCGATGTTCCCCGGCGGACGCCTGGTCGACGACCTGCCCACCCTCGGCGACGACGACCTCGCGTGGGTCATGCAGTACGCCAACGACGGCGAACTGTTGCGGATCGCCGACGAGTTCGACCGCCGAGACGGAGTCGACGCGGCGCCGCTCCCCGAGCCGGCCGACACGGGCGACCCCGTGGCCGACCTGCTCGCCGACCGCGACGCCCTCGCCGAGGTGATGGGCGCCGTACCCGATCCGATCGTGTGGGGCGCCCTCGCCGGCGACGGCGAGGCCACCGCGCCACGGGATTGGGCAGCGCTCAGCGACGAGGAAATCGAGGCCCTACCCGACGAGGAGTTCGCGCAGTTCCGCAACTCCGAGGCCGCCGCCGCCTACTGGCAGCGCGTCGAGGAGCGCGCGGCGAAGGCCGCCGAGGACGCCGGCGACGAAGCCGTGCCCGAACACCGCATCACCCGGGCCGAGGCCCGAGAGATGTACTGGGAATGGGTGCAACGGCAGATCGCCGACGCCGAGGCCGCCACCAACGGCTACATGTTCAACAAGAAGTACGCCACCAAGGGCTACTCGTACGAGTCCCTGTTCACCGGCCCGCACCGCATCGGCTACGCCCGCGCGTCCGACGAACTCAAAGAGTGGTGGGAGACCCACCCGCGCCTCACACAGGCCGAGTTCATCACGCAAGTCACCGGCAAGACGCAGCGTTGGGCGACCGGCGCGAGCGAGAATCGGTGGGGCGAGCAGATGAAGAGGTGAGCATGGGCGCGCGAGGCGACATCATCCGGGCGACCGTCGCGGGACGGAAGGCCGGCCGGGACGGCGAGCGCGCGAGCGCCTGCCCGTACCCGGCCACGTCCCTACTCCGGACCGCGTGGATCAAGGCGTACGCCGAGGCCCGCCCCGTTCCGGCCGACGTCGTCGAGGACGACCAGGCCGTCGAGTAGCACCACCCCAGCACCACACCCCGAAGGGGGGTCCGCCACCACGGCGGGCCCCCCTTTCGCATGTCCGCACCCCCCCCGCCACGTCCCACGAGGAGCCACCGTGCCCGAGCAGCCCCCGAACCCGAACCCGTCCGGCGACCCCTCGACGGACCCGGCCAACCCCCCGGCACCCCCGGCCGGACCGCCGACGCCGCCCGCGCCCCCGGCCAACCCGCCGGCCCCGCAGGGCGACCCGCAGCAGCCCGCCGAGGGCGACGTGTCCGCGCTCCCCGAGTGGGCCCAGGAACTCATCAAGAAGGCGCAGGAGAAGGCCCCGGCCGACCCGCCGCAGCCGACCCCGCCCGCGCCCGAGCCGGCCGCCGAGGGCGACCTGTCCAAGCTCCCGAAGTGGGCGCGCGACCAGCTCGGCCAGGCGCAGGAGCAGGCCCGGACCGCCGCCGTCCATGCCGCCGTACTGCGCATCGCGCCGACCGCCGGCGCCAACGCCGCGGCCCTGCTCGATTCGCAGTCCGCCATGACCGCGCTTGCCGCGGTCGACACCAACGACCAGGCCGCCGTGACCGAGGCGATCAAGACCGCCGTACAGGCACAGCCGCACCTCGCCGCCGCCGTCGGCCCCGCCCGTGGGGGCGCCGACTTCAGCAGCGCCACCCCGCCCGAGCGCAAGCCCGGATCGCTGCACGACGCAATCGCCGCCCGTCTGGGCGCCTGAACCTAGGAGCACCGCACATGCCCGTCACTCTCGCCGAGGCGAAGAACAACGCTCAGGACGACATCGACGTCGCCGTGATCGATGAGTTCCGCAAGGAATCCGCCGTTCTCGACTCGCTCACGTTCGCCGACGTCGTCAACCCCGCCGATGGGGGCGACACCCTCACGTACGGATACCGCCGGCTGATCACCCAGCCGACCGCGTCGTTCCGTCCGATCAACACCGAGTACACCGCGTCGGAAGTCCAGACGCAGCGCTACACCGTCGATCTCAAGGTGATGGGTGGGGCGTTCCGCGTCGACCGCGTCGTCGCCCGGATCGGTCCGGCCGCGTCCGGCGCCGTCACGCTCAACATGAGCCAGAAGATCAAGGCCACCCGGACCCAGTTTCAGGACACCGTGATCAACGGCGACACCGCCGTCGACGAGGAGTCGTTCGACGGCCTCGACAAGGCCCTCGCGGGCAGCTCGACCGAGTTCCGCGCCGGCGTCGTCACCGACTGGTCGGATTTCGACGCGAACGCCCGCGCCGAACACAAGGCGCTCGACGCCATCGACGAGTGGCTGTCGCTGCTCGACGGATCGCCGACGATCATCCTCGGCAACAAGCGTGCGCTTGCCCGCGTGCGGGCCGCCGCGCGCCGCGCCGGCATGTACACACAGAACCCCCTCGACGGCCTGCTCGGCCCGAACGGTCGCCCGATCGTCCGCGAGCAGTACGGCGACATTGTTTTCGCCGACCCGGGCGACAAGGCCGGCTCGAACGACCCGATCATCCCGGTCGAGACCCGCACCGTCGGCGCACAGGCCGACGTGACCGGCCTTACCGACCTGTACGCGTACCGCGTCGGTCTGGACGGTTTCCACGGCGTGGCGTGCATGGGCGGGACCGTCGTCCGTCAGTGGCTCCCGGACTTCACGTCGCCGGGCGCCGTCAAGTTCGGCGAGGTCGAACTCGGCCCCGTGGGCGTCGCGCTCAAGAGCACCAAGGCCGCGTCTGTCTTCCGCAACGTCAAGGTGGGCTGAACCCATGGCAGTTATCCACACCCCTGTGAAGGGATTCAGCGGGCCCGGCGTGGCCGGCCTGATGTTCGTCGACGGCCGCGCCGAGACCGACGACGAGGGCGTGATCGCCTACGCCCGTCGGCACGGCTACGACGTCGAGGACACCGCGCCGAAGCGGAAGCCCGCGGCGAAGCCCGAGACGCCGAAGGAGTAGGCCGGTGCCCCGGATCTACGCGACGCCCGAGCAACTGGCCGCGTGGACCGGGGAACCGGCCCCGGCCGACGCCGAGCGCCGGCTCGCCCGCGCGTCGAGCGACGTCGACGCCGCCCTGTTGTGCGCGTTCTACGACACCAACAGCGCCGGCCTACCGACCGAGCCGCACGTCGTGCAGGCCCTCGCCGACGCCGTGTGCGCACAGGTCGAGTACCAGGAAGCGACGGGCGACGACGGAACCGGCGCATCGGGGACGTGGGGCAGCGTCGCTATCGGCCCCGTGTCCCTCGGCGACCGCCGAGACAACCCGCGCGCCCCGGGCGACGTCGACCTCGCCCCCCGCGCACACCGCGCCCTCATGTTGGCCGGCCTGCTCCCGGGGGTGATCTTCTGAGAGTCCCCCGATTCCTGTTGCGACACCGCGTCGTCGTCGAGCCGTACGACGGCGACAGCGCGTACGGCCCGACCTACCGGCCGCCGTTCGAGGTGCGGGCTCTGGTCGCCGAGGCGACCAAGCTCACCCGCAACCGCGAGGGCGTCGAGGTCACGTCGACCGCTCAGGTCATCACCGAGCCCGACCTCGACTGTCCGGCCGAGTCCCGCCTCACGCTCCCGTCGGGCCGGATCACGAAGGCGCTCAGCGTCGCCAACCACACCGCGCCCGGCCTGCCGGTGCCGCAGTCCACGGAGGTGATGTGCGAGTGACGCAGCGAACCCGGCTCCGTTGGAACGGTGGCGCAGCGCTCCGCGGTACCAAGAGCGGCGCCGCCCGCGGCCTACGCCTCGCCGCCGAGCACGTGCTCGCCGAGTCCCGCCGGATCGTCCCCATTGAAGAGGCCACCCTCGAACGCTCCGGAGTGGCGACCGTCGACGAGTCGTCCCTGACGGCCGCCGTCAGCTACGACACCCCGTACGCGATCAGGCAACACGAGGAGATGACCTATCGGCATGACGCCGGCAGGTCGGCGAAGTACCTCGAAAAGCCCCTGACGACCGAGGCGCCCGTCGTCGCCGAGATCGTCGCCGCCGCCGTGCGGAGGTCGCTCCGTGGCTGACGTCACCGACGGCGCCGCCCGGTACCTCGACGGCCTCGGCCTGCTCGACTACGACCCCGCCGGGAAGACCGGCGACACGTTCGTCGAGCGCATGCCCGCGGCCCCGGACGCCGCCGTATGCCTGTCGCTGTACGACGGCGGCGCCCCCGACGCCCGCAACGCGTACGACGCCGTACGGCTACAGGTGCGCGTGCGCGGGGGACCGGACCCCCGCGTGTCCCGCGACCGCGCGTGGGCGATCTACAGCGCCTTGCACGGCCTCGCCGGCGCCGACCTCCCCGACGGAACGTGGCTCATCCTCGCCGCCGCCCGCGGCACCCCCGGGCCGATGGGCGCCGACGCCCTCGGCCGTCACGAGCACGTCGTGAATTTCGATCTTGACGTGTCGTCCCCCAGCACTCACCGCACCGAATAGGAGGCCCCAGCATGGGACGCCCCATTGACGCCCGCGGGTGGGCATTTGAGGTCGAGGACATAACGACCCCGGCCACGCCCGTATGGCACCGCATCGGCAACGTCAACTCCTGGTCGTACAGCCCGTCGGAGAACGAAGAGACCGCCGACACCACCACCAACGACAGCGAAGGCGCGTACGAACAGGACGTCATGCAGCGTGGCGCCACGCTCGAAGTCACCGGCCTGTGGTCGCAGACCGGCACCGTCCGCGACCCCGGACAGGAGTACATCGACGACGTGTGGGCGTACCGCCTCGGCAGCGAGTCGCGTAACCGCGTCCGCTACCGCCACAAGTCCCAGACCAAATGGACCATTTGGGAGGCCACCGTCACGCCCGGCGAACAGGGGGGCGAGCACAACGCCAAGGTGGGTTGGGGCGCCACCTTCACTCGCTGCGGACTCCCGACGACCGCAGACGTCGCACCCGACCCGGAGGCGTGACCATGATCGAGCAGCACGACCAGGCCCTCGACGACGACGACCAGGCGCTCGACGACGTCACCGACTTTGACCAGTTTTTCGCCGAGCAGACCAGCACGCGCCGCGGCCTGCCGCTCCGTCTGTTCGGCCGTACGTACACCCTCCCGCCGTCCCTCCCCGCGCTCTACGTGCTCCAGCTTCACCGCGTGATGCACTCGGCGAACGCGGAGGACGTTTCGCGCCTGCTCGCCGCCCTGTTCGGCCCGGATGCCCTGAACCACTGGGCAGAGAACGGCATGGACGACCGACAGCTCGGCATCGTCCTGATGTGGTCTACCGCCAACGTCGCCAAGCCGGGCGCCATGTCCATGGAGCAGGCCGCCGCGGAGTACGACCGCCGCGAGGCCGCCAAGGCGGGAAAAGCACAGAGGCCGGCGACGGCGAGGCCGAAGAACCGCCCGAAGAAGAAGCGGCCCAACTCTGGACGGCGGTAGTCCGCCACTGGGGCGCGGTCGAGGCCGACCTACGCCGCGAGTACAAGCTCACCGCCGCCGACGTCGCACGGCTCACCGTGCGCGAGTTCCTGGTCTGCCTCGGCGGCCTGTCCTCCGACTCAAGATTCGCCCGGATGTGGCGCGCGACGCCTCGCGTCGTGACCGACCCGGACGAGATCGCACGACTCACCAGCGGGTGAGCAGCACGACAACTCAATAGCGGGCGCCTGACCGGCGCCGATGTGGGGGTGAACCAATGGCCCTCACCATCGGCGAACTGGTGGGCTATATCGACCTCGACGCGTCCGGGGCCGACGAGGGAGTCGCCCGGACCGAGGCCGCAATGGCGGGTCTCCAGCGGGACGCCGACGGCCGGTTGCGGGATCTCCGCGGCCGGTTCGTCGCGGCTGGCTCCGAGATGGGGGGCGCCCTCGGCGACGGCATCGGCGGGGGCGCCGAGGAAGCGGGGCGCGGCCTCGCTGGCGTCGGCCCCCTGCTCGGCGCCGCGGCGACGAGCACCAAGCTACTGTCCGCGGGCGCCCTCGGCGCCGCGGGCGCGCTCGCCGCCGTCCCGCTCGCCGTAATCGGCCTCGGCGCGAAGGTGCTCGCCGAAAACGAGCAGGTCAAGGGCGCTTTTAGCGACCTCGGCGAGCACGTCAAGGGACAGATGCAGTCCCTTGCCGAGCCGCTGGTCGAGCCGTTCGTCGGCGCGGCCGGGCAGCTCAAGGGGATCTTTGACGACCTCGCCCCGCAGATCGGCGCCCTGTTCGAGGGCGTCGCCCCGCTGGTCGAGCCGCTAGTCGAGGGAATCGGCGGCCTGGCCAAGGGCGCCATGCCCGGCCTGGTGGCCGCGGTCGAGGCCGCGGGCCCTGTGATCGACGCCCTGTCGACCGGCCTCGGCGCGGTCGGCGAGGGCGTCGGCGGCCTGTTCGAGGGCATCGCCACGGGGGCCGGTGGCGCCGCCGAGGGACTGGGCGGCCTGCTCGGCGCGGTAGGCGAGATCCTGCCCGCGCTGGGCGGCCTGATCGGCACGCTCGCCGAGGCCGGCGGGCCCGTCCTCGCCGCGCTCGCCAAGGCCCTGGTACCGGTCGTCAAGGGTCTGGCCGACGCGCTGGGCCCCGCGCTCGCCGCCCTCGGCCCGCCGCTTCAAACGCTGATCGGCGCGCTCGGCGAAGCGCTGATGCCGATCGTCGGCGAGCTGGGCCCGGTCCTGGCCGCCGTTGCAGAAACGTTCGGCCTGGTCCTGGAGGGCGTTTCGCCCATACTGCCCATACTGGGGCAGTTGATCGGGGCGATCCTGCCCGTTTTCGCGGAGCTGCTGACCGCGCTACAGCCGCTACTCGTCACCCTCGGCGGCGCGCTCGCGCAGGTCATGACCGCGGTCGAACCGCTGGTCCCGGTCATCGGCGAACTACTGATGGCCGCGCTCGACGCGCTCATGCCGATCATTACGCCGTTGATCGGCCTGGTCGGCAAGCTCGCCGAGATCCTGGCCGGCGGCCTCGCGCAGGTGATCACGTCCGTCGTCCTGCCGATCCTGCAAGCCGTCGTCGCGCTGCTGCAAGGCGACTTCGACAAGGCGTGGCAGCTCGCCAAGACCGCCGTACAGAACGCGGCGAAGCTGGTCGGCGAGGCCGCCGGGAAGCTCGCCGAGTGGGTCGGTAAGGGCATCGGCGCCGCCGTCGACTGGATCAAGGGACTCCCCGGCAAGGCGTACAACGCCCTGTCGCCGCTCGCCGGACAGCTCGCCGAGCGGGCGCGCTCCGCCCTGTCGTCCTTCAAAACGTCCGTGATCAACAAGGCCGGCGAAGCGATTGCGTGGGTCCGCGGACTGCCCGGCCGGATCTCCTCGGCGATCGGATCTCTCGGCTCGCTGCTGGTCGACAAGGGGCGCGACGTCGTGCGCGGCCTGTGGAACGGCATCAAGGGCATGGGTAGTTGGCTCAAGTCGACCTTGACCTCTTGGGCCAAGGACTTGATTCCGGGCCCGATTGCGAAGGCTCTCGGTATCGCCAGTCCCTCGCGCGTCATGGCGCGCGACGTCGGCCGCTGGATTCCCGCCGGCGTCGTTCGAGGCATCCGGGGCGGACAGGGCGCCGTCGACCGCGCCATGCGGTCGCTGGTCACCACGCCCGACGTTCCCCAGCTCGCCACCGCGGGCGCCACCGTCGGCGCCTACGGCTCGCCGTTCGCCCCGTCCGGCGGGGGCGCGACCGTCCAGATCGAGCATTGGCACGCCGCCGAGAACGGCACCCCCGACGACAACGCGAGGTCCCTCGCATGGCTCGCCAAGGCAAGGGGGTAGCGATGACCGTCGCCACGATGGGCGCCGCCGGCGCCCTGGTCACCCGGCCGGGACACGTCCAGTACGGCGACCTACTGCTCGGCCCCGACACCCCGTACCGGTGGCGCACGCTCACCGGGTGGGGCGACCTACCGCCGCTGGATTCCGGCAGCGTGCAGCGCGCGGACGCGCACGGCGCCTACCCCGGCCAGTTGCTCGCGCAGTCGCGGACGATCGGCGTCGACGGCCTGGTCGTGCGCGCCCCCCGCGCGCAGATCGGCGAGGTCGTCGGCCGGCTCGAATCCGCGACCGCGCCGCGCGTCGACGAGATCCCTCTCGTTGCGTGGCTCGACGAGCGCGGGCCCCTTGTGTCCTTCGCTCGTGCCGTGCGCCGCGCCGTACCCACGACGACCGGCTACCGCCTCGGCACGATCGTGGGCGGGGCGATCGAGTTCGTCGCCACCGACCCGCGCCGATACGCCCTCGCCGAGCAGGTCGCCACGGCGACGCTCCCCGTGTCCGAGTCGGGCCTGTCGTGGGAGTCGGCCGAGGCCGAGGTGTTGCCCGCCGACCAGGCCGCGGGCGTCGGCGAGGTCTGGCGTTGGTGGAGCGCCGGCGACCCGGTCATCACGGGCGACAACGTCGGCCCCGTGTCCGTGCAGCCGCTCGCCGAGGCCGTCGAACTGGTCTGGGCCGCCGACGGAAACGACTACGGGTGGCCCGCCACCGCCGGGCAGACCGTCACGTTCGCATCGGACGTCGCCGACGCACAGGGCGCGATCATCACTCTTCGGTGGTGGGGCGCGGCCGGCCAGCACCTCGCCGACGAGGCGAGCACCCCGGGCGCCGCGTCGCTCACCGGGACCGCGCCGGCCGGCGCCGTCACCGTGCAACCGGTCGTCCTGTTCCCCGCAGCGCTCCCCGCCCCCGTGCCCGTGGGCGCGTCCTCGCTCCGGATCAGCACGGGCGCCGACGTCCTCGCGTGGCCGCTCAACTTCGGCGAGCCGGGCAGCACCGGCCGCCTGTCCGTCGTCAACCCGGGCAGCGCCGAGACGCACCCCGTCGTCGAGTTCCGGGGCCCGGTCACCGCGCCGAGCCTGATCAACACCGCGACGGGCGACGCCATCGAATACGACCTACCGCTCGCCGCCGGCGACGTCCTGGTCGTCGACACCCACGCCGGAACCGTGACGCTCAACGGCACCGCCTCGCGGCTCTACGCCGCGACGTCCCGGTCGGTGCCCGAGCAGACGTTCACGATCGCCCCCGGCACCTCCCCCCTGATGTTCCGCGCCGCGCCCGGCAGCAGCGACCCGGCCGCGTCCGTCGCCGTGCGCTACCGCGCCGCCTACTGGTAAGGAGTTCCCGCCGTGACCGTGCGCCCCGCATGGCTACTGCCCTTGGGGCAGACGAGAGAAGACACCCGCCTCGCCCCCGTCGGCACATGGTCGCCCGAGGGCGAGATACGGACCCGCGACGGAGTGATTCCCGGCGGCGCCCCGTTCGCCGCGACCGGCGCCGGCGCCATGTCCCTACAGATCGGCGTCGGCCGCGCCGCCGTGCAGGGCACCACGGCACAGGGGGCGTACCCCGTCGCCGTCGACGCCCCCGAGGTCGTCACGTTCACCGACGGGAACGCACAGTTCACCCGGATCGACGCCGTGATCTTGCGCGTATACGACGGCCTGTTCGACGAGAACGAGAGCACCCTCGCCCGGATCGAGGTCGTCGAGGGCGAGGCCAACGCCACGCCCACCGCGCCGAACCTCCCGCCCTGCTCGCTGCGCTTGTGGGACGTCACCGTACCCGCGGGCGCGTCCGCGGGCGTGGGCGGTATCGACTGGAACAGCGCCCTCGCCGACCGCCGCCGGTACACGGCCGCCGTGGGCGGGATCATCCCGCGCGGGTGGGGACTCAGCTTCGACGGCGCGTACGACGGGCAGTACCGCGACACCGGGGGCGTCCTCGAACGCTGGAACGCCACCGACGGGCAGTGGGAGACCTACCGGCCGCCCGAGCGCCCCGTCGAGACCATCAGCGGCGGCCTGTCCGTCGCGTCCGGCTGGTCCCTGAGCAGCTTCGACGCCCGCCGCCGTTCGGGCGTCGTGCAGTTCCTCGGCTACTTCGTGCGGACCGGCGCGAACCTCCCCGCCAACCCGAACATCGGCGACACCCTGGTCGCCACCCTCCCCGCCGGATGGCGCCCGATCGTCCTGCTCGAAGCCCTCGCCAGCAACGGCTACGGCCTCGGCGCCGTCGCCATCGGAAGCGACGGAAAGATGACCCTCCGTTCATGGGCGGGTGGCCAGAACACCGACGGCATCGAGAAGAGTACGAACGTGCGGATCGCCGCGACGTTCGTGCAGTAGGGGGCGCCGCGTGCAGTCCCCTTACCGGTTCGTGTTCACCGACCTACGGTCCGACCAGGTGCTCGACACCCTGCCCGTGCAGGGCGTCAGCCTCGACGACTTCATAGGCAAAACCGGCCGGCTCACGGGCAACGTGCCCATCCCGAACCGGCAGATCGCCGAGCGCGCCCGCAGGGCGTTGCAGCCCGGCCGGACGGGCGTATGGGTCGAGCGCGGGACCGAGATTTGGTGGGGCGGCATCCTGTGGACGCTGCAACTCGCGTCCAGCGCCCGCGGATTTCTCACCGCACAGATTCAGTGCGGGGGGTGGGAAAGCTACCTGTACCGGCGCCTGTTGCTCGACACACAGGTCGCCGACGACGTCGACCAGTTCGACATCGTGCGCGGCCTGGTCGACTACGCGCAGTCGACGCCCGGGGGCGACGTCGGGATCACCTACGACGGCGAGCCGTCCGGGGTCACCCGCGACCGAGAGTTCTCCCGCTACGACCTCCCCACGATCGGCGACCTGATCGACCAGCTCGCCGCCGTCGAGCGCGGTTTCGAGTGGCGCGTCGCCAGCTACCGCGACAGCAACGGCCGGCGCGTCAAGCGCCTGATGTTGGGACACCCGATCATCCGGGCGGGAACGGCCGAGATCGTGCTCGACCACCCCGGCCGCATCCTCACGTACACGTGGCCGCACGACGCGTCGACCCTCGCCAACGGGTGGCAGTCCCGCGGCGCCAGCATCAACACCAACCAGGCCGCCGACAGTGTGCCGCTCATGTCCGAGCGCCTGGTCGCCGACGACGACATAACCGCCGGGTGGCCGCGCCTCGACGGATCGTCCGATCACACCACGGTCGAGCAACAGAGCACCCTCGACGCGCACGCGCGCGCCGACTGGACCGCCGCCCGCCGGCCCGTCCAGATCCCCGAGGTCGAGGTGTTGCTCGGCGACAACGTGTCGCCCGCCCTGCTCGGCGCGACCGTCCGCGTCCGCATCCGGGACCTGTGGCACCCCGACGTCCTCGACGCCCGATACCGCGTCGTCGGCCTCTCCATCAACCCGCCCGAACGAGGCCGCCCCGAAACGGCCCGGCTCTACTTGGAGGTAGCCGAGTAATGGCGTACGTCCCGCAAGACCTGCTCGACCGCGTCGCCGCCCTCGAACGCGAGGTGCGCACCCTCCGCGGTCGGGCGCAGATGCGCCCTGCCCTTAACGAGATCCTGAACGGCGACGTACGGATCGGCGAGGGTGGCCGGCTGATCGCCGAGGCCGCGAACGGTAACCGCGTCTTCATGACCGGCCAGGACCCCGAGGGCGATTGGGCCGTCGGCATGGCGAGGTCGGTGTCGGGTACGGCCGCCCTCACCGTCGGCGACGAGTACAACGGCAGCGGCGCTGGCCAGATGATCCGCACATGGTCACGGTCCGGCGAAGTGATCATGATGGACGACGCATGGTGCGACTGGATGCTCGGCCGCCCATGGATGCCCTTCCCGATGAACCCCACCGCCATACAGGGCTACGAGGGCGGGACCGGGTGGGGTTTCGCGTGGGTCGGCCGAGGCCCGGCACAAAACGCCGTCCTGGTCCTCAAGTTCTCGACGATCAGCTCGAACGGCGGACAGGTCCGCGTGAACTACGTACGCGGCAGTGACTCGCGGACCCTCGGCACGTGGACGATCCCCAGCGGCTCGACGTGGGTCGACCGGACGATCGTGCAGCCGCTCGACGGCGCCGACTTCGGCGAGGAAGTCACGATTCAGATCGAGCACCGCAACAGCACCGCGGGCGCGATCGAGACGCGCGTGTTCGCCAGCTACACCCGCAACACCTTCAACGCCGGCGAGGTCCCCGACCCGCCCGCCAGCCTCGCCGCCGCAGCGACCGCCGAGGCGCGCGCCGTGCCCGGCGACCCCAACAAGCCCGATCAGGAGGCGTAGTGCTGCCCGAAGGAATCCCGACCGTCCGAGTCACCGGGCGATTCCTCACCCCCGAGGGCAAGCCCCTCGCCGGGCAAGTCATCTTCCGCGCCCCCGGCATGGTCACCTTCCCCGATTCCGACGTGATCCTCGGCGGGCCCGTCGCCGCGCCGCTCGACTCGACCGGCGGTTTCGACGTCGTGCTACCGGCCACCGACGCGCCCGACATGATCCCGACCGGCTGGTCGTACTCCGTCGCCGAACAGCTCGCCGGCGTGCCCATGAACCGCACCTATCAGGTGCTCTTGCCCGCCGAGACCCCGGCCGTCGACCTCGCCGACATCGCCCCGACCGACCCCACCACGCCGAACTACGTCGCCGTACGCGGCGACAGCGCGTACGAGGTCGCCGTCGAGGCCGGATTCGTCGGCACCGTCGAGCAGTGGCTCGCGTCCCTGATCGGCCCCCAGGGCGTCAAGGGCGACACGGGGCCCGTCGGGAGCCGCATCCACACCGGCACCGCCGCGCCGACGGCCGCCCTCGGCCTCGACAACGACCTGTACGTACAGCGCGAGTCGACGACGTTCCTCGGCGTCACGAGCGAGACCGTGACCGTGTGGCAGAAGGCCGCCGGGGCGTGGGCGCAGCAGGCGCCGAACGTGCGCGGCGCCGCCTGGTACGTGAACACCGGCACCACGGCGAGCACCCTCACAAAGCCGGGCGACATGCTGCTCAGGGTCGACACGGGCGACGTGTGGCAGCGCACGGCCGGCGGGTGGGGGACGGCCGTCGGCAACCTCAAGGGCCCCAAGGGAGACAAGGGCGACCAGGGCGCGGCCGGTACAGCCGGAGCGCCCGGCGTCGTCCAGAGCGTCAACGGCATCAGCGCCGCCGCGGTCGTCCTCGACGCGGACGACGTGGGCGCCGTACCGGCCACCGCGCCGGGCGCGGCGAACGGCGTCGCCCAGCTCGACGGGACCGGCAAGGTCCCCGCCGCTCAGCTCCCCGCGCTCAGTGGCGGAGGGACCGTGCAGACCGTCGCGGGCAAGAGCCCAGACGCGAACGGAGACGTCGCCCTGGTCCCGGCCGACGTCGGAGCAGCGACGGCCGCGCACACGCACACGGCCGCCGCCGTCGGCGCCCTCGCCACCACCGCCCGCGCCGCGGCGAACGGTGTCGCCAGCCTCGACGCGTCGACCCGCGTCCCGATCGCCCAGCTCCCGGCCGCCGCCGGCCGGAACATGTGGACCCCGCAAGCGCTGGGATTCGCCGCCTGGTCGTGCGACCCGTACACCGTGGCGAACCCCGTCCCCAAGTACCTGAAACCGCAACGCCTGTTCTTCGTCGGCTTCAACATCACGGAGACCACCACGGTCAACAGGATCGTGATGTTCGCCCGCGGGTACGGCGGAGTGACGACGAACCGGTACCGCGGGGCGATCTACCGGGACACGGGCGCGAAGGTCGTCGAGTCGGCCGGCGTCGCCCTCACCATGGCCGGCCAAGAGGCCGGAAGCCTGCCCGCTATGGAGACCAACCACGTCGGGGCCGTGCCGCTCACGATCGCCTCGACCTCGCTCGCCCCCGGCCGGTATTGGGTCGCCTGGTCGCTCGTGACCGGCGGTACGGCCGATTTCGCGTTCTTCCACGTGCAGAACGAGTCGCCCATCGCAACGGCGAACTTCTGGATGCCCGGCAGCGCGTTCGCGCGTGCCTGGTACACGGAAGGGCAGACCAACGCAGCACTACCGGCCACCGTGAGCCAGACCGCCGCCGGCGTCCTCGCCGACCATGACATCCCGATCATGGCGCTCGCCAACGTCTGACCCCTGCTCGACCCGCACGCCCCGCGCACCGCGCCGGGCGTTTTTTCATGTCTGGAGACACCCCATGTCCGTGAAGATCGTCAGCCGTTCCGCGTGGGGCGCCAAGCCGTGGGACAACGACCCGCGCAGCGACGGCCCCGCGTACGTCAGCATGGCCCGGCGTACTGAGTTCTTCGTCCACTACGACGGCGCGCACCACATCACCGCGACCGGCTACGCCATCCCGCGCGCCATCGAGGCGCAGCACCTCGCCCAGGGGTGGGCCGGCGTCGGGTATCACTTCGTCGTCGACCAGGCCGGCAACGTCTACGAGGGCCGAGGGTGGACGCGCCAGGGTGCGCACTGCCCCGGCCACAACGTGTCGGGCCTCGGCGTACAGATCGCCGTCGGTGGCGACCAGGAGCCGAGCGAGGCCGCCCTCGCCGCGTGCCGCGCCCTGTACGACGAGGCGTGCCAGCGTGCCGGCCGCACCCTCGCCAAGCGAGGCCACCGCGACGGCATCGCCACCCAGTGCCCCGGTACCAAGCTCTACGCGTGGGTACAGGCCGGCATGCCCGCCAAGGGCTACAAGCCGCCCACGGGTGGCACCGCGCCGGGCGTCGCCCGCTATCAGGTGACCATCAACGGACTGTCCTACGGCTACGGCGCCGAGGGCAGCCACGTGACCCGCGTCGGCGAGGCCCTGGTCGCCAAGGGACACGGCGACGCCTACGAGGTCGGCCCCGGGCCCAAGTGGACCGACGCCGACACCGAGGCGTACGCGGCCTATCAGCGCAGTCTCGGTTTCAGCGGCGCCGACGCCGACGGAGTGCCGGGGGAATCCTCGCTGCGCTCCCTGCTCGGCACCCTCCCCGGCAAGACCACGGCCAAGCCGAAGCCCAAGCCGCCGGCGTTCCCCGGCCGCGACAAGTTCGGCCCCGGCAAGCGCAACACGTACGTGACGCGCCTCGGCGAGGCCCTGGTCGCCAAGGGATACGGCCGCTTCTACAAGGTCGGCCCCGGGCCGTCCTGGTCCGACGCCGACCGCAACGCCGTACGCGCCTTCCAGCGCGCCCAGGGGTGGACCGGCAGCGACGCCGACGGCTACCCCGGCCCGGAGACGTGGCGCCGCCTGGTCGCCTGACCACCCCCCACGCCCGCCCGGCACCGCGCCGGGCGGGCCCCCGCCCAACACCCCGAGAGGTCCCCATGAACCCGAAGAACACCCGCGCCGTCCGTACCGCGATCCAGACGTTCGCCGCGGTCGTCGCAGTCGTGCCCGCCCTCGCCGCGGTCGTCGCCGACTCTGGCGAACTCGCCGCCGCGGCCCCGTGGCTGGTCGGCGCCGCAGCCACGGCCGCCGCGGTCGCCGGCGTCGTCGCCCGCGCCATGGCACACCCGACCGTCGAGGCCCTGCTCGACCGGTTCGGCCTCGGCCTGGTCGACGACGACAAGGAGCCCACCGCGCCGTGACGACCCAGCCCTCGCCGTCCGATCCGGCCGCGGTCGCACTGGAATTGGAGCGCATCCGGCGGACGATCGAGGTCGGGTTTACCCGCACCGACGGCGCCCTCGCACTGCTCGTTCAGCGCCACGACCAGACGGACGAAGCACTCAAGGCCCACGCCCGCCAGATCGACGACCACGACGCCCGCCTCGACGTCCTCGAACGAGGAGAGACCGAACGCCAGAAGCGCAACGACACCCGCCTCGACGCCCTCGAACGGGCCCGCTGGCCGCTCCCGTCGGTGGCCGCCCTGGTCGCCCTGTGCGGCCTGCTGCTGTCTCTCTGGCAGCTCGCCAACCGATCATGAGAAACGCCCCCCGCACGGCCACGTACGGCCGTCGCGGGGGGCGTTCTGTCGTTCCGGGCCTACGCCGCGGCGACCAACTCGCGCGCGTGCTCGTTGAAGTCGGCGACCAGGCGGTCGCTGCCGAAGGGCTCCATGCGCCGCTGTAGATCCTGTACGGCCTCGACCGCGCGCGAGGACTTCACCTGTCCCGACAGTTTCAGTGTCCGCATACCGGCCGAGTACGCCGCGTCGAGGTCCCGCCGTTGCAGGTGGGACACGGCAAGGGCAGCGTGCGACATGGCGCCACGGCGGGCCCGGTTCTGCATCTTGGCGTGTTCGATCGACCGGTTCGCGTGTTCCTCGGCCGCCTTGGCGTCGCCCATGTCCCGCATGGTGTTCGCGTGCTCGCCGTGCAGGTACGCCGGGTCGATGAACTCTGCCCAGTCCGGTTCGGTGGCGAGGTCGGCCCGCGCGTACGCCCGTTCCGACTGCACCACCGCACGGGCCGCCGCGACCTTGTCGTCGAGCAGGGCGAGCGCCCGAGCCTCCAGACACCACAGGTCCGCGAGGCAGGCCGGCGAGTCCGCCCTCGCCAGTCCGTGACGGCCGGCCTGTGCCAGGCGCCGACCCTCGGCCGGGTCGCCGAGTAGCGTCGCCTGATCGGCCATGCCCGCGAGGACGTGCGCACCCAACGGGGCGTTCTGTGATTCCTCGGCGAGGCGTAGCGACTGAATCAAGTACCGCTGCGCGGTGCTGTGCTCGCCGTTGTCGTACGCCATCCAGCCGAGTAGATAGGTCTGCTCGGCCGCGGCCTCGCACAACGCACGCCGCACCGTGTCGTCATGCGACCGCCGCAACAGCGGGTAGACGTGGAAATTCATGTACTCCGCGAGGACCAGGCGCCCGGACCCGCCGCCCTGGAGCACGTCCATCCGTTGGAACGACGCGAACATGTTCTTCACCGAGAGCACATCTTCGAGGCGCACCCGCGGGCCCGGTTCCGGCTCTTGGTCGAGGGTGGCCAACAGCCAGTCCCGCGAGGGACCGACACCGGCAACGGCCGCAAACGGCGCGGCTGCAAGGAACTTACGACGATCCACGTCAGCTCTCCCCAGGTCGGCTACGACTTCCACCGTAGCCGCGAAAGAGGGGTCATACGTGAGCGCTGCCTCGGTCGAATTGCCCTCGCCGAGGCCGAGGTCGTACGTCGTGATGCGCCACCCGAAGTGATCCGAGAACACTCCCGCGAGAATGTCAGGGACCGGCGCACGGGGCGTTTCGCCTTCCAACCACCGCCGCACACGCGTCGCGTTGGGCGCAACATTCGGTTGCCCCCACTGCTGCGCCTTCGATTGCACGCGTCGGGCGAGTTCCTTGCGGCTGATTCCGGAACGCCCCAGCCAGTAGCCCAGTTGCTCATTCGGTGAATTCATCCCCGCACCCTCCGCGACCGTGGGCGACGAAAGCGACACCCTTCGACACCCCCCTCGACGGTACCCGCCCTTTCGTCACGGGTGTTGCCTGTACGACGAAACTCATCCGCTCGTGACCGCAGCTCCAAAGGGGTTGGCATGAACGAACGACGGCAGGCCCCGGCGCCCTGCTGTGCGCCGCCCTCCGGGCCCCCAGCACAGGCCATGTTCCCCAAGAGCATGGAGGCACCCGCACAGGCTCGCGCGTACGTGCGCGACCTCCTGACGCACGACGATGCACCGCTCGACGACGACCGCCTCGACGACGTCTTACTGATCGTCTCGGAGCTGGTCACGAACGCCTACAGGTACGGCACCGAACCCGAAGACTCCGTTCTCGTCGCCGTCCTGACGACGCCCGAGCGCGTGCGCGTCGAGGTGCACGACCCACGACGCACCCGCCCTCACATGCGCAACGAGTCTGGGGAGCGCGCCCGCGGGCGCGGCCTGCACATCGTCGACAGCCTCGCGGCCCGATGGGGAACCGACGACCGGCCATTCGGCAAAGCCGTATGGGCAGAGGTGAAGCGATGACAACAGAACCCGCCCTGTCCTTCCGGGCCGTGCCCGGCCCCGGTTTCGCCGCCGGGTGCACCGTGTCGACGTGGCTCGACGTAGGCGGCCTCTCGGCCCCGGTCGGCTACGTCCTGATCGGCCACGCGCCCCCGTGGCGCCCGAGGGAATCGGCCGAGTCGATCGAGGCCGGCCTGATGGGCATGGTCGACGCGATGCGCTTACAGCCGGCCGCCGACCGCGTACCGATCGTCGGCGCGCGGCTGCTGATCCGCGAGCGCTTCGCCGCCCTCGACTACGGACACCCCACATTCGTTATGCGGCTCCCCGCGCCCGGCGCCGACTGGCGTCGGCACGTCCTCGCCGGCGGTCCCGTCTGCGTGACGATCGGCCTCGACCCTCTACCGCCCGGCGCGGGCCCCGATGCCATCGGGGCGTACCTCGACCGCGTCTCCGCCACAAATCGCGCCTACATGGGCGCCACGACCCGCCGCGTCCGGTGATGGTCGAGGACCCCGGCGAGGTCGGCGAACGGCCCCTTCCCCCGTCCTTCATGTGGGCGTGTGCTGAGTGCACCATGCGGTTGCGGCGGCTCGCCGAAATGTGGGCCGCCCCCGAGGGGTGCCTCTGGGAACAACTACAGGTCGCCCGCCACATAGCCGAGACGCACCCCGAAGAGGTTCCCCCGCCGCACCTCGATGACTGCGAGCTATGCCCGTCGTACGCTCGCCACGACGCCGACGATCCGGGCGGGGTGTGGGCGGAGCACCGGACCCGGGACCTGTTCATGCCGCCCGGAATCGCCCGCCTGTTGTAGACCACTGGGGCGCACGCCCGCGCCGACGCGTGCGCCCTCGCCGCCTCTCCTCCGCCACGACACCGGCAGGGGAGGGAAGGGCCCGCCGCCGCCGTCATCCCCCGTGCGGCGCGGTAGGTCACACAGAACGGCCCCGGTACCTGATCAGACAGGTACCGGGGCCGTTCGCTGTTCCCCCTGGTCAGGGGGTGATGACCCACCGGATGTTTTGGGCACTCTGTTCCACATCAGCGTCGCGACCCGGTCGTCCTCGCGCACGCCGAGTCCGTCGCGCAGCGCGTTCGCGAGTCGGTGCGCGCGTTCGGCGGCCTCGCGGAAGCTGCGGCGGTGCGGCTCGGCCTCGCCGGTCCACGTGGTGATCTGGGACGATCCGTGCACCCGCGCGCCGTGTTGGAGAATGCGGGTCACGGTCAGCGGTACGTCCTGCATCGTGCTCAGCACGGCGTCCTCCCGGTGGGCGCTACGGAGCAGTAAGGGTCCGCTGATTCTCACTGCATACCAGGCGGTATGTCACTAGTTCCCGGGATGATCGATCAGCGAATCACCCAGGATGCGCCGCTGGTCACGCCGTGTGCCGCAGTTCCGGGTCCTCGCGGAGCTTGCCGAGCGCGCGCGACACCGCGCTCTTCACGGTGCCGATGGAGACACCGAGCACCTGGGCCGTCTGGGCCTCGCTCAGGTCCTCGTAGTAGCGCAGGACGACCATCGCCCGCTGCCGCGCGGGCAGTTTCGTGATGGCGCGCCACATCGCGTCGTGCAGCGCCTGCTGCTCGGCGGGGTCCCCGGTCGGCGCCTCCCGGTGCTCCGGCAGCTCGTCGCAGACGAACTCGTCCACCTTGCGCTTGCGCCACTGCGAGGTCCGGGTGTTCAGCAGGGCCCTGCGCACATAGCCGTCGAGCGCCCGATGGTCCTCGATCCGGTCCCACGCGACGTACGTCTTCGCGAGCGCGGTCTGCAGCAGGTCCTCGGCGTCGCACGGGTTCGACGTCAACGACCGGGCGGTGCGAAGCAGCACCGGCTGGCGCGCCCTGACGTACGACGCGAACGACGGATACGCCGAGTACGCGGTGGTTGCCGGGCGCGGCCCCGCGTGGGTGCGCGGAGCGGTCTCGGAAGCGCTGGAGCGGACAGGCACCAGGGTTGCGGTCATGGCTCCACGCTATGAGCGCCCCCTACTTCCGGGGATCGGCCGGAGGTCCCGAAACGGCGTCCGCCTCAGGTTGTACGAGGGGTGCTGGCCCCACCTCCTGAAGGTGGAGTCGGAGGCGATGTCCCCTGGGGGACGGCCCTGACTCCCCTGTACGCGGAGGGCACGCGGAGGGCACGCGGACGACCCCGGCGCCTCCCCAGCGTACGGGTCCGCTCACCCGCTTCAGCCGTCCGACCCCAGGATCAGACCCGAGGTGGGGACCCCGGTGCCGGCCGTGACCAGAGCGGTGGCCGCGCCGGGTATCTGGTTCACGGCCGTGCCGCGCACCTGCCGCACGCCTTCCGCTATCCCGTTCATCCCGTGCAGATACGCCTCGCCCAGCTGCCCCCCATGAGTGTTGAGCGGCAGCCGCTCCTCCGCCACGAAGCCGGCCGCCTCGCCCGGCGGGCAGAAACCGAACTCCTCCAGCTGCATGAGCACGAACGGAGTGAAGTGGTCGTAGAGGATCCCCACGTCGATGTCGTCGGGGCCGATCCCGGCGGTACGCCACAACTGCCGCGCCACGACGCTCATCTCGGGCAGGCCCGTCAGCTCGTCCCGGTAGAAGCTCGTCATCTGCTCCTGCGCGCGGCCCGCGCCCTGCGCCGCCGCCCGGATCACCGCGGGCGGGTTCGGCAGATCGCGGGCCCGCTCCGCGCTGGTGACGACGATCGCCTGCCCGCCGTCCGTCTCCTGACAGCAGTCGAGCAGCCGCAGCGGGTCGACGATCCAGCGCGACGCCGCGTGGTCGGCGAGCGTGATCGGCTTCTCGTAGAAGTACGCCGCCGGGTTCGTCGCCGCGTACTTGCGGTCCGTGACCGCGACATGGCCGAACGCCTCGGGCGTCAGCCCGTACGTGTGCAGATAGCGCTGCGCCGCCATCGCCACCCAGGACGCGGGGGTGAGCAGCCCGAACGGCAGGTTCCAGCCGAGCGCCGCGCCCTCCGCCGAAGGCTCCCTGTGCTGCACGCCCGAGCCGAAGCGCCTACCCGAGCGCTCGTTGAACGCCCGGTAGCAGACCACCACGTCGGCCACGCCGCTCGCCACCGCGAGGGCCGCCTGCTGCACGGTGCCGCAGGCCGCGCCGCCTCCGTAGTGCACCCGCGAGAAGAAGGAGAGCTCTCCCATGCCCGCGGCCTGCGCCACGGTGATCTCCGGGCTGGTGTCCATGGTGAAGGTGACCAGGCCGTCGACATCGGACGGGGACAGGCCAGCGTCGTCGAGCGCCGCGTGCACCGCCTCCACCGCGAGCTTCAGTTCGCTGCGGCCGGAGTCCTTGGAGAACTCCGTGGCACCGATGCCGACGATCGCGGCCTTCCCGCCGAGCCGATCCTTGCCGTGCACACTCATGTCGCGCTCCCCTCGGGTACGACGACCGTGACGGTGCCGGTGACGTGACTGCCGATCCCGTTCCTGCCGACGATCTTCACCTGCGCCGTGTCACCCGCCACCTCGGTGATCGTGCCGCTCAACACCATCGTGTCGCCCGGGTAGTTGGGCGCCCCGAGCCGTATCGCGACCTTACGTAGGACGGCGTCGGGGCCGAAGCGGTCGGTGATGTAGCGCCCCACCAGGCCGTTCGTCGTGAGGATGTTCATGAAGATGTCGGGGGAACCCTTCTGGTGCGCCAACTCCGCGTCGTGGTGCACGTCCTGGTAGTCACGGGACGCGATCGCCCCGGAGACGATCAGCGTCCGGGTGATCGGGATCGTCAAGGGCTCCAGCTCGTCCCCGGCTTTCATCCCGAGCTCTTCTCCGGCCTTCATGCGGCCTCCCCTCCGTCGGCCGCGCCCGCTCCCGACGCGATCACTTCGCCCAGCTCCTCCAGGAGTTCGGCGCCGCACCCCAGATATCCGTCCAGCTGCCGGCCCCACAGGAAGTGCCGGTGCACCGGGTGGTCCAGGTCGGCGCCCATGCCGCCGTGCAGATGCTGGCCCGTGTGCACGACCCGCTTGCCGGCCTCCGAAGCCCACCAGGCCGCGGTCAGCGCGTGGCTCTCGTGGTCGAGCCCGGCGTCGCGCCGCCAGGCCGCCTCGTACGCGGTGACCCGAATCGCCTCGGTGTCCATGTACGCCTCCGCTGCGCGGAGTTGGACGCCCTGCTTGGCGGCGAGCGGCCTGCCGAACTGCTCCCGCTCGTTCGTGTAGTCCACGGCTCGGGCCAGCGATCCCGCACAGACCCCGGCCTGCAGCCCGGCGAAGGCGGTCCGCGCGGCCGCGAGCACGTCCCCGTAGGCCCCTGGTCCGCCGATCCGCTCGGCCTGCGCGCCGTCGAGCACGAGCCGCCCTGCGGACCAGGGCGCGGTCAGCTCGACCGGCTCGCGCCCGGCCTCCTCCGCCCGGACCGTCCACAGGCTGTGGACATCTTTTTCTCTTTCGCCCCGCACCGCCACCAGTACGTGCGTCGCGTCCCGCAGCCACGGCACCCACGGCACGACCCCGCTCAGCCGCGCCCGCCCCTCCGGCAGGGCGTCCACCACGATCCCACCGCGCGCGGGAAACGCCCCCGCAGCCACGGCCGAACCGTCCCGCAGACCCGGCAGCAGCCGCTCCCGCTGATCGTCCGTACCGTGCGCCGCCACCGCCAGCAGGCCGTACACACAGCTCCCGGCGAACGGCACCTGCGCCGTCGTCCTGCCCTGCTCCTCCAGCATCAGGACGAGCCCGAGCAGCCCGGTCTCCTCCACCGCGCCCACGAGGCCCGCCGCTCCCAGCTCCTTCCAGAGCTCGCCGTCCGTACTGCCGCCGAGGCCCGCGAGCCGCTCCGGTGTGGACAGATCCCCGAAGATCCGCGCGGCGAGGTCCCGCGCCGCCTCCTGCTCCGGAGTAGGGGTGAAGTCCATGTCAGACCTCCCCGCCCTGGCCGGCGTCGACGACCCGGAAGACGGGCAGCTCCAACTCGTCGTCCGCAGCGAGGAATTCGAGCCGTACGGGCATCCCGATCCGCACCTTCTCGCTCGGCACCCCCACGACATTGCTCACCATGCGCACGCCCTCCGCCAGCTCGATGAGCCCGACCGCGTAGGGCGGGTCGAAGGCGGGGAAGGGTGGGTGGTGCATGACCACGTAGCTGTAGACGGTGCCCTCGCCGCTCGCCTCGACGGTGTCCCACTCCTGCCCGCCGCACGTGTTGCACCCCGGCAGCCAGGGGAACCGCAGCGTCCCGCACGCGCGGCACCGCTGAATGAGCAGCCGGTGGCCGGCGACGCCCTCCCAGAAGCCCGCGTTGTCCCGGTTGACGACGGGCCTCGGCCGCCGGGGCCTGTCCTTCTTCGCGGCCCCGTCGCCCGAACTCCGCTTGGCGGGCGTGTACTTCAGGATGCGGAACCGGTGCGTCCCGGCGAGCTCCTTGCCCACCCGGACGTTCATCCGCGTCGTAATGAAGTGCCCCGTGCCCAGCTTCGTCGTCTTCAGCGGCGAGACCGACTCGATCACCGAGTCGTACGTGATCGCGTCTCCGGGCCGCAGCGGCCGCAGATACTCCTGCTCGCAGTCGGTAGCGACGACCGACGTGTACCCCGCGCCGTCGAGCAACGCGAACAGCTCGTCGTGGGCCGGCGAGCGCCCCTCGTAGCTGGTCAGACCCGCCATCGTCCAGGCCTGCAGCATGGTCGGCGGCGCGATCGCTTCCGGCCCCTTGTAGGCGGGGTTCGTGTCGCCCATGGCCTCGCACCAGTGCCGGATCATCGGCGCGTTCACCGGGTCCAGGCCCTCGGCCTCGGTCGCCGCCGCCCGCCCCTCGAAGGTCTTCAGCTTCTCGTACGCCAAGGGCTCGTGCTCCATGAACTCCTGCCCCGCAACTCCCGCGCTCACCGCTTCCCCCTCCGCATACCGAGCCGCATCGTCGCCACGATCTCGCGCTGCACCTCACTCACCCCGCCACCGAAGGTGTTGATCTGCGCCGCGCGGTTCATCCGCTCCAACCCACCGTCACCCACGCCCGCTTCACCGCCCCCCGTATCACCGAACGCTCCGGGCGAACCGGTCCGCACCCACCCGGCGTCGCCCGCGATCTGCTGACATATTCGATACGTCTCGACCGCCGATTCCGTTCCCGCGAACTTCACGCCGCTGGCGTCTCCGGGGGCCAGTCGACCCGCCCCGACATCCCCCACCAAACGCCAGTTGAGCAGGCGCGTTGCCGCCAGCCGGGCATGCGCTTCGGCCAGTTGAGATCGGATCCAGGGCGCGTCAACACGGCGCTCGCCGGTCACCGGATCGGGGATCCGGGCGGCCTCGGCCACCCGCTCGTAGAAGTCCTCGGCCTGCATCCCGATCGCGGCGAGGGCGACCCGCTCGTGATTGAGCTGGTTCGTGATCAGTCCCCAGCCCGCGTTCTCCTCGCCGACGAGATTCGAACCGGGGACCCGGATCCCGTCGTAATACGTGGCCGTCGTGGTCAGTCCGCCGACGGTGTCGATCGGGGTCCACGAGAAGCCGGGTGCGTCGGTCGGCACGAGGATGATCGAGATCCCCTTGTGCTTGGGCGCCTCGGGATCGGTCCGGCAGGCGAGCCAGATCCAGTCGGCGTTCTGCGCGTTCGACGTGAACACCTTCTGCCCGTCGATCGCCCAGTCGCCACTCGCTTCGTCGCGCACCGCGCGCGTGCGCAGGGACGCGAGGTCCGTGCCCGCCGACGGTTCGCTGTAGCCGATCGCGAAGACCAGGTCGCCCTTGAGGATCCGGGGCAGGAAGTAGGCCTTCTGCTCCTCGGTCCCGTACTTCATGAGCGTCGGGCCCACCGTGTTGAGCGTGACCATGGAGACCGGCGCGCCGGCCCGGTACGCCTCGTCGAAGAACACGAACTGCTCGTCCGCGCCGCGCCCCTGCCCGCCGTACTCCACGGGCCAGCCGAGGCCCAGGAGGCCCTCGTCACCGATGCGGCGCAGCAGTCGGCGCTGGCCAACAGGGTCGTCGGCCGCCGGTGGGCCGTCCGGCATCAACGTACGGAATCTCTTTCGCAGTTGGGCGCGCAGCTCGCGCTGGCGCTCGGTGGGGGCGAGGTGCACGGCGGCTGCCCTCCAGGACTGGCCTCGTACCGACAAGGGTTTCTGACTGTCCGTCAGATACCGATGGGTGTCAAGAGATCAACACGCCGCCACTTCGGCACACACGCCTGCGCGGCGGCGCCGAAGCACCGCCGCGCAGACTGTCACGCACCCCACGAATGACCCCCGCCGCGCAGGAGCCGGCGGATCACCAGAGCTCGGTGAAGTTCACGTTGACGTTCGACTGGTCGATCGCCGTGAACCCGGATCCGTTCACCTGAGCCTCGTTGTTCTGGTTCGAGGCGCCGTTGCCGACGGCCTGCTGCTGCGTGGTGGACGAGTTGCCGAAGTTGTCGTCGCCGACACCGCTGCCGCTGACCGTCGCCACCCCCGCGTTCGATCCGCTGTCCGCGAAGGAGCCGTTGTCTGCCATCGCCACTCCGGAGAAGAGTGCTGCCGCAAGGGGCAGAGCTGCGACGGCGGCGATGACGCGGGCGGTACGGATGGAAGCCATGATCTTTTCCTCCAGGACAGGAAGTACGCTCCGGGCGCTCGGACAGGGTCCGGCCACCCGTTAAGTACGGGATGTACCAAGGCAGTTGGCCGACCGCCTCGGCGATGTTCACGACGTCGCGAGATCAGAATTGCCCACCGGAACCCCGGCGAACCACCCCGGAAGCCGCTATTCGCTCGCAAGCGTGAGGACATGTCGATAAACCCCCTTCACACCCGGAAAACCCCAGCTCAGGCCGGAGCGTGCCACCTCGGGACCAGTCCGGCCCAGGCGGCCCTACCGGCGAAGCGTTTCAGCACATTTTTGGTAAATGCTTCCCTCGGATGACCGCCCCCACTTCCCTTCTTCGAACGTGTGTACGAAAATGAGGGCATGGCCACCACGGACCGGCACCCGCCCCACTGCCCACCACACCCGTCTCTCGCGACCCTGGCCCTCGCGCACGCCCTGTCCGCCGCCGAACGCGGGCTCGCCGTCATCCCCCTGGCCAGGACCAAGCTCCCGGCGCTGCCCTCGCCGCACCGCAGCGACCCGCCCTCGGCCCCGCGCTGCCACGGCGAATGCGGCCTTCCGGGGCACGGCGTGTACGACGCCTCGACCGATCCCCGCCGCATCCGCGCGCTCTTCGCGGCCGCCCCCAGGGCGACCGGCTACGGCATCGCCTGCGGCCTGGCCCCGCACCACCTCATCGGCGTCGACCTGGACACCAAGTCCGGTACAGATGCCTCCGCTTCCCTGCGTGAGCTGGCCTTACGGCATCTGTTCACGATCCCCGACACGGTGGTCGTGGCCACACCGAGCGGCGGCCGGCACCTGTGGCTCTCCGGGCCGCCGGACACCGTGGTGCCCAATTCCGCGAGCCGCCTCGCCCCCGGCATCGACATCCGGGGCGCCGGCGGCTACCTCGTGGGGCCCGGCTCCCGCACCGAGCACGGCGTCTACGGCACGGTCCCGGGCACCGGCCACCTGCCGCCCGCACCCTGCCCACCGGCGCTTCTGCGCCTGCTCACGCCCCCGCCGCGCGCGCACCACCCCATGACGGGGCGTCCCGGTCAACACGGTCTGGGCCTCGTCCAGTTCGTTCTCAGCGCCCACGAGGGCCAGCGCAACACCCGCCTCTTCTGGGCGGCCTGCCGCGCGTACGAGAACGGCGTCGGCGACACCCTCTCCGACGCCCTGACCGACGCGGCGGTGCGCACCGGCCTGACGGAACGCGAGGCCCGCTCCACGATCGCCTCGGCAGAACGCCTCACGGCGGATCCCTAGGGCCTGCCGAAAGGGTCGGCCAACCAAGGACGAGAGCCCTACCGAACGCGAGCGAGCCCCCGACCCTGATCCCGGGTCGGGGGCTCGCTCAACTGCGCGGTGGGTGTGGGATTTGAACCCACGGAGGCTCTCGCCTCGACGGTTTTCAAGACCGTTCCCTTAGGCCGCTCGGGCAACCCACCCCGCGCTTCGACGGTCTTGAAAACCGTCGAGGCGCGGGACAAGCGTAGCGGGTCGGTTCGCGGGCCCGGTCAGCTGTCGCCCTTGCGCTCGCCCAGGGTCACGTCGGCCGTGTGCTCTTTGCCATCGCGCGTGTAGGTGAGCTTCACGGAGTCGCCCGGCTTGTGCTGCCAGATCTGGCCGATCAGGGTCGGTCCCGAGTCGATGGGCTGGTCGTCGAGCTTCGTGATGACGTCGCCGGGCTTGAGACCCGCCTTGTCCGCCGGGCCGTTCGACGTGACGGCCGCGGAGCCACCCGCGCCCTGCTGGGTGATCTTCGCGCCGCCGGTGCCCTCCTCCAGGGAGACGGAGGCCCCGATCACCGGGTAGACCGGCTGCCCGGTCTTGATGAGCTGCTGGGCGACCATGTTGGCCTGGTTGATCGGGATGGCGAAGCCGAGACCGATCGAGCCGGACTGGCCCGAACCGCCGCCCATGCCGCCGCTGGAGGCGGACTGGATGGCGGAGTTGATGCCGATCACGTTGCCGTTGCCATCGAGCAGGGGGCCGCCGGAGTTGCCCGGGTTGATCGACGCGTCGGTCTGCAGGGCGCTCATGTACGAGGCCTTGCTGGTGCCGGAGCCGTCGCTGGAGGCCACCGGGCGGTCCTTGGCGGAGACGATGCCCGTGGTCACCGTGTTCGACAGGCCGAAGGGCGCGCCGATCGCGATGGTCGAATCGCCGACAGCGACCTTGTCGGAGTTGCCGAGGGTGAGCGGCTTCAGGTTGTCCGGCGCGTTCTTGAGCTTGATGACCGCGACGTCGTAGCCCTGCGCCTTGCCGACCACTTCGGCGTCGTACTTCTTGCCGTTCGAGAACGTCGCCGACAGCTTGCCGCCGTCCGCGGCCTCCGCCACCACGTGGTTGTTGGTGAGGATGTGGCCCTGCTTGTCGTACACGAAGCCCGTGCCGGTGCCGCCCTCGCCGTTGTTGCCCTCGGCCTCGATGGTGACCGTGCTGGGCAGCGCCTTGGCGGCGATGCCCGCGACAGTGCCCTTGTCGCGCTTGAGGTCGGCCGGGTTGGAGGCAGAGACGGTGGTCGAGCCGGTGTCCGAGCCGTCACCCCGCTCGGCCGCCCAGTAGCCCACGCCGCCGCCGACCGCGCCCGCGACCAGTGCCGCCGCGATGATCCCGGCGACCAGGCCACCGCGCCGGCCGCCCGGCTTGGGGGGCGGCGGCTGGTAGGAGGCGCCCCAGCCTCCTCCGCCGCCACCCGACCCGTAGGAGGGCGTGGCGGGCGGCGGGGGCGGCCAGTCGCCGCCATGGGCCGGTCCTGCCGCGCCCGGCGCGGCTCCCCCGAAGGGCGCCGCGGACGCGGCGGGCGCTCCGGGCCCGCCGTGACCAGCGGGCCTCGGATCCTGGCTCGCAGGGTCGGCCCCGGCCCCCTGGGGAGCGGGCGCGGGAGCAGCGGGAGCGTCCACCGGCACGGGAGGTGCGGACGGGGCCGGGGGAACCTCAGTGCCCTCGTTCTCGGTGCTCACAGCTTTCTCTCCTCGATCCACGGCTGTCGTCGCCGGTCCATCCTGGCTGGCTGCTCAAGGCAGGCGACTTCCACTTGTGCCGTCGCCGTCCCGGCATGGCCCTGTCATGGGCCACGTGTCCTGTTGTACGTCGTCAGCCTTTCCCACGGGACGTCAGGCCACCGTAAGGCGATCCTGTGCGTCCCCCGCCATCCTTTACGTCCGGCAAAACGGACGCATCCGCTGGGCCGAACTTTTCCGGGTCGCCTGCCGCGCGATGGCACCATGACGCGGTGACCCTCGCACCACAGCAACGCATTCAGGTCGTCGCCCACCGCGGTGCCTCTCAGGACGCCCCCGAGCACACATTGGCCGCCTACAAGAAGGCCATCGAGGACGGCGCGGACGCCCTCGAATGCGATGTGCGGCTGACGGCCGACGGACATCTCGTATGCGTGCACGACCGTCGCGTCAACCGTACGTCGAACGGCCGTGGGGCCGTCTCCACACTGGAGCTCTCGGAGCTCACCGCCCTGGACTTCGGCTCCTGGAAGGGCCACGACGAGGTCCCCGACTGGACGGGCAGCGCGTCCGACACCTCCGCCACCTCCGTGCTGACACTGGAACGTCTTCTGGAGTTGGTCACCGACGCGGGGCGCCGGGTGGAGCTGGCGATCGAGACCAAGCACCCCACACGGTGGGCGGGGCAGGTGGAGGAGCGGCTGCTGCTCCTGCTCAAGCGGTTCGGCCTGGACGCTCCGGCCGCGGGCGAGCCCTCGCGCGTGCGCGTGATGAGCTTTTCCGCGCGCTCCCTGTCGCGTGTCCAGGAGGCCTCTCCGACGCTGCCGACGGTCTACCTGATGCAGTTCGTCTCGCCCCGCCACCGCGAAGGGCGCCTCCCCAAGGGCGTGCACATCGCGGCCCCCAGCATCCGGATCGTGCGCAATCACCCCGCGTACGTCGAAAAACTCGCGCGCGCGGGTCACCAGATCCATGTGTGGACGGTGGACGAGCCCGAGGACGTCGACCTCTGCGCGAGCCTGGACGTCGACGCGATCATCACCAACCGCCCGGCTTCGGTGCTGCGCCGACTCGGCAGGGGCTGAATCCGGCCACCTTTCCCCAACGCCGTCACAGGGTGTGCACCGGCGCGTTCGGACCGTATTCGATCGTCACGAGTGCGTCACCGGAAGCGGGATGGCCGGTTTCCGGTCCAGTCCATTGGGGCATTCACACCGTGGCGTGGGGCAAAGGAGGTCTCGGGGGTGGCGTTGGTGGTGGCACAGGAGGTGCCCGCGTCGTCGAGCATGGCCGTACCCCATGGCCCTGCGGGCGTGGGCGCGGCAAGGCGTCGTATGCGTGATCAGCTGCGCATCAGTGGCGTACCGGAAACGGTCATCGACGATGCGGTTCTCATCCTTTCCGAACTTCTCAGCAATGCGTGCCGGCACGGCCGGCCGCTCGGCGACGATCTGGCCGGCGACGGTGACGTACGCGCCGCATGGCGGGTCGACGACCGTGGCTGTCTCGCGGTCGAGGTGACGGACGGCGGCGGGCCCACCCGCCCGATTCCGGCCACTCCCTCGATCACGGCACACGGCGGCCGCGGGCTCAACATCATCACGGCGCTCGCCGACGACTGGGGCGTACGCGACGGCATGCGCGGCGAGGTCACCGTCTGGGTGACCGTCCACAAGGACGTCCACGCGGAGGCCATGGTCGAGCGCCGGGACGACTTCGCCTCGCGGGTGGCCGCGCCGCCCGTGGCGGACCTGGCCGACCTGGGCTTCCCGGACGCCTTCGACGACCTGGGCTGAAAGCCGCTCGGGCGCGGCCAGTTGGGCGCATCCCCCTCTTGTCGGTACGAGCGGCTAGGCTCGCGCCGTACGTACGAGAGCCGTATCCGGGAGACACCCAAGATGGCCAAGAAGCGCCCGCAGACCAAGGGCAAGCAGCACGTCACCGATGGTGCCCGCGCCGGAGGCGCCGAGGGGGACTTCCCGGTCGTCGGCGCCCGCGAACCCTGCCCCTGCGGCAGCGGTCGCCGCTACAAGGCGTGCCACGGCCGGGTGGCCGCGCACGCCGCGACCGAGCTGGTGCAGCGCCCCTTCGAGGGCCTGCCCGGCGAGGAGGACTGGGTCGCGCTGCGCGAGCTGGTGCCCGCCGCGACGGCCGGGCTGACCCTGAAGGACGGCCTCCCCGAGGGCGTCCCCTCGGTGACCCTCGCCACCGTGCTGCCCATGGCCTGGCCGGCCCTGCGCCGCGACGACGGCTCGGTCCTGCTCGGCCTGCAGAACGACACGCCTTCCGGGGACATCAGCCGCGACCTGGCCGACACGCTGCTGCGCGCGCTGGCCGCGGAGCCGGGCAACCCGGTGCAGACCCGCCGCGCACCGGCCGACGGGCCGCGCCTCCAGGACGTACTCGCCCCGGAGGGCGGTTTCGAGCCCATCGTCCACACGGGTTTCGAATTCTGGGTGCCGGACTCGGAGAACGCGACGGGTGAGGTCGCCGCCTCCCTGGAGCGGGCCAACGCCGCGGCGATCCCCACGGTGAAGCTCTCCGGCGTGGACAGCGCCTACTGGTGCGAGACGCCGGAGAAGAACCACCTCCGGTGGGTCATGCCGCACGCGGAGGAGAAGCTGCTCGACGCGCTGGCGCGGCTGCACGCGGCGGGCACGTCGTCGCTCGGCGACGGCACCCGTCTGGTGGGCTCCTTCAGGGCGCACGGCCTGACCGTTCCGGTCTGGGACCTGCCCAGCTCGATGCAGGCACAGGACGTCGAGAAGCCGGCCGCCGAGTTCGCCGAGCGACTGGCCGACGCACTGGCCACGGACGCACCGCTGACCCCGGACGAGCGACGGGCACGCGGGGGACTCACCAATCGACAGGTGACGCTCAGCTGAGTCACAGCTTCAGATGGGGCGGGCTGACCGACCAGTCAGCCCATCGGAACGGGGACACCCGATGGACCCGCTTCACCGAACCGCAAGGTGAGCCGGGTCACAACTCCCGGTAGTTGCAGGTAAATCCATGTCCGAATAGAAGAGATCGAATTTGCTAACCGGCGATCTCTTGTTACCGTTCAAGTAGCCCGGTTGCTGGTGCATCCCCCGTCGCCAGCAACCGGGCGCTTCCATGTGCACTCGGTGCCCGCCGGTCTCAACCCCCGTGCGACGGCGCCGAGTTGCTTCCGGAACGCAGCAGCAGCGGGCCTTCCCCGCCCCTCGCGTACTCCGCCACCGCCGTGTACTCGTCCGGCTCTCCCCGCGTACGTCCCCGTGGTGTCTCGCACATCCCCGGCTCGTCCTCCGCACCCACGGAACAATGCAGCTGCACCGTGCGTCCGCCGGGCGCCATCAGGGTCAGTACGGCCGTCAGACCCGCCCCCGTCGCGTTGCGGTAATAGGTACGCGCCCACGTGTCGCGTCCCTGGACGAGCACGCAGGTCTGCGCCTCGATGCCGTCCGGGGCGGACAGTTGGGGGCCGCAGTGGGCCTCGGTGGACAGGCCGAGACCGGTCAGCAGGGAGGGCTTGCCGGTCTCCTGCTCAGCCGGTGTGCCGCCACCGCTGCCGGTCGCCTTGCCGTCCCCGTTGTCGTTCGCCTTGGCGGCATCCGCATCGGTCGCGTGGGCTTCGGTGGCCGCCTGCCGCGTGGGCCCGTCGTCCACCGGCCCCGCGGACGCGCCCGCCAGCGGCAGCGCCGCTGTGAGGACCACCACGGCGAGCAGACCGAAGAGCCGGAGTCGCGCGTGCGGTCGCTCCCGCTCGGTCGCGTCCAGGAACTGCTCGTCCGGGAGCTGGGGGAGGCGTGGCGCGGCAGGCATGCGCCGAAGATATCGGCGCACACCTGGCTCACCGGCCCGCCGCGCGCCGGATTCCGCTACAACTCGGGCGCGCTCACACCCGTACGGGTGAGGGCGTCGACCAACGTGCCGACCACGGCTTCCACATCCGGCGTCCACGGGGCCGCCGAACCGGGGAGCGGCGCGCGCTCCCAACGCACCTGCCCCGCGCCCGAGATCGACGGCGGCAGGGCGAGATATCCGCCCTCACCGTGGAACCGCAGCGAGCCGGGCACGAAGTCCTGCGCGTACAGGAGTTCGCCGAGCTGCTCCATCGAGTACGGCGCCACGAGGATCGCGATCCGCTCCGGCGTCGCGATCACCGGGCCGAGCCGGACGTCCCTGCGGTCGAGCGCCGCGAGTGCGCGGGCGCCCGCGACGGCGGGGAGGCTCACGACACAGGGCGCGTGCCCCCCTGAGACCGCGGAAGGGGCACCAGTGGCGAGCACGATCGGAGCGTCGGGACGGTTGGTCCACCACCAACGGACCATGCGCTCATCGGTCGTCGCCGCGAGCAGCCCCGGGTCGAAGGGGTGCGCGCCCGGCACCGTGCACTCCGGGTCGGGGCAGGCGCAGCGGACGCCGTCACGACGGCCTCCCGCTTCGAGCCCTATGCCCGGCAGGACCGGCCACTGCCACGCTGTCGCGAACGTGAGGGCCGCGCTGAGCAGGTCAGACTTCCCGTTGTCACGCCTGGACAGGAGCCTGCGTCGCCTTCCGAGGATCTCGCGCATGAGCGCTCGTTCCTTTCCGTAGACCGAAGAGAACGCTATGGGCCACATCACACCATGTGTCGATCAGTCACTGCGTGTACGTGTTGCAGCGCCGCACCTCAGCCCGAACCGCCGGCCTGAAGCAGGGGTAACCCCTATAGTCCGAGCGCCTGCTGTGTGCTTGAAAAGCCTGGCGTGGGGTGGCGGCGCCTGGCGTTTGCCGTCCCGCGTATTTCTCGCCGCCTCCGCCACGGGAGGATGGGACACGGTCGCCGATGGTTATGACGCCCGGTTCCGTCACCAGGTTCCGGGCGGATCCCAACTGCCCCTGGTCTTCACCGACTACGTACCCATCGCGGCCGCTATGACGCTCTGTCGACCACAGCTGAACAATGCCAGTCGACCGCAATAAGCGCTTCCCCCAGGCGGTTTTTGGCCATCTTCGAACGATCGGTATCGGCTTGGGATCAAGGTCGGATCACATATGAGAACCGAGATCGTTTTACTGCCGATACCGCTTGACCACGGCAGACACCGGTAATCCCGACGGGACAATGCTGGACATCCCCCAACGAGTCCGTGTACATGTGGAGGCATTGCCGGCGGCGCAGAATGACATGGGGGTTTGCGATGCTGATGAGCAATATGCACCGGTCGGAAAGCCGGAAGCCATGACAACCCCACGCCTGCCGAAAGTGGCTGGAATCGATTCCTCTCCTGGACAGGTTCCCTCTCCCGCCCCCAGCGTCGCGCCCGCTCCCCCCGTGTCGCAGGTCACTCCCTCCGCCGTGGCACCCGGAGCCGTGATCCAGGACCGGCTCGCGGGCTGGGTCTCCGATCTCACGACGCTGCACGAACTCACGGAACGGCTGGCCCGCACGGCCGCACTCGAGGACGCACTGCACGAACTGCTGCGCGCCGGAGCCGCCTTGGTGGGCGCCCGGCGCGGACTTGTCATCCTGGAACCGGGCGACGGGCGCGGCCCCGACACCACCATCGGCCTCGGCCTGTCCCGGCCCGACCTCGGGCACATCGAGACCGTGCCGCGCGGCGCGACCTCGTACGGGCGGATCCTCGACGGGCTGTCCGCCGACCCCGAGGCACGCGCCGACCTGCTCGCCGAGGACGGGCTCGACCCGCGCCACCGCGAGGTCGCCGCGCGCCTGGGCTACGCCGCGAGTTACACGATGCCGCTCGCCACCGAAGCGGCCGGCCGGCTCGGCGCCGCGGTCTGGCTCTACGACGAGCCGGCCGAGCCCGTCGAGCGCCAGCGCCACCTCATCGGCCTGTACGCGCGCTACGCCACCGAACACGTCGCCCGCCTCCTGGAACTGGAGCGCACACGCGCGTGGTCACGCACCGTCGCCGACGAGCTGCTGCCACCGCGCCTGCCCCGGGTCGCCGGGGTGCAGCTCGCCGCCCGGCACCGCACGGGACCGCGCGGCGGCGGCGACTGGTACGACGCGCTGCCGCTGCCCGAGGGGGCGCTCGGGCTCGCGGTCGGTTCCGTCAGCGGCTCCGGCGCGAGCGCGGTCGCGGCGATGGGCCGGCTGCGCGCCTCTCTGCGGGCGTACGCGGTCATGGAGGGGGAGGACCCGGTGGCGGTCCTGTCCGACCTGGAGCTTCTGTTGCGCCTGACCGAGCCGGCGCGCAGCGCGACCGCCCTGTTCGCGTACTGCGAGCCCGCGCAACGCAAGATCGTCCTCGCCGGGGCCGGGCACAGCCCGCCCCTGGTGATCGGCGAACGGCGCACCGAGTACGCCGAGACGACGCTGTCCGCGCCCCTCGGGATGCTCGCCTGCTGGGAGGCGCCGAGCGTGGAGATCACCCCGGCGCCGGGCGAGACCGTGCTGCTCTACACGGACGGCCTTCTGCGCCGCACCGGCGATCCCATGGACCGCGCGTTCGCCAGGCTGCACGCGGCTGCCGCCAGCGTGCCCAAGGCCGTCCGTGACGACCCCGGGGCGATCGCCGACCACGTGCTGCGGTCGATGCTCCCGGACGGCCTCGACACGGCCGAGAGCGAGGAGGACGTGGTCCTGCTCGCGGCCCGCTTCGAGTGACCTCAGGGACGCTGTGTGTAACGGGCCCTCCGGCCCTGGACCCCCTTCCGTACGCTCGTACGATGGAGGGGGTCCACTGCCGTATCCAGGGCATTTCACCGGACCTGCCGCGTCAAGGAGGAACCGTGTCGGAGGAGCTCAACCCGGGCTGTGTTGAAGATGCCGCTACCGCGGCGGGGCCGGAGGCCGCCGAGGCCGAGGAGCCCATCAAGCAGCGCAAGAACGGCCTCTACCCGGGCGTGTCCGACGAGCTCGCCGAGAACATGAAGTCCGGCTGGGCCGACACCGAGCTGCACGACCTGCAGCCGTGTCCGCAGGCCACCGAGACCGCCGCCCGCCGCGCCGCCCTGTCCGCCCGTTTCCCGGGCGAGCGTCTCGTGGTGCCCGCGGGCAACCTCAAGACCCGCTCGAACGACACGGAGTACGCCTTCCGCGCCTCCGTCGAGTACGCGTACCTGACGGGCAACCAGACGGAGGACGGCGTCCTCGTCATGGAGCCCAAGGCCGGGGGCCACGACGCCACGCTCTACCTGCTGCCGCGCTCCAACCGCGAGAACGGCGAGTTCTGGCTCGACGGCCAGGGCGAGCTGTGGGTGGGCCGCCGCCACTCCCTGACCGAGGCCGAGAAGCGCTACGGCATCCCCGCCTCCGACGTGCGCGAGCTGACCGACAAGCTGGCCGAGGCCACCGGCCCGGTGCGCGTCGTGCGCGGCTACGACGCCGGCGTCGAGGCCGCCCTGACCGACAAGGTCACCGCCGAGCGCGACGACGAGCTGAAGGTCTTCCTCTCCGAGGCGCGCGTCGTGAAGGACGCGTTTGAAATCGGCGAGCTGCAGAAGGCGGTCGATTCGACCGTGCGCGGCTTCGAGGACGTCGTGAAGGTGCTCGACAAGGCCGAGGCCACCTCCGAGCGCTACATCGAGGGCACGTTCTTCCTTCGCGCGCGCGTGGAGGGCAACGACATCGGCTACGGCTCCATCTGCGCCGCGGGCCCGCACGCCTGCACGCTGCACTGGGTCCGCAACGACGGCGCGGTCCGCTCCGGCGACCTGCTGCTGCTCGACGCCGGCGTGGAGACGCACACGTACTACACCGCCGACGTCACGCGTACGCTGCCGATCAACGGCACGTACAGCGAGCTCCAGCGCAAGATCTACGACGCCGTGTACGAGGCCCAGGAAGCCGGTATCGCGGCCGTCAAGCCGGGCGGCAAGTTCCGGGACTTCCACGACGCCTCACAGCGTGTGCTCGCCACGAAGCTCGTCGAGTGGGGCCTGGTCGAGGGCCCGGTCGAGCGCGTCCTGGAGCTGGGCCTGCAGCGCCGCTGGACCCTGCACGGCACCGGTCACATGCTCGGCATGGACGTCCACGACTGCGCGGTCGCGCGGACCGAGTCGTACGTGAACGGCACGCTGGAGCCCGGCACGGTGCTCACGGTCGAGCCCGGTCTGTACTTCCAGGCCGACGACCTGACCGTGCCGGAGGAGTACCGCGGCATCGGTGTCCGTATCGAGGACGACATCCTCGTCACCGAGGACGGCAACAAGAACCTGTCGGCCGGGCTGCCCCGCAAGGCCGACGAGGTCGAGGCGTGGATGGCTCGCCTGAAGGGCTGACACCTCGCATGAAGGAGAGGCCGCGCCTACGTAGGCGCGGCCTCTTCGCGTTCACACCGCCATCAGCGGCGCGTCCTCCCGCCACTTGAGGATCTTGTCGAAGCTGACCACGGCGCCGCCCCTGCCGGGTCTGTTCACGAAGTGCACGTGGTCGGCGAGTTCCTGGATCAGGCACAGGCCGCGGCCGTGCTCCGCGTAGTCGGGCGCCGGGCGGACGGACACCGCCGCGTGGCCACCCGCGGCGGCGAAACCGGGGCCGGTGTCGGCCACTTCGATGCGGCACATCTCGCCGTCCAGGTACGCGGTGACCCGGAACGCGTCCGTCGCCTCGCTCGTCGCCGCCCCACCGTGCTCCACGGCGTTCGCACACGCCTCGCTGAGCGCGACCGACAGATCGTAGGAGACATCGGGGTCGACGCCCGCGGTCTCCATGGTGCCCATGAGGAGGCGCCGGGCGAGCGGCACGCTCGCGGCATCGCGCCGTAGATGGAGGGACCACCAGATGCTCATGCTCCCGCCTCCCGGCCGCGACTCGACATACCGATACGTATTGCCGCCACCGGCCCGGCGCAATCGTGCAGTTGACGTGATGACGCCCATACGGCCGATGCGCATACGGGGGTCGGCCGTGTACGGGAGATTTGGGACCTTGCGGACCTGCTGTATGGAGCGTGTGAAGCCAGTGCGATGATGAGGCCGCCATGACTGCCCCCCACGAGCGCCAGGCGCGCAGCGCGGCCGATCTCCGGCTGCTCAGGGCCGCGGTGTTCGCCGCGGTCTGCGTCACGCTGTCCGCGGCGGGGCACGTCCTCGGTTCGACGGCCACCGTCCCGCTGTGGACGCTGTCGCTCGGCTTCCTCGCCGTCTTCTGTGTGGCCCTGCCCCTGGCGGGACGCGAGCGGTCGCTGCCGGGCATCGCCGCCACGCTGGGCGCCGGACAGATCGCGCTGCACAGCCTCTTCGGCCTCGGTCAGCAGCACACCATGACCATGACGGCCGGGACGAGCGAACCTTCAGCGGTCGAGCGGGCCGCGCGGCTCATGTGCGGGGCGGGCGCGTCGACACTCAGCCCGGCGCAGGCCGAGCGGATCCTCGACAACGCGCGCGTGCCCTCCGGCGACGCACACCACATGGCGGGCACGGCCGGCTCGGCGATGTCGCTGCTGCCGTCCCTGCCGATGCTCCTCGGACACCTGCTCGCCGCGGCCGGCGCGGGCTGGCTGCTGCGCCACGGCGACCTCGCCCTGAGCCGCATCGTGCGGCTCTCCGCGTACGCCGTCATGGACGTGGCGCCCATCCGTTCGCTGCGGGCCGTCCTGCGCCTCGTACGCCTCCTCCAGGCCGGGTTCCGGGATGCGCCCGTCCCGGCGCCCGCCGTGCGTGCCGGGTTCGCCGAACCACCGGCCCTGCGGGCAGCGGTACTTCAGCACTCGGTGAGCCGGCGCGGGCCACCCGCGACCGACACGTTCCTTCTCGCTGCCTGAACGGCACGCGTACTCCACCGCGTACTGCGGGGGTGAGCCGTGCCGTGGGCACGCGCGCGTACCCGCTCTTTCACCGCATACGTAGTGCGGTGTTTCGCGGTCGCGCCCCTCTCACCTGTCGCTGGATCCCGCTGAACGTGGAGTTCTCCCTGTCATGAAGAAGATGTCCCGCGCCGCTCTCGTCGGCGCCGCCGCCGTCTCCTCCGTCGTCCTCGTGTCCGCCCCCGCCTTCGCGCACGTGAGCGTGCAGCCGGAGGGCGAGGCCGCCAAGGGCGACTACGCCGTCGTCGACTTCAAGGTTCCCAACGAGCGCGACGACGCCGCGACCACCAAGGTCGAGGTCAACTTCCCGACCGAGCACCCGCTCGCCTCGGTTATGCCCGAGCCCGTGCCCGGCTGGAAGGCCGACGTCACCAAGAAGAAGCTCGACAAGCCGATGGAGATGCACGGCGAGAAGATCACCGAGGCCGTCTCCAAGGTCACCTGGACCGCGACCGGTTCCGGTAAGGACAAGGGCGTGCAGCCCGGCTACTTCCAGAAGTTCCCGGTGTCCGTCGGTCAGCTGCCGACCGACACCGACCAGCTCGTCTTCAAGGCGCTCCAGACGTACGACAACAAGGAGGTCGTGCGCTGGATCGAGCCGCAGCAGAAGGGCCAGGAGGAGCCGGAGTTCCCGGCCCCCGCCCTTGAGCTCTCGGCCGCATCGGACGACGGGCACGGTGCCTCGGGCGCCTCCGACGACGGCGCCAAGAAGGAGACCGCCGCCGCGAGCACGGACTCCGGCGGTTCCGGCAGCGACACCACCGCCCGCACGCTCGGCATCGTCGGCATCGTCGTCGGCGCCGCCGGTGTGGCGTTCGGCGTCATGGCGGGCCGTCGGCGTACCAACAGCTGAGCCACCCTCGGCGGGTGCCGGGGTCGCGGTGGGCGACCCCGGCACCCGCCGGCCACCTCACATCTGGGACATTTTTCTATGCGCAACCCCCGCAAGAACACGAATTTCAACAGGAAGAGCCTGCTGGCCGCGGTCGGGCTCGTCACCGTCGCGACCTTCGCCCTGTCCGCCTGCGGCAGCGGCGACGACAGCGGCAAGCCCGTCGCCGAGGTGTCCTCGGACAGCGGTGCGAAGAAGGCCGCGACGGTCCTCGACAAGCCGTTCAAGAAGCCGGATCTCGTCCTCACCGACACCCACGGCAAGAAGTTCGACCTGCGCGAGCAGACCAAGAACAAGCCGACGCTGATCTACTTCGGCTACACGCACTGCCCCGACGTCTGCCCGCTGACGATGAGCAACATCGCCGTCGCCAAGAAGTCGCTGCCCAAGGCCGAGCAGGACAAGCTCCAGGTCGTCTTCGTCACCACCGACCCGGACCGCGACACCCCGTCCGTCCTCGGCAAGTGGCTCAAGGCGCAGGACAAGGACTTCATCGGCCTCACCGGCGACTTCGCCACCATCCAGGGCAGCGCCCGCACGCTCGGCATCTCCATCGAACCGACGCAGAAGGACAAGAACGGCAAGGTCGTGTCGATGCACGGCACGCAGGTCATCGCCTTCTCGCCGAAGAACGACGCCGGATACGTGCTGTACGGCGAGGACGCCACCGTCGACGACTACTCCAAGGACCTCCCCAAGATCGTCAAGGGGGAGAAGCCGTGAGGCGCACGCCCCTCGCCCTCGGCGCCCTCACGCTCGCGGCGGGGCTCGCCCTGACCGCCTGCGGATCCGGCTCCGAGGCCGCCGACAAGCCCGACGTGAAGGTCGAGGGCGCGTTCATTCCCGAACCGGCCTCAGGCGACATGGCGGCCGGGTTCTTCACCGTGCACAACAAGGGCGCCGCCGACACCCTCACGTCCGTGAGCAGCGGCATCTCCCAGAAGGTCACCCTGCACAGCACCAAGGGCGGTGTGATGAAGGAACAGAAGTCCTTCGCCGTGCCCGCGAACGGCGAGCTCGACTTCGAACGCGGCGGCAACCACCTCATGTTCGAGAACCTGAAGCGCAAGCCCGCCGAGGGCGACAAGGTGTCGGTGCAGCTGCACTTCGCCAAGTCCGGGACCGTCACGGTCTCCTTCCCGGTGAAGGTCGCCACCTACAACCCGTCGCACGCTTCGCACTGAAGGGGCTGACCCGTACGTGAAGACCATCGCTCCCCGCACCTGGCAGCTGGTGCTGCTCTTCATCGCCGTCACCGGCGCACTCCTGGCCGGCGCCGCCCCCGCGTCCGCGCACGCCGCGCTGACCGGAAGCGACCCCAAGCAGGGAGCGGTGGTCGACGCGGCGCCGAAGAAGGTGTCGCTCACCTTCTCCGAAAGCGTCGCGATCTCCGACGGCGCGGTCCGTGTCCTCGACCCCGCGGGCAAGCGTGTCGACGACGGAAAGGTCGCCCACCCCGGCGGCACGACCTACGCGGTGGGACTGCACTCGGGCCTGCCAGACGGCACGTTCACCGTCACCTACCAAGTCGTCTCCGCCGACAGCCACCCCGTCGCCGGCGCCTACACGTTCTCCATCGGCGCGCCCTCCAAGACGTCCGCGGTGGTCGCCGACCAGAACGCGGGCGGCGGAGTCGTCGGCGGGATCTACGGCGTCGCGCGCTACGTCTCGTACGCGGGCTTCGCACTGCTGGTGGGCGGCGCCGCGTTCGTGCTCGGATGCTGGCGGCGCGGCGCGGGCAGCAAGCCGGTGCAGCGCGTCGTGGTCGGCGCCTGGACCGCGCTCACCGCCGCCACCATGGCCATGCTGCTGATGCGCGGCTCGTACACCGGGTCCGGGAAGCTCGGCGACATCTTCGACATGTCGCTGCTCGGCCAGGTCCTGCAGACGAAGACCGGCGCCGCGCTCACGTCCAGGCTGCTGCTGCTCGCGGCGGCGGCCCTCTTCATCGCCGTGCTCTTCGGCGCCTACGCGAAGAAGAACGAGGAGACCGCACAGGGCAGCGCGGATGGCGAGGACACGGGGGCGAAGGAGCGCAACGATCTCACCTTCGGGCTCTCCGTCGGCGGCACCGTCGTCGCGGCCGGGCTCGCCGCCACCTGGGCCATGGCCGAGCACGCCTCGACCGGCATCCAGGCGGGCCTCGCGATGCCCGTCGACGTACTGCACCTGCTGGCCGTCGCCACCTGGTTCGGCGGACTGACCACGCTGCTCGTCGCCCTGTACCGGGTGCCCACGATCGAGGGCTCCGTGGTGCGCCGCTTCTCACGGGTCGCCTTCTGCAGCGTCCTCGTCCTCGTCGCGACCGGGCTCTACCAGTCGTGGCGCCAGGTCGGCTCCTGGTCGGCGCTGACCGGGACGGCGTACGGGCAGCTGCTGATGGTGAAGGTCGGGCTGGTCGCCGTACTCGTCGGCGTCGCCTGGATCTCCCGGAAGTGGACGGCTCGGCTCACCGAGACCGCGACCGCCGCCCCGGCGGCGGGGCAGGCGTCCGAGGTCTCCGAAGAGAAGGAGCCGGTCTCCGTGACCGTCGGAGGGAAGGCTGCGAGCCCCGAGCGTGCGGCCCAACTCGCCCGGCAGCGCGCCGCGATGGCGAGCGCGCGCGAGAAGCGGGTGCGCGACGCCGATCCGCACCGCTTCGGGCTGCGCCGCTCGGTGCTCGTCGAGGCGGGCATCGCGGTCGTCCTGCTCGCCGTCACCACCGTGCTGACGTCCACCGAGCCGGGCCGTACCGAGGAGGAGGCCAAGTCCGCCACCTCGGCCACGCAGGCACAGACCGGGCCGCTCTCCCTGAAGATTCCGTTCGACACCGGCGGCGCGGACGGCAAGGGCACCGCCCTCCTGGAGATGGACCCCGGGCGTACCGGCAACAACGAAATGCACCTCTACATAGAGCGGCCGAACGGCAAGGCCTTCGACGTCCCCGAGGTGAAGCTCGCCCTCACCCAAGAGGCGAGGAAGATCGGGCCGCTGCCCGTCGTGCCCGACCACATCGCCACGGGCCACTGGACGGCGAGCGGCGTGCAGATCCCCGCGGCGGGCGACTGGAAGGTCGCGCTGACCGTGCGCACGTCGGACATCGACCAGATCACCATCAACAAGAACGCGAAGATCGGCTGAACCGCCCCATGGCTGACACGTCTGACACGGCTGACACGACCGAAACGGCTGACACCAAGAGCGGCGCCGCGTCCTCCCCGCAGGCCGCGGGCATCTCGCGGCGCCGACTGATCGGGACGGCGGGTGCCACCGGCGTCGCCCTCGGCGCCGTCGGTGCGGGCGCGGGGTATGCCGTCGGCTCCTCGAACTCCCCCGAACAGCAGGCCACGTTGACCTCGATCGGGGCGGACGAGGTGATGTTTCACGGGAAACATCAGCCCGGCATCACCACCGCGATGCAGTCCCGCGGCCACGTCGTCGCGTTCGACCTGGCGGCGGGCGCGGGGCGCAAGGAGGCCGCGGCCCTGCTGCGCCGCTGGTCCGCGACGGCCGAGCGGCTGATGGCGGGCAAGCCCTCGGCCTCGGACGACACGGACGTGGCCCGGGACGCGGGCCCCTCCTCGCTGACGGTCACCTTCGGCTTCGGCCACAGCTTCTTCTCCCGTACGGGACTCGAGAAGCAGCGCCCCGCCGCCCTCGACCCGCTGCCGGACTTCTACTCCGACCACCTCGACAAGGCGCGCAGCAACGGCGACCTGTGGGTGCAGATCGGCGCCAACGATCCACTCGTCGCCTTCCATGCGTTGCGTGCGATCCAGAAGGACGCGGGATCCACCGCCAAGCTGCGCTGGCAGATGAACGGCTTCAACCGCTCGCCGGGGGCCACCGCCCACCCGATGACGGTCCGCAATCTGATGGGCCAGGTCGACGGGACGGACAACCCCAAGCCCGGCGAGGCGGACTTCAACAAGCGGATCTTCGTGCCCGGTTCGGGCTCCGCTCAGTCCCCCGCATGGATGGGAGGCGGCTCGTACGTCGTCGTACGCCGGATCCGGATGCTCCTCGACGACTGGGAGAAGCTCTCCACGGCGGCGCAGGAACACGTCATCGGGCGCAAGAAGTCGAGCGGCGCCCCGCTGACCGGCGGCAAGGAGACCACCGAGCCGGACCTGGAGAAGACGGACGCGAACGGTGACCTCGTCATCCCGCTCAACGCGCACTCCCGCATCACCCGGCCCGACCAGAACGGCGGATCCGCGCTGCTGCGCCGCCCCTTCTCGTACCACGACGGCTACGACGAGGACGGCTCCCCGGACGCCGGGCTGCTCTTCATCTGCTGGCAGGCGGACCCGCTGCGCGGCTTCGTGCCGGTACAGCGCAAGCTCGACCGCGGCGACGCCCTGTCGAAGTTCATCCGGCACGAGGCGAGCGGGCTCTTCGCGGTGCCGGGCGGTGCGGAGAAGGGCGGTTATGTGGGGCAGCCGTTGCTGGAGGGGTAGGCGGGGCCGGGGGCCGTCGCCGGGGGGCGGGCTGGGCCGTCGCTGAGTGGTCGGGGGCCCGGTCGCCGGTTGGGGTAGCACCTGCACGTACCCGTGAGCCCGGCCTCGTACGGCGCATTAGGGTGAGCCCATGCCAGCCAGCTACGCGTATCTCGGCCCCGAGGGCACCTTCACCGAAGTCGCCCTGCGCACGCTCCCGGAGACGGCCACCCGGGAACTCGTCCCCGTGGTGTCCGTGCCCGCGGCGCTCGACGCCGTCCGCAGCGGCGAGGCCGAGGCCGCGTTCGTACCGATCGAGAACTCCGTCGAGGGCGGCATCACCACGACCCTCGACGAGCTGGTCGCAGGCGAGCCGCTGATGATCTACCGCGAGGTGCTGCTCGACATCACCTTCGCGCTGCTGGTCCGCCCCGGCACCGCGATCGCCGACATCAAGACGGTCACCGCGCACCCGGCCGCCCAGCCGCAGGTGCGCAACTGGATGAAGGGCAACCTGGCAGCGGACGTGACCTGGGAGTCCGCGGCGTCGAACGCCGACGGCGCGCGCCTCGTCCAGGAAGGCCGCTACGACGCCGCGTTCGCCGGCGAGTTCGCGGCCGAGAAGTACGGGCTCGTGCCGCTGGTCACCGAGATCCACGACGCCGAGAACGCGCAGACCCGCTTCGTCCTCGTCGGCAGGCCGGCCCGGCCCGCGGCGCCCACCGGCGCAGACAAGACCTCGGTCGTCATCTGGCAGCGCGAGGACCACCCCGGCGGGCTGATGGAACTGCTCCAGGAGTTCGCCATCCGCGGGGTCAACCTGGTGCTGCTGCAGTCCCGGCCCACCGGAACGGGCATCGGCGACTACTGCTTCGCGATCGACGCGGAGGGGCACATCGCGGACCGCCGGGTGGCGGAGGCACTGATGGGGCTGAAGCGGGCGTGCCCGGAGGTGCGCTTCCTCGGCTCCTACCCGCGGGCCGGGGTCACCGTCGAGGATGTGCGCACGCCGCGCTCGGGAACCTCGGACGGCGAGTTCGTGGCGGCGTCCGACTGGCTGGCGCGCTGCCAGGACGGCCGGTTCTAGGGCCTGTCTTCCCCTAGGGCCTCGCCCCGTAGTTTTCCGCCGGAGCCGAAGTTTTCCACCGTCGGGTCCGGCTCTTTTTTGTCTGTACAGCCGGTCCTACCAGCGGATTTTCTTCATCCACAGAAGTTATCCACAGGGCGCCTTCTCGACCTGGGGACAAGTCGACAGGAAGGTGCCAGTTGGTCGACAAATCGGCCCACAGATCCCAGATGCATCCACAGCCCGGCAGGTCACCCTTCGTCCATACATTTCCTTTGATCAACTCTTTGGAGTGAAGCATTTCCACCCGAAAGTGAGCTTGCAAGCGGTTTGGGTGGGGAATTCTTTGCTACACATGTGGCTTTCGGAATGATCACTTCCGGCATCCACAGATCTTTCTCACAGCCTGTGGATAACTTTTCGGGTTCGCGCATCGCTGTGGACAGCGGGGCCCCAAGTCCCGGCCGCGACAAGGGGATCGGGTCAAGGTGAAGCGCCGCATCTGCCCCTTTCAAGGGAAGGTGTCGGGTTTTCCTTGACGCGCCTCGCGGGACCCGAGTGGATCTTTTCCGGCCGCACTCCATCCTTAATTCACATTCCGGCAAATAGGGCATAAGGGAGTGCAACGGATATCGGGTCGTGGGCCGGAAGCGGGCAACGGTAACCTTGAGGGGTGATTGACCTTCGCCTGCTCCGTGAGGACCCCGACCGTGTTCGCGCCTCCCAGCGCGCCCGTGGAGAGGACGTCGCGCTTGTCGACTCCGTCCTGTCCGCCGACGAGCGGCGCAGGTCGTCCGGGCTCCGCTTCGACGAACTCCGTTCCGAGCAGAAGTCGCTCGGCAAGCTGATCCCCAAGGCCTCTCCCGAGGAACGCCAGGAGCTGCTGAAGAAGACCGGCGAGCTCTCCGCCGCCGTCAAGGCCGCAGAGGTCGAGCAGCGCGAGGCCGAGGAGGAGACGCAGCGCCTGGCGCTCCAGCTGGGCAACCTCGTGCACGCCGACGTCCCGCGCGGCGGCGAGGAGGACTTCGTCGTCCTGGAGACGCACGGCACGATCCGCGACTTCGGCGCCGAGGGCTTCGAGCCCAAGGACCACCTGGAGCTCGGCGAGGCGCTCGGCGCCATCGACGTCGAGCGCGGCGCGAAGGTCTCCGGCTCGCGCTTCTACTACCTGACCGGTGTCGGCGCGCTCCTGGAGCTCGCGCTCGTCAACGCGGCGATCGCGCAGGCCACCGAGGCCGGCTTCACGCCGATGCTGACCCCGGCCCTGGTGCGCCCGCGCGCCATGGAGGGCACGGGCTTCCTCGGCCAGGCCGCCGACAACGTGTACCACCTGGAGAAGGACGACTACTACCTGGTCGGCACCTCCGAGGTCGCACTCGCCGGCTACCACATGGACGAGATCCTCGAGGCGGACCAGCTGCCGCTGCGCTACGCCGGCTTCTCGCCGTGCTTCCGCCGCGAGGCCGGCACGTACGGCAAGGACACCCGCGGCATCTTCCGCGTGCACCAGTTCGACAAGGTCGAGATGTTCTCGTACGTCGACCCGGCGGACGCGGAGAACGAGCACCAGCGCCTCCTGGAGTGGGAGAAGCAGTGGCTGACCGGCCTCGAACTGCCCTTCCAGGTGATCGATGTCGCCACCGGTGACCTCGGCTCCTCTGCCTCGCGCAAGTTCGACTGCGAGGCGTGGATCCCGACGCAGGGCAAGTACCGCGAGCTGACCTCGGCCTCGAACTGCGACGGGTTCCAGGCGCGCCGCCTGTCGATCCGGATGCGCGACGGGAAGAAGACGCAGCCGCTGGCGACGTTGAACGGCACGCTGTGCGCCGTCCCGCGCACGATCGTCGCGATCCTGGAGAATCACCAGCAGGCCGACGGCTCGGTACGGGTTCCGGAGATGCTGCGGCCCTACCTTGGGGGACGCACCACCCTGGACCCCAAGTAATCGCAGCCCGAACGGCCCGCGCAGCCGTGCTGCCTGTATCTCCTGGAGCCGAACGCCAGTGAGCCACCCCGCTCCCCCCGCCCCTGCCTTTCCGTACAAGCTCGTGGCGACCGATCTCGACGGAACGTTGCTGCGTTCCGACGACACGGTCTCCGAGCGCACGCGTGACGCGCTCACCGCGGCCACCGCGGTGGGCGCCGCGCACATCATCGTGACCGGCAGGGCGGTGCCCTGGACCCGGCACATCCTCGACGACCTCGGCTACGAGGGCCTCGCGGTGTGCGGCCAGGGCGCGCAGGTCTACCACGCGGGGGAGCACCGGCTGCTCACCTCGGTGACGCTCGACCGGCAGCTGGCGGGGCTCGCGCTCGCCAAGATCGAGGCCGAGCTCGGCCCGCTGGCGCTCGCCGCGAGCCGCGACGGTATCGAGGGCGAGGTCATCGTCGGCCCCGGCTACGAGGTGCAGGAGGGCCCGCTGCCGGTCGTCCCGTTCACGGAGCTCGCAGAGCTGTGGGCGCAGCCGCTCAACAAGGTGTACGTCCAGCATCCGGGCCTGACCGACGACCAGCTGGCGGAGGTCGCGCGCACCGTCGCCGGCGGGCTTGTGGGGGTCACGATGGCGGGCGAGGGCATCGTGGAGCTGCTCCCGCTCGGCCTCTCCAAGGCCACGGGCCTCTCCCTGGCGGCCCGCCGGCTGGGTGCGAAGGCCGTCGACACGATCGCCTTCGGCGACATGCCCAACGACATCCCGATGTTCGGCTGGGCGTCCTACGGCGTGGCCATGTCCAATGCCCACGAGGAGCTCAAGACGGTGGCCAGCGAGGTGACGTCGTCGAACGAGGAGGACGGCATCGCGGTGGTGCTTGAGCGGTTGCTCGGTTGAGCGGTTGCTCGGCTGAGCCGTGCGCGTGACGGCCGACCGTTCTCACGCCACGGGGCTCCGCCCCGGACCCCGCGCCTCAAACGCCGACGGGGCTTGACGGTCCCCGGGCATCGCCTGAGGCGGGGCTCGACGGAGTGCAGTGACTACTCCGGATCGGTGGAGTTCGCCGCCACCGAATGATCGGCGGCGGCGGTCACCCGGACCTACTCCTCTCCAGCCAGCTTCAGGGTCCGCAGCTTCTGCCCGGCGTACCAGGTCGCCAGAACCGTCACCACCACCAGGAGCACCGTCGCGAGCGGCAGCCCCACGTCCGAGGTGACGAGGTCGCCGCCGGCCACCTTCTGGGCGACCGCGAGCGACCACTGCTGCACGCTGAGCGTGCGCGCCCCGGAGACCATGGATCCGAACAGGGCCTCCCATACGAGGGCGTAGACGAGGCCGAAGACGACCGCGTGCCGGGTGACCGTGCCGAGCAGCAGGAAGATCGCCGCGTAGGCGATCGAGGCCACCAGGGCTGCGACCGTGTAGGCAACAGCGATCTGCTGTCCGTTGCCGTTCAGGATGAAGCCCGCGATGAGCGTCGGGACGGCGGAGAACACCATGGTCACGCCGATCGCCACGATCAGCTTGGTGAAGATGATCGTGGGCCGCTTGAGCGGCTTCGACAACAGGTAGACCACGGACCCGTCATCGATCTCCGGGCCGATGGCTCCGGTTCCCGCGATGACGCCGATCAGCGGCACCATCGTGGCGAGCGCGAAGCCGCCGAGCAGGTCGGACGCGGTCTGGTCGTCGGCCCCCGTGAGCCCGCGCACGAGCGCGGAGATCACGATCAGCAGTACGGGCAGCGCGAAGAGGATGAGGGCCCGGCGCTTGCCGAGCAGGGCCCGGTAGGTGAGTCGGGCGACAGTGGGGTCGTACATCAGGGCCTCCTACGCCGCGACCAGATACGAGAACACGGACTCGAGGGATTCGTCGGACGGCGAGACCGTGAGCAGCCGGATGCCGTGCGCCTGCGCGACCTTCGGGAGCAGCGTCGTGAACCGGCCGAAGTCGACGGCCTGGACGTTCAACGCACCGTCCTTCAGGTCGACCTCGATGCCCGCCGTCGACGGGTCCGCGATCAGTACGGCTGCCAGCGCCCGGTCGTCGCTGGAGCGGATCAGGTAGCGGTGCGGGCGGTCGGTCATCAGGCGGCGGATCTTGCGGAAGTCACCGCTCGCGGCGTGCCGGCCCGCGACGACCACCTCGATGTGGGAGGCCAGTTGCTCGACCTCTTCGAGGATGTGCGAGGAGAACAAGACCGTGCGGCCCTCGTCCCCCATGCTGCGCAGCAGGTCCATGAGCTGCATGCGCTGACGCGGGTCCATACCGTTGAACGGCTCGTCGAGCAGCAGCACCGATGGGGTGTGGACGAGCGCGGAGGCCATTTTCACGCGCTGCCGCATGCCCTTGGAGTACGTCGAGATCTTGCGGTCCTGCGCGTACTCCATCTCGACCGTGGCCAGCGCCTCCCCGGCCGCCTTCTTGCCGAGGCCGTGCAACTCGGCGTTGGCGACGACGAATTCGCGGCCCGTGAGGAAGTCGTACATCCCCTCGCGCTCGGGGACGATGCCGATGTGCCGGTAGATCTGTTCGTTGCGCCAGATCGGCTGTCCGTCGAGGGTCACCGACCCGTTCGAGGGGGCAAGGAAGCCGCCCATCATGTTGATGAGCGTGGACTTCCCCGCGCCGTTCGGACCCAGCAGGCCGGTGACGCCGGGGCCGATGTTCATGGTGATGTCGTTGACGGCGACCACGTTGCCGAACCAGCGTGAGACGTGGTCGATGTTGATCGTGGTCACAGTCCGACCTTCCGGTAGCGGCGCATCAGCAGCCCGTAGGAGCCGGCGATGAGCCCGAGGACGACGAGCAGATAGACGAGGCCCTGGCCGGCCGAGGGTCCGTGGGCCCCGGGGAAGGACGAGCCCGCTCCGAGGAACGCGGTCTGCACTCCGTCGATGAGCGTGATCGGTGAGAAGAGGCCGAGCCAGGTCACCGCCCCGCCGTTGTCCTGGACGTCGGCGATCGCCTGGACCGTGGACACCGCGCCGTAGGAGATGGTCAGGACGGCAATGACGGCGGCGATGCCGAATCCGCGGCGCGGGGTGACGGCGGAGACGACGAGTCCGATCCCGGCGAAGAGCAGCGACAACAGCGCCACGGATACCAGTCCTTGAGCGAATCCCTTGGTCTGCTCCGTGAAGTCCAGCTTGGTGAGCAGAGAGCCTACGTAGAGCACGATCAGCGGTGCGGCCGTGAGGATGAACAGGGCCGATGCCATCGCGGCGAATTTCGCGACTACGTAGTCGACCCGCTCGATGGGGCGGGAGAAGTAGAGCGGGATCGACTTGAAGCGCAGGTCGAGGGAGACCGCGTTCGGCGCCGCCGACGCCACGTAGAGGCCGATCACCGCCTGGAGGATGACCGCGTAGCGCGTGTAGTCGACGGGCAGGTCGTTCGCCTTCGTGGCGACGGTCACCGCGACCATGATGAGCGCCGGGACGCACATGACGATGAAGAGCAGCATCGGCAGCACCTTGGACTTGGCCGAGCGGCCGAGTCCGTAGGCAGCGCGCAGGCTCTGCGAGAAGAGCGAGCGGCGGGCGTACGCGCGGCCCAGGCGCTGGCCGTCGTAGTGGCGGTAGCCGATGTTGTGGATCTGGGTGGACGCGCGGTCCACAGGGCTTTGCTCGGTGGTCATCGCGCCGCGCCTCCCGTCTGCTGCGATGCGGCGGTGGCCGCCCAGGCCGCGGCGCGCTCGGAGCCCTGCTCCTGCTGCGCCTCGCCCTCGGGGCGGAAGACCTCCGCGATCTGGTGCCTGCGCTGCTCCATGCGGACCAGGCCGAGGCCGAGGTCCGCGACGACGTCGCGCACGATGTCGTACGTCTCCTCGCCCTGCGCCGTGAGGAGGACGGTGTGTCCGGCGCCGGGCAGCTCACCGCCGGCGCTGGTCTCGATGCCGCGCTGCGCGAACGCCTCGCGCAACGCCTTTGTCCCGTCCGGGTGTTCGTCGCTGTCGGTGACCTCGATCGCCAGCACCGCCGTGGCCTGCGTGAAGTCCGTGGTGGAACTGGAGCGCAGCAGCTTGCCGCCGTCGATGATGACGACGTGGTCGCAGGTGCGCTCGAGCTCGCCGAGCAGGTGCGAGGTGACGAGGACCGAGATGCCGAAGTCGGTGTGCACGCGCCGGATCAGGCCGAGCATGTCGTCACGGCCGACCGGGTCCAGGCCGTTCGTCGGCTCGTCCAGGAACACCAACTGCGGGTCGTGCACCAGCGCTTGGGCCAGCTTCACGCGCTGCTTCATGCCCGTCGAGTAGCCGCCCATGGGGCGGTAGCGCTCCTCGTACAGGCCCACGTGCCGCAGCGTGTCGGCGGTGCGCTCGCGGGCGGCCGTCGGCGGCAGGCCCGACATGCGCGCCATGTGGACGACGAACTCGGTCGCCGAGACGTCCGGCGGCAGGCAGTCGTGCTCCGGCATATAGCCGACGAGCTCACGGATCTTGGGCCCCGACGAGGGGTCCGCGACGTCGAGCCCGAGCACTTCGGCGCGGCCCTCCGACGCGGGGGACAGACCAAGCAGGATCTTGATCATGGTGGACTTGCCGGCTCCATTGGCTCCGACGAGCCCGGTCACACCGGGCTCGATGTCCATGGTCAGCCGGTCAAGCGCGGTCACCTTGGGGAACCGCTTGCTCAGGCTTTCGGTCGCGATCACAGTCACGGTTCGACCGTAGTGGCGCAGACCACACGGATACGTCAGACCGTGGGGTCGACCTCGCCTAAGACCTGAGTATTACGGATCCCTAGGGGTCCACCCTGAGTAGACCGTGCAGGCCGCAGTGGACCGTGCAGACCCCTTGACGCCGCCGCCAAGCATTGTCACATTCATCAGTGTCAAGTTACGAGCGCGTACGGCGACGGCCCGGTCACGAACCGGGGCGGCCGCGACCGGGACGGACGGTGGCATGACCCAAGCGGTGGTACGTGAACTCTCGGCGGAACTACGGGGGTTCAGAGAAGTACAGAGGCTCGCGTACGCCTGCGCGGAATCGGTCGCGGCGCAGCTCAAGCCGGGCGTGACCGAGCGCGACGCGGCGCGGATGCAGCGGGAGTGGCTGCGCGAGCGCGGGGTGCGGGACTGGTTCCATCTGCCCTTCGCGTGGTTCGGGGACCGCACCGCGTTCGTGAACTTCCGCGTACCGCTGCAGTTCTTCCCGACGAACCGGCAGCTGGAGCCCGGAATGCCCTTCGTCCTCGACATGGCGCCGGTCCACCAGGGATACACCGCGGACATCGGCTACTCGGGCTGCCTCGGCCTCAACCCCGTGCACGACAAGCTGCTTTCGGACCTTCGGCCGCACCGCGAGCTGATCCTGCGCGAGGTGCGCGAGCGGCGCTCCCTGCGGGAGATCTACGAGGACGTGGAGCGGTTGATGGTCCGCCAGGGCTATGCCAATCGGCACCGGGCGTATCCCTTCGGTGTGATCGCGCACAAGGTCGACCGGGTCAAGGAGCGGCGGATCAACCCCACGCTGTTCGGCTTCGGCACCCAGTCCCTGAAGGGCCTGGCGAGCGACGCGCTGCACGGGCACCGGGACGGCTGGTCCCCACTGTGGTCGCCGTACAAGTTCTCCGACCACCCGCCGCGGCCGGGGCTGTGGGCGGTCGAGCCGCACCTGGGATTCCGGGGTACGGGCGCCAAGTTCGAGGAGATTCTCGTGGTCACCGACTCCAAAGACCCGCAGGAGAGCGCCTATTGGCTGGACGACGATCTGCCGCACGTGCGGCGCTGGGCGGAGGGCATCTGATGACGGACCTGATGAAGATCGACGGCGCGCGCGAGCGCCGGGTGCGCACGGGCGGTATCGAGCTGTGCGTCGTCGAGCTGGGGGAACCCGGCGGAGCCGAGCGGCCGACGGTGGTGCTCGTGCACGGCTATCCGGACTCCAAGGAAGTGTGGTCTGAGGTCGCCGTGCGCCTCGCGGACCGCTTCCACGTAGTGCTCTATGACGTACGCGGACACGGCCGGTCGACGGCGCCGCAGCCGCTGCGCGGCGGCTTCACCCTGGAGAAGTTGACCGACGACTTCCTGGCGGTCGCCGACGCGGTGAGCCCGGACCGGCCCGTGCACCTGGTGGGGCACGACTGGGGTTCGGTGCAGTCGTGGGAGTTCACCACGGTCACGCGCACGCAGGGCCGCATCGCGTCCTTCACGTCGATGTCGGGCCCGTCGCTCGACCACTTCGGGCACTGGATCAAGCAGCGCGTGAAGAAGCCCACGCCGGCCAAGGTGGGCCAGTTGCTCGGCCAGGGCGCCAAGTCCTGGTACGTGTACATGCTGCACACGCCCGTGCTGCCCGAGCTCGCCTGGCGCGGGCCGCTCGGCAAGCGCTGGCCGAAGATCCTGGAGCGCGTCGAGCGGGTTCCCGCGGGCGACTACCCGACGTCGTCGCTGCCCTCGGACGCCGCGCACGGAGCCTGGCTGTACCGGGACAACGTAAGGGCGCGGCTGCGCCGCCCGCGCGAGGACGCGTACGCGCACGCGCCCGTGCAGCTCATCACGCCGCTCGGGGACGCCTTCCTGTCGCCGAGGCTGTACGACCAGCTGGAGCTGTGGGCACCCCAGTTGACGCGCCGCGTGCTGCCCGCCAAGCACTGGGTTCCGCGCACCCGCCCCGATCAACTCGCCTCCTGGATCACCGAGTTCGTCACCACGCACGAGGGGCAGGAGGCGGGGGTGCCCGCGCACCGCCCGGCGGCCGACGGGAAGCACGCGGACCGGTTCGCCGGTCAGCTCGTCCTGGTGACCGGTGCGGGCAGCGGCATCGGCCGGGCCACCGCGTTCGCCTTCGCGGAGGCCGGCGCGCGCGTGGTCGCCGTCGACCGGGACGCCGAGAGCGTCGCGCGGACCGCCGAGCTCGCCCGGCTCATCGGCGCCCCCGAGGCTTGGGGCGAGACCGTGGACGTCACCGACGGGCAGGCCATGGAGAAGCTGGCCGAGAAGGTCGCCGCCGAGTACGGCGTGGTCGACGTCCTGGTGAACAACGCGGGGATCGGCCTGTCCGGCTCGTTCTTCGACACCACTCCGGAGGACTGGAAGAAGGTCCTCGACGTCAATCTGTGGGGCGTCATCCACGGTTGCCGCCTGTTCGGCAAGCAGATGGCCGAGCGCGGGCAGGGCGGCCACATCGTGAACACCGCGTCCGCGGCGGCGTACCAGCCCTCGAAGGCGCTCCCCGCGTACTCGACCTCCAAGGCCGCCGTCCTGATGCTCAGCGAGTGCCTGCGCGCCGAGCTGGCCGGGCAGGGCATCGGCGTCTCCGCGATCTGCCCCGGCCTGGTGAACACGAACATCACGGCGACGGCCCGCTTCGCCGGGGTGGACGCCGAGGAGGAGAAGCGCCGCCAGAAGAAGTCCTCGCGCCTGTACGGCCTGCGCAACTACCCGCCGGAGAAGGTCGCCGCGGCGATCCTGGGCGCCGTCGTGCACGACAAGGCGGTCGTCCCGGTCACCCCGGAGGCCCGCGGCGCCCACCTCATGTCCCGCTTCACCCCCAAGGCCCTGCGCGCGGTCGCCCGGATGGAGCCACCGCTGTGAGTACCGGCGGCACGGAGCAGCCGGTCGCCGAGTACCGGATCGAGGACCTGGCCCGCCACAGCGGCGCCACGGTCCGCACGATCCGCGCCTATCAGGACCGCGGGCTGCTGCCCCGGCCCGAGCGCCGCGGGCGGGCCAACGTGTACACGGACACGCACCTGTCCAGGCTGCGGCAGATCGCCGACCTGCTGGACCGTGGCTACACCCTGGCGTCCATCAAGGAACTGCTTGAGGCCTGGGACGCGGGGCGCGGCCTGGGCGGCGTGCTGGGTCTGGTCGCGGAGGTGGACGGCCCGTGGACGGACGAGCGGGCGGGGCGCATCACGCGCGCGGAGCTGGACGAGAGGTTCGGCGGCGAACCCGACGACGCCGCCGTGCGGGACGCGCTCGAACTCGGCGTACTGGAGCGCGCGCCGGGGACGGAGGACGAGTTCCTCGTTCCGAGCCCTCAAGAGCTGGCGGTCGCCGTCGAGTTGCACGCGGCAGGCGTCCCACTGTCCGCAATTTCCGGTCATCTACGGGAGTTGAGGGGGCAGGTCGAACATATAGCGGCGCGCTTCCTGGAGTTCACCACCGAGCATGTCTTCGCCCGCTATCTCGGTCCGCAACCGCCGACGGATGCGGAAGCGGCCGAAGCGGCCTCGCTCGTGCGGCGGCTCCGCCCGCTCGCACAACAATCGGTGGACGCCGAACTCGCCCGAGCAATGCGGACGTTCGCCAACCGGCACCTCCATCACCACCTCGCCGAAGGGCCGGCGGCCGAGGTGGCGGATGAGCAGCAAACTGTGGCGATACCCGTGGAGACAATGCGGGTCGTGCGCAGGCTTGTTGCTCCGGAGGACGTTTCCGCGTTCATCGCGGCGGCGGCCGAACGTGAGGTACAGACAAGGACATTGGATGCATTGACATCAAACCCCAGCAATACTCCCATAGTTGACCAAAAGGACTCCCTGGCTTGAGAGTTGTCCACAGAATCGCCAACTGGCCTGTGGATAACTCGACTTGGCTGTGGATCAAACATCCGGGCCAAAATTTCTGGATTGACTCCAAGAGAATCCAAGAGGATCCGAGAGAACCTGAGGGAAACCACGAGAGTCCGAGAGGCGGTCGCAAGGAGACCGGGAGAGCCCCGGGCGAGTTGTGAGGGAAATCCGCATACGCTCACAGGCATGAACGAGAACGCTCCCGCCACGACCGCTCGTCCGCTGCGCCTGAGCACCGTGATCCTGCCCTACCGCCGCTGGCACGAGGGCGCTCGCGAGGCATGGCTGCGCGCCGAGGAGCTGGGCTTCCACACCGCGTACACGTACGACCACCTGTCCTGGCGCGTGCCGTTCCGGGACGGGCCGTGGTTCGGGGCGGTCCCGACGCTGACGGCCGCGGCCACCGCCACCGAGCGGATCCGCCTGGGCACGCTCGTGACCTCGCCGAACTTCCGGCACCCCGTCACCCTCGCCAAGGAACTGCTCTCGCTCGACGACATCTCCGGTGGCCGGATCACCCTCGGTATCGGCGCGGGCGGCACGGGCTTCGACGCGAGCGCCCTCGCGCACAGCGGGCAGGAGCCGTGGACGCCTCGGGAGCGCGCCGACCGTTTCGCGGAGTTCGTCCCGCTGCTCGACCGGCTGCTCACCGAGGACACGGTCTCGTACGACGGGACGTTCTACTCGGCGGGCGGCGACGTCGGCGCCCAGAACATCCCGGGCTGCGTGCAGCGCCCCCGGCTGCCGTTCGCCGTGGCCGCGACGGGCCCGCGCGGCCTGAAGCTCGCAGCGCGGCACGGGCAGGCGTGGGTGACCACCGGCGACCCGAAGCTGTACGCGACGGGCACCCCGGAGGAATCGATTCAGGCCATTCGCGGGCAGGTATCGAAACTGGCCTCCGCGTGCGAGGCCATCGGCCGCGACGCGGACGAACTGGACAAGGTCCTGCTCACCGGATTCACCCCGGACCGGTCCCGCCCCCTCACCTCCGTCGACGCCTTCGTGGACTTCGCGGGCAGGCACCGGGAGCTGGGCTTCACCGAGCTCGTCCTGCACTGGCCGATCCCGGACACCGATTTCGCGGCCGACCAGAAGACCTTCGAAGCGATCGCCACGCAGGTCCTGGCCCAACTCGACTGAATCGCACTCCGTCACGCCGGAATCCGGGTGGGGCGCATGAGCCAGGCGCGTACTCATCTGTGCGCCCCGCAGCACGCCCGTGCACGCATATGCGCGACCATGGGTCGGTGACCTCACCGACTCCCGGGCCCCGGACTCCGGCCCCCTCCGCCCCCACGCCCCGGCTGATCGCCACCGACCTCGACGGAACGTTGCTGCACGACGACAAGACCGTTTCGCCGCGTACGGTCGCCGCGCTCGCCGCCGCGGAGGAGGCCGGCATCGAGGTCTTTTTCGTGACGGGCCGCCCGGCCCGCTGGATGGATGTCGTCAGCGACCATGTGCACGGCCACGGCCTGGCGATCTGCGGGAACGGCGCCGCCGTCGTGGACCTGCACGGCGGGGCGGGCGAGCACCGCTTCGTCAAGATCCGCGAACTGACGGTCACGGACACGCTCGACGTCGTCCACATGCTGCGCGCGACCGCCCCCGGCACAACCTTCGCCGTCGAGCGCACCGGCGGCCTGCACCACGAGCCGGGGTACCCGCCGCTGCACCTGGACCCCGGCGAATGCGTGGCTCCCGCCGAGAAACTCCTCGCCCCGGATTTCGACGTCGCGGACCAGCCGGTGCTCAAGCTCCTCGCGTACCACCCCGAGCTCGACCCCGACGCCTTCCTGTCGCTGGCCCGCGCGGGGGTGGGCGACCGGGCGGCCATCACACGGTCTAGCCCGAGCGCGCTCCTGGAGATCAGCGGCCCCGGCGTCTCCAAGGCGAGCACGCTCGCCATGTGCTGCGCGGAGCGCGGCATCGCGCCCACCGAGGTCGTCGCCGTAGGGGACATGCCGAACGACATGGAGATGCTCGCCTGGGCGGGCACGTCCTACGCGATGGGGAACGCGCACCCCGAGGTGCTGGCCTCGGCGACCGGCCGCACCGCGACCAACAACGAGGACGGCGTGGCCCGCGTCATCGAGGACATCCTGGCCGCGCACGCCCCCGCCCGGTAGCTCCACGACGCCTACAGCTTCACGTGGCGCTCGGCGAACCACTTCACCGGATCCACCCCGGAGCCCAGATACGGCGTGAGCCGCACCTCGAAGTGGAGGTGCGGCCCCGTCGAGTTGCCGGTGGTGCCCGACTGGCCGACCCACTGCCCCGCGCGGAGCTTCTGCCCCTGGTCGACGGTGACCGCGGCGAGGTGCGCGTACTGCGTGCAGTAGCCGCCGGGATGGCGCACGATGACCTCGATGCCGAAGGCGCCGCCGCAGGACACGCTCACCACGCGGCCCGCGCCCGCCGCCCGTACCGGCGTCCCGATGTCGACCGCGAAGTCCTGCCCGGTGTGCCGGTGCGACCAGCGCTCGCCCGCGCTGTCGAAGCCCGCGGACAGCTGGTACTTCTCCACAGGAGGCAGCCACGCACGCGTGGTTGAGTTTTTCGGCTCCTTGAGGCGCACGGCGCCCCGGCACTTCCCCGCGGCGACCGACGAGTCCGCCTGGCCCTGGAGCTGCCAACGCGCCGCTTCGAGCTTGCTTTCGATGCTCTTCTTAAGGATGGCGAGCCGCGCGTTGCGCTCCTTCAGTGAGTGCCACGCGTCCGCCGCCCTGCGCTGTCCGTCCGCGAGCCTGCGCTCGGCGCGCCGACTCTTGTCCACGGCGTTGTTGAGGGCCAGATCGGCCTGCCAGACCGCCCGTTGACCGTGCATCAGTTTCTCGGGATTCCCGGCCAGCAGCATCTGCGCCGTGAGAGGGATGTCGCCGCCGCTGCGGTACTGGGCGCGGGCGATCCGGCCGAGGTCGTCGTGGAGCGCGGAGATCTGCCGCCGCTCGCGCACGAGCAGCCGCTCCATCGTGCGTACCTCCGCCTTCTGTACGAAGGCGGCTTTACGGCCCGCTTCGTAGCGCTGCGTCGCCGTGGACGCCTCCTCGAAAAGGCGCGCGACGTCCGCGCTCGCCTCGGGGCCCTCCGCGCCCCGGGACACCGTGGGCGGGCCGAGGGCCACGAGGGCGCACAGCAGCACCGGGAGGACGAGCGATGTGCGGGTTCGGCGCGGTCCATGACGCATGCATCGGATCGTCGACCGCCGCACGCCGGGCTTCCTGTGGGGCTGGTACGGCCGAGGGAACGGGTGCCCCGTACGGCGCAGGAACGTACCGCCAAACCGGGGCGCCGCCGACGGCCTCAGGGGGGCTCACCTCAGGAGGAGGCACGCCTCAGTGGGGCGCCTCCCACACCACCGTCGTACCGTCCCCGTCGAGCCCCGGCCCGTGCCAACTGGCGCCACCGAGCGATTCGGCCCGCTTCTGAAGGTTCTTCAGGCCGCTGCGCCGCCCGCCCTGCTTGATGCCCACGCCGTCGTCCGCGACTGTGAGGCGGACGCCCGGCCGCCCGTCGGGGAGGAACACGGTGGCGTCCACCACGACGTCTATGCGATCGGCCTCCGCGTGCCGGAACGCGTTCGAGAGGGCCTCCCGCAGCGCCGCGATGAGGTGCTTGCCCGTGAGCTCGCCGACGACCGTGTCGACGGGCCCGAGGAAGCGGTGCGAGGGCTTGAACCCGAGCGGCACGGCGGCCGTATTGATCTCCCGGAGCACCTTGGTGCGCAGGCTCGACGGCGCCTCGGCCGGCCCTTGCTGAAGCGCGAAGATCGCGGTGCGGATCTCCTGGATGGTGGTGTCGAGCTCGTCGACCGCCTTGCCGACGCCGGTCTGCACTTCGGGCACCACGGAGCGGCGCTGGGCGGTCTCCAGCATCATCCCGGTGGCGAAGAGGCGCTGGATGACGAGGTCGTGCAGGTCGCGCGCGATCCGGTCGCGGTCCTCCAGGACGGCGAGACGCTCCCGGTCGCGCTGCGCGTCGGCCGAGACCAGGGCGAGCGCCGCCTGCGACGCGAACTGGGTGGCCAGGATGCGCTCCGCCTCGGTGAAAGGACGCCCCCCACGCGCGCGGGTCATCACCAACGTCCCCAGGACCCGCCCGCCGCTCTGGAGGGGCAGCATCATGGACGGCCCGTAGTCCTGCGCGAGGCCGGTCAGCATCCGGGGATCGGTGGCCGCGTCGTCGACGAACACGGCCTGGCCGTCGAGCAGTTCGGAGATGACCTCGCTCTCCGACGGCACGATCACGCCGAGCGCGGCGGAGGGCCCGTCCGCGTCGACGGCGACGATCTCCATGCCGCCCTCCTCTGCGGGCAGCAGCACTATGCCGGCCGCCGAGTCCGAGAGGTGCCGGGACTGTTCGGCGACCACCTGGAGCGCGTCGTCGGCGTCGCCGCCCGAGAGGAGCGCGGTGGTCACCGCCACCGAGCCGTCGATCCACCGCTCGCGCTGCTTGGCCGCTTCGTAGAGGCGCGCGTTGCCGATGGCGATGCCCGCCTCCGTGGCGAGCACCCGGACCATGTTCAGGTCGTCGTCGTTGAACTCGCCGCCACCGTGCTTCTCCGTGAGGTACAGATTTCCGAAGATCTCGCCCTGTACGCGGATGGGGAGGCCGAGAAACGTGTGCATCGGCGGATGGTGCGCGGGAAAGCCACAGGAGCGCGGGTCGTCCGCGAGGTTCGCGAGGCGCAGCGTCACGGGGTCGTGGATGAGCGCGCCGAGCAGCCCCCTGTGCCCGTCGGGCAGCCGCCCGATGCGCCGCGCGGTCTCCTCGTCGACTCCGGAGTAGACGAAATCCGAGAGCGCGGTGCCGTCCTCGGCGACGACGCCGATCGCGGCGTACTTGGCGTCGGTCAGTTCGGCGGCCGTCTCGCAGATCCGGTCGAGCGTGGTGTGCAGCTCGAGGCCTGTGCCCACGGAACGCATCGCTTCCAGGAGCTGCGGCAACCGGGCGGTCAGCTCGGCCGACAGACCGTGGAGGCCGCGTGTCGCCTGAGTCGCCGCCTCCAGGGACGCCGCGGCGGGCTCTGCGGGAGGAGGGACGCCGGGGTCCGTGGGAGCTGCCATGCGACGAGCCTAATTAGTGCCGATTGGCGAGGAAAGTCGGGATCCGGATGGGCGGAGGGGCCCAGGCGGTTCCTCAGCTTCCCGCGCCGGCCAGCGCCTCCGCCGCGCCCTCCCGGCGCCGCAGCTCCCGGAGCGGGCCGTCGACCGCGACGAGCTCGGCGTACGGGCCGCGCTGGGCGACCCGGCCCCCGTCGAGCACGAGCACCTCGTCCACGGCCTCAAGACCGGCGAGCCTGTGCGTGATCAACACCGTCGTCCGCCCCCGCGTGGCATCCAGGAGATCCGCGGTGAGCGCGTCCGCCGTCTCCAGATCGAGGTGTTCGGCGGGCTCGTCGAGCACGAGGACGGGGAAGTCGGCGAGCAGCGCGCGGGCGAGCGCGAGCCGCTGCCGCTGGCCGCCCGAGAGACGTGCGGCGTGCTCACCCACCAGGGTGTCGAGCCCGTCCGGCAGCGCCTGCGCCCACTCCCGAAGACGTACGCGGCCGAGTACCGCCCACAGCTCGTCCTCGCTGGCGCCCTTCTTGGCAAGCAACAGGTTCTCGCGGAGGCTGCTGTCGAAGAGGTGCGCATCCTGGGCGCACAGCCCGACGACGCGCCGGACCTCGTCGCCGTCGAGAGCCACCGCCTCGACACCGCCGAGCGTGTACGTCCCGGCGTCCGCGTCGAGGAAGCGCAGCAACACCTGGGCGAGAGTGGTCTTGCCGGACCCCGACGGCCCGACGACGGCGACGCGGCGGCCGCGCTCCAGCGTCAGATCGAGGCCGGCGAGCGCGTCCCGCTCCTGGCCCTCGTAGCGGGCGCTGAGGCCGCGCACGGCGAGCGGGAAGGGGTCCTGCGGCGCTTGTGCGGGCCGCTCGGGCTCCCGTACGGGTTCCGGCGCGTCCAGGACCTCATACACCCGCTCAGCGCTCTTGTGGACGCGCTGGCGGTGCTGCACGGCGAGCGGCAGGCCGAGCACCGCCTCGAACGCGGCGAGCGGGGTCAGGACGACGACCGCGAGGGACACCCCGTGGAGCTGTCCGGTGCGTACGCCCTGGATGCCGACGAGCGCGGCCGCCGCCACGGTCAGGCCGGTGATCAGCGCGGTCAGTCCGTCGCCGAGCGCGGTCGCGGTGGCGGCGCGGGAGGCGATCCGCGTCAGCACGGAGTCGGCCTCCGCGGCCTCCTGCGTACGTCGTGGCAGCGCGCCGGAGACCGTCAGTTCGGCGGTACCGGTGAGCAGTTCGGTGGCTTTCGTGGCGAGCTCCCCCCGCGCGGGGGCCAGCCTCCGCTCCGCACGCCGGGACACCGCGCCCGCCAACAGCGGCACTCCGACCCCGGCGAGCAGCAGCCCCACGGTGAGCACGGCGCCGGCGGCGGGCAACAGCCACGCGGTGAACGCCACCGACCCCACGCCCACCAGCGCGGCGGCCGACGCGGGCAACAGCCAGCGCAGCCAGTAGTCCTGAAGGGCGTCGACATCGGCGACGAGCCGGGAGAGCAGGTCGCCGCGCCGCGTCGTACGCAGCCCCGCCGGGGCGAGCCGCTCCAGGCGCCGGTACACGGCGACCCGGGTGTCGGCCAGCATCCGCAGCACCGCGTCGTGCGACACGAGCCGCTCCAGGTACCGGAAGATCGCCCGCCCGATGCCGAACGCGCGCGTGGCCGTGACCGCGACCATCAGGTACAGCACCGGCGGCATCTGCGAGGCGCGCGAGATCAGCCAGCCGGACGTCGCCATCAGGCCGACCGCGCTGCCGAGCGCGAGCGCGCCGAGCAGCAGGGCGAGGATGAGCCGGGAGTGGCGCGGCCTGGCGGCGGCGCGCAGCCGTGCGAGCACATGACGCCGGTCCACAGGCGCGTCGCCGCTCACCTCCACCGGAGCGGCTTCGACGGCACCGGCGAGGGCCTGCGCGGACGGGCTGCCCTGCGCGGCGCCACGCAGCTGCGCCGGCACCGCGCCAGGTGCCTCGATCCGTACGACCCGGTCCGCGACGGCGAGCAGGGCGGGACGGTGCACGACGAGCAGCACGGTCCGCCCCACGGCGAGCCTGCGCACGGCGTCGACGATGCCCGCCTCGGTCTCCCCGTCGAGCGCGGCCGTGGGCTCGTCGAGCAGCACGAACGGCCGGTCCGCGAGGAAGGCCCGTGCGAGCGCGAGCCGCTGGCGCTGCCCGGCGGAGAGCCCGGCGCCGTCCTCCCCGAGCACGCTCGCCACGCCCTCGGACAGCGCCTCGACGAACTCCAGCGCCCCGGCCTCCCGCAGCGCGGCGAGCACCGCGGCGTCATCGGCCCCGGGCCGCGCGAGCCGTACGTTGTCCGCGATCGAACCGGCGTACAGCTGCGGCCGCTGCGGAACCCACGCCACGCGCGCGTGCCACGCCTCGCGCGACATCTCGGCGAGGTCGACACCGCCGACGACGATCCGCCCACTACAGGGGCGTACAAAACCCAACAGGGCGCCGACCAGCGTCGACTTGCCCGCGCCACTAGGACCGACAAGGGCTACCGTCTCGCCCTCGGCGACCTTGAAGGAGACATCGGAGACCGCCTCCGAAGACCGCCCTTCGTAGCGAACAGAAACGCTTTCAAACCCGATTCCACCGGCCGAAGGGACACCCCGCGTGCCGTCCTCGGGCAGCGGTGACTCCAGAACCGCGAAGATCTCCTCCGCCGCGGCGAGCCCCTCGGCCGCCGCGTGGTACTGCGCGCCCACCTGCCGAAGCGGCAGATACGCCTCGGGCGCGAGCACCAGAATCACGAGCCCGATGTACAGATCCATCTCACCGTGCACGAGCCGCATGCCGATGGTCACGGCGACGAGCGCCACCGAGAGCGTGGCCAGCAACTCCAGCGCGAACGACGAGAGGAAGGCGATCCGCAGGGTGCGCATCGTCGCCCTGCGGTACTCGCCGGTGATCTTGCGGATGGACTCGGCCTGGGCCTTGGCACGACCGAACACCTTCAGGGTCGGCAGGCCCGCGACGACGTCCAAAAAGTGGCCCGAAAGGCGGGAGAGCAGCCGCCACTGGCGGTCCATCCGGGACTGGGTCGCCCAGCCGATCAGCATCATGAAGATCGGGATGAGGGGCAACGTGCCGACGATGATCGCCGCCGACACCCAGTCCTCGGTGACGACGCGGGCGAGCACCGCCACCGGGACCACCACCGCGAGCCCCAACTGCGGCAGATAGCGGGAGAAGTAGTCGTCGAGGGCGTCCACCCCGCGCGTCGCGAGCGCCACGAGCGACCCGGTGCGCTGCCCGCTCAACCACCCCGGACCGAGCCGCGAGGCCCGCTCCAACAGCCGCCTGCGCAGCTCCGACTTGACCGCCGCACTCGCCCGGTGCGCGGCCAGCTCGGTCAGCCAGGCCACGAGCCCACGCCCTGCCGCGACCGCCGTCAACAGCAGCAGCGGCGTGCGCAGTTCGGCCACGTCGAGGCCGTGCTGGAACGCGCCCACCACGACCTCGGCGATGAGCATCGCCTGCGCGATGACCAGGCCCGCCCCGGCGGCGCCCAGCACCACCACCGCGATCAGGAAGAGGCGAGAGGCCCGGCCGTACCGGAACAGACGCTGGTCGATCGGTTTCACGTGAAACACACCCTCACGTAGACGGGTTGAAGGAGCTCACTGCGCCCCTGAAGACGCTCAGTGCGCCTCGGCAGGCATGTGATTCGTGCCGAGCCGCTTGCGGAAGACCCAGTAGGTCCAGCCCTGGTAGAGCAGAACCAGCGGCGTCATGATCCCGGCGACCCAGGTCATCACCTTCAGCGTGTACGGACCCGAGGACGTGTTGTCGATCGTCAGGTTCCACGCCTCGTTGAGCGAGGACGGCATGACGTTCGGCGCCAGGGACAGGAAGATCACCGCCACCACCGCCGCGATCGCGATCCCGTTGAAGCTGAAGGCCCAGCCCTCGCGCCCCTTGGCGTTCATCACGAGCGTCCCGAGCAGCCCGATGACCGCCACGGCGAACGCCACCGCGGTCCACACCGTTCCGCGCTCGACCTGGATCCAGGCGAGGAACCCGCCGCCAAGGAGCACGGTGGCCACACCGGCCTTCGTCGCGAGCGCACGCGCCCGTCCCCGGATGTCGCCCTGCGTCTTCAAAGCCGTGAACACGGCGCCGTGCAGCGTGCACACGGCGGTGAAGGCAAGGCCGCCGAGCAGTCCCCACCAGGTCAGCAGGTCGCCGAACGAACCGGCGAAATCCTGATGGGAGTTGATCGGCACACCGTGCACCATGTCGGCGAACATCACGCCCCACAGGAACGGCAGCAGCAGCGAGGTGACGAAGAGCACCAGCTCCCAGTTGCGCTGCCAGCTCTCCTCCGGCCGCTTGTGCCGGTACTCGAAGGACAGCACCCGCACGATCAACAGCAGCAGCGCGAGCACGAGCAGCATGTAGAAGGCGCTGAAGAACGTCGCGTACCAGACGGGGAACGCGGCGAACATCGCGCCGGCCGCGGTGAGCAGCCAGACCTCGTTGCCGTCCCACACCGGCCCGATGATGTTGATCAGCACGCGCCGCTCGGTCCTGTCGCGCGCGAGAAGCCGCGTCAGGATGCCCACCCCGAAGTCGAAGCCTTCGAGGAAGAAGTAGCCGGTCCACAGAACGGCGATCAGAAGGAACCAGAAGTCGTTGAGGCCCATGGCGTTTCTCCTCTCAGTACGCGAAGGTCATTGGCTTGTCGGCGTCGTCGTCATCGGAGTCGTCCCCCGAAGGACCACGCAGCTTCGGGTCCTTGGTGGGCGGTTCCTCGTCCGTGTCGGGACCCTTGACGGCGTACTTCTTCATCAGCCGTACGTTGATCCAGAACAGCACCGCGTACAGCAGGGTCAGAGCGGTCAGCGAGATCGCCATCTCGGTCTGACTGACGCCGGGGGAGACCGAGTCCGCGGTCTTGAACAGGCCGAAGACGGCCCAGGGCTGGCGGCCCATCTCGGTGAAGATCCAGCCGATGGAGTTGGCGATGAAGGGGAAAATCAGCGAGGCCATGCCGACCCGCCAGCCCCACTTGGTGACGGTCGGGCCGAGTTCCTTCTTGTTGGTGAGCATCAGCTTGGGGATTTCGTCCTCACCCCTTCGATGCTCGGGCAGCAGCCATCGCCTCTTGCGGGTCAGCCAGAATCCGGCGCCCGCGGCGACGGCGGCGGTGAGCCCGATGCCGATCATCAGGCGGAAGCCCCAGAAGGTGACGAAGATGTTGGGGACGTAGTCCTCGGGCTGGCCGCCGTACTTCTCGGCCTCGGCCTTGGCGGTCTCGTGGATGCCGGGGACACAGCTGGTGAAGTTGTCGTCGGCCAGGAAGGAGAGCAGGCCCGGAAGCTCTATCTCGGCGGAGTTGTGGCCCTTGTTCACGTTGCCGATGGCGAAGATGGAGAACGGCGCGGGGCATTCGGTGTCCCAGAGCGCCTCGGCCGAGGCCATCTTCATCGGCTGCTGCTTGAACATCACCTTGGCCAGCTGGTCGCCGGAGAGGGCGACCAGGACGCCCGCGATCATCGCGGTGACCAGGCCGATCCGGAGCGAGCTGCGCAGCGTGACGATCCGCTTCCGGTCGACCTGCTCACCGGCGTCCTTCTGCTTCTTGATCTTCCAGAGCAGGAAGCTGGCGATGCCGATCATGAAGGCTCCGCCGGTCAGGAAGGCGGAGGAGACCGTGTGCGAGAACTGGACGACCGCGGTGTTCTGGAAGAGCACGTGCCAGATGTCGTTGAGACGGGCCACGCCCGTCTTGCTGTCGATCTCGTAGCCGACCGGGTGCTGCATCCAGGAGTTGGCCGCCAGGATGAAGTAGGCCGAGGCGAGCGTGCCGATCGACACCATCCACATGCAGGCGCAGTGGATCTTCTTCGGCAGCTTGTCCCAGCCGAAGATCCACAGCCCGATGAAGGTGGACTCGAAGAAGAAGGCGATCAGCGCCTCCATCGCGAGCGGGGCGCCGAAGACGTCCCCGACGAACTTCGAGTAGTCCGACCAGTTCATGCCGAACTGGAACTCCTGCACGAGACCGGTGGCGACACCGATCGCGATATTGATCAGGAAAAGCTTCCCCCAGAACTTCGTGGCGTGGAAGTACTTCTCCTTGCCCGTGCGCACCCATGCCGTCTCCAGGCCCGCCGTGAGCGCGGCAAGAGAGATCGTCAGCGGGACGAACAGGAAGTGGTAGACGGTGGTGATGCCGAACTGCCATCGCGCCAGGGTCTCCGGTGCGAGGGCGATCGTTGTCGGGTCCACTGCGTCTTCTCCTTACCTCGCCGTGGTCACAGCGGCAGCTTGCCCCTTTAATCCCACAAATCCCGGGAGGAACCGGGACACGCTTGTGAACGCGTTCACATTCACAAGCATTATGTCGTACTGGTTGTCGGCATACGAAGGGGGGTCCCCCGTTATTTCGGGAGACCCCTGTCACTACGATCCACGCGCCAACGCGCGGTGCTCTACAGCTCCTTGCGGAACTCCTCGGCCGTCCGCAGGAAGATGTCGTTGGCCTCGGTCTCCGCGACCGTGGTCCGCACACCCTCACCCGCGAACGGCCGCACGACCACGCCCGCCCGCTCACAGGCCGCCGCGAAGTCCGTCGTCTTCTCCCCCAGGCGCAGCCACACGAAGTTGGCCTGCGTCTCGGGCACCGTCCAGCCCTGCGCCCGCAGCCCCTCGACGACCCGCGTGCGCTCGGTCACCAACGAGCCGACCCGGCCGAGCAGCTCGTCCTCGGCGCGCAGCGAGGCGACCGCCGCGTCCTGCGCGAGCTGGCTCACACCGAAGGGCACCGCCGTCTTGCGCAGCGCCGCGGCGACCGGATCGTGCGCGATGGCGAAACCCACGCGGAGCCCCGCGAGTCCGTACGCCTTCGAGAAGGTCCGCAGCACCGCCACGTTCGGCCGGTCCCGGTAGACCTCGACGCCGTCCGGCACCTCGGGATCGCGGATGAACTCGCGGTACGCCTCGTCGAGGACCACCAGGACATCGGAGGGCACCCGGTCGAGGAACCGTTCCAGCTCGGCCCGGCGGATGGCATTGCCCGTGGGGTTGTTGGGGTTGCAGACGAAGATGAGGCGCGTGCGGTCGGTGATCGCGTCGACCATGGCGTCCAGGTCGTGGTCCTCGCTCGCCGTGAGCGGCACCTGCACCGACTTCGCGCCGCTGATCTGCGTGATGATCGGGTACGCCTCGAAGGACCGCCACGGGTAGATGACCTCGTCGCCCGGCCCCGCGGTCGCCTGGAGCAGCTGCTGCGCGACACCGACCGAGCCGGTCCCCGTGGCCAGATGCGCGAGGGGCACACCGAAACGGTCGGAAAGCTCGTTCATCAGGCCGGTGCACGCCATGTCCGGGTAGCGGTTGAAGGTCCCGGCGGCCGCGATCGTCTGCTCCATCACTCCGGGCAGCGGAGGATACGGGTTCTCGTTGGAGGACAGCTTGTACGCCACTGGCCCCCCGGCAGCGGCCGGCTTGCCGGGCTTGTAGGCAGGGATCCCCGCCAGCTCCGCACGCAGCTTGGGGTTGATCTCGCTCACCGCAGTCCTCCTTGTGGGCACCGTTCCAATACTGCTCACCTTAAGAGGATTCGCCACGCTCCCCAACGGCCCGGGTCCCGCCCCTCCCCAAGGCGCGCGGAGAGGGGGGAGCGCTCCTCGCCCTGGCGCGCGCCGGTGGCTCGCGCCGTGGCGCGCATCACCCGTGAAGGTGAGTTGAGACCTACTCGCAACATCGCCGACTTGGCAGGCCCATGCGTGACGACAAGCGAAGTGCCATAGTGGAACCCTTCAACTCCCTTTTATTTAAAGGTTGATGATGGGTAATCACCTTGCAGAAACGTGCCTGTCAACGCCTGCATATGCACCCCCACCATGCAGCCGAATGAGCCCTACTATCGGCTCGCCATGACAGCAGCAGGGAAGCACCAGGTGAGCCGGGCAGAGACGCCCCGCAAGGGCACCCGGCCGAGCCGGGCAGGTATCAGAGATGTTGCCGCAGCCGCCGGGGTCTCGATCACGACTGTGTCCGATGCGCTCAACGGTAAGGGCCGGCTCCCGGACGCCACCCGAAGCCACGTCCGCGAGGTCGCCGAACGGTTGGGCTATCGCCCCTCCGCGGCCGCTCGCACGCTCCGTACCGGGAAATCGGGCCTCATCGGCCTGACCGTGACGACGTACGGGGATGAACCTTTCACCTTCACAGAATTCGCGTACTTCGCCGAGATGGCGCGCGCCGCCACCTCCGCCGCGCTCGCCCGCGGGTACGCCCTCGTCATCCTGCCCGCCACCTCACGCCATGACGTCTGGTCGAACGTCGCACTCGACGGCACCGTCGTCATCGACCCCTCCGACCACGATCCGGTCGTCACCGAGCTGGTCCGTCAGGGCCTGCCCGTCGTCTCCGACGGACGTCCCGCGGGCACCCTGCCCGTGACCGCCTGGGTCGACAACGACCACGAGGCCGCCGTGCTCGGCATCCTCGACCACCTGGCCGAGTCCGGCGCCCGCCGCATCGGCCTGCTGACCGGCACCACCACCGACACGTACACGCACCTCTCCACCTCGGCGTATCTGCGCTGGTGCGAGCGCATCGGACAGGAACCGGTCTACGAGTCGTACCCCGCGCACGACCCGTGCGCGGGCGCCGTCGCAGCCGACCGGCTGCTCGCCCGGCCCGACCGCCCCGACGCGGTCTACGGCCTCTTCGATCCCAACGGCACCGATCTGCTCGCGGCCGCGCGCCGCTACGGGCTACGCGTCCCGGACGATCTGCTGCTGGTGTGCTGCAGCGAGTCGACCGTCTACGCGAATACGGAACCGCCCATCACCACCCTCTCGCTCAAACCGCGGCGGATCGGGACGTCCGTCGTGCAGCTCCTCATCGACGCCATCGAGGGGCTCGACTCCGACCAGCCGGTCGAGCAGGTGATGCCGACGGAACTCATCGTGCGGACCTCGTCCCACCGACGCCCACACCGCACCACGGTCAGCCCTCCCCGCTCTCCGGGACAGGGCTGACCGCCCCCGACCGCCCCCTCCATCTGCTCCACCGAAGAGAAAAGTCCACACCAATTCGGGAGAAATGCACGGCGATCAGCCGCCCGTCACCGATTCACCACCCCTGGTGCATCACACAGCGCGAGCCGCATTCCTATGATGGGCGCACGACACCGCGGGCCGCTGCGACCAGGCAGTCCGATACGGTGCACAGGCGGCGCAATGGTGGTGGAGGGGTCGATGACTCAGGGGGCCGGTCTGGGATCCGCAGCGGACACGGAGACGCTGCGCGACTTCCGTGTTCCCGCGTACGTCCATGACGTACCGGCGAACGTGCAGCCGACGGACCCCGACGTCGCCCCGCCCGGCGCCGAGAATCCCGAGGATCATCCCGTCGGTTACACGCCGACCGAGCGCGATCTGCCGGTCATCGACCAGGGCGACACCGTCCGGATCGAGGCGGCGCAGCCCGCGCCCACGGGGGACGAGGGCCTCGGCCCGCTGTACGTCGTCGGCGATGTGCACGGCTACCTCGACGAGCTGCTCGCCGCGCTCCGCGAGCAGGGCCTGATCGACGCGGAGGGCGAGTGGGCGGCGGGCACCGCGCGCCTGTGGTTCCTCGGAGACTTCACCGACCGCGGGCCCGACGGGATCGGCGTCATCGACCTCGTCATGCGGCTGTCCGCGGAGGCGGCGGCAGCGGGCGGCTACTGCAAGGCGCTCATGGGCAACCACGAGCTGCTGCTGCTCGGCGCGAAGCGGTTCGGCGACACGCCCGTGAACTCGGGCGCGGGCACCGCCACGTTCCAGGCGGCCTGGTTGCTCAACGGCGGGCAGAAGGCCGACATGGACCGCCTCCAGGACGTGCACCTGCAGTGGATGTCCCGGCTCGACGCGATCGAGATCGAGGACGACCACCTGCTCACGCACTCGGACACCACCGCGTATCTCGACTACGGCGATTCCATCGAGGCCGTCAACGACACGGTGCGCGAGACCCTCACGCGCAATGACGCGGACGAGTGCTGGGACCTGTTCCGCAAGTTCACCAAGCGGTTCGCGTTCAAGGACGAGGAGTCGGGACCCGGCGCGGTGCGGCAGCTCCTCGACGCCTTTGGCGGCTCGCGCATCGTGCACGGCCACAGCCCGATCCCGTATCTGCTCGGCGAGGTCGGTGGTGAGGACGGCGACAGCGAGGCCGGCAGGCCCCCCGTCGAGGGCCCGCATGTGTACGCGAACGGCCTGGCCATCGCCATGGACGGCGGCGTAACCATGGCCGGAAAACTGCTCGTCCAGCAACTCCCCATGGATATCTGAGACTTCGCGGGGCAGACGCGAAAGCGGAGGATCCGACCGGCCGCCCGGCCAATTTCCGGAAACCCCCTGTCACCGCGTGCCGTGACAGCTCTACCATCGGCTTATCCGTAGCAGGCTCCCCTCCGTTTCTGCCCGACGGCTCGCACCCATGCGGGCCACCAAGCCCTACGGAGCATCGGGGGATGCACATGAACAGCGCTCCGCATTTGCTGAACGAGGACCGTCCAGAGTTCGAGCGGCTCCTCGATGACGCGCTGCGTACCGCACCGAATCGGCCTGAACTCGCCGCAGTGGGCCGGCGGCTCAACCCCGAACAGCTGCGCACCATGGCGCTCGGCGCCGCCGCCCTGATCAACACGGCGGCCGCCGACGAGTACCAGCGCTACGTCAAGGTCCGCGAGGAACTGCGCTCCACGCCGCGGCTCCTGCGTCCGCTACGCGAAGGAGGCAACTCCAGCGGGGAGAGCACGGGTCCGGGCGTCGCCGCGGTCGCCGTCGTGCTCGTCCCGGTCCTGGCCGGGACCGCGGCCCTGATCTTCCTGATCGTCGGCTACGTCCTGAGCATGCTCAACCCGGTTCCGGGCTTCGCCAGGACCCTGCGCACCTTCGGCTGGGTCTTCGGCGCGATCACCGCGGCGAGCATCCTCGTCGCGGCCGTCTGCCTGCTGATCGCGGCGCTGCGCAATGGCTCGACGTCGCTCCAGGCGAGCGCGCACGGCGAGGCGAGCGAGGAAGTGAAGCAGGCCAGGGAGGCCTGGCGCGTCGCGCTCCTGGACCGGGGCATCCTGCCGTTCCTGCGGGACGCCCTGGCGGATCCCTCGGCGGGCGGCGGCTCGCACCTCGGGGGCCGCGGCGGCTCCGGCGGGCGCATGCCGCAACTCGGCTACAACAGGCCGGGGTTCAGCAGCCCCGACGGCGGCGGCACGGCCACGGGCCAGCGCGCCGGCTATTCGAGCCCGGACTTCTCCAGCCCGGACTTCGGCGGCCCGGACCACCAGCCGGACTGACCCTCCGGTGGCCGCCTGGCCGCGACGGACACTGGGCCCCTCGCGCACGAGGGGCCCCACCGTCACGCGGTCATGCCGTCACGGCTTCACGCGGTCAGTCGGCGATCGGCAGATACACGCGGTTGCCGGCCTGCGCGAACTCCTTCGACTTCTGCTCCATGCCCTCCTCGATCTCCGAGGACGTGCTGCCGTGCTCGCGCCGGATGTCCTGCGAGATCTTCATCGAGCAGAACTTCGGCCCGCACATCGAGCAGAAGTGCGCCGTCTTCGCGGGCTCCGCCGGCAGCGTCTCGTCGTGGAACTCCCGCGCCGTGTCCGGGTCGAGGGCCAGGTTGAACTGGTCCTCCCACCGGAACTCGAACCGTGCGTCGGAGAGCGCGTCGTCCCAGGCCTGCGCGTCCGGGTGGCCCTTGGCGAGGTCCGCCGCATGCGCCGCGATCTTGTACGTGATGACGCCGGTCTTCACGTCGTCCCGGTTGGGCAGGCCCAGGTGCTCCTTCGGTGTGACGTAGCAGAGCATCGCCGTGCCCCACCAGGCGATCATCGCGGCGCCGATCCCGGACGTGATGTGGTCGTACGCCGGGGCGACATCGGTGGTCAGCGGGCCGAGCGTGTAGAACGGCGCCTCCTCGCAGATCTCCTGCTGGAGGTCGATGTTCTCCTTGATCTTGTGCATCGGGACGTGACCCGGGCCCTCGATCATCGTCTGCACATGGTGGCGCTTGGCGATGGAGTTCAGCTCACCGAGCGTCCGCAGCTCCGCGAACTGCGCCTCGTCGTTGGCGTCCGCGATGCAGCCGGGACGCAGGCCGTCGCCGAGCGAGTACGTGACGTCGTACGCCGCGAGGATCTCGCAGAGCTCCTCGAAGTGCTCGTAGAGGAAGCTCTCCCTGTGGTGCGCGAGGCACCACGCGGCCATGATCGAGCCACCGCGGGAGACGATGCCGGTCTTGCGGTCGGCGGTCATCGGGACGAACGGGAGGCGGACGCCCGCGTGGACCGTCATGTAGTCCACGCCCTGCTCGGCCTGCTCGATGACCGTGTCCTTGTAGATCTCCCAGGTCAGTTCCTCGGCCCTGCCGTCGACCTTTTCGAGCGCCTGGTAGAGCGGCACGGTGCCGATCGGGACGGGGGAGTTGCGCAGCACCCATTCACGCGTGGTGTGGATGTTGCGGCCGGTGGAGAGGTCCATGACCGTGTCGGCGCCCCACTTGCTCGCCCAGGTCATCTTGTCCACCTCCTCCTCGATGGAGCTCGTCACGGCCGAGTTGCCGATATTGGCGTTGACCTTCACCAGGAAACGCTTGCCGATGATCATCGGCTCGATCTCCGGGTGGTTGACGTTCGCGGGCAGCACGGCCCGGCCCGCCGCGATCTCCTCACGCACGACCTCCGGCGCGACGTTCTCCCGGATGGCCACGTACTCCATCTCCGGGGTGATCTCCCCCCGGCGTGCGTACGCGAGCTGGGTCACGGCCCGTCCGTCCCGGCCGCGGCGCGGCTGGCGCGGGCGGCCGGGGAAGACGGCGTCGAGATTCTTCAGCCCCCCGCCGCGCGGCGACGTGTGCTTGATGCCGTCGTCCTCGGGACGGGCGGGGCGACCCGCGTACTCCTCGGTGTCGCCGCGGGCGATGATCCAGTTCTCCCGCAGCGGCGCGAGACCGCGGCGGACATCGGTGTCGACGGTCGGGTCGGTGTACGGACCTGAGGTGTCGTACAACGTCACCGACTGCCCATTGGTGAGGTGCACTTGACGGACCGGCACCTGGAGGTCGGGGCGCGAGCCCCTGATGTACCCCTTGTGCCAGCCGATGGACTGGCCGGCCTCCGCGGTCGAGCTGGAGGCAGGCGTGTGCGCGTCCGTTGTGGTCATGAGACCTACTCCCTACGCCGGCATTACCCGGTAACAGGTTCAGCGGTCGACGCAGCGATATCCGTCCCCTGGTCGCGCAACTCCACGCTGTTTCACGTGAAACGCGCTGGGACGAAGGTCAGCGCCCTCTCAGCCCGGTGCTCCGAGCTCCCGCGATGGCAAAAGCGCCTCCACGCTAACGTGGCGTACGCCGCGTTGAACAGAGGGCCCCCTCCGTTCTTGCGATGATCTGGCGGTGACCACCAGCCAGCAGCCCCCAGCTCCGCCGTCCCACCCGCCGCATGGGCACTCCCACAGCCACGGTCCAGCGGCGCCTGTCTCGCGGCACCTGCGCAAAGTGATCGCGGCCGTCCTGATCCCGTTCTCGGTCGCGGTCGTGGTGGGTCTCGCGGTGCTCTGGCCGGGCGGCGCACCGCCGCACGAGCGCAGCGGTGTCGGCTTCGACCGGCAGACGCAGCAGGCCACGGTCACCCGGGTCGCACAGGTCGACTGCTCGTCCGTGCACGCCCAGGGGCAGAGCCCGACCGGGGACGCCACAGCGCAGCAGGGCACCACAGGCAAGCAGAATCCTGGTGGCACCTGTGAAAACGCGACGATCCGGATCGACGGCGGCAAGGACAAGGGCCGCACGTTCACCGAGGTCGTACAGCCGGATTCACCGCGGCAGTTGCACGAGGGCCAGAAGGTGATCGCCGCCTACGCGCCGGACGCGCCCAAGGACCTGCAGTACTCGGTCACCGATGTGAACCGCAAGGTTCCGATGGTCCTGCTGGCCGGAATCTTCGCCCTGGCCGTGGTCGTGGTGGGCCGGATGCGCGGCGTCATGGCCCTCGTCGCGCTCGCGGTCAGTTTTCTGGTGCTGACGCTCTTCATCCTCCCCGCGATTCTGCAGGGGTCGAACCCCCTGGTCGTCGCGGTGGTCGGAGCCAGCGCGATCATGCTGATCGCGCTCTACATGTGTCACGGCCTGACGGCCAGAACCTCCGTCGCCGTGCTCGGCACCCTCGTCTCTCTGCTGCTGATCGGCCTGTTGGGTTCGCTGTTCATCGGCTGGGCGGCCCTGACGGGCAATACCGACGACAACACGGGGCTGATCCACGGCCTGTACCCGGACATCGACATGAGCGGTCTACTGCTCGCCGGCGTCATCATCGGTTCGCTCGGCGTGCTCGACGATGTGACGGTCACACAGACCTCTGCCGTGTGGGAGCTGCACGAGGCGAACCCGACGCTGGGCCGACGCGCCCTGTACCGGGCGGCGATCCGCATCGGCCGCGACCACATCGCGTCCGTCGTCAACACGCTCGTCCTGGCTTACGCGGGGGCGGCGCTGCCGCTGCTGCTGCTCTTCTCCATCGCGCAGAGCAGCGTCGCCGACGTGGCCAACAGTGAGCTGGTGGCCGAGGAGATCGTGCGTACGCTGGTCGGCTCGATCGGCCTCGTCGCCTCGGTGCCGGTGACCACCGCACTGGCCGCGCTCGTGGTCTCCGCCGACCGCCCGGAGACACGGGAGCCCGCGAAGGACGCTCCCGCTCCTGGACGCGGTGGCCGAGGCCGGCGGCGTAAACGCTGAAAGGCGCGGAACTGCTCGGGTGCACCGCGCTGCTGAAGCGTTACCTCTGATCCGGTGTCGTGCGAGCCGCTGGGGAGTCAGCCCGCACTCTGCTCCTCGGCGAGGATCCGGTCGAGAGCCTCGTCGAGGTCGGACTCGAAGTCCACGCCCGACTCCTCGTGGCCCAGCGGGACGAGCTTGTCCGTCCGGTCGAGGAACGCGATGAGCGGTGCGACCCCGGCCCGGAACAGGGCCTGATCCGCACCGACCTGGAGTCTGATGTGCACCTCTCCCGGCATCTCGCCGACGGCGCCACCCACCAGCTCCACCGGTGTGACCTGTACATCCCCTTCGCCGCTGGCCCCGTTGACCCCGTCGACGAGGAGTTCCCGGCCGAACGCCCAGGTCACGGGCGCGTCTCCGGGGAGATGGAAGGTCAGCCGCACGGCGTAGGGATCGGTGGACTCGTACCGGAGCTCCACCGGAATGCGGAACGAGAGCTCCTCGGAGACGAGGAAGCTCATCATGACCTCTGCTTGGACTGCTTGTACCGACTCGCGCATCGCCTACCCCGTCAACTTGCCGTCGATTGGCCAGGAAACTACCTCCCTGCCACTGCTGGCATCTTGCTCAACGTACACACGGGATCACAAGGAGTGAGTTTTCAAATGCTGATAGAGAAGGCGAGTGTTCCTACAAGCTTGCCGATCTCGTGCTGCAACTGCCGTGCTGTGGGCAGCAGTTGCTCCGCCTGATGGGAAGGGAGAGAAATGGCCAAAGTTGCCGCGGCCGACCCGATCGTCAGCGGAAACGCGGCGCAGGCCGCACCCAGCGCGTACTCCTGACGCTCGACGAGCGGTTCCATGCGGCCCACCCGGTTCAACTTCCGTAGCAACGCACGGTCGTCCCGGACCGAATACGGAGTGATGGGCTGCACGGGGTAGCGGTCGAGATGGTCCTTGCGGGCCCCCTCGTCGAGCTGGGAGAGCAGACACTGGCCGATGGCGTGGGCATGGCCGGTCTCCCGGAAGTCGGCCCACTCCTCGACGGCCGGATTGGACGAGGAGTCGGCGACGGCGACGAGCTCGATCTCGCCGTCCCGGTAGACCGCGAAATAGACCGGGACGCCGATGGTGTCGCGCCAGTGCCGGAGCGCGTCGGTGATCATGCCGCGACGATTCTGCTGTGCTCCGCTGCTGCTCAAACGCTCGGCGGCGGCACCGAATACGAAGACGCCGTTCTCCCGGCGGAGATATCCCTCATGGGCCAGCGTGCGCAGCAGGTGGTACGCGGTGGGAAGGGCGAGGCCGGCTTCCCGCGCGAGTTGCTTGGCCGGCGCCCCGTCGTCATGGGAAGCGACCGCCTCGAGCAGTCGCATGGCCCGCTGTACGGAGCCGATGAGTGTCTGCGGGGCGGCGGCGGGTGCGGTATCGACCGTGGCCAAGGTTCACTCCCGATGCGCGTGGGGAACCCCCGCGTGTTCGAGGCTCGCAGGGGGCTAAAGCCATCGAATTCCGGACTCTAACCCTTGGCCACCGATTGGCGCCCGCCGCGCAAGGAAACTTCCCCCGGTCGTGCGAAAGGTCGCGCGACGCAACGACCGGGACCCGCACACAAGTGCGTGCGGCCTCAGTGCGGCCTCACCAGTCGCGGCTCCGCGACGACGAACCGACCAGGAACTTCCGCACTACGTAGATGAGTCCACCCACCAGAGCGGCGAACACGAGCACCTTGAACAGCAGGCCGATCACAAAGCCGACGACGCTCGCGATCAGACCGCCGAACACGACGATGGCGATGACCGGCACCGCGACCCACTTCACCCACCACGGCATGTCCGCGAATATCTCTCGCACTGCCATCGCTCCTTCGTTGTCTCTTCGATACTGCTGCTTCGATTACTGCTGCTTCGAGCTTCTGCTGCCTCGAGCTTCTGCTTCGATGTTGGCACGTCGCAGGCCCGCGCGGGCCTGTCCGATCCCTTGTCCTCCCCTGACCCGACCCTTAGGGAACCCCGAGGTGCGGCCCGCCCGTGAGGCCGACCCCCTCAGCCCTCCGGAGGCGAGAAGACGACGAGGACGCGCAGGTCCTCGCTGATGTGGTGGAACTTGTGCGCGACACCGGCCGGCACGTACACCACGCTGCCCCGGGCGACCTGAGTGGTCTCCATGCCGACGGTGATCGAACCGTGCCCGCTGACCACCAGGTAGACCTCGTCCTGGTTGTGCGGCTGCTGCGGGTCCTGCGTGCCCGCGTCGAGTGCGTACAGCCCGACCGACATATTGCGCTCCCGCAGGAACTGCAGATACGCCCCGTCGTTGGCGGCCCTCTCCGCCTCGAGCTCATCCAACCGGAACGACTTCATCGCCCTCTCCACCCCTGTCACCAGTCACGTCTGCCACGATCAGACACATGATGAATTTCCTAGTCAAGACGCTCGCCAACGCGGGAGCCCTGGCCGTCGCGGTCTGGGTGCTCGACAAGATCACCCTCACCGGCGACAGCACCGGCAAGAAGATCGGCACGCTGGTCCTCGTCGCCCTCATCTTCGGCCTGGTCAATGTGATCGTGAAGCCGATCGTAAAGCTCCTGACCTTCCCGCTGTTCATCCTCACGCTCGGCCTGATCACGCTGATCGTGAACGCCCTGATGCTGCTGCTGACGTCGTGGCTGGCCGACCAGGTGGACCTGAGCTTCCACGTCGACGGCCTCTGGACCGCGATCCTCGGCGGCCTGATCGTGTCGATCGTCTCCTGGGCGCTGAACGTCGTACTGCCCGACGGCAAGGACTGAGAGCGTCAGAGGATGACCTACCGCGTCTGTTTCGTCTGCACCGGCAACATCTGCCGCTCGCCCATGGCCGAGCACGTCTTCCGCGCCCGCGTCGAGGAGGCGGGGCTCGACGGCCTCGTCGAGGTCGACAGCGCGGGCACCGACGGCTGGCACGAGGGCGACGGCGCCGACCCGCGCACCGTCCGCGTCCTCACCGAGAACGGCTACGGCTCCGAGCACACGGCCCGCCGGTTCCACCGCGACTGGTTCGCCCGCCTCGACCTGGTCGTCGCACTCGACCACGGCCATCTGCGGACACTGCGCCGCCTGGCGTCGACACCCGAGGACGCCGAGAAGGTGCGGCTGCTGCGTTCCTACGATGCCGGGGCCGCCGCCTCGGACCTGGAAGTCCCCGATCCGTACTACGGCGATCTGGGAGGCTTCGAGGAGTGCCTGAAGCTGGTCGAGGCGGCCTCCGACGGCCTTCTCGTATCCGTACGCGAAGCAGTGGAGGGACGGGTCGCATGACGGAGCGCTCAGCACTGGAGCCGGGAGACGGCACGCGGGCGGTCCGGGCGGGTCTGCCCGAACCGGTCAAGAACGAACCGACCCTGCCGGGGCCGGTGTTCGCCGCACACTTCCACTTGCCCGGCGATGTGTCGGGGCCCTATGCGTACGGCCGCGACGAGAACCCGACGTGGACGCATCTCGAGCGCGCCATCAACGAGTTGGAGGCTCCGGGGCGCTCCGGTGTGGAGACGCTGGCCTTCGCCTCCGGCATGGCGGCGATCTCCGCGGTCCTCTTCTCGCAGCTCCGCGCCGGTGACGCGGTGGTCCTGCCGGCCGACGGCTACCAGGTCTTCCCGCTCGTCCGCGAGCAACTCACGGCGTACGGAATCGAGGTGCGGACCGCACCGACCGGCGGTGACGCGCAGCTCGACGTGCTCGACGGGGCGCGCCTGCTGTGGCTGGAGACGCCGTCCAACCCCGGCCTCGACGTCTGCGACATCCGGCGCCTCGCCGACGCCGCCCACGCGCACGGGGCGCTCGTCGCGGTGGACAACACGCTCGCGACGCCGCTCGGGCAGCGCCCGTTGGAGCTCGGCGCGGACTTCGCGGTGGCCAGCGGCACCAAGCAGCTCACGGGTCACGGCGATGTCCTGCTCGGCTACGTCGCGTGCGCCGACGCCGAGTTGGTCGCCTCGGTGAAACGCTGGCGCAAGATCGTCGGGGCGATTCCGGGGCCGATGGAGGCCTGGCTCGCGCACCGGTCCCTCGCCACGCTCGAGCTGCGCGCCGAGCGGCAGAGCGCCAACGCACTGGCCGTGGCGCACGCCCTACTGGCACGCGCGGACGTCTCCAGGGTGCGCCATCCCGGTCTGCCCGACGATCCGTCCCACCGCGTCGCCGCAGGTCAGATGCGGCGCTTCGGCTGTGTGGTCGCCTTCGAGCTGCCCTCGCGCGTCCGGGCCGAGCGGTTCCTGGAAGCCCTGACCCTGGTGGACGACGCGACGAGCTTCGGCGGCGTACGGTCCACTGCCGAGCGGCGCGGGCGCTGGGGCGGGGATGCCGTCACCGAGGGCTTCATCCGCTTCTCAGCGGGCGCCGAGAACACCGAGGACCTGGTGGCGGACGTGCTGCGGGCGCTGGACGAGGCCCACGACGGGTGAGTTCACCACGCGGCCGGAACGGGCCCTAGGGTCCTTCTGACGGACCAGGCTGGATGCGGGAGGCCTCTCCATTCGGCTCCGCGAGCGGGGGCTGGTGCGTGCAGCTGCAAGGCGGAGGAGGGCGACAACGCGGAGCGTTGGCAACCGACGACAACGCAGCAGATGTGCGCACCAGGGCCCGCGACCCCAGCAAGATCCGTCAGAAGGGCCCTAGTACCGCGCTACGTACAACGGACGGTCCGAGCCTCCCCCCTCGTGGCTCGGACCGTCCCGGTTCTTGCGCGCGAAGAACCGCGCGCACAAGGCTAGTTGACTCTGTGTCAGTGTCCAATCACTGTAGCGACAGAGACCTATCGACTTATTTATAGTTGGGCGCGGCCGGGGGGTTGGGGAGGGAGACGTGCCGCGATGGATCTCGCCTTACTGCGCACCTTTGTGACGGTGCACCGCGCCGGTTCGTTCACCCGTGCCGCCGCTCTGCTCGGGCTGTCCCAACCGGCGGTCACCTCCCAGATCCGCACGCTGGAGCGGCAGCTGGGGCGCCCGCTCTTCCTGCGCCAGGCGCGCGGCGTGACGGCCACGACGATCGGCGACGAGCTGGCCCACAAGGCGGCTCCGCATCTCGACGCCCTCGTGGAGATAGCCGAAGCCGGGCTCGACGAGGAGTCCGCCGGGCGCACCCTGCACCTGGCCGGGCCCCCGGAGTTCACCGCGGAGCGCGCCCTGCCCGCGCTGACAGCCCTGCCCCGAGACAACGGGCAGAGCATCGCGTTGCGGGCGAGCTTCGGTACGGCCGAGGAAACCCTGGAAGGGCTGGCTGCGGGGCATCACGATCTGGCCATCGCGACGGCCCATCCACGCGGCGCCCTGCTCACGGCGACTCCGCTCTGCGACGAGGAGCACGTGCTGGCCGCCGCCCCCCGTTTGGCCGCCCGGATCGGCCCCGGCATGCTGCACCGCGACGCGGCGCCGTCCCTGGAGAAGTTCCCAGTGGTCGAGGTGCACGAGTCGTTGCCCCTGGTCAGCCGCTACTGGGCCGCCGTCTTCGACTCCCGGCCCGCCGTGTCCGCCACGGTCGTCGTGCCCGATCTGCGCGCCGTACTCGCCTGTGTGATCGCGGGTGCCGGACTCGCGGTCCTGCCGCGCTATCTGTGCGAGGAGAACTTGGAGCGTGGGCAGATCGTCGCCCTGCTCGACCCGCCCGTACCGCCACTGCGTACGTATTTCCTGGTGGTGCGCACCGGCACACTCGCCATGCCACACATCGCGCGGGCGCATGAGTGGCTGCTGCGCGCTGCCGTCGACTGGTCGTGAGCGGGCGCCGAGCGATGCGGGATGTTTCACGTGGAACCAGCCGGGCCACATTTCTCCCATGACCGTCCGACCCGTGGTCAAGCGCACCGCACGCGCCGTCCTGCTGGATGGCGACGACCTGATCCTGATCAAGCGGACCAAGCCCGGCGTCGATCCGTACTGGGTAACTCCCGGTGGCGGGGTCGAGCCGGAGGACACGACCGTCGTGGACGCCCTCCATCGCGAGGTGCACGAGGAACTCGGCGCCAAGATCATCGACGTGGTGCCCTGCTTCGTGGACACCGTCGAGCACATCGGCGAGGACGGCGGCGCGACCGGCGTGAAGGTCCAGCACTTCTTCGTCTGCCGACTGGAGTCGATGGACACCGACGAGCGGCACGGGCCCGAGATCGAGGACCCGTGCGGCGACTACGAGATCGTGCGGGTGCCGTTCACCCGCGTCGGCATCGCCTCGGTCCATCTGGTGCCGCTCTCGCTGCGTCACTACCTGGACGGCAACATCGAGGGGGTCCGTGCGATGCACGCACCCGATCTGGGCTGACACCTCGCTGTAGGAGGCATGTCGCGGTCTCAGTCCACCGCCGCGACCAGGTCCTCGACCGAATCGTGCCGGATGCGGCTGCCGGGGATACCGATGCGCCGCAAGGTGTCGATGCTGCTGCGGATCATGCCGGGCGGCCCGGAGAGATACGCGTCGTACTCGTTCCAGGGGCCGTACTCCCGTACCGCGTCCGGCAGCTGGAGGTGGGCCTGCTGGTCGACGATGGGGCGCACCGAGAGCCATGCGTGGCTCTGCGAGAGGCGCAGCATCGTGTCGATGTCGTACAGGTCGTGATTGGTGCGGGCGCCGTAGAACACCTCGACCGAGCGCTGGTGCCCGTGTTCGGCCACGTCCTCGACGAGCGCCTTGATGGGCGCGATGCCGGTGCCACCACCCAGGCAGAGCAGCCCGCTGTCCGTGGTGTGGTCGACGGTCATGGAGCCGGCGGGCGGGCCGAGGCGCAGCACGTCGCCGGGGCGGGCCCGGTGCACGAGGGCATTGGAGACCCAGCCCGCCGGGACCGCCTTCACGTGGAACGAGAGCAGCCCGTCCGAGCGGGGCGCTGACGCGAACGAGTAGTGCCGCCAGATCCGCGGCCACCAGGGTGTCTCCAGCGTCGTGTACTGACCGGCCAGGAACGGGTAGGGCTGATCGGGCCGTACGGTCACCACCGCGACATCGGGAGTGCGCAGGTCGTGCGACACGACCTCGGCCAGCCACCAGGCCGGTGCCCTCAGCTCGTCCTCGGCCGCCGCGTCGATCATGACCTGGGAGATCGTCGTGTACGTGCGGACCCAGGCGGCCTCGGTCTCCGCGTTCCACGTTGTGGTGGCGTACTGGGTGAGCGCGGCGATCAGGCACTCGCCGACGGCCGGGTAGTGGTCGGCCTGCGTGCCGTACTTTCGGTGCCCGCGGCCCAGATTCTTCAGGTACGCCACGAGGACGTCCTTGTTGTCGATGTGCTCGGCGGCGGTCAGCAGCGCCTTGAGGAGCCGGTCGCGCTGGGTGTCCATCGCCGCAGGGAAGAGCGGGCGCAGTTCGGGGTGCCGCACGAAGAGCAGCGCGTAGAAGTACGACGTGACTCTGTCCGCGACGGGGCCGATCTCCTCCATGGTGCGGCGGATGAGGATCGCGTCGGGGGAGGCATGGGGAGCGGTGCGTGCAGAGGCGGCCGTGGGGCCGGGTGCCTCTGCGGCGCGCGGCGGGGCGGGCGCTTGCGTCTGCTGTGTCGGCTGCGGCTGCTGCACGGCCGGTGCCTGGCGCGGCTCCGGTATTCGGTGCTCCTCCTGCGTCGCCTCCTGGCCGGAACCGGTGGTGGGCGGCTGCGGGGCCGGGGCCGTGCGCGGCGTGAACCAGCCCCCACCGTCCGAACCGGAATCGGCCGACGGCGTAGTGGTCGGAGCGTCCATGCTGTGCCTCGCCTCGAACATATTTCGGTCGGTCAACGTACTCCCGAGCTGTTCCGCACCCGGAAACGATGGGCTTTCCCCCGCGTGCCTCGACGACAATGCAGTCCACATTGAACACTGCATTCCGGACGGCTACTGACAAGTAAGGTGAGAGTGTGACATTGTCCGCAGTCCTCTCACCGCAGCCTGCCATCCGGTGTCATTGCCCAGAACGCAAAGCGGAAAGTGCAGGTCTTCGATCTCTCCGTCCCGTTAGGCTGCGTGGGCCTGCGCGCACCACGGGCTTCCCCTCGGCCTTCTTCGGCCACCCGGCGCGATCCGGACCCGACGATACCGGCCGCCTCGAAGTCGACAACCCCCTACCGGCATAACTGCGGATTAAGCGAACTCCGGCCACTTCGTAAATTCCTCAATTACCGGCCTCGGCGCGCCAATTCGCGCGTCCCGCGCCGTCGAGCGCGGGCGAGAGCCGCCCCCGGCGCCATGTTTCACGTGAAACTCCCGGCGCGGCCGAAAGCGCCGGGTCACTCTTCACAAAGCGGTGGACGCCGCGGGGCGAAGTCGGACAGCCTGACCTGCGTGTCGACACCTTCCCCCTCCAGCCAGCCCATCCGCCGCCTCACCCCGCGCGATGTCCTCGCTTGCGCCGACCTGTCCGAGAACCGGGGCTGGCCCCGTGAGGAACACAAGTGGCGGCTACTGCTCTCCGCCGGTACCGGCTACGGCATCGACGACCCCGACGGCGGTCTCGTCAGCGCGTGCGTAGTGACCGAGTACGGACCCCGCGAGCGGCCCGAACTCGGAGCGATCGGCATGGTTCTGGTCGCCGAGCAGCATGCACGGCAGGGCATCGGCAGGCGCCTGATGCGCCACGTCGTCGAGCGGGCGGGCACGACCCCGCTCACACTCCACGCGACGCCGTACGGGCGGCCGCTCTACGAGGAGTTGGGCTTCAAGGTCACAGGGCGGGCCGAAATGGTGCGCGGCCGCTTCGCCGCGGGCGGGTCCCTGCCTGTTGTCTCCACCCGCGCGGCCACAGCAGAGGACCTCCCCGCCATCCTCCGCCTGGACGCTGAGGTCTTCGGCCCGGACCGTACGCAGGTCATCACGCGACTTCCGGCCTTCGCGGACCAGTTGCGGGTGGCGGTGGACGAGGGGCCCAGTGGCGGGCTCATCGGCTTCGCGGCCGCCTGGCCCAACGAGGACACCCACGTCATCGGCCCGCTCATCGCCCGCGACACCGCGACGGCACAGGCCCTCGTGGCCTCGCTCGCGGCGGGCACGGACCGGCCGCTGCGCACCGACATCGACGTGCGCCACGAAGAGCTGCTGGCGTGGCTCAAGGAAAGTGGCCTCGATGCCGTCAGCCTCAACGCGGTGATGAGCTACGGGTCTTCAGGTCTGCCAGGCGACTGGACCCGCCGCTTCGCACCGCTGACCGTGGCCGCGGGCTGAGCAAGCGTCCGCCCCAAGTACCGCTGTGTTGCGGTGACTCGGGGCGGATGCGGCACGCACGTCCAGCTGTTACGCGAGGGCCTCCACGGCCGCGGTGGCGAAGCCGTGGTCCTGCTCGGGGGCGCCGCCACCGACACCGATGGCACCAATGAGCCGTCCGTCGCGGTGGACCGGCAGGCCGCCGGCGATGAACAGCAACGGCCGGTCCAGCGCGGTGGGCAGGGTGTGGAAGGGGCCCTCGGGCTTGACCAGGTCGACGAGGTCGGCGGTGGGGGCGTTCAGCTGGAGCGCGGTGTACGCCTTGCGCGTGCTGGTCTCGCCGGAGATGAGGACGGCGCGGTCGTCGCGGCGGAAGGCCAGGAGGTGCCCGCCCGCGTCGAGGACGGTGACGCTGACGGTGACTCCGGCCGCCTCGGCCGCGAGGTGAGCGGCGGCGACCAGGGTCTCGGCGTCCTGCGTGCTGAGTGGGGTGACGGCGGTGGTGCTCATGAGGTGATGCTCCTTGCGGGATGGTGCTGAGGGGGCTGTGGGGCGAGGGCGACATCGGGCCCCGCCTCCCGGGGCGTGGATCAGTGGCGGGCCGGCTCGGTACGCGGCTGCTCGGTGGCCGCGACGATCAGGCTCGGGGCGGACGTGCGGCGCTCGAGGGCCGCGGACAGCACGGCCAGGACGAGGGCTGCCGCGGCGAGCACGGCACCGACCCAGTTCGGGGAGGTATAGCCGAGGCCCGCGGCGATCACCATGCCGCCGAGCCAGGCGGAGAGGGCGTTGCCGAGGTTGAAGGCGCCGATGTTGACGGCCGAGGCGAGGGTCGGGGCGCCGGACGCCTGGTCGAGGACGCGCTTCTGCAGCGGTGGCACGGTCGCGAAGCCGAACGCGCCGATCAACACGATGGAGATCGCGGACAGCACCTGGTTGTGCGCGGTGACCGTGAACAGAGCGAGCACGAGGGCGAGCGCGCCAAGCGACACGTACAGCATGGGCATCAGGGCGCGGTCGGCAAACTTTCCGCCGACGAGGTTGCCGGCGACCATGCCGAGGCCGAAGAGGACCATGAGCCAGGTGACGGAGCCGTCCGCGAAGCCCGCGACGTGCGTCATCATCGGCGCGATGTAGGTGATGGCCGCGAAGACCCCGCCGAAGCCGAGCACGGTCATCGCCATGGCGAGCACGACCTGCACGTTCTTGAACGCGGCCAGCTCGTGACGCAGCCGCACACCTTCCGGCTTGGGCAGGTCGGGCACGAGCTTGGCGATGCCGACGAGGCCGATGACACCGAGTCCGGCGACGACCGTGAACGTCACGCGCCAGCCGACCGACTGGCCGATGTACGTGCCGAGCGGGACACCGACGACGTTCGCGACGGTCAGGCCCGTAAACATCATGGCGATCGCTCCGGCCTTCTTCTCCGGTGCCACCAGCTCGGCCGCGACGACCGAGCCGATGCCGAAGAACGCACCGTGGGCGAGCGAGGCGACCACGCGGCCGATCAGCATGACGGCGAAGACGGGCGCGACGGCGGAGAGCAGGTTGCCGACGATGAAGAAGCCGAGCAGCAGCATCAGCATCCGCTTGCGCGGGATGCGCGTGCCCAGGGCGGTCATCAGCGGGGCGCCGAACATCACGCCGAGCGCGTAGCCGGTCACCAGAAAGCCGGCCGTGGGGATGGAGACGCCGAAGTCACCCGCGACCTCTGGGAGCAATCCCATGATCACGAATTCCGTGGTTCCGATACCGAAGGCCCCGATCGCGAGGGCGAGAAGCGCGAGAGGCATGGAGGGACCCCTTCCAGACTGTTGCGGGTGCGCTTTACGAGACCTCACAATAATTGCAGACGCTGGTTAATTGCAAACGCGGGCTACCCCGGTCATCGACTACCCTGGGCTGAGCCGCTCCGGGACGGAGGAATCACGAACCATGACCGCCACAGACCCCGCACTGACCGCCCTTTCTCAGGGCTGGTGCGCGCTTTCGCTGTTGCACGGGCAAATCGAGTCCCACATCGAGCGCGCACTGCAGGCCCGACACGGGCTGAGCGTGCGCGAGTATTCGCTGCTTGACGTCCTCGGCCGTCAGCACGACGGGGAGGGCGGCCACCTCCAGATGAAGCAGGTGGCCGACGCCGTCGTCCTGAGCCAGAGCGCGACCACGCGCCTCGTCACGCGGCTCGAGGAACGCGGCCTGCTCGCCCGCTATCTGTGCCCGACCGACCGTCGGGGCATCTACACGAACGTCTCCGAAGCCGGGTTCAAGCTCCTCGAAGAGGCCCGCCCCACGAACTCCACGGCGCTGCGGGAAGCCCTCGACGCCGCGGCCGAGAACCCGGACCTCGTTCCTCTGGTCAAAGCGGTCGAGGGGCTGCACGCCGTCGCCTGACCGGGGCCGAACACAGTCGGCGGAAGGCCCCGCATAGGCTGCGGTCCATGGGAGATCTTGAGATCAGGCCCGCCGCGGCCGAGGACATTCCGGAGATTGTCGCCATGCTGGCGGACGACCCGCTGGGCGCCCAGCGGGAGTCCCCGGAGGACCTGACGCCGTATCTCACCGCGCACGCACGCCTGACGGCCGACGCGAACCAGCACCTCGTCGTCGCCGCGCGCGGGGGCCACGTCGTCGGCACACTGCAACTCAGCATCATCCCCGGGCTCTCCCGGAAGGGCTCCACCCGCTCGATCATCGAGGCCGTCCGCATCCACGCGGACGAGCGTGGCAGCGGCCTCGGCACGCAGCTCATCGAGTGGGCCGTCGACGAGTCCCGGCGCCAGGGCTGCCAGTTGGTACAGCTGACCTCCGATGCCACGCGTACCGATGCCCATCGCTTCTATGAGCGACTGGGCTTTGTGGGCTCGCACATGGGATTCAAGCTGCAGCTGTGACGGAGGAGTCGCGCGGTCGGCGTTTCACGGTCGGCTGTTTCACGTGAAACAGCCGACCGACAGAGCTGGGTGTCACCGCGGAATGCCCCGCCACCCCTCCGGATCCACTCCACCAGGAACCGGCCCGTCCGCCGGGTACGGCTCCCGCGTGAAGACGAAGGAACCGAGGTCCAGGTGGCTCACCGCCCCGTCGTCCCGCCGGACGGCCCGGAGCAGCTCTCCGGCGTAGTAGCCATCCAGCCCGGTCCAGGTGCCGTCTCCGTTCGACCGGAACCGGGAGCGTCGTCCGCCCCCGGCCGCCGGACCCATCTCCACACCGCCGTCGGCCGCCAAGCGCAGCACCACGGCCTGTGTCCCCCAATACCAGGGCCCCACCAGCTCCAGTTCGGACGCCTCTACTTCGGGGAGCGGCCGCCACGGCTCGGGCAAGCTCGGCTCGGCCTCGGCGACGATCGCCATCAGTTCGGCGGCCAGCGTCCCCGCGGGCACCCCCGTCGTGCAGTTGGCGAGGGCCACCGCCACGAGCCCCTCCTCCTCGCACAACCACAGCCCCGCCACGAACCCCGGCAGCGAGCCCGTGTGCCCGGCCAGGGTGCGTCCTCCGCCCCGCACCACCTGCATGCCGAGCCCGTACGAGGATCCCCAGTCGCCCGGCACCGTCGGCGCGGCGGGAGTCCGCAGCTCCCGGACGGAGTCCGCACTCAGCACCCGGTCGTCTCCGCCCATGAGGAAGGAGGCAAAGACGGCCAAATCCCGCGTGGTGGACCACAGTTGACCAGCAGGGGCCATCAAGCCCAGGTCCTCGCTCGGCTCCGGCAGCAGCACATCCGCGTACGGGTGCACGGCCCAGCCCCCGGCGTGCGGCTGCTGTGGCTGGACGCTGGTGCGGGTCAGACCCAGCGGTTCGAGAATCTCGTCGCGCAGGGCCTTCTCCCAGGACACCCCGCGCACCGCCTCGACCAGGGCGCCCAGCAGCGTATAGCCGGGATTGGAGTAGTGGTGGCGGCGGCCGACGGGGTGCCGGAAAGGCTGCTCGCCGAGGACGTCCGCGAGGGTCGGGCGCCGGCTCGCGGGGCTCCGCTCCCACCATTCCCCCGGCGTCTCGGCCGCCAACCCGCCGGTGTGGGCGAGCAGTTCGGCGACGGTGACCGTGCCGGCACCGGTGTCGGGCAGATACTTCTCCAGCGGGTCCGCCAGATCGAGCAGCCCTTCATCGCGCAGTCGCAGCACCAGTACGGCCGTGAATGTCTTGGTGATCGAACCGATCCGGTACTGCACGTGCTCGTCCGGCCCGTGCCCGTCCACCGAGGTACGCGATCCGGTCCACACCAATTCGCCGTCCCGCGCGACCGCGGCCACGAGTGAGGGCGCCCGCCCTTCGCTCTGGGCCACGGCGATGCGGTGCAAGAGGGCGCGACGCGTGGTGGGCAACAACACTTCCGGGGATGTCGTCATGGGCCCAGTCCATCCTGACCGACGACCGGCGTCGAGCGGTTTTCACCGGAGGCTGATCTGTGCCGCCGACCGTCTCCTGGTCAGGTCTGCGCCATGTCCACGAAGCGCGAGTAGTGGCCCTGGAAGGCGACGGTGATCGTGGCCGTCGGACCGTTACGGTGCTTGCCGACGATGATGTCCGCCTCGCCCGCGCGCGGCGACTCCTTCTCGTACGCGTCCTCACGGTGCAGAAGGATGACCATGTCCGCGTCCTGCTCGATGGAGCCGGACTCACGCAGGTCGGACACCATCGGCTTCTTGTCCGTCCGCTGCTCGGGGCCACGGTTCAGCTGGGACAGCGCGATCACCGGCAGCTCCAGCTCCTTGGCCAGCAGCTTCAGGTTTCGGGACATGTCCGAGACCTCCTGCTGTCGGCTCTCGGAGCGCTTCGAGCCACCGGCCTGCATCAGCTGCAGATAGTCGATGATCACGAGCTTGATGTCGTTGCGCTGCTTGAGCCGGCGGCACTTCGCGCGGATCTCCATCATCGACAGGTTCGGGGAGTCGTCGATGTACAGCGGCGCGGCCGAGACCTCGGGCATCCGGCGCGCGAGCCTCGTCCAGTCCTCGTCCGTCATCGTGCCGGAGCGCATGTGGTGCAGGGCCACTCGCGCCTCGGCCGACAGCAGGCGCATCGCGATCTCGTTGCGCCCCATTTCGAGGGAGAAGATGACGCTCGGCAGGTTGTTCTTGATCGACGCGGCGCGCGCGAAGTCCAGCGCCAGCGTGGACTTACCCATGGCGGGGCGGGCCGCGATGACGATCATCTGGCCCGGGTGCAGACCGTTGGTGAGCGAGTCGAAGTCGGTGAAGCCGGTCGGCACACCGGTCATCTCGCCGCTGCGCGAACCGATCGCCTCGATCTCGTCGAGCGCGCCCTCCATGATGTCGCCGAGCGGGAGGTAGTCCTCGCTGGTGCGCTGCTCGGTGACCGCGTAGACCTCGGCCTGCGCCCTGTTGACGATCTCGTCGACGTCGTCGTCGCCCGCGTATCCCATCTGCGTGATCCGCGTGCCCGCCTCGACGAGACGGCGCAGTACGGCGCGCTCGTGGACGATCTCCGCGTAGTATTCGGCGTTCGCCGCCGTCGGGACCGTCTGCACGAGGGTGTGCAGATACGATGCGCCACCGACCTTGTTGATCTCGCCGCGCTTGGTCAGTTCCGCGGCGATGGTGATCGGGTCGGCGGGCTCGCCCTTGGCGTAGACGTCGAGGATCGCCTGAAAGATCGTTTCGTGGGCCGGCTTGTAGAAGTCCGCCCCCTTGATGACCTCCACGACGTCGGCGATCGCGTCCTTCGACAGGAGCATGCCACCGAGCACGGACTGCTCGGCGTCCAGATCCTGCGGCGGAACGCGCTCGAAGGTGGCAGGGCCCTCGTCCCAGCCGCCACCACCCTCGCTGCCCCGCTCGTGCTGGTCGCCCTGGCCTCGGCCGGCACCCCGGAACGGCCGGGAAGCGGGCAGACGATCGCTGGGACCGTCGTCGGCCCAGGGGTCGTCCAATGGCTCGGAGATACTCACCGGGCCGCCTCCTCCCGTCCGCCGAGCGGACCTCGCCGTACCCCTCATTCCTACGGCACGACACTGACAAATCAGAGGCCCAACTCCGCTTATGACGCGTCGGAATTGTGAGGTTTCCGAGGTCGCGGGACACGGTGGGCGCCGCACCACGGTAGGCCTGTGGGCACCGTCAGCCAATCTGGTTATCCACAGGCCATGTGGATGACCGGCCCCTCGCTGTGGAGAACCTGGCAAAACCTGTGCACGACACGGTGGACAGGCCTGTGAACAAGCCCTCAGGCTATTCCATACATAGGGCCTGACCTGCTGTTTTCCCATCCACCGGCTGTGCAGAAGAAAAACTTTCCCAGTCGGCCCAAGATCTCCGTCGGCCCCGCCCCGCGACACGCGGAAGACTGTCGTAAGTAAGGGTCATTCACGGATTGCATCTCTTACCTGTGGAAGATTAGATTGGTGCCCATGACACAGGCTCCCGCGACGCCCAAAGCCGCCCGACGGCGGCACGACCGAGAGATCGTCGCTCTCGCCGTTCCCGCCTTTGGCGCACTCGTCGCTGAGCCTCTTTTCCTCATGGCCGACAGCGCCATCGTCGGCCATCTCGGCACCTCGCAGCTCGCGGGACTCGCCGTCGCCTCGGCCCTGCTGCAGACCGCGGTCAGCATCTTCGTCTTCCTCGCCTACGCGACCACCGCGGCGGTTGCGCGACGTGTCGGCTCCGGTGATCTGAAGTCCGCCATCCAGCAAGGTATGGACGGCATCTGGCTCGCCCTGTTCCTCGGGGCCGTGGTCGTCGCGGTCGCCCTGCCCGCGGCCCCGGCGCTGGTCGAACTCTTCGGCGCCTCCGACACCGCGACGCCCTACGCGATCACCTACCTGCGCATCTCCTCGCTCGGCATTCCCCCGATGCTCATCGTCCTCGCCGCCACCGGCGTGCTGCGCGGGCTGCAGAACACCAAGACCCCTCTGTATGTGGCGGTCGCCGGCTTCATCGCCAACGCGGGGCTCAACGTCGCGCTCGTCTACGGTGCCGGCCTGGGCATCGCGGGTTCGGCCTGGGGCACCGTCATCGCCCAGGTCGGAATGGCCGCCGTCTACCTCGTCGTCGTGATCCGTGGCGCCCGCCGCCACGGAGCTTCACTGCGTCCGGACGCGGCCGGCATCAGGGCCTGCGCCCAGGCGGGCGCTCCACTTCTCGTCCGTACGATCTCGCTCCGGGCGATCCTGATGATCGCGACGGCCGTCGCGGCCCGGCTCGGCGATGCCGATGTGGCCGCTCACCAGATCATCCTGTCCCTGTGGAGCCTGACCGCCTTCGCCCTCGACGCCATCGCCATCGCCGGCCAGGCGATCATCGGCCGCTATCTCGGAGCGGATGACGCTCCAGGCGCGCGGGCCGTCTGCCGCCGGATGGTGGAGTGGGGGATCGCAGCGGGGGTCGTCCTGGGCGTACTGATCGTCTTTGCCAGGCCACTGTTCGTCCCGCTGTTCACGAGCGATCAGCTCGTACAGGACGCCGCCCTGCCCGCGCTCATCGTCGTCGCGCTGTCCCAGCCCGTATGCGGAATCGTCTACGTCCTCGACGGCGTCCTCATGGGCGCGGGCGACGGGCCCTATCTTGCCTGGGCCATGCTGGTCACGTTTGCCGTCTTCACGCCGGTGGCGCTCCTGGTCCCCGTGTTCGGCGGTGGTCTCACGGCAGTGTGGGGAGCGATGGCGCTGATGATGACGGTGCGCATGATCACGCTCTGGATCCGCTACCGCTCGGGACGCTGGGCCGTGACGGGCGCGACACGCTGACTCCGAGCGGGCTGTTTCACGTGAAACCGTGCCAGCGAACCCGTTTCACGTGAAACGCAGACAGCAAGCATGTGGGGCCGCACCCCGAAGGGTGCGGCCCCACATTCGCTTCAGCGCTGCTCAGGGCAGTGCTCAGGCAGAGACGACCTCGATGTTGACCTTGGCGGCAACCTCGGGGTGCAGACGCACGGAGGCCTCGTGGCCACCGAGCGACTTGATCGGCGAGCCCAGCTCGACACGACGCTTGTCGACCTTCGGGCCACCGGCAGCCTCGATCGCCGAAGCGACGTCAGCCGGGGTGACGGAACCGAAGAGACGACCGGCGTCGCCGGAGCGGACGGCCAGACGGACCGCGGTGCCCTCGAGCTTGGCCTTGATCTCGTTGGCCTGCTCGATGGTGGCGATCTCGTGGATCTTGCGGGCGCGGCGGATCTGCGCCACGTCCTGCTCGCCACCCTTGGTCCAGCGGATCGCAAAGTTCCGCGGGATCAGGTAGTTACGGGCGTACCCGTCCTTGACGTCGACGACCTCGCCGGCGGTGCCGAGGCCAGAGACCTCGTGGGTCAGGATGATCTTCATGTTTCGGTCACCCTTTCCTTATCGCGCGGTGGACGTGTAGGGCAGCAGCGCCATCTCACGGCTGTTCTTGACGGCCGTGGCGACGTCACGCTGGTGCTGCGTGCAGTTGCCGGTCACGCGGCGGGCACGGATCTTGCCGCGGTCGGAAATGAACTTCCGCAGCATGTTCGTGTCCTTGTAGTCCACGTACGTGACCTTGTCCTTGCAGAACGCGCAGACCTTCTTCTTAGGCTTGCGCACAGGCGGCTTCGCCATGGTGTTTCTCCTGTGTGATCAAGAAGTGTGGGGTGCGAACCCAGCCCTGTCAGGGAGTGATCCCTAGAAGGGGGGCTCGTCCGAGTAGCCGCCGCCGGAGCCGCCGGAGCTTCCGCCCCAGCCGCCACCGCCGCCGCCTTGCTGGCCGCCGCCGGCTGGCGCACCGGTCGCCCAGGGGTCGTTGGCCGGGGCTCCGCCCTGGCCACCTCCCTGGCCGCCCTGCTGACCGCCGGGGCCGCCGCCCCAGCCGCCACCGCCGCCGCCCTGCTGGCCGCCGCCGAATCCGCCGCCGCCACCCTGGCCACCACGACCGGGGGTCTTGGTGACCTTGGCGGTGGCGTAGCGCAGCGAGGGGCCGATCTCGTCGACCTCGAGCTCCACGACCGTCCGCTTCTCGCCCTGCTGGGTCTCGTACGAACGCTGCCGCAGTCGTCCCTGAGCGACGACGCGCATGCCGCGCGTCAGCGACTCGGCGACGTTTTCCGCGGCCTGACGCCAGATCGACGCGCGGAGGAACAGCGCATCGCCGTCCTTCCACTCATTGGTCTGGCGGTCGAACGTCCGGGGCGTCGACGCGATCGTGAAGTTCGCGACGGCCGCACCGGACGGGGTGAAGCGCAGCTCGGGGTCGTCGGTCAGGTTTCCGACGACGGTGATAACGGTCTCGCCTGCCATGGGGGAACCTCTCGGCGGGTTTGCTGCTGGCTGCTTGCTGCTACTCGGATCCCGAGTACCGCTGAACTAGGAAGTTCAGTGGGTCTCGGGACGGAGGACCTTGGTCCGGAGGACCGACTCGTTCAGGTTCATCTGGCGGTCGAGCTCCTTGACGACCGCAGGCTCAGCCTGCAGGTCGATGACCGAGTAGATGCCCTCGGGCTTCTTCTTGATCTCGTACGAGAGCCGACGACGGCCCCAGGTGTCGACCTTCTCCACCTTGCCGTCGCCCTCACGGACAACAGACATGAAGTTCTCGATCAGGGGGGCGACAGCGCGCTCCTCCAGATCGGGGTCGAGGATGACCATCACCTCGTAGTGACGCATGTAGAACCCACCTCCTTTGGACTCAGCGGCCACGGTCGTTCCGTGGCAGGAGGGTTGTTATGCGTGAGCAACGGTATCGGCCACCACTGACAATCGGGTCCGACGAGCGGATCCGCGCTGATCAGAGGAGTGCCCCCTGGTCGGGGGCATGAACAGACACCGGTGCAGACCGTACAGACTACCCGCACCTCTGCTTCCGGTTGAAATCCGGCAGCCAATGGCCGCAATCTGTACACATCGGGTGTGTACGGCGCTACAGTGCGCCGCTTCCGCAGGAGGTGCCCCATGGCACAAGTAATGCGTCCGAACAGCACCGCTTCCTCATCCCTTTTTGCCACGGACGGCAGGCCCCATCCGCTGCCGGACACCCTGCTCGGGGTGACCGTGGTGCTCGGAGCGATCGCGATCATCACGTCGATCTGGCCCGGGCTTCATCTCCTCAGCTCCTGGGCAGGGCTCGTCGGCATCCTGACCGGGGCCTACGGCCAGTTCGTCTCCGAGACGACCCGGGAACGATTCGGGCTGATCCTGGGCCTGGGAGCGTCAGCCGTCGGCTTCTTCATCGGCATGGCACACGGAGGTCTCTTCGGCGGGCTCCTCGGCTGAGACCGCCCCCTCGGAAGCTGCCGCGGGGCCGCCTTCACCACCGACCTCCCATACGGCCGGTCGGGGCGCTCACAGGGCGCAGTAGGCTTCGGCGCGAGAGCCGGAGCCCCTGTACCCATGGGGACACACCAGCCCGAGGAGCGCCCCGAATGAGCCTGACCCTGAGGACCATCAGCCGAGAGCAGCATCTGGCGTACATCCAGAGCCTGCCGTCGGCCAGCCACATGCAGGTCCCCGCATGGGCAGACGTAAAGGCGGAATGGCGCTCCGAGCACCTGGGCTGGTTCGACGAGCGCACCGGCGAAATGGTCGGTGCGGGCCTGGTGCTGTACCGCCAGCTCCCCAAGATCAAGCGCTATCTCGCGTATCTGCCCGAGGGCCCGGTCATCAACTGGTACGCGCCGAACCTCGAAGAGTGGCTGCGCCCGATGCTCGCGCATCTGAAGCAGCAGGGCGCCTTCTCCGTGAAGATGGGCCCGCCGGTCATCATTCGCCGCTGGGACGCGCCTTCCATCAAGAAGGGCATACAGGACGCGGATGTGAAGCGCCTGCGCGACATCGAGGCGGACCACATCGAGCCGCGCGCCTTCGAGGTCGCCGACAAGCTCCGCCGCATGGGCTGGCAGCAGGGCGAGGACGGCGGCGCCGGCTTCGGCGACGTACAGCCGCGCTATGTCTTCCAGGTGCCGCTCGCGAACCGCTCCCTCGAAGAGGTGCACAAGCAGTTCAACCAGCTGTGGCGACGCAACATCAAGAAGGCCGAGAAGGCCGGCGTCGAGGTCGTCCAGGGCGGCTACCAGGACCTCGCCGAGTGGCAGCGCCTGTACGAGATCACGGCCACCCGCGACCACTTCCGGCCGCGCCCGCTGTCGTACTTCCAGCGCATGTGGACGGCCCTCAACACCGAGGACCCCAACCGGATGCGGCTCTACTTCGCGCGGCACAACGGCGTGAACCTCGCGGCGGCCACCATGCTCGTCGTGGGCGGGCACGTCTGGTACTCCTACGGCGCTTCCGACAACATCGGCCGCGAGGTGCGCCCGTCCAATGCCATGCAGTGGCGGATGCTGCGCGACGCCTACGCGCTCGGCGCCACCGTCTACGACCTGCGCGGCATCTCCGACTCGCTGGACGAGACCGATCACCTCTTCGGCCTGATCCAGTTCAAGGTCGGTACGGGCGGCCAGGCGGCCGAATATCTGGGCGAGTGGGACTTCCCGCTCAACAAGCTGCTGCACAAGGCGCTCGACATCTACATGTCGCGGCGCTGAGCGCCCGGCACAATCTGACCTAGCTCCGCACTCTCCACGAAAGGTTCCGGGACCGGCCATGGCGCTCACGCTCTACGTCGACACCGCGCGCTGGCGGGCACACCACAAGCAGGTGCTCGAGCAGTTTCCGGGGCTCGTCCCCGTCTGCAAGGGCAACGGATACGGCTTCGGTCACGAACGGCTGGCGGAGGAAGCGACTCGTTTCGGTACCGACGTCCTTGCCGTCGGCACCACGTACGAGGCCGCCCGGATCAAGGACTGCTTCAGCGGTGACCTGCTGGTCCTGACGCCGTTCCGGCGCGGCGAGGAGCCGGTTCCGCTGCCCGACCGCGTCATCCGCTCCGTCTCCTCCGTCGACGGCGTGCACGGCCTCGTCGGCGCCCGCGTCGTCATCGAGGTCATGTCCTCGATGAAGCGGCACGGCGTCACCGAGCAAGACCTGCCGCAGCTCGCGCACGCCATACAGGACGTGCGCCTCGAGGGCTTCGCGATCCACCTGCCTCTCGACCGCACCGACGGCACGGACGCCGTCGAGGAGGTCATCGGCTGGATGGACCGGCTGCGCGCGGCCCGCCTTCCGCTGCACACCATGTTCGTCAGCCACCTGAAGGCAGACGAACTGGCGCGTCTGCAGCAGCAGTTCCCGCAGACGCGCTTCCGTGCGCGCATCGGTACGCGGCTGTGGCTGGGCGACCACGAAGCGACCGAGTACCGCGGCGCCGTCCTCGACGTCACGCGCGTGACGAAGGGCGACCGGTTCGGCTACCGCCAGCAGAAGGCCCCCTCCGACGGCTGGCTGGTGGTCGTGGCGGGCGGTACGTCGCACGGTGTGGGCCTGGAGGCCCCGAAGGCCGTGCACGGCGTCATGCCGCGCGCCAAGGGCGTCGCACGGGCCGGTCTGGCGACGGTGAACCGGAACCTGGCGCCGTTCGTCTGGGCGGGCAAGCAGCGTTGGTTCGCCGAGCCGCCGCACATGCAGGTGTCGATCCTGTTCGTGCCGTCCGACGCCCCCGAGCCGCAGGTCGGCGAGGAACTGGTGGCCCATCTTCGGCACACCACCACGCAGTTCGACCGGATCGTGGATCGCTGACCACTGAACGCGCCTCTACGTAGGACATACGAAAGCGGGTCGGGCCCATGAGGTGCCCGACCCGCTTTTCGTGCCTCCAGCGAGGGTGTTCGCTCAGAGCGAACTCCCCGGCGTTCGACCCCAGTCGACCGCCGCCGGTTCCTCCGAGGTACGGGCGGCGTGCCGGTGCCGCCGCGGGCGAGCCGCCTGCCCCAGTACGAAGACGTCCTTGGCGCCGTCCAGCACACCGCCCGTGGGGTCGTCCTCCCCGGAGCGTCGCACCACGTCCCGCTCGGGCAGCCAGATGTCCCGCACGATGACCGCGCAGAGGTAGAGCGTGCCCAACAGGTGCGCCGCGACGACCAGTTGATATCCGTCCTCGGGTAGCCCCTGATGCTTGTCCCCGCTCGTCGTGTACGCGAGGTACAGCCAGATCCCCAGGAAGTACGCGACCTCGCACGCCTGCCAGACCAGGAAGTCCCGCCACTTGGGGCGCGCCAGCGCGGCGAGCGGGATCAGCCACAGGACGTACTGCGGTGAGTAGACCTTGTTGGTGAGGATGAAGGCCGCGACCACCAGGAACGCGAGCTGTGAGAAGCGCGGTCGCCGGGGCGCGGTGAGTGTCAGCGCCGCGACGCCCAGACAAGCGAACACCATCAGCGTCGTGGCCAGGGTGTTGACGACGTTGGTGTCGAGGGGCGTGTCCCGGTGCTGGGAAATGATCAGCCAGAAGGAGCCGAAGTCGACTCCGCGCTCCTGGCTGAACGTGTAGAACTTCGACCAGCCCTCGGGCGCCAGCATCATCACCGGCAGGTTCACGGCCAGCCACGAGACGGCGGCGCCAAGGGTCGCCCTGCCGAACTCCCGCCACCGGCCGGCCCGCCAGCACAGCACGAAGAGCGGTCCGAGCAGCAGCACGGGGTACAGCTTGGCGGCCGTCGCAAGGCCGAGCAGCACGCCGAAGGCGAAGGCCCTGCTCCGCGACCACATCAGCATCGCGGCCGCTGTGAGCGCCACCGCGAAGAGGTCCCAGTTGATGGTGGCGGTCAGCGCGAAGGCGGGCGCCAGTGCGACCAGCAGGCCGTCCCAGGGGCGCCTGCGATGGGTGCGGGTGACGCACACGGCGATCACCGCCGCGCAGATCATCATTATCCCGGCGTTGACCATCCAGTACACCTGCTCCTGGTGCTGAATGGAGCCGCTGCCCGGCGTCAGCCACGCGGCGACCTCCATGAACACACCGGTGAGCACCGGGTATTCGAGGTAGTCCATGTCGCCGGAGAGCTTGTCGAAGTACGGCACGAGGCCATCGGCGAATCCGCGTCCCTGGTACAGGTGCGGGATGTCCGAGTAACAGGCGTGTGTGTACTGGGAGCTGGTGCCGTAGAACCAGGCGCCGTCGTAGCAGGGGAACTTCTGGACCATGCCGAGCGCGAACATGCCGAGCATGACGAGTGCGATCACCCGTGCGGGCGTCCACCACGAGATCCCGAGCAGGGCCCGTCGCCCGATGGGCCCGCCGATGAACCCGCTGCCAACGGCGGCGACCTCGTCCTCTCTGGTCGGCCGTACCTGCTCCGGATCCGGATCCCCTTCCGGCTGCTGCGGATTCGCGCTCGTCGTCTCTGCACTGGGCATGCGGCACATCCTGCCGTACGAGGCTGAGAACGGGGCGAGGGCCGCCACACCCGGTGGGTGTGACGGCCCTCGCTTGCCGTGGAACACGCAGAGTTTCACGTGAAACACGGTGCGTTGAAGCCGGTTCGGCTACTGGTTCGGGCCTCCGAAGATGCCGCCACCGTTTCCATTGCCCGGGCCTCCGGTGTCGTCGGTACTCCCGTCGCTCGGCGTCGACGACGCTCCGCCGTCGGTCGCGCCTCCGGTGTCCGTACCCCCGGTGGCGCCACCGTCCTCGTTCTTGCAGGCCCAGTCCCAGTCGCTGCACGTCTCCGAGGGCGACGGGGACGGCGGCGCAGTCTCGCTGGTCGACGGGGACGGCGAGGCGGTCTCCGACGGGGTCACCGTGGCCGACGGGGTCGGCGTGGGGCTCGGGGTCGCGCCCACGAGCTCCCCGATGGGCTCCGGCACCGGGAACGGCTCGTTCGGCTGGCCCTTCAGAGCCTGCGTCATGTAGTCGTGCCAGATCTCGGACGGGAACGACGCACCGTGGATCTTCTCCTGACCACCGGTGCCGTACATCTCAAGGAACTTGCGGTTGTGGGACTTCTCGTTGTCGTCCATCCGGTACATCGTGATCGCGGTGGACAACTGCTTGGTGTAGCCGACGAACCAGGCCGACTTGTTGCCGTCGGTGGTACCGGTCTTGCCGGCCACGTCGCGGCCCGGCAGCCGCGCCGCCGTACCGGTGCCCTTGTCGACGACGGTCTTGAGAACGTCGGTCACGTTGTCGGCGACCTTCGTGTCGAAGGCGCGCACGGGCTTGGCCTCGTGCCGGAAGACGTTCTCGCCCTCACGGTCGACGGATGTCACCGAGTACGGGTCGTTCTGCTGACCACTGGTCGCGAACGTGCCATAGGCGCCCGCCATACGGATCGCACTCGGGTCGGACGTACCGAGGGAGAACGAGGGGTAGTTGGAGTCGGCGAAGCTGTCGTCCAGGATGCCGGCCCGCTTCGCGGCGCCGCGCACCTTGTCCAGACCCACGTCCATGCCCAGCTGCACATAGGCCGAGTTCACGGACTCGCGCATGGCCTCGCGTAGATCGATCTGGTAGCTCGGCTTGTTGTACGACTGCTTACCGTCGTTGGTCTGGTTCCACTGCTTGCCCTTCTCATTCGTCCAGATGTCCCCCTTCCAGTCCTTGATCTTGAGCCCGTTCTTGCCGCTGTACAGACTCTTGGGGGAGACGATCGTGCGCTGGCTCGCGTCCTGGACCTCGGGCCCCTGCGGGTTCCTGACTCCGTCCCTGAAGGCAGCCGCGAGGACGAAGGGCTTGAAGGTCGAGCCGACCTGGGCGCCGGTGACATCAGCGTTGTTGGTGAAGTGCTTCGTGGCGTCCTCACCGCCGTAGATCGCCTCGATCGCGCCGGTCTTGGGGCTGACGGAGGCTCCACCGAACTGGACATGCCGGTCCACGTACTTCCCGTTGACCTTGCGGTTCTTCTGGAGGTTCTCCTTGCGAACCTTCTTCACGGCGTCCTCGAGCTTCTTCACCTTGTTCTTGTTGAACGTGGTGTGGATCTCGTAGCCGCCCTTCTGCAGGTCGTCCTCGGTGATCTCGCCATTGCTGTTCTTGACGGCATTCGACTTGGCGAGGTCGACGAGATAGCCGGTCTGACCGCCGAGCTGGGCGTTGGCGCGCGGGCTCGCCAGCTTGGGGAAACTCTTGAACTGGGCTCGCCGGCTCTGGCTCAGATGCCCGTCCTTGACCTCTTCGCCGAGGATCCACGACCAACGCTTCGTGGCGCGCGCCTGGTTCTTCTGCGGCGTCGCGTTGACCGGGTCGATGCCGGGCGCTCCCGCCGGGTCGTAGTACGTCGAGCCCTTGAGCACAGACGCGAGGAACGCGGTCTGGCTCGCGTCGAGCTTCGTGGCGTCCTCACCGAAGTAGGTGCGGGCTGCGGCCTGGATGCCGTAGGCGCCGCGCCCGTAGTACGCCGAGTTCAGATAGCCGGCCATGACATCGTCCTTGTCGACGGTCCGACCGACCTTTATGGAGACGAACAACTCCTTGAACTTACGGGTCACCGTCTGGGACTGGTCGTCCAGCATCGCGTTCTTCACGTACTGCTGGGTGATGGTCGAGCCGCCCTGCGTCTCGCCGCCCTTGGCCATGTTGAACACGGCACGGGCGATACCCATCGGGTCGACGCCCTTGTCCGTCTCGAACGTCTTGTTCTCCGCCGACATGACGGCGTAGCGCATGGACTTCGGGATGTCCTCGTACTTGATGATCTGCCGGTTGGTCTCGCCACCGGTGGCGACCATCTGCGATCCGTCGGACCAGTAGTAGACGTTGTTCTGCGCCGTCGCAGTCTTGGCCGGGTCGGGCACACCCACCAGCGCGTACGCGATGCCGGCCGCGACCATCATGCTGCCGAACAAGCCGACGCACATGCCGGTCACCAGGCGCCAGGAGGGCACCCAGCGGCGCCAGCCGTGCTTGTACGCGCGCGGGTAGTCGACGAACCTCTTCTTCTCCGGGCCACCGTGCCCCGCACCGTACGGGCCGCCAGGACCGCCTCCACCGGGGCCGCCACCACCGCGGCGGCCACCGCCACCGCCACCGGCGCCATCGGCTGACCTGCGCCGACCGCCGCGCTGGGCCGCCTTACGGGCTTCGGCACGTCCGCCCCAGGGGCGTTCCGCCTCCGGGCTCCCATACGGGCCCGTTGAGCTCGGGGGGTCGTGGGAAGCGGCGGGCGAGGGGGAGCCTCCACGCGGTGCCGCGCGGCGGCCCGATGGTGCTCCGGATGCTCCGCGACGGGCCGCGGCGCGCCCACCGCCCTGCGGCTGCGGCGGTTTGCGACGGTGCTCGCTCATCGAACGACTACTCCTCGGGCAGGCGCGAGGTCGCGCGCCTGGAAACGGCGTCGGGTTTCCGGTCCCCCCGGAGTACGGATGCGCCCCTCTCGGCACTCACCCGCACTACACCAGGGACAACGACGCTCACGTGCGTCACTCGGTTCCCGGTGGTCTGCATGGCGGACAGACTACGCACCGTCAAAACCCTCCTAGGGCCGAACTTCACCCCAAATCAGGCAACTCGATTCCTACGAATCGGTGATGTGACGCCGTTCACCGTGATCGCACTTGCCGCAGCCGAGGAGCAGTTCTATCGTCTAGATGTATCGAGTCGATACATCAGCTCGGCATAAAGAGTCGATACAAGGGCCCGCGGCAGGGAGGAGACGACGATGAGCCGACGTTCCGGCATCCTCGAGTTCGCCGTACTCGGTCTGCTCCGCGAGTCCCCGATGCACGGCTACGAGCTGCGCAAGCGACTCAACACTTCACTCGGAATATTCCGCGCCTTCAGCTACGGGACGCTGTACCCCTGCCTCAAGACACTGGTCGCCAACGGCTGGTTGATCGAGGAACCGGGTCCAGGACCCGACGACACCCCTGCGGCTCCACTCGCGGGGCGTCGCGCCAAGATCGTCTATCGGTTGACGGCAGAAGGTAAGGAGCACTTCGAGGACCTGCTCTCGCAGACCGGCCCCGATGCATACGAGGACGAGCACTTCGCCGCGCGTTTTGCCTTCTTCGGGCAGACGTCGCGGGACGTGCGCATGCGCGTCCTCGAGGGCCGTCGCAGCCGTCTGGAGGAGCGCCTCGAAAAGATGCGCATCTCCTTCGCCCGCACCCGCGAGCGCCTGGACGACTACACGCTCGAGCTGCAGCGGCACGGCATGGAGTCCGTGGAGCGCGAAGTGCGCTGGTTGAACGAGCTCATCGAGAGCGAGCGCGCGGGCCGTGACCAACGACGGTCACGACCGGGGGACGCGGCTCAGCAGGACACATCTGGAGAGACGGGCGGCCTGCCCCGGCATCGGGACAGCACCCGGCCGGATCCGTCCGACGACACCGCCACGTGAAGCCCGGTCAGGGCTTCACCGAGTACACACAGGGAGCAACCGGAATGGGTTCGGTTCGCGTAGCCATCGTCGGCGTGGGCAACTGCGCCGCCTCGCTGGTGCAGGGCGTCGAGTTCTACAGGGACGCCGACCCGGAGACCAAGGTCCCGGGCCTGATGCACGTGCAGTTCGGCGACTACCACGTCGGTGACGTCGAGTTCGTCGCCGCGTTCGACGTCGACGCGAAGAAGGTCGGTCTGGACCTCTCGGACGCCATCGGCGCCTCCGAGAACAACACCATCAAGATCGCCGACGTGCCGAACAAGGGCATCGAGGTCCAGCGTGGCCACACGCTGGACGGCCTGGGCCGCTACTACCGCGAGACGATCGAGGAGTCCCCCGAGGCCCCGGTCGACGTCGTCCAGGTCCTCAAGGACAAGCAGGTCGACGTTCTCGTCTGCTACCTGCCCGTCGGCTCCGACGACGCGGCGAAGTTCTACGCCCAGTGCGCCATCGACGCCAAGGTCGCGTTCGTCAACGCCCTCCCGGTCTTCATCGCCGGCACCAAGGAGTGGGCGGACAAGTTCACCGAGGCCGGCGTCCCGATCGTCGGTGACGACATCAAGTCGCAGGTCGGCGCGACCATCACGCACCGCGTGATGGCGAAGCTCTTCGAAGACCGCGGTGTCCGCCTCGAGCGCACGATGCAGCTCAACGTCGGCGGCAACATGGACTTCAAGAACATGCTGGAGCGCGACCGCCTCGAGTCGAAGAAGATCTCGAAGACGCAGGCCGTCACCTCGCAGATCCGCGACCGCGAGCTGGGCAAGGACAACGTCCACATTGGCCCGTCCGACTACGTCGCGTGGCTCGACGACCGCAAGTGGGCGTACGTCCGCCTCGAGGGCCGCGCCTTCGGTGAGGTCCCGCTGAACCTGGAGTACAAGCTCGAGGTCTGGGACTCCCCGAACTCCGCGGGTGTCATCATCGACGCCGTGCGCGCCGCGAAGATCGCCAAGGACCGCGGCATCGGCGGCCCGATCCTCTCCGCGTCCTCGTACTTCATGAAGTCCCCGCCGGTGCAGTACTTCGACGACGAGGCCTACGAGAACGTCGAGAAGTTCATCAAGGGTGAGGTCGAGCGCTGACCTTGTCCTGAAGGGCGGTCCGGGTGTTCCACGTGAAACACCCACCTCCTGAAGGCTGTTGAGGCCCCCGGTTCGCACACATGGTGCGCGCCGGGGGCCCGCCTCGTATGTGAGGCTGTGCCCCATGTCTGTCGTCCGTGACCTGCGCGTACTGCTGCGCCTGCGCGATTTTCGGCGTCTGTTGACGCTACGGCTGCTCTCCCAGGGCGCGGACGGCGTGTATCAGGTGGCACTCGCCACCTACGTGGTGTTCTCCCCGGAGAAGCAGACCTCGCCCGCCGCGATCGCGTCGGCCATGGCCGTGCTGCTGCTCCCGTACTCCCTTGTGGGCCCGTTCGCCGGCGTCCTCCTCGACCGTTGGCGACGTCGTCAGGTTTTCCTCTACGGCAACCTGCTGCGGGTACTGCTCGCCTCCGTCACGGCCGCACTCATGCTGAGCCACACTCCGGACTGGCTCTTCTACGCGTCCGCGCTGTGCGTCACCGCGGTCAACCGCTTCGTTCTGTCCGGGCTCTCGGCCGCACTGCCCCGTGTCGTGGACTCGGAGCGCCTCGTCATGGCCAACTCCGTCTCACCGACCGCGGGGACCCTCGCGGCCACGCTGGGCGGCGGCCTCGCCTTCGGCGTGCGCCTGATCGCCGCCGACTCGGATGCTGCAGTGGTCCTCATCGGGGCGTTGCTCTACCTGTGTGCCGCGCTCGCATCCCTGCGCATGGGTGTTCAACTCCTCGGCCCCGATCCGGAGTTGGTCCAGCCACGGCTGGGGGCGGCAGTGACCGGCACCGCCCGGGACCTCGCCGCCGGCGTCCGGCACCTTGTCTCGCGCCCACCCGCCGCGCGCGCCCTTGCCGCGATGACGGTGATGCGGTTCTGCTACGGCGCCCTACTCGTCATGGTGCTCATGCTGTGCCGGTACGCGTGGTCATCCACGGAGTCCGAAGGCCTGGCCCTGCTCGGCCTCGCCATGGGCGTCTCGGGGGCAGGCTTCTTCGTCGCGGCGGCCATCACCCCCGCAGCTGTGGGCCGGTTCGGCACGGCCGGGTGGATCGTCCTCTGCGCCAGCACCGCTTCCGTACTGGAACTCGCCCTGGGACTCACCTTCAAACCCGCGCCGATCGTGGTGGCTGCGTTCGTTCTGGGCCTGACCACACAAGCAGCGAAGATCGCCACCGACACGGTCGTGCAGTCCTCCATCGAGGACGGCTTCCGTGGCCGGATCTTCTCCATCTACGACGTACTGGTCAACGTCTCCTTCGTCGGTGCGGCCGCGGTGGCGGCACTGATGCTGCCGCCGGACGGCCGCTCGGTCCCCCTCGTGGTCCTGGTTTCGATCCTCTACGGAGCGACCGCTCTGACGCTGTGCGGGCGGCGGCGTTTCACGTGAAACGGAGCGTCTCCAGATATGCGTCGGGCTCTGTTTCACGTGAAACAGAGCCCGACGCATTCCATCCGTCTCAGTCCTGAGAGCAGTCGGCCCACCATTCCTTGAGCGCCGACACCGCCGCGTCGTCATCCATCGGCCCGTTCTCAAGGCGCAGCTCCAGCAGGAACTTGTACGCCTGCCCGATCACCGGGCCCGGGCTGACGCCGAGGATCTCCATGATCTGGTTACCGTCGAGGTCCGGCCGGATCGAGTCCAGCTCCTCCTGCTCCTGAAGCCGCTCAATGCGCTCCTCAAGGCCGTCGTACGCACGCGAAAGCGCGTTGGCCTTCCGCTTGTTGCGCGTCGTGCAGTCGGAACGGGTGAGCTTGTGCAGCCGGCCGAGGAGCGGCCCCGCATCCCGTACGTACCGACGTACAGCGGAATCCGTCCACTCGCCGGTGCCGTAGCCGTGGAAGCGCAGGTGCAGCTCGACGAGGCGTGAGACGTCCTTCACCAGGTCATTGGAGTACTTGAGCGCGGTCATTCGCTTCTTCGTCATCTTGGCGCCGACCACCTCGTGGTGGTGGAAGGAGACGCGGCCGTCCTTCTCGAAGCGACGAGTGCGCGGCTTCCCGATGTCGTGGAGCAGCGCCGCGAGACGCAGCGTCAGATCGGGGCCTTCGGTCTCCAACGCCATCGCCTGCTCGAGCACGATCAGCGTGTGGTCGTAGACGTCCTTGTGCCTGTGGTGCTCATCACGCTCCAGACGCAGCGCGGGCAGTTCGGGCAGTACGGAATCGGCCAGACCGGTCTCGACGAGCAGCGTCAGGCCCTTGCGCGGGTGCGCGGAGAGGATCAGCTTGTTGAGCTCGTCACGCACTCGCTCCGCGGAGACGATCTCGATGCGGCCTGCCATGGCCGTCATGGCCTCGACGACCTCAGGAGCGACTTCGAAGTCGAGCTGAGCGGCGAAGCGGGCGGCCCGCATCATCCGCAGCGGGTCGTCGGAGAAGGAGTCCTCCGGAGTGCCGGGCGTGCGCAGCACCCGCTCGGACAGGTCCCTGATGCCGCCGTGCGGGTCGATGAACTCCTTCTCAGGGAGCGCCACAGCCATCGCGTTGACGGTGAAGTCCCGGCGGACCAGGTCCTCTTCGATGGAGTCGCCGTACGACACCTCGGGCTTGCGGGAGGTTCGGTCGTACGCCTCGGAGCGGTACGTCGTGACCTCGACCTGGTAGCCGTCCTTATGACAGCCGACCGTGCCGAACGCGATCCCGACCTCCCACACCGCATCGGCCCATGGACGAACGATCTTCAATACGTCCTCGGGACGGGCATCAGTGGTGAAGTCCAGATCGTTGCCGAGTCGGCCGAGCAGTGCGTCCCGCACCGAACCACCGACCAGGGCGAGAGAGAACCCGGCCTCCTGAAATCGGCGGGCGAGGTCGTCTGCGACAGGCGAGACCCGCAGCAGCTCACTGACCGCGCGGTGCTGCACCTGGCTCAGGGTGCTGGGGGTGTCTTCGTTGGCGTTCGGCACAACAGGACAGGGTACGTGGCCCGGACGGCCCGGGCCGAAACCGTTCGCCGGGCCCGCGACAGGAGCACACCCGCGGCCCCCTACTCTTGCCCCCACGATCATGCCGGGCAGACCGTGGCACTCAGCCACAGCGCTCCTCGTTACCATGCGTGGACACATCTGCGACCACCGACGAGGACGAGGGACGGACGACCACGTGGCCGAGGCGGCAGACTTCCCAACGGTGAGTCCCTCACCTGCCCGGCGACTGCTGCGGCGCACCGGGGCCCTGTTCGCGGCTGCGCCGCTCCTGGCGTCGCTGCCGCTGTTGCCTGCCGCGACCCCGGCCACCGCCGCATCGAGCGCGACAGGGACCAGCACGGTCGAGGTGGCCGTGAACTCCCTCTCGCCCAGCGCGCCGACGGACGGTGACACCGTGACAGTCAGCGGCACGGTGATGAACAAGGGCAAGCAGGTGGTCACAGGCGCCCACGCGGGCCTGCGGGTCGGCACGTCCTACAGCGGCCGCACGGCCGTGGACGAGGCCGCGAAGAACGGCACGGGCGGCGCCGCGGACGGCAACGAGATTTCCCGCAAGTACGGCAAGAAGTTCTCCAAGCTGGCGCCCGGCGTCGCTCAGGACTTCACGCTGTCCGTCCCCGTCAAGGCGCTGCATCTCGGCGCCGACGGCGTCTACCAGCTCAGCGTCGCCCTGATGGGACAGACCGCTGCGCAGCCTTACCAGCAGACGCTCGGCATCCAGCGGACCTTCCTGCCCTGGCAGCCGGGCGAGACCGACACGAGCACGAAGACGACGGCTCTGTGGCCGCTGATCTCCGATTCCCACCTCACTGCCGAGACGGGCGCGGACGAACAGCAGACGCCGGTCTTTGACGACAACGACCTGGCGAAGCAGATCGGTCCCGGCGGCCGCCTCCAGCAGATGCTGGCCCTCGGCAGCGAGCTCGACGTGACGTGGGTGATCGACCCCGACCTGCTGGCGTCGGTCGACGCCATGACGGAGCCGTACAAGGTCAAGGGCCCCGACGGGAAGCTCAGGGCGGGCAAGAACCAGGCGCACGCCAAGCAGTGGCTGAGCGACCTGGAGACCGCCGTGCAGGGGCAGAAGGTGGTCACGCTTCCGTTCGCCGACCCCGACCTCGCGTCGCTCGCACACACCGGCACGAAGGTCACCGGCTCCCTGGCCCAACTCAAGGACGCCACCGACGCCGCAACCCTGACCGTGCAGACGATCCTGCACACCAGGCCGGACACGTCGTACGCATGGCCCGCGGAAGGCGCCGTCGACCGGGACATCGTCAAGGTCGCCACGTCCGCGGGCGCCGACAAGATCATCGCGCGCAGCGACCACTTCCCGGAGACCGGAGGGCTGGCGTACACGCCGTCCGCCGCCCGTCCGATCGGCGGCGGCGCCTCGGCCGTGGTCGCCGACGGCCGGCTGTCGACCGCTTTCCAGGGCGACATGACAGGCGCCGAGAACTCCACGCTCGCCGTGCAGCAGTTCCTCGCGCAGTCCCTGATGCTGAACATGCAGACGAACAAGCAGCGCAGCGTCGTCGTGGCCCCACAGCGCATGCCCACCACGAGCCAGGCCCAGACCATGGCCAAGGCGCTGCACGCGCTGCAGGACGGCACCTGGTCGCAGCCCCAGACCTTGTCGGCCGCCGCGAAGGCGAAGCCCGACCCCGCCGCCACCACACGTGTCCCGCACGCGTACCCCTCGTCGCTGCGCAAGCAGGAGCTGCCGCAGTCGGCCTTCGACCAGATCCAGGCGACCCAGCGCGATCTCGAGAACTTCGGCGTCGTCCTCACCGATCAGTCCCGCGTGGTGACACCTTTCGGCCGCGCGATGGACCGGGAGATGTCCACGTCGTGGCGTGCGGACCCGGGAACTTCGGGAACCTTCCGCGACGCCGTCTCCTCGTACCTGTCGGGCCTCACCGAACAGGTGGCGCTGATCGACAAGTCCGAAGTGAAGCTGTCCGGGCGCAGCGCGACGATCCCGGTGTCGGTGCAGAACAACCTGTGGCAGGACGTCGACCATCTGACGCTGCGTCTCACCTCGGGCAACGGCACCCGCCTCAAGATCGGCGGCGACAACTTCCAGAACCAGGAAGTCAAGATCGCCAGCGGGCACAGCCAGTCCGTGAAGTTCACGACCACGGCCAAGGCGACGGGCCCGATCTGGGTGCACGCCCAGCTGTACACCCAGGACGGCGAGCCCTACGGCGAACCGCTCGCCTTCAAGGTCGACGTCACTGAGGTCACCCCGACCGTGATGCTCGTCATCGCCGGCGGCGTCCTGCTGCTCGTCCTCGCCGGATACCGGATGTACCAGCAGCGCAAGCGTGCCGTCGCCGCGCAGCCCGACGGGGACGCCCCCGAGGGCGACTCCGCGGCCGCCGACGACGACAAGGGCGACGAGCCGGACGACGCCGCACGGGGAGACGTTCCGCAGCAGCCGAGTGACCCGACGGCTGACACCGCTCCGGAAAGCACGGCCCCGTCGGGCACGGGTGAGAGAGTGGACCGTTGAGCGATGTCGGGGCCGCTGGGCCGGGGACGATGAGGTGGGGTAACCATGAACGCGCCGTACGACGGTGAGCGTGGCCACGGCTCGGGCGGCTCTGCCTCGGGCGATGGTCGGCCGTACGCCGGTTCACCGCAGCCCGAGGGGCAGGTGCCGCCGCCGCAGCCTGCTCCCGACGCGTATCCGCAGGACGCGTACCTTCAGGACGCGTACGAGCAGGATCCGTACCGGGCGCACGACCTGACCGCCCAGGACCCGGTGACCGAGGCGTTGTACGACCGCGCCGCACACCCTCCACCGCCTCCGGGCACGCAGCAGGCGCAGCAGCCCTTGTACGCGCCGCCGCCCGCGCAGCAGTACCAGCCCGACCCCCGTGTGTGGGCGCAGACGCCCGCGCCGGAGCCGGCGGGTCCCACCCAGCATCTCCCGTACGGCGACGACGCCCGTACGACGCAGTTCGTGGGCGTCGACGACCTGGTGACGCACTCCGCCGAGGAGAGCCACGAACCGGACGCCTTCGCGCACCTGTACCGCGACCAGCAGCCCGGCCACAGCGGAGGCCGCCCGCCGGCCGAGCCCGTCGACAACCCGACCACGCAACTCGGTCCTCCGCAGCCCCCGCCGCCACCGGCCGCCACCCCCGCGCCGGCGCCCGCGGCGCAGAAGGGCGGCCGCGCCTCCAACATCCTGAAGTCGAGCGCGGTGATGGCGGCGGGCACGCTCGTCTCCCGCCTCACCGGCTTCGTCCGCACCATGGTGATCACCGCGGCGCTGGGCGCCGGACTTCTCGGTGACACCTGGTCCGTCGCGTACACGCTGCCGACGATGATCTACATCCTCACCGTCGGCGGCGGCCTGAACTCGGTGTTCGTACCGCAGCTGGTGCGCGCCATGAAGGATGACGAGGACGGCGGCGAGGCCTTCGCCAACCGCCTGCTCACGTTGGTCATGGTGGCGCTCGCAGCCATCACGGCGGTCGTCGTCTTCGCCGCGCCCCTGCTGATCCATCTGATGTCGAACACGGTCGCCGGTAACGAGGACGCCAACAGCGTCGGCGTCGCCTTCGCCCGCTACTGCCTGCCCACGATCTTCTTCATGGGCATCCACGTGGTGATGGGCCAGATCCTGAACGCCCGCGGGAAGTTCGGCGCGATGATGTGGACTCCGGTCCTCAACAACATCGTCATGATCTTCACGTTCGGCACGTTCATCTGGGTCTACGGGACCGCGGCCGAATCGCAGATGGGCGTCACGACCATCCCGGACGAGGGCATCCGCCTCCTCGGCATCGGCACCCTGCTCGGCCTCGTCGTGCAGTCCCTCGCGATGCTCCCGTACCTGCGCGAGACCGGCTTCCGCTTCCGTCTGCGCTTCGACTGGAAGGGCCACGGCCTCGGCAAGGCCGTGAAGCTCGCCAAGTGGACCGTCCTGTTCGTCCTCGCCAACCAGGCGGGCGTCCTGGTCGTCACCCAGCTCGCCACGGCGGCCGGCAAGGCGTCCGGCAAGGCCGGCGCCGGCATCATGGCCTACTCGAACGCCCAGCTCATCTGGGGCATGCCGCAGGCCATCATCACCGTCTCCGTCATGGCCGCCCTGCTGCCGCGCATCTCACGCTCCGCCCACGACGGCGACCCGGGTGCGGTCCGGGACGACATCTCCTCCGGCCTGCGCACCTCGGCCGTGGCGATCGTCCCGATCTCGTTCATGTTCGTGGCGCTCGGCGTCCCGATGTGCACCCTGCTCTTCGGCTCCAGCGGCACAGAGGCCGCCCAGTCCATGGGCTACATCCTCATGGCGTTCGGTATCGGCCTCATTCCGTACTCCGTGCAGTACGTCGTGCTGCGCGGTTTCTACGCCTACGAGGACACCCGCACGCCCTTCTACAACACGGTCATCGTCGCCGCGGTCAACGCCGCCACAGCGGGCATCTGCTACCTGATCCTGCCCGCTCAGTGGGCCGTCGTCGGCATGGCACTCTCCTACGGCATCGCGTACGCGATCGGCGTCGGTGTGGCCTGGCGGCGGCTGCGCAACCGGCTCGGCGGCGACCTGGACGGCGCGCACGTCGTCCGTACCTACGCCCGGCTCTGCCTCGCGGCGCTGCCGGCGACGATCGTCGGCGGTGGACTCGGGTACGCGGTCACGCAAGCGCTGGGCCATGGTGTGCTCGGCTCGATCGCGGCGCTGGTCGTGGGCAGTGTGGCACTGCTCGGAGTCTTCTATGTGGCAGCCCGCAAGATGAGGATCGAAGAACTGAATTCGCTGGTCGGCATGGTCCGCGGTCGTCTCGGCCGCTGAGTCGGCCGGAAGTGTGTGCAACCATCGGCGGCCATCGCGTGTCGTGCATAGCGCCGGACTGTGGGCACAATTGGCTTTGGCGTCGGAGTGAGTGCAACGGATGGGGAGGCAGGAACGACGGTGGCGGAACGGAGCACGGCTGCCGTCGACGTGGCCGACAACAGCGGTGATGAACCGCTGACCGCCAAGGCGGACAAGGCGGAGCAGGCCACGGCCGACGGGGTGGCCGATACCGGGGAGCAGGACGCGCCGGAGCGCGAGGAGACCGTGGACACCGCGGAGACGGGGACTCATGTGAGCCCCGGCGCCGCGTCGCCACCTGAGCTGCACAGTGGCCACAAGCTCGCCAGACGCTATCGGCTCGAGGAGTGCGTCACCCGTCTGGACGGTTTCAGCAGCTGGCGTGCGATGGACGAGAAGCTGCGGCGTGCCGTCGGCGTGCACATCCTCCCCGCCGATCACCCCAGAGGCCGTTCGGTGCTCGCCGCGGCCCGTTCCTCGGCTCTCCTGGGCGACCCCCGCTTCGTACAGGTGCTGGACGCGGTCGAGGAGAACGACCTCGTCTACGTCGTCCACGAGTGGCTGCCCGACGCGACGGAACTGACCTCCCTGCTCGCTCTCGCTCCCCTCGAGGCGCACGACGCGTACCAGATGGCGAGCCAGGTCTCCCATGCCATGGCGGCCGCCCACCGTGAGGGCCTCGCCCATCTGCGCCTCACGCCGAGCGCCGTGTTGCGCACCTCCACCGGGCAGTGGCGCATCCGCGGCCTCGCCGTGAACGCGGCGCTGCGCGGCATCACCTGCGACACCCCGCAGCGCGCCGACACCGAGGCGATCGGCGCGCTCCTGTACGCCTCTCTGACCCAGCGCTGGCCGTACGAGGACGACGCCTACGGCCTCTCCGGGCTGCCCAAGGGCGTCGGCCTCATCGCCCCCGACCAGGTGCGCGCCGGCGTCCACCGCGGTCTGGCGGAGCTCTCCATGCGCGCGCTCGCGAACGACGGGGCGACCGCGTCCCGCCAGGAGCCGCCGTGCACCACGCCGGAGGACCTGGTGAAGGCCATCGGCGAGATGCCCAGGATCCGGCCACCGGAGCCCGCCTTCACGGCGCCCCCGGAGTACCAGCGGACCACGTACCAGCAGGGGAGCTACGGCCGCCCCGCCCCACGTGCCACCCAGCCCGTCCCCACGCCGCCGCCCCCGCTGCAGAGCCGTACCGGCAAGGCCCTCAAGTGGGGCGTCTCCGCGCTGCTCATCGCGGCCCTCGGCCTGGGCAGCTGGCAGCTCGCCGACGCCCTCATGGACCGTGGCGACTCGGGCGGCTCCGGGTCCACGGACACCTCGGAGGACAGTGGCAAGGGCGGCAAGCAGGACGCGAAGCCGCTCTCCATCCAGAGCGCCAAGGAGTTCGTCGCCGAAGGCGACGCCCAGGCTCCGGGCGACGTCGCCAAGACGTACGACGCCAGCACGTCGACGTACTGGCGCACCAAGTCCTTCGTCGACGGCCCGAAGATGGTCATCAAGCCCGGGGTCGGCATCGTCTACGACCTCGGCTCCGCCAAGGAAGTGTCGGCCGCCTCGATAGGGCTCCGATACGGCGGCGACCACACCACGGTCTCGCTGTACGCCTCGCCGTCCCTGAACCCGGGCTCGGTGTCCGGCCTGAAGCAGATCGGGCCCAAGACGGATTCGAAGACCACCTCCGCGAAGATCACGGCCGATGCCCCGGTCAAGACGCGCTATCTGCTCGTCTGGCTGACCGCGCTGCCCCGCGCAGGCCAGGATGGCTACAGCAGCGCGGGCTTCAAGCAGGGCATCACCGATGTGGAGTTCACCGGCTGACGGGCACGGCTCACCACGGGGAGGGGGTTCGACAGTGGACGACGCCTATGGCGAAGCGAACGATCAGGACCTCCTCGCCCGTCACGTCGCCGGCGACAAGGACGCCTTTGGTGAACTCGTCCGACGCCACCGCGACCGCCTCTGGGCCGTGGCCCTGCGGACCCTGGGGGATCGAGAGGAAGCCGCGGACGCGGTGCAGGACGCCTTGGTCTCCGCCTATCGCGCCGCCCACACCTTCCGCGGCCAGTCCGCGGTGACGACCTGGCTGCACCGCATCACCGTCAACGCGTGCCTGGACCGGGCCCGCAAGATGGCCTCGCGCAAGACGGCGCCCGTGGACGACGCCGACCGTCTGGACCAGCTCCTGGAACCGCACGAGTCCGCGGACGCCCCCGTCGAGCGGAGCGACCTGCACCGTCAGCTCATCGAGGCGCTCTCGGTCCTGCCCAGCGATCAGCGCGCTGCCCTCGTCCTCGTCGACATGCAGGGGTATCCGGTCGCCGAGGCCGCGCGGATCCTCGATGTGCCCACCGGCACGGTCAAGAGCCGCTGCGCGCGCGGCCGAGCCAAACTGCTTCCGCTGCTCACACATCTCCGCACAGAGGGCGGGGGCCAGGAAGGTGGCGAGAACCCGCCCCCTGGAAGGAACCGGGCGCAGGGGACATCCGTCCCACCCGCAGCGGGACCTCGTGACGAGACAGGACCTGCCGATTCGGCTGCGGTGAAGGGCGGAGGTGGGCGAGCGTGACATCCACGACCGACACGGCAGAGCACCCGGAGGTCACCGAGATCTCCGAACTCGCCGAGGGCCTGTTGGCTCCCACCCGTACGGCCGCCGTCCAGCAGCACCTCGACGGCTGCGCACTCTGCGCCGATGTCCTCGCGTCCCTGGAAGAGATCCGGGGCACGCTCGGTGCCGTGACGGCCCCGGCGCGTATGCCGGAGGAGATCGTGAGCCGGATCGATGCGGCCCTGGCTTTCGAAGGGGACCGTGAAACGGGGCCTGTTTCACGTGAAACGGCGACCGCGGCCGACCGTCCTGCCGGACACGCGCACGGGGCCACCGGCCCCGGACGCAAGGTACGCGGCAACCGGAAGCGCGCCGGTGCCGCGCTCGGAGCCGTCCTGACGGTCACAGCGATCGGCGTGGGAGCCCTGCTCATCCAGAACGACGAGGGCGGCTCGCCGGTCGCAGGGAAGAGCCACAGCGCGTCGACCCTCGCCAAGGGCACTCTGGAGACGAAGGTCATGACGCTGCTCGGCTCCTCGACGCTCAACACCGAAAAAGTGGGGCCCAGCGCACAGGGGACGAAGGCTCCGATGCAGAAACGGGCCATCTCTGTGCCCCCGTGCATCCAGCTCGGAACCCACCGGAACGAGGACCCCCTCGCCGCGGAGACAGGCACGTACGAAGGGAAGAAGGCCTACCTCGTCGTGCTGCCCCACAAGACAGATCCGGCCCATCGGGTCACGGCCTTCGTCATCGATTCCTCCTGCGTCGGCACGTCCTCCTCGTCGGCCGGCACGCTGCTGTACAAGCACGATTACGACCACGGCTCCGGGACGCCCAAGAGCACTCGCTAAGTGTGGCCGGGCACGTCGGGAATGCATGCCCCGTAGGATCCGTTGGGTCGGGTGAGAGTCCTCCCAATGGCCTCCCCCTGGCAGTACGCAGCAGTCCCGCAGAGACGAGGAATCAAGCCGTGAGCGACGTCCGTAACGTGATCATCATCGGCTCCGGGCCCGCCGGCTATACGGCGGCGCTCTACACCGCGCGCGCGTCGCTGAAGCCGCTCGTGTTCGAGGGTGCCGTCACCGCTGGTGGCGCGCTGATGAACACGACCGAGGTGGAGAACTTCCCCGGGTTCCAGGACGGCATCATGGGCCCCGAGCTCATGGACAACATGCGCGGCCAGGCCGAGCGCTTCGGCGCCGAGCTCGTGCCCGACGACGTCGTGGCCGTCGACCTGAGCGGCGAGATCAAGACCGTGACGGACACCGCGGGCACCGTGCACCGCGCGAAGGCCGTCATCGTCACCACCGGCTCCCAGCACCGCAAGCTCGGCCTCCCCAACGAGGACGCGCTCTCCGGCCGCGGCGTCTCCTGGTGCGCGACCTGTGACGGCTTCTTCTTCAAGGACCAGGACATCGCCGTGATCGGCGGCGGCGACACCGCGATGGAGGAGGCCACCTTCCTTTCGCGCTTCGCCAAGTCCGTGACGATCGTGCACCGTCGCGACACCCTGCGCGCCTCGAAGGCGATGCAGGAGCGTGCCTTCGCCGACCCGAAGATCAAGTTCGTCTGGGACAGCGAGATCGCTGAGGTCAAGGGCGAGCAGAAGCTCTCCGGCCTGACGCTGCGCAACCTCAAGACGGGCGAGACGTCCGAGCTGCCGGTCACCGGTCTGTTCATCGCGATCGGCCACGACCCGCGCACGGAGCTGTTCAAGGGTCAGCTCGAGCTCGACGACGAGGGCTACCTGAAGGTCGAGGCCCCTTCGACGCGCACGAACCTCACCGGTGTCTTCGGCGCCGGCGACGTCGTGGACCACACCTACCGGCAGGCGATCACGGCGGCCGGCACCGGCTGCTCCGCCGCTCTCGACGCCGAGCGCTTCCTGGCCGGCCTCGCCGACGGCGAAGCCGCCGAGCCCGAGAAGACCCAGGCCGCCGGCGTCTGACCCGAACTCCTACTCACGTATCCCCCCAAGAAATGAGGAGCCTGCTGTGGCCAGCAACCTGAAGCACGTCACGGACGCCACCTTCGACGAGGACGTCCTGAAGAGCGACAAGCCCGTCCTGGTCGACTTCTGGGCCGCTTGGTGCGGCCCGTGCCGCCAGATCGCGCCGTCGCTCGAGGCCATCGCCGCCGAGCACGGTGACAAGATCGAGGTCGTCAAGCTCAACATCGACGAGAACCCGGGCACGGCCGCCAAGTACGGCGTCATGTCGATCCCGACCCTGAATGTGTACCAGGGTGGCGAGGTCGCCAAGACCATCGTCGGTGCCAAGCCCAAGGCCGCCATCGTGCGCGACCTCGAGGACTTCATCTCTGAGTAATCGAGCGACGCCGATTCACCGGCGGTCGTTGTTTCACGTGAAACACGAACGGGCCGGCCCTCCAAGGGCCGGCCCGTTGCCGTTGTGAGGGCCCGTCGACTGTCACAGTGGGCGGAGTGCCGGTTCCTTCTGTACGGCTCCCAGAAGCCTGTCCAGGGCCATCTCGACGTCTTCCTTCCAGGACAGCGTCGTCCGCAGCTCCAGGCGCAGTCGTGGATACGAGGGGTGGGGCCGCACGGTCTTGAACCCGACCGCCAATAGATGATCCGCGGGAAGCAGACAGGCGGGCCCCTTCCACTGAGCGTCCCCGAAGGCCTCGATCGCCTTGAAGCCCCGGCGCAGCAGGTCCTTCGCGACGGTCTGCACGATGACCCGGCCTAGCCCTTGCCCCTGAAAGTCGGGGGAGATCCAGGCCGTCATGAGCTGAACGGCGTCGGGGGACACCGGGCTTGTCGGGAAGGCAGTGGCCCGTGGGACGTACGCGGGGGGCGCATAAAGCACGAAGCCGACCGGAGCGTCATCCACGTAAACGACGCGTCCGCAGGAGCCCCACTCCAGCAGGACAGCGGAGATCCACGCTTCCTTCTCCAGTTCGGGCGTGCCCGCCTTTACCGCAGCCTGGCCGCTGACCGGGTCCAGCTCCCAGAAGACACACGAACGGCAACGCTTGGGGAGGTCCGGGAGGTTGTCCAGTGTGAGCGGTACGAGCCGACGCCCCATGAAGACAGTTCCTCGCTTCCTTCGCCCGCCGCTGCGCAGGCGGCCGTCAGAGCGCTCCGTTCCCTGAGCAGGCTGCCGACGAATCCGCCGACCGCTCCAAGGCCCAGGCCTGCGGTCATCAGTCCGGTGCGACTCACCGATCGCATGACCCGCCTCCTGTATGAGGTGCCGCCGGGTGGATGCGCTCTTCCCGTCGCATCGTAACCACGATGGGATTCGCTCGATACCGTAGACAAGCAAAGAGCGGGTCGTGTTCCGGTACACGCCGGAACACGACCCGCTCTCGCGTGATGAGAGGGCGGCGGTCAGTCCTGTTCGTCGCCGTCGGTCTCCTCCGGGAGACCGTTCTGGAGCACCGGTCCCTCGCCGGGAGCGAGAGAGCCGAGGATGCGCGACAGGTCGTCCATCGACGCGAATTCGACGACGATCTTGCCCTTCTTCTGCCCCAGGTCGACCTTCACCCGCGTCTCGAAGCGGTCCGAGAGCCGCGTGGCGAGTTCGCTCAGCGCCGGGGAGACCCGGGCGCCGGCCCGCGGCCCCTTGGCCCGTGCGTTGCTCTGGGGCCCCGACCCCATGAGGGTCACGATTTCCTCGACGGCCCGCACAGAAAGCCCTTCCGCGACGATGCGGTGGGCCAACCGGTCCTGCTCCTCGGAGTCCTCGACGGAGAGCAGCGCACGCGCATGCCCCGCCGACAGCACGCCTGCGGCCACCCGGCGCTGCACGGCCGGCGAGAGCTTCAGCAGCCGCAGCGTGTTGGACACCTGCGGGCGCGACCGGCCGATCCGGTCGGCCAGCTGATCGTGCGTGCAGTTGAAGTCCTTGAGCAACTGGTCGTAGGCGGCGGCCTCTTCCAGGGGGTTCAACTGCGCACGGTGCAGGTTCTCAAGGAGCGCGTCGAGGAGGAGCTTCTCGTCGTCCGTGGCACGCACGATGGCCGGGATGCGCTCGAGTCCCGCCTCTCGGCAGGCCCTCCAGCGCCGCTCGCCCATGATGAGCTCGTAGGTGTCGATCCCAACCTGTCGTACGACGACAGGCTGCAGCAGGCCGACTTCCTTGATGGACGTGACGAGTTCGGCGAGAGCGTCCTCGTCGAACACCTCACGCGGCTGGCGCGGGTTGGGCGTGATGGTGTCGATCGGCAGCTCGGCGAAATGCGCTCCCGCCGGACGCTCGAAGGGCTCGGCTGTCATGGTCGCCGGCTCCTCGGTTTCCCGTGAAACAGGCGGCTGTGGCAGCGCGGCCACCTTCGCGGCCGCCACTCCGCGCTCGGTCGTCAGCACCGGCGCCGAGGCAGGAGACGCCGACACTCCTCCCGCTTGGGTGGCCGGGCCCGTCCTCTCAGGTGTGGGGGCAGCCGGGATCAGCGCGCCGAGTCCTCGGCCAAGTCCCCTCCGTCGATCGCTCACTGGATCCCCTCCGACGTACTCTGCTGGTCAAGTTGAGTGCCCGTGTGGGCGTTCTGGGCTTCGTAGTGGATCCCGACTCCGCGCAGCGCCATCTCTCGCGCCGCCTCGAGGTAGGAGAGTGCCCCACTCGACCCTGGATCGTAGGTCAACACGGTCTGCCCATAACTCGGGGCCTCCGAAATACGCACCGAGCGCGGAATGCTCGTGCGAAGGACCTCGCCGGCGAAGTGATTACGGACTTCATCCGCGACCTGGGACGCCAGCCGAGTCCGGCCGTCGTACATCGTGAGCAGGATCGTGGAGACATGCAGAGTGGGGTTGAGGTGCCCACGCACGAGTTCCACATTCCGCAGAAGCTGCCCGAGCCCCTCCAGCGCGTAGTACTCGCACTGGATCGGGATCAGCACTTCCGCTCCAGCGACCATGGCGTTGATCGTCAGGAGCCCGAGCGACGGCGGACAGTCGATGAGGATGTAGTCCAGCGGCTGCTCGTATGCCTGGATGGCGCGCTGCAGTCGGCTCTCCCGTGCGACCAGAGAGACCAACTCGATCTCCGCACCGGCGAGATCGATGGTGGCCGGGGCACAGAAGAGGCCTTCCACGTCAGGGACGGGCTGGACGACTTCAGAGAGCGGCCTGCTGTCGACCAATACGTCATAGACGGAGGGCACTTCGGAATGATGGTCGACGCCCAGAGCCGTGGAGGCGTTGCCCTGTGGGTCCAGGTCCACCACCAGGACGCGCGCGCCGTGCAGCGCAAGTGAGGCGGCAAGATTGACCGTTGTCGTGGTCTTACCGACCCCGCCCTTCTGGTTGGCCACCACCATGACGCGAGTCTGCTCGGGACGTGGCAGGCCCTCGCCCGCACGACCGAGAGCCTCTACTGCCAGTTGGGCAGCGCGACCGATGGGTGTGTCGTCCATCGGGGGCGGTGTTTCACGTGAAACATCTTCCCCCGCCGACTCGGTACGGGGACCGGGGACCGGATCGGTCATCGGTCCCGCGATGTTGGCGTCGGACCGCAAGGATTCACTCTCCTCGACTTCAGGCTCGGAATGAACAGAGCCTCCCATGCCTTCGGGGTCAAGAACCAGCGAGGCCCGTACTTCTGTGGACGAATCCCCCTCTGTGGACAACTCCGTGCCCGTATCGAGGGATCCGAGGGGTTTTTGGTCGCGGGGGGCGGCCGCCGCGCGGCCACGACTGATGATGCCCTGCAGCAGTGAGCGACGTTTCACGTGAAACACGATGCACCGCAGCGGGACACGCTTCTGCGCGACACCCCGAGATACGTACGTTTGACAGCTTTTGTGGAGTACCGCCGGTCGTCAGCGCCTGCGCCGGGCACGCCCCGTGCGGGCCGCCTTCGCACGCTTCGCCGCGAAACGCACGCCGCCTGGGCTCTCCCCGACCTCGACGCGCACGACAGTGGACAGGGGGTCCACGGCGCCCTCGCCGACGTGCAGAACCGACGTCTCCACCGCGCCGAGCTTGCTCAGGGCAGTGGCCGCGCTCTTCAACTCTTCCTCGGCCGTGTCGCCCTTGAGCGCCAGCATTTCCCCGTACGGCCGGAGCAACGGAACGCCCCACGCGGCCAGCCGGTCCAGCGGGGCCACGGCACGAGCGGTAACGACGTGGACGGGAGGCAACTTACCGAGGACCTCCTCGGCCCGCCCTCGCACCACGGTCACATGGTCGAGCCCAAGCAGTTCGACGACCTCGGTCAGGAAGGTCGTACGCCGGAGCAGGGGTTCCAGCAGGGTGATCTTGAGGTCCGGGCGGACCAGGGCGAGCGGAATTCCCGGCAGGCCGGCGCCCGAACCGACGTCGCACACCGTGAGGCCCTCGGGTACCACCTCGGAGAGCACAGCGCAGTTCAGGATGTGCCGCTCCCACAGACGCGGCACCTCGCGAGGGCCGATGAGGCCGCGCTGCACTCCCGCGTCAGCGAGAAGCTCCGCGTACCGGACCGCGTCCGGGAAGCGCTCGCCGAATACCGCCCGGGCCTGCTCCGGGGCCGGGGGGAGTTCTGCTGCCTCCGTCACGGGAACCGTCCTTCCGTACCGCTCTACCGCAGTAAGTGGCTGACTAAAAGGCTGACAAAGATCGGCCCCGCCTGCGAAACAGACGGGGCCGGAAGGCGACGTGCTGCCGCTCAGGCAGGAAGCACGACGACGAAGCGCTGCGGCTCCTCGCCCTCGGACTCACTGCGCAGGCCGGCCGCCTTGATGGCGTCGTGCACGACCTTGCGCTCGAAGGGCGTCATCGGATTCATCTTGACCGGCTCACCGGTGTTCTTCACCTCGGCCGCGGCCTTGGCGCCCTGCTCGGTGAGCTCGGCGCGCTTCTTCGCGCGGTAGCCGCCGATGTCCAGCATCAGGCGGCTGCGGTCCCCGGTCTCCCGGTGAACCGCGAGGCGGGTCAGCTCCTGGAGGGCCTCGAGGACCTCTCCTTCGCGACCGACCAGCTTCTGCAGATCACGGCTGCTCACATCACTGACGATGGACACGGCGGCCCGGTCGGCCTCGACGTCCATGTCGATGTCGCCGTCGAGGTCGGCGATGTCCAGCAGACCCTCGAGGTAATCCGCGGCGATCTCACCCTCCTGCTCGAGGCGGGTCAGGGTGTCGCCACCCTCAGCAGCGGCGGTGGTGCCTTCCGTCACGGGATGGGCTCCTTCTTGCGTCAAGGCTTGCGCCAACGTCTTACGACGCGTAGGTCGAGGGACTACTTCTTGGACGGGGACTTCGGCCGCTGTGGGCCGCCCTTGCGCTGCCCGGACTTGGCCTTGCTGCGCTGCTGCGAGCCGCCCGCGGGCTTGGCGCCACCGGACTGCTTGGACTGCGGCTTCGCGTCCTGCGGCTCGTCCTCCTTCTCCAGCGAGGTCTTCTCAGAGGAGGGGGAGTCGTCCTTGGCTGTCGAGCCGGACTGGCGCTGCGACTTGGACTGGCGCTTGGGCTGCTGGCGCTTCGCGGCGCCCTTCGGCATGCCGTCCTCGTCCAGCTCCTCCGCGGCCGCGGTGCCCTTGGCCACAGTGCCGTCGGCCTGAGCCGCGAGACCGGCCTTGCTCAGCCCGTTGATGAACTTGCGCTCGTACTCGTTGCGATCGCGGCCCTTGGCGACGATCCCCTTGACGATGTTCCGCTCGCGCTTGCTCTTCGTAGCACTGTGCTCGACGACGTGCTTCTGCAGACCCTCGAGCATCTTGGCCTGAGCCTTGGAGCCCGGAGTGGGGTTCCGGCTGATCACGTACATCTGCTGGCCCATGGTCCACACGTTGGTGGTCAGCCAGTAGACGAGAACACCGACGGGGAAGTTGATACCCATGAAGAGGAAGATCAGCGGGAAGACGTACATCAGCATCTTCTGCTGCTGCATGAACGGCGTCTTCACCGTCAGGTCGACGTTCTTCGTCATCAGCTGGCGCTGCGTGTAGAACTGCGACGCCGACATCACGATGATCATGATCGCGGTGACCACGCGGACATCCGTCAGCGAGGCACCCATGGCGCTGATCTCACTGGCACTGTCCGTGAACTTCGCTGCGAGCGGGGCACCGAAGATGTGCGCCTTCTGAGCGCTGTCCAGGAGGCTCTGGTTGATGACGCCCTTCGTCTCGCCCTCGGCGATGGCCGCGAGCACGTGGTACAGGGCGAAGAAGAACGGCGACTGTACGAGGATCGGAAGGCACGAGGAGAGCGGGTTGGTACCCGTCTCCTTGTACAGCTTCATCATCTCTTCGGACTGACGCTGCTTGTCGTTCTTGTAGCGCTCCTGGATCGCCTTCATCTGAGGCTGGAGCAGCTGCATGTTCCGGGTCGACTTGATCTGCTTCACGAAGAGCGGGATCAGGCAGATCCGGATCAGGACCACCAGGGACACGATCGACAGGCCCCAGGCCCAACCGGTATCAGGGCCGAAGATCGCCCCGTAGACCGTGTGGAACTGGACGATGACCCACGACACCGGGGTCGTGAGGAACGCGAAAACGCCTGATACAGCGTTGACGATATCGGAAATCATGTCCCTGATCAGGCTCCTTGGGCGTTGGGCGAAGTCGCTCCGGACTTATTGTCCTGTGCAGAGGGGCTGTCGCCCTCAACGGCGGGGGCCGTTCTTTTGTCCCCGCGCCATGCCTCGCGCAGCATCTCGTGCCAGCGCGGACGCTTGCGTGGCGGAACATAGTCGACGCCGCCCAGCGACCACGGATTGCACCGAAGGATCCGCCAGGCGGTAAGTGCTGTTCCCTTGACCGCCCCGTGCCGGTCGATGGCGGTGAAGCCATAGTGGGAGCACGACGGGTAGTACTTGCACACCGGACCCAGCAATGGACTGATGGTCCACTGATAGATCTTGATCAAGGCGAGCAGTGGGTACTTCATCGCGCGCCCCCTCCCAGCAGCCGCTGCAGCGCGGCATCCAGGTCTCGGGCCAGCTGTGCGTGGGTAGCGTCGCCCGCTCCGGGCAACGCGCGTACGACTACCAGGCTACCTGGGGGCAACAAAGCCACCCGGTCGCGCATGAGGTGCCGAAGTCTGCGCTTCACCGCGTTCCGTACAACGGCACCACCTACGGCCTTGCTCACGACGAAACCCGCACGCGGCGGGGAGAGAGTCTCCCTGGGCGCGTGCGGGTCCGTTGAACCGCTACGTAGGTGAACGACGAGAAGCGGGCGTCCGGCCCGACGTCCCCGGCGTACCGCGGTCGCGAAATCTTCGCGCCGCCTCAGCCGATACTCGGTAGGCAGCACGTCATAACCTGATTACGAAATCAGGCGGACAGGCTGGCGCGACCCTTGCCACGACGGTTGGCGAGAATCGCACGACCGGCGCGGGTCCGCATGCGAAGGCGGAAGCCGTGGGTCTTGGCGCGACGACGGTTGTTCGGCTGGAAGGTGCGCTTGCTCACTCGGGGGCTCCTGAAAAACGTGTGGTGGCGGGACATCGCCTGGCTGTCACCGTGCGCCCACGAGTAGCTCGCGAATACGCCCGAGTGCACCGCTACACGGTCCGCAAGAACTGTGGATCGTGACCTTGCCCATCGGAGGCAGGCGGCAGCAGCCATCGACAACTCGACCTGGTCACGGTACGCGCGGCTGCGCCATCCGGTCAAACCGGCGTCATGCGAGGGACACTGTCCACAGGCTGGGGACAACAACTTGAACCGCAGCGGTCGCGCTGACTACCGTGGCTGAACTCCGATTCGTTCCCTTCTCACCGCCCCACCCGATTTTCTTCCCGATCCGTCCCAGGAATCACACGTTCGTGGGACCAGCGAGAGAGCGTGCCCTGTGGCTGACGTACCTGCCGATCTTGCCGCAGTGTGGCCACGAGTTCTGGAGCAACTCCTCGGGGAAGGCCGCGGGCAGGGCGTCGAGACGAAGGACGAGCACTGGATCCGGCGCTGTCAGCCGCTGGCACTCGTCGCCGACACCGCGCTGCTCGCCGTTCCGAACGAATTCGCCAAGGGCGTACTCGAAGGCCGGCTGGCCCCGGTCGTCAGCGAGACCCTCACCCGCGAGTGCGGCCGCCCCATCCGGATCGCGATCACCGTCGACGACTCCGTGGGCGAGCCGCCCGCCCCCACACCCCCGCCGGCCCCACAGCATCGCTACGAGGCCCCCGAGCCACAGCAACAGCCCTCTCCCGGCCAGCCGCGTGACGCGTTCGACAACCGCGAGACGTACGAGAAGCGGGAGACGTACGACGGCTATGAGCGCCGCGGCGCCGACGAGCACGGCCAGGGCCAACGGACCGAACAGCCCCCGGCGCCCCGGCCCGACCAGCTCCCGACCGCCCGCCCCGCCTACCCGGACTACCAACGCCCCGAACCGGGCGCCTGGCCGCGCCCGCAGCAGGACGAGTACAACTGGCAGCAGCCCCGGCTCGGCTTCCCGGAGCGGGACCCGTACGCGACGCCCACACAGCAGCCGCAGCACGACTACCGGCAGCAGGACCGCTCCCCGTACGAGCAACAGCAGCCGTACGAGCAGGAGCGCGGTCGCTACGAGCAGCAGCAGGACCGCTCCCCGTACGAGCAGAAAGGGAACGGTCGCCCCTCCTACGAGGACCGCTCCTCTTACGAAGAGCGACCTTACGAAGACCGCTCCTACGAGGACCGCTCTTCTTATGAAGAGCGGTCGTCCTATGAGGAGCGCGGTTCCTACGACCCTTCTCGCGAACGGCCGCAGCGGCGTGAGCCCGGCAAACCCACCATGGGCGGCCGTCCGAACCAGGACGGCGGGCACGGCCCCGGCAATCGTGGCGTGCCCAGTGGCGCGCCCGGCCCCCTGGCGGCCCAGCCCGCGCCGGCGACCGGCCCCGGTGAGCCGACGGCGCGTCTGAACCCCAAGTACCTCTTCGACACGTTCGTCATCGGCGCGTCGAACCGCTTCGCGCACGCGGCCGCGGTCGCGGTAGCCGAAGCGCCGGCCAAGGCGTACAACCCCCTGTTCATCTATGGGGAGTCGGGCCTCGGCAAGACGCACCTGCTGCACGCCATCGGGCACTACGCGCGCAGCCTCTATCCGGGCACGCGTGTGCGGTACGTGAGCTCCGAGGAGTTCACCAACGAGTTCATCAACTCGATCCGTGACGGCAAGGGCGACTCCTTCCGCAAGCGGTACCGCGAGATGGACATCCTTCTGGTCGACGACATCCAGTTCCTCGCGGACAAGGAGTCGACGCAGGAGGAGTTCTTCCACACCTTCAACACGCTCCACAACGCGAACAAGCAGATCGTGCTGTCCAGTGACCGGCCGCCCAAGCAGCTGGTGACCCTGGAGGACCGGCTGCGCAACCGGTTCGAGTGGGGCCTGATCACGGACGTCCAGCCGCCGGAGCTGGAGACCCGTATCGCCATCCTTCGTAAGAAAGCGGTGCAGGAGCAGCTCAACGCGCCTCCGGAGGTGCTCGAGTTCATCGCGTCCCGCATCTCGCGCAACATCCGCGAGCTGGAAGGGGCGCTGATCCGCGTCACGGCGTTCGCGTCGCTCAATCGGCAGCCTGTGGACCTGGGGCTGGCAGAGATCGTCCTCAAGGACTTGATCCCCGGTGGCGAGGACGCGGCTCCCGAGATCACGGCCCCGGCCATCATGGCGGCGACCGCGGACTACTTCGGGCTCACCGTGGAGGATCTCTGCGGATCCTCGCGCAGTCGCGTCCTGGTGACGGCCCGGCAGATCGCCATGTACCTGTGCCGCGAGCTGACCGACCTCTCGCTGCCGAAGATCGGTGCTCAGTTCGGCGGCCGCGACCACACGACGGTGATGCACGCGGACCGCAAGATCCGTGCGCTGATGGCCGAGCGGCGCTCCATCTACAACCAGGTCACCGAGCTCACCAACCGCATCAAGAACGGCTGACAGCAGACCGGTTACGACCCACAGGGCGCTTCGGGAACGACTCCCGGAGCGCCCTTTTCGTGCTCTCGGCGGGGGCCGCCGTCGTGTCGGGCACCGGTCCAAGGGCACAGCACGCCCGGCCGGTGTTCGATTCCCAGCCGCGTTACGGGTGTTCTCCACAGATCTGGCGGGTTTTTTCGATCCACACCCTGGGGACTGGGAAGTTGTCCAGATCGTATCCACAGCGCGACCCGGTGACTGGGCATCAGGCCAGGTCAGAAGGCTGTGGATTCGTGGAAAAACTATCTCCACAGCCTGTGGACAGATTTTTTCTCCACAGGCTGTGCATCATGTTGTCCACCGGCAACCCACAGGCTCGCGTCTGTTGTGCACAGTGATCAATAGCTTCTCCACACGGCTGTCCACTGTTCGGCAACGCGACGCGCCATCTCACCTCCGCGAGTGAAAGGCGTCACACCAAGGTGGTCGGTTGGGCTGGGGAGAACCCGGGTAAAGCTGGGGACGGCGCTGGGGAGAAGTCACCCCAGCCTGTGCATCGAGTGTGCAGAACTTTTCGCCGTCCACAGATATGGCCGGTTGTCCACCGTCTCGGCCCACAGGCACGGTGGACAAAAAACCGCCTCTGACCTGCGCTTTCGAGGTTATCCACGCTTTCCACAGCCCCTACTACTACGTCCAACTAGTAAGAGCTGGGAATCCGTTTCGAAGCGGGGGCTGTGCACAACTCGCTCTCGCCGCCTCGACCGCCGCTCGGCACGACTTGACCGAGGCAGGCAACGACTGTCAGTGCCGTGCGTCAGACTGGTCCCCGGTGTTCTCCCCAGCAGTGGGCCGAGCGACACCACGTCTGCCGATGCAGACGGCAGACCGAAGACCAAGCAGGGCGAGAGCAGCCAGCAACTGCAGGAGGCGGCTTAAGTGAAGATCCGGGTGGAACGCGACGTACTCGCGGAGGCGGTGGCCTGGGCGGCGCGCAGCCTTCCGGCACGACCGCCTGCGCCCGTCCTCGCCGGCCTTCTGCTGAAGGCCGAGGAGGGCGCACTCAGCCTGTCGAGCTTCGACTACGAGGTCTCGGCACGCGTCTCGGTGGACGCGGAGATCGACGAGGAGGGCACGGTGCTCGTCTCCGGTCGCCTGCTCGCCGACATCTGCCGCGCTCTGCCCAACCGTCCGGTGGAGATCTCCACAGACGGTGTACGAGCGACCGTGGTCTGCGGCTCCTCGCGATTCACACTCCACACGCTTCCTGTGGAGGAGTACCCGGCGCTGCCGCAGATGCCGACCGCCACGGGCACCGTCCCGGGTGAGGTCTTCGCCGCTGCCGCTTCCCAGGTGGCCATCGCGGCTGGCCGTGACGACACGCTGCCCGTCCTCACCGGTGTGCGCATCGAGATCGAGGGCGACACGGTGACGCTGGCGTCCACCGACCGCTACCGCTTCGCCGTCCGCGAGTTCCTGTGGAAGCCGGAGGACCCGGAGGCCTCCGCGGTCGCCCTGGTGCCCGCCAAGACGCTCCTGGACACCGCCAAGGCGCTCACGAGCGGTGACACGGTCACGCTGGCGCTTGCCGGTTCCGGCGCGGGCGAGGGCCTCATCGGCTTCGAGGGCGCGGGCCGCCGCACCACCACCCGCCTCCTCGAGGGCGACCTGCCGAAGTACCGCACGCTGTTCCCGACGGAGTTCAACTCCGTGGCCGTCATCGAGACCGCCCCCTTCGTGGAGGCCGTCAAGCGTGTGGCCCTCGTCGCCGAGCGCAACACTCCGGTGCGGCTCAGCTTCGAGCAGGGTGTGCTCATCCTGGAGGCCGGCTCCAGCGACGACGCACAGGCTGTGGAGAGGGTGGACGCCAACCTGGACGGCGATGACATCTCGATCGCCTTCAACCCGACGTTCCTGCTCGACGGCCTGAGCGCGATCGACTCCCCGGTCGCCCAGCTGTCGTTCACGACGTCCACCAAGCCCGCGCTGCTCTCCGGCAGGCCGGCTGTGGACGCCGAGGCGGACGACGCGTACAAGTACCTGATCATGCCGGTGCGGCTCTCGGGCTGAGGAGCTTGAGGGGCAGGCCGCTCGGGTTCGCTTGAGCGGCTATGCCCACAGGTGTGCGGGAGCGTCCGGGTTTAGGCTCGGTCGGCAGGTACGAGACGCCACGCGCGGGTGCTCTCGTACCGCCCCCGCACCACCTCACGCCTCGTCGCAACGTAAGGAACCACTGATGGAGCTCGGTCTCGTCGGCCTCGGCAAGATGGGCGGCAACATGCGCGAGCGCATCCGCCGCGCGGGCCACACCGTCTTCGGCTACGACCGCAACCCGGACCTCGCGGACGTCCACAGCCTCGAGGAGCTTGTGGGCAAGCTCAAGGGCCCGCGCGTGGTGTGGGTGATGGTCCCGGCCGGTGCCGCGACCCAGTCCACGGTCGACGAGCTCGGCCGGCTGCTCGAGCCCGGCGATGTCGTCGTCGACGGCGGCAATTCGCGCTGGACGGACGACGAGAAGCATGCCGAGGAGCTCGCGGCCAAGGGCATCGGCTTCGTCGACTGCGGTGTCTCAGGCGGCGTCTGGGGCCTGGAGAACGGCTACGCGCTGATGTATGGCGGCGCCCCCGACAACGTGGCGAAGGTTCAGCCGGTCTTCGACGCCCTGAAGCCCGAGGGCGACTTCGGCTCCGTGCACGCGGGCAGGGTCGGCGCGGGCCACTTCGCGAAGATGGTCCACAACGGCATCGAGTACGCCATGATGCAGGCCTACGCCGAGGGCTGGGAGCTCCTGGAGAAGGTCGACTCCGTGGACAACGTCCG